>JACOXI010000003.1 GCA_016176335.1 Candidatus Daviesbacteria bacterium
CAGTCCCATTGTGGCTGACCGACCTCTCAGTCCAGCTACCCGTCGTCGCCTTGGTAGGCCATTACCCCACCAACTAGCTGATAGGACGCAGGCTCATCTTAAAGCGCCTTGCGGCTTTGATCTTACGATCACATGGGAAATTACCCAACCTTTCGGCTAGCTATGTCCCACTTTAAGGTAGATTCCTACGTGTTACTCACCCGTCCACCGGTTGACTCTTGCGAGTCCCCCTTGATTTGCATGCCTAAGGCACGCCGCCAGCATTCATCCTGAGCCAGGATCAAACTCTCAAAAAGAATTGGTTTATCGTAACGTCCGCCAGAGGCGGACTCTTCGTAAATCGTATATCGGTTTCTTGCGATTCCGATAAACGATAAACTATTAACGATAAACTAATTTAAAAACCCACCACTCTTTTAGCATTAAAAATCCCGCCATCGGCGGGACTTACTTTTGCCGAAGAGTAGTATAAAAATATCTTCGGTTGTCAATGTGCAAAACTTATTACATAATTTGCCCACAATCCGCCATCTGGCGGAGTGGCATTTTGTATTCTAACTCAAATGAATTTATTCTGTCAAGCTGCTCTTTCAAACACTTCTGCCAGCTCCGGATAATCCTCCAAACTGGTTTCCTTTTTAGATTCTACCACAGCCTGCCCTGCAGGAACCTGCACTTTTTTTTTAACAATTCTTGTTGTAGCTATCTCATGCGCCACTACGGGTTTAACAACATGATATTTAAAAACCCTGGCCACATCCTCATCTTTTACAGGAGTTCCATCTTTACCATATTTAATAGGCTTATTTTCTGCCACGGCCGCATCACCTATTTTTTGGGCCTTTTCCTCTGAATCAATTTGACCTTTTGAAGCCAATGCTGCTTGTGTTTCTTCCAAAGAACCATCAGGACCTTTATCTTTCAAAGCTGCGCTTCTGTTATCTGCATGTTCCGGGGGCATGAATTTGGCCACCAGAGCACCTGTAATTTTTTTCCAACCCAAACGGCTAGCCTCTATGACGGCTTTTTTAATAGCCTCTTTAATTTCATATCTTCTCTGCGAAGAAGCTCTCTCATCTTCCAGATAAAGTCTTTTTTCCACAATCTCTTCTTCCTCTTCCTGCTCGTTTACAGACTCTTCCATTTTTTCTTGAACCAAAACCTCTTCTACTCCTTCCTGTAAAACCGGTTGAGGTGAAATAGCGGGTACGACCGAAATTCTGTTTTCTGTTTTTGTGCTGGTTTTTGTAACTGGCTCCAATGCCGGAGAAACTTGTAGTGCTGACACTGGCTCAATCCGTGGCATAATCATTGGCTCAACTAGTCTGTCATTACGAGGAATGGTGAGTGTAGTCGAACCAGACGAAGCAATCTCTGTATCAGATTGCTTCGCTAACGCTCGCAATGACGGAAGTGAAAGTGGCCTTTGCGCTGCAGAAAAAACAGCCTCTGCCTGACCCAGCACCTCTTGAACATCAAGTGGCTCACTGACATTCCAGGCTTGAGCTGCCACTTCTTTCGCTTGCTCAATCACCGAAGGCTGGATTGTATTTATATCAGATACATTCATGGGTCTAAATCCTTCCAAGGATCCTCTAACCGGTCCTTCATTAACGCTGCCAAATCCACCTCTTCCTATGGAGATCGCCGGGCCTATGCTTGCACCAATACTTGGCCCCAAACTGACTGACACCCCACCTACACCTGATGATCCACCTTCAACACCCATATATGACTTTCTATTGCTTCATTGTTCAATTGCTAAATTGCTTTAAACAATGCAACAATGACAACAATTTAACAATTTTTGTCTCATCCTGCTTGATATTATTCTGACAAAATCCTAACGATTTCACCCTCGACATATTCCATTTTGTTGAACAAAGTTAACAATAGAACGCTGGGTTCCGTTTGCCAAAGTCCTACCACCTCCATGAACAGGTAATGGACACTCTTGACCATTAGGAGCAACCAGGTGCACTCCATGCCTTCCTCTACCATCTTCTATAGAAAAGCCTAAGCTTCTTGCATACCTTTGAATTTCTTTTGGCTTCATTGGCTTGTTGGGTACAATATCAGCCCCTCTTTTAAAGGTTTGTTGTTTTTCTTCTGTCCTTCTTTGCTGTTCGGCTTTTTGTTGAGCCCAGAACTCAGCTATTAAAATTTGGGCATCCATAGGTATTTCACTCATATGAAGGCTATCTTACTCTATAGGTTGCTTGACAGCTTGATAATAAACTGATATAATCCTGATGAAATGGAAGCTAAATTACAGGAATTTAAAAAGCTGATTGAGACCGGAGTTTCTTTTGTCACCATGTCTATGCCCGGGGTGGGAGCTTCATACTTTTTAAAGTATTTAGCCTCTCAAATTTTCGCTCACTTTATATATGTTGACTTTTATGCCCTGCCCACCCTAAACCAACATGAGTTCTACAGAATGTTTTTAAGAGATTTAGGCGGAAATCCTGCTGGCAAATCCGATGAACAGGTATTTATAGACAGCAAGACCATCATCAAAGATTTAGCCCAAAAACATGAGAAGGTAGTAATCATTTTTAGCCGTTTTGACCAGCTTCAAAACGATTTTGATGCCAATTTTCTTTCTAATTTACAAGGCTTAACAACAATCCAACTGGATAAAATTGTGTTAATTTTTACCTCAATTAAGCCGCTGGAAAAGATTGCCCCTGATGCCATCACCGGAGGCAACTTAACTTTTTACTCAAAAATACTCTATTTTAAACCCTATTCTAAGAAAGATTTAAAAAAACTATTGAAACTTGAGCCGGAAATTCGAAGACCCAAGAAAACCTTGGAAAAATTATTGGAGCTTTCAGGCGGTCATAATCAGCTGCTGCATATTCTATTAAATTCACAAAAGCAGAAAAATGTATTATTAGATCGCTTTGTTAGAATGCAGTTAAAAGAACTTGTTGATTATCTGGATTACTACCAGCGTAAACAGGTACAAAAAATAGCTTTGGGGAAAACGGTTGACGAAATAGACGAATATCTGCTGGGAGTAGGCATGGTGACAGCCAACCATAAACTCTTTACTCCCCTGCTGGCTAACTACATTAAAACTAACTTGTCAGTTAAATTACCTGTTAAAGAAGCCAAACTTTTAAAGTGCTTGAGAAAGTACATGGGAAGAACCGTGACCAAGGATGAGATCTTTCAGGAAGTTTGGCCTGAAAATTCTGAAGATGCTACAGATTGGGCCTTGGATGCTTTAATCTACCGCTTAAGAAAACACCCGTTTATCAAATCTCACAGCTACATTATAGAAAGCCATAAAAAAGTAGGGTATACTTTAATCCAGACTTAAAATGTATAGACTTTTAAAGAGAGTTGTAATTTCAGGACATCCGGGCACAGGCACAACGACCCTGGTTGATAAACTGGCCTTGCTCTATAATTTAAAACCTGAACAAAAAATCAAGGTGGGAGATCTTTTCAGAGAAAATTCCAAAGAAAAAACCGGCCATGATATTACCTCATATTATCAAAGGGAAATCACCGAAGATTTATCAATTGATAATATGCAGAAAGAACTTCTGTCTGATCCCAACCCCAAAGTAGTATATATTTTGGAATCGAGGCTGGGGGGATTTTTTGCACAGGAGATAAGAGACAATACCCCTCCTATTGTCACTGTTCTTATGACAACAGATGACCAGGTCAGATTTAAAAGGGTTTTTGACAGAGACAGACAAAAAAATCCCCATATTAGTTTTGATAAATACTGTGCAGAGACCAAACTAAGACAAGAAAAAGATTTAAAACAGTGGCAGGAGGCTTACCCCCGAATGCATACAGACCCGCTGGATCCTGCAAATGCTGCCCTTTATGATATCCATGTTGATAACACTAATTTGGATATTGAGCAGACTGTACAAGCTGTTAATTCCAGACTTCTGGAATCAGGAGCAGCTGAAAAGACTAACTAGGAATTTGTAATTCAGGTTCTTTTGTAGAATCTACTTTAAATATATTCACACTTTTGAATATATTCCTACTCCCCATTCTCTTACTAAAGGCAATAAGTATCTTTTCTAGGTTCTTTTTATGCTTTTTAAAAAAAGAGTAATCTTTAATTTTAAAAAGAGTGATGTGCGGAACAAAGCTGTAAGTATTTTCTAAAACACTATTAGGAAAATTTAATTTCAATATTTTGTTTACTTTTATTAATCTTTCATTATTACATTCAAAATAGCATAAACTCTGCTTTCCCTGATCGTAAAAATAATTAAAAGAGGTTATATTTAATTTTAAATTTTGTAAATCTTTTCTTAGCCTGTCAACAAACAGTTGAATTTTTTCTTTTTCCTCTTTTAAAAGACGACTGTCCAAATAATATAAAGTTAAATGAATACTATTTATGTTTTGTAAGACGATATGATCTTGGAGATTATTCTCTCTTAAGTAACTATTTAACTGAACAAATAAATTAGAAAATACGCTCTTATCTAATAAAATCCCTATGAACATTGATGTTAATTTAAAGTTATTCATAAATTTATTATACAGGTGATATACTAGTGGAATGAAGGTCTATGTTATTAGGCATGGTATAACTGAACTTAATAAGGCAAAAAAGGTTAACGGCCAAATAGATGAACCACTTGCTCCCGAAGGATGCCAACAAGCTGAAGCTGCTGTCTCTCTCCTACCCAAAAGCATTAAGCATATTTATACCTCGCCACTACTTCGGACCAAACAAACAGCAGAAATTATTAATTCCAAACTAAATCGCCCTATCTCTTTACAAAATGAACTGACAGAGATTCATATGGGATCGCTGGCCGGCAAGGCCTGGACAGACATGGAGGCAGGGTTGGAATTGAAGAAAAAGCACAGAACAGTTCAGTTTGATTATCAACCATATGGCGGAGAATCAGCAAAAGAGGTTAAAAAAAGGGTTCTTGTATTTTTAAAGAAAATCAATGGCAAACATGGTGATCACGAAGCCTTAATAGTCACTCATGGAGGAATCATCCGTGTTCTGCATATGCTTGAGCATAATGAACAGATAATTGAAGATATTGAGCATATCTCCCCTCACACATTTGATCTAGGAAAGATCATATATAATATTTAACTATCCAAAAATTGGTTAAATATTTAATCTCCAACTTTTTTGAGTATCTTGAAAATATTTTTTTAAGCTGTATCTCAGAATAATAATTTTTTTCCTTGGAATATGAGAAAACCAAAAATTTGCCATTGCTGCATTATACTTTGGAAAAGAGATTGGTGGATTATAAGCGTCTGCTTGTAAAAATATCAGATTTTTACTTTTAGGAAGTTTGCTACTTGCCACTTTCAACATTTCTTCACTATAGTCTGTAGCTAGAATTTTATTTGCGGATTTCAAAAGGTATTTTGGGTTCATTTTCTAAAGTATTCCGGAAATGTCCAGGATAGAGTTTTTGGGTGAATTATTCCAATTCCTTTATATTTTTTAAGTTTAATTAGATCCTGATCTGAAGTTACAATTAAATCCGCTTGTCCTGATATACCACACTCTAATATTTTATTATCTTGCGGATCGCGACTAATCACGCTTACCTTCTCTGTTGTGTCAACTATTTCAGCTACTTGTCTAAGTTCCTTTATAAAATAATTAACCCGGTCTTCATTCCAGTTAAATTTGTTTAAAAGTTTGTCCGCAAGCTCCTGAATAATTTCTTCTGAAGTAAGAAGTGTGATGAGGAAGGTCGTAGCAGCCATATCAAGGATATCACCTGCCAGTGCGCCCTTTAGAGAGGCGGAAATTAAGATATTCGTGTCTAAGACTATCCTCATTCGGCAATTCTCTCAATATCATCGTAGGATTCAATTCCCATCCTACGGGCAGTTTCTTCACCCCAAGCTCTAATCTTTGCCCAATTTTTTCGCCATTTATAAATTCTAAAAGCATCTCTTAAAAGTTCACTTTTGGTTTTATTCTCTTCCTTGGCCATTCTAATTATTTCCTTTTCTATAGCCCTGGGAACAGAGATATTAATAATCGCTCTTTGTTGAGTTTGCATACCGTAACAAATTGTATTACAGAAAGACCATTCTGTCAATACTTCAATTGCATTCAGTATTGTCTTCGACCCTGAGCTCAGACCGAAGGGACCCTGAGTGTTAATCGAATGGGTCAAGCAGTGGTTTGCTTAATTACTTCATACAGTACAATCCCCAGCGATACCATAACATTTAAGGATTTGTTTACTCCAAACATGGGGATTTCTACTATCCCATCCACAATTCTGCTTTGCAGAACCTCTTTTGAAACACCGGTAGTCTCATTTCCCACAATTAAACAGATAGGCAGTTTATAGTCAAACTTATCATATTGAATACTTTTTTTACTCTGTTCTATTGCGACTATTTGTAAATTGTAAATTGTAAATTGTAAATTCCGAATCACCTCCAATGGTGATTCGGCGTATTCCCATTCCACCCACTCTGTAGTATTAATAGAGGCTTTTTTAATCCTGTGATTGGGCGGGGTTTCAGTTTGCCCGCAAAGATAAACCTTTTTAGCAGCCACCGCATCAGCCAGCCTAAAAATGGAGCCAATATTATAGGTATCCAAAACATTATCCAAAATGATATATATTTCATTACGCTTGATTCTCTGACGACTGATAGCTGAAAGCTGACGACTGCTTTTCCTCAAATCATCTGCATTTAAAATAAACTTTCTACTAGCTTTCATGGAGGCAATTGTACTGTAAGCCCTGCCCCGATTACAATCGGTGGAGAATATTGCGGATCCTTGACAACTGGGACAGAAAGCTCCATACTAGTTTTTGAAGATGCCTGATTTGCCCAAAGAGACACCAAGTTTACAGATTATAAAGTCTCCCGCAAGCCCAAAGCGACTGATTTTTGGTCTGCTTCTAGCTTTCACTTTTTTGTTAGGACTGTTTTTGGCAAATTTCTTTGGTGTTTTGAAACTCTCTTCCTATATTCCGGCGCTTTCCTTTCTGCCCACACAGAAGGATTTCCAAACTGTCACAAAGGTCGGAGATAAAAAGATTACGGGCCGGGATTTTGATCAACAATTCAAGGCAACGCTGGGTTTGTATGCTCAAAAAGAAGCAAGCAATGACAAGTTGAAAGAAAAGATTTTTAACAGTTTAGTTGAGAAAGAAATCGTCAAACTGGAAGCGGCAAAACTTGGCATTAGCGTCTCGCCGGAGGAGATCGAGAAAATATATCAGGAACGAGTTAAACAGACAGGAGGACAGGAAAAATACAATGATATTCTTAAAACCAATGGTTGGACAATTGATGAGCAAAAGGAGAAAATTCAAGACGAGCTCCTGAAAGAAAAAGTTGAGGATCAGGTGGTTGCCTGGCGGCTGGTTGAAGGAGCAAGTTTGTTCAAAGACACATCATCTTCTGACTTTGCAGTTCAAAAGAAAAAAGCCCAAGACAGCCTGGAAAAGGTGCGGGCAGGTATGCTGGCAGGTAAAACACCAAAGGATGCTATAGAGGAGGCAAAAAAGGGTGGTTCTGATAAGCTGATTCGCTATAATGAGCCTGTAAGGGTTATCAAAAGCGATAATTGGGACCCTGAGTTTATCCAAGCCTTTTTTGGGCTGACCAAAGGATCAATAAGTACGGTTATTAGCTCTGCCGGTGGCTCGTTTATGGTTGTTAAGATTGTTGATGCAAATGATGCTCCATACGCTTCTTACCAAGATTGGCTTGACAGCGTGAAAAAAGACTACTTAAAGTAATAAATATCTTGTATCTTGCTTTTTAACCTAATATATGGTATGAATAACTTATAGTTATTTTAGGAAGTACTTATGTTAGAGCAAGAACCAGGATTACAGACCAGAAGAGATTTTCTCATCAGGCTAGGCAGACTAGGCCTGGCAGGTGCAGGAGCAGCTCTGGCTGCCTCCATTCCCGGAAACATAGCCAGAGGAGATGGTTCTCCCACTCCCCCAAGCCCAATTCAATCAGGTCTGCTGTGTGAGGATCCGCGTTTTAAAGACAATCCAGAAGTCAAAATTAGCCATACCCATCTTTTGGGAAAGATAGTGGTCTTCCCTGATGAGCCGGAAGGGATCTTAGCAGTGGAAAAGGATGATTTTTATCATGATGGACTGAAAAGACAGCTGGCCACAGCCCAGGGATTTTTTGAAAGGTTCATGGATATTAAGATTACTTCTGAAGTCCAGACAGATCCCAGGTATCTGATGTCTAAAATCCCTTACAGAGAATACATTGAAAGACGGTTCCAGGGTATTTCGCTAATTGATGTAGATTTGCCTAGGATCTACTATGATGGAACAACATACCCCATATTTATTTTGATGTATATGGCTACTCCTGATCCCGGTGATAACCTGGAGTATCCCGGAACAAGAGGTTCTTACATAAGTTTTAATAATTCCAGGCGGGACAGAGCAGGCACAGTGAGTATCCCCTGGCTTTTAGCAGAGAGATATGGACAGGCAGAACTCTTGTGGCACGAAATAGGCCATGCTTTTGGCATGGATCATAACCCACACAATCCCAAAAGTATTATGGCTGTAGGTACAAATGTATCGCGATTGATATATGGTGTTGAGGAACCGGTTCTTGATAGCTACGATCTTGGCGGTATGTGCCCTTCATACAGGCCTTATGGCTACAAAATCCTCATACCTGCAGCTGCCAAGAACTACCAGCCTTAACTAATTAGTATTTCCCGGAGGTTCACCTTCCAGGAGTCAAAGCCCACCTGGAAGGTGGCAGAAGTTATTGACAGATTGCTAAAAAATCTCCATACTGAGGATAGTGAAAAATCTGCTGCTGTTGGTGGTGACTGTGCTTTTTTTGGGTGCTACTTGGCAGTTTTCTGCCAAAGAAGCTTGTGCTGCTCTGTGGGGAGGAGGATGTAGCCCGCCTGTTGCCTCTGATCATCAAACCTGCCCTCTTTCAGGTGTCAGAGACGGAAGATGCGTCAGCTCAGTTGATTTGGTAGCCAACATTAACAGTAGAGGCAGTATGGCTCCCAATACCACCATTAGTTTGAGTGTTTGGGATAATGACGGGTCCACTACTACTACTTCTGCCTGCTCTGATGTGTCCTGCCTGATGAGAGCGGACAATGAGTCAACTGTTTGGGGAGGGGGAGAAGTAAGTACTTCAATCGCTTTGGATACCATAGGATGCAGTGCAGGAGATTGTGTGGATGCCAACGGCCAAGATTTATTTACGGTTTCCTTAACTTCCAATGACACAAATTGCACTAATCCCCCCATGCAGACAGTGGATCTATACAGTAGGAACGGACAAACAGTCACCAGAGACTTTACTTTCATATGTGCAAGGCCCCCGGCTCAAACCTGTACCATTCAAGGCTACAAAGTGATAATGCCGGGCAATCAACCAATTGAACCTGCTGCTTCGCAAACAGTGACTGTCAGCGGCAAAGGGTCGAGCACTGCTAACCCGTATTCTTTCTCAGACCTCGGTGCAGGAAATTATACTATTTCCACCACCACTCCCACAGGCTATATTCTAAACGGCTATACTCTTTGTACCAATGCCGCCAATTGCCACAACAACACCCCCACTGCCGGAAATTCTGTGACTGCCAACTGCCCTGCAGGCGGATATTTGGATCTCTGGTGGCACTACAGCCCCCAAAACCAGTTTGCAACTGTGGGCGGGCGGGCTACCAACAGCAATACCGGAGCAGGGATAGCGAGCGTGCAGTTGACTGTTTATAACTCTACTACCCAAACCTACAGATATCCTTTGACCAATTCTAACGGCTATTTCACAGTTACAGACCTTGTCAGGACAGGAGATTACTATGCAGTGAGAGCACCCTTAACCACCGGCAGCGGAGGTTTTATTCTTAGTCCGGAGGTAAGTTATGAGAACCAGCGCCAGGGTACCGGGGATTGCGGGACAAATTGTAACTTTACCTATAGGCCGGTCTCTGTAGGGGTGGACCTGAAGGCAAATGGATCAGATACTACAGTCAATATTGCCAGCGGAGAAACAGCCACACTGTCTTGGACTACCACCAATGCTTCCTCCTGCACAGCCTCAAGCTCGCCTTCAGACTCTACCTGGAGCGGTACCAAAACAACCGCAAACACCGCCGGACAGAGAACCAGCGCTCTGACAGGTCCCAATACCTACACCTACACTCTGCGTTGCAGCAATGCCAGCGGCACTGTCTCCGCCCAAGACTCGGTATCGGTTAACGTGGCCGCACCAGTTGCCTGTAACACTTTTTATGTCAGTCCCACTGCCGCAAGCTTAACCATCGGCGGCTCTTCCATGGGAGTTTTTGCCAATGGTCGTGACGGCACTGTCAGTTGGTCAACTGCCAACTCCTCAATTGCCCGAGTCAGCCCAACCAGCGGCAGCAGCACCCAAATCTCCCCCGGCACCACTTCTGGCACCACCACCATCACTGCCACTGACGCAGGCACGGCCAGTTGCAGCGGAGAAACAGGCACTATCTCGGTAACGGTCTCCGCCCCTCTAAGCGGGGCACCTGTTAACCAACCCATACCGAGTGCTGCTCCAGGCGTAACCACCTATATAATAGAGGGTGTGGTTTTCCTTGACAGCAATAGAAATAGAATCAGAGATGCCATAGAGGTCTGTTACCAGGGCCCTGTGCGTATTTCTTTGGGGACTACTTCTATCAATCACCTCCAGGATAGAGATTGCACCAATAAGTACAGGTTTTCCGGGATACCTGTAGGGACTTACTCTCTTATTATGGATCCTGTAAATGATTGGGAGTCAACAATGTTGCCGCCGTGGACAGTAATATTTACAGTACCTTAAGATATGAAAAAGAAAAAAAGCCAACGCAGGCTACATCCTCTATTTTTGATATTATTTTTTTTGGTAATGGGTCTTTTGCTGCTAATCTTTTTACGAAGAAGTTTTGTAACAGAGAAGGAGCAGCAAAAGGTCATAGATATCTCTTTACCGATCATTCCCAAAACAGTTGAGTCTGCTCCAGCAAGCGCCAGTAGCGTCCAAGCCCCTAAGGCAGTGCCGGTTGAACAATCTTTCGGGAGGGAGTTTTAAGATATGCGGAAAATAACACCATTTTTAAAGGAAAATCTGTTTCTTTTAGTGGTGATTTCGGTACTGGTAGCTTTGAGTACAATTTTTATTATTTGGAACAAGACTGTCTTTTTCTCCACCAAAACCGTGACGCCACCTCAAATTCCTCTGGCAAACCCACCAATCCAAACACAAAGCCAGCTGCCTTTGACACCTCTACCACCAGCAGCGGAGGCCAACAAGACAGAAGTTTTTTTGGAAAAAGTGCGTGAGGCTATATCTGCAGTTGTATTTAGAGGATTGGGAAAGAGTGTTGAGCCAACCCCTACCCCAGGGGTAAGTTCGCAAGGCAGTCCTACGGCAAATGAAGCAGGAAGCGTTCCCCTGGGCACAAAACCCTCCCAAGACAGTGTAGATACAGCTTCTACAGCAACTGAACCTAAGAGTGCATTTTCACCAAAGCCTGTGAGAATACCATGATGATTTCCAAAAAGTTTCTTCCACTATCACTGGCAATTTTCTTTATTTTGTTCCTGTTTGCTTTATTCGCTTTTCCAAAAAGCAGTCCAGCTTATGCTGCTGCCCAGTGTGACCCATCTTTTGAGAAAAGCTGTGCCGGCGGTTGTATAGGAGCAAATGATATTTGCTGCGGCAGTGGTTATTGCACATTAGGGAATCAGTGCGCCACTATTAACGGCAGGGCAGGTTGTATTCCTACCGGTTCGTCTGTCTGCGGCAACGGTTATTGTGAGCAGGGTTTAAACTGTGTCAGCACTACCGCCGGATATCGCTGTGTGGAACCAGGCAGACAGCAATGCGGCAGCGGAAACTATTTTTGTTATGCAGGTAACACTTGTGTTAATGCCAGCATACCTCTTTGTTGTGGAAGTGGTCAGGTTCAATGCGGAACCGGTTGTGTACCGTCAGGGGTAAGCTGTTGTAATTTGCCTGGGACAAGTTACTATTGCCCTACCCCAGGTGATGTCTGCACAAATACCAATAATACTGTTGCCGGACTTTCTTGCATACCGCCAGGTTGGACTTCTTGCGGAGGAGGTTATGCTTGCCCGCTTAACACCTCTTGCAGTGGAAGTGGAAACACTGCTACTTGCTACGGATCTTTGGTTTTTCCTGTGCCCGGCAATGGTGAGATGCTTGACCAGCGGCAAGTTGTGTTTGATGCTGTGTTTGCGGAATCAGCGGACAGCCGTGCTACTGGCCAGACTTTTACACCCGCAGTTACCGGTTATCTAAAAAGAATAGTATTTGCTGTATGGGACATAAGCGGAAATCCTTCTGGTTTAGGGATACAAATAGTTAAAATCCAAGGTAGCTCATGGATAGGAACAGCAGAGGTGATTTCCAGGGAAATAGTAAAGAATGTAAGTCAATACAGCTTTGTTCAAGCAGAGTTTGCTGAAGGAGAGAGGCCGTTTTTACAGGCCGGAGGTTATTATGCAGTGGTAATCCGCAGTACAGGAGGCAGTGGTTATTACAACTTAGCTATGTACGGCCCACATGCTTCTTCCCAGGGATATACCCGCGGAGACCTTTGTGGGTTTAATCTTAGTGGCAGCACTCCGACCCAAATTGCGCCTAGCTCTTGCTACGTTGGCGAGTATTTCCAGGTCCGTGATTTGGCCTTTTCAACTTATATGCTCCCTTCAAGAGAAACTGACTTAGGAGTCGCACCGCCTCCTGCTTTAGACCCCTGGATTCAGACCACCGGCGGGGATGTTCATTCCAATACCGGAATAAATACCCCGGGAGGACCATGAGAGAATTTAGAATTAAGGTTTTTTTAAATTGCTTTTTATTAGCTTTATTCTTGATTCTTGTCGCTTTATTCTACCATCCTACTTTTGCCCAAACCTCAACATGTGGTGGTGGAACCGGGGACCGGGCCACTGGGCTGGTCTCTACTCCCCAACTTATGTCTGGTTCTAAATTTGGTACCACAACAGGAGCTTGTATAATTGACCCCAAAACAGCTTTTGTCCCCTTTAAAATCCCAAGCTATGAAGATTTAAAATCACTTTATTATACCCAATCCAAAGCTACTAAAATAGATGCTACACCTGCCTCTGGTACGGCTAATCAAGGTACCATCAGATCTGCTTTGAACAGTTCTGATATCATACTGATCAGAGGAGATCTGAACCTCAACGGTAACTTGGGAGGAAGCCCAAAAACCGCTGTCATTTTGGTTGAAGGTAACCTGAATTTTGGAGGTAGCAATTTTACATTCGGTGATAACAACACGGGTGTTGTCTTTGTAGTAAGCGGTAATGTTAATATTGACCCAACGGTTACTCAAATAGATGCAATTATTATTGCCGGCGGAATAATTTGTACAGCTTCTGGCGGTTCTGTTTGTCCAACTGCTAATGTCCCGAACTCACAACCACTTGTGATTAATGGCAGCTTAATATCTTTAAATGAGTTAGCCTCTATTAAATTCAGGCGTTCGCTCGCTGATAATAGACGGCCAGCTGAAAAAATCAATCATCAAATCAAATATCTGGTAATTTTAAGAGATCTTTTGTCCGATACTTATCAAAAATGGTCAGAAATACCCTAAAGAGTCATCAGCTATCAGACGTCAGTCGTCAGACATGAATACACATAAATTTAGAAAACTGAAAGTTTGGCAAAGATCAATTCAATTTGTAACTTTAATCTATAAAATTACTACTAAGTTTCCGAAAGAAGAAAAATATGGACTAGTAGATCAAATAAGAAGGGCTGCTGTGAGTATTTGTCTAAATATTGCCGAAGGCTCGGGATCAGGCTCTGATGCAGAATTTGTTAGGTTCTTAAGAATAGCACAGCGATCAGCTTATGAAGTAATTGCTGCATTAGAAATTACAATTAATCTTAAAATGACGAACAAATCGGCATTAGATGGTGCTATAGTGGAGGTAGACCAGTTAAGCGCCATGCTTACTGGACTTATTAAAAGTCTGAAAGCTGACAGGTCCGATGTTAAATCGGACCGATACTGACGACTGAAGACTATTTATGAAAAAAGGCTTCACCCTAATAGAGCTGCTTGTTGCTGTTTCGATTTTAGCAATACTATCCACTATTGGTATTACTGCCTTCCAGGGAACTCAATCCAAGGCAAGAGATACTGTCAGAAAAAATGACCTGAATGTCCTGGCCACAGCTTTGGAGATATATCGTGAGCAAAATGGAAAATATATTGTTAACAGTGACGGAACAAATATTACCACCTGCCCTTCCTCATCTGACACCACTTCTCCATTTTATACACAAATTGCAGCTAATTTATCCACCCCTGCCCCAAAAGACCCTAAAACAGGATCTTTCTACTGTTACATTTCAGTTAGCAATGGTCAATCCTTCAGGCTTTTTGCCGGGCTGGAAAATTGTAGTGGTTCAGGCGGTAATTTATGTGAATATACTAACTACAACTATACTGTTATTTCAGAAGATATAAGCTTAGCTTCTGCCCCGTCAGATTCGCTGATTGCAAGCGCACCAACTCCTACTCCTTCCCCTTCCCCAACTCCCACAGCCACAACTTCTCCCTCTCCTTCAGCCTCTCCCACAGCTTCCCCTTCCCCTTCCCCAACTCCTACTCCTACAGCTACCTATACCTATATTCAAACCAACGTGGGTTGTAGTACTCCTTTGGGTTTGACTCCTGACCAACTCTGCCAAAGAGAGGTTTCTTCTACCTCTCGCTCCCAAGCAGTGCCTGGCAGCAGTACCATAATGGCCAAGGGTTACTGGTGGCAAGAATGCGGCGGGGCTTCGGTAAGTGACTGTGTAGGGCTGGATTGCACAGTCAATCAGCTTGATTGTACCAATACTCCAGGGTTTTGGGGTACACAAATACCTTATCCCTCTCATTACCTAAAAACAGGTAATAACATCACAGTCTTTGATCCTGATTCTCTTGGTTGGAGTTGCGATGGTTTTAGTCCCGGTTGGACTATGAGGGTGTATTGCTCCCGTTAAAGCTATTGATACTGAAGACTGACAACTATTTCCCAAAATTGCGCTTTTGATTCTGATACCAAACAACGGCCTTTTTAAATTCATTCTCATCAAAATCCGGCCATAGGGTTTTGGTAAAATAAAACTCGCTGTAGGCTGTTTGCCAAAGTAAAAAATTGGAAAGTCTACTTCTGCCTCCGGTTCTAATCAAAAGCTCCGGATCTCTCTGTCCATTGGTATATAAATGCCTTTCCACTATCTCCTCATTAATCTTTTTAACTTCAATCCCCTTTTTAACAATCTCTTTGATAGCGGAAAGCAGTTCTTTTTTACCTCCATAATTTAAAGCTATATTTAATTTGATGGACTCATTTTTAAGATATGCCTTTCTAATTCTATCGATAATTTTTATAATAGTTTGGGGCAAGCCTTGCACCTCACCTAAAATTGTCACCCTGACTCCTTTTTTTATCATCTTCTTTAATCTGCTGTGATAACCTTTTCGGAATAGATTGAACAATCCCAGTACCTCTCTTTTGGCCCTTTCCTTAATATTCTCTGTTGATAGCGCATAAACTGTAATGGTTTTAACTCCTAATTTTTCTGATTCATCAACAATTTTTTCCAACACTTCTGCTCCTTTCTCATGACCTTTCATGTCAGACAGACCCTTGGATCTGGCCCACCGTCTGTTACCATCCATGATTATTGCTATGTGACTTGGTATGTTTTTAGTACTTAAGTTTTTTTTATCCATGTTTCAAATAGATTTATGATTTATGAGATATGAGTTATGATTAAATTCATAAATCTTAAATCATTGTTCATAAATCACTTTTCCCTTTCCACCATATATTGCACCATTTCCGAAAATAACTTTCTCATTTTGGCATCAGAAGTAATCTTTGGTATTACTCTTTTTGCTCTAAAAGCATATTTTAACGCTTTGGCCTCTGCCTTGTCCACTGATTCTACTTCCCCATCCAAAATATCATCTCTAATCTGAAAAGCAATCCCTGCATTCTCCCCGAATTCTTTTATCCCGCGAAGCCTTGGCGAAGTGGGACCTGCTCCTGCCAGAATTGCTCCGAGTTTAAGAGGGCCTGAAATAGTATATCTGGCTGTTTTAAGTTTAGCTGTAAGCTTCGGGTCAGCATGGGCAACATCAAGCATTTGTCCTATGGCAGTATCCAGCATTGTTTGGGAAAAAAATCTTAAGGCCTGGTTTTTTAATTTATCTTCAAAGTTGCTTTCAGTAATAATTTTTATTGCCAGAAAAAAGCCTGCATCTGCCAAAGTGATGGCCTGCTCCACTCCTACGCGCTTATACAAGGAGGGCTGACCACGTCTTTTGGGACTTTGATCAATTATGTCGTCATGGGCCAAAATGGCAGCATGAAATATCTCATAAGCTGCAGCAATTTTAATAATAGAGCTTTCAGCTGTCAGTATCGCTTCGCCCGCCTTTGGCGTGGCTTCGCTGTCAGCTTTCAGACTTTTTTTGTCTTTGTCTGATTGCTGATAGCTGATAGCTGATGACTCTTTTGCAATCTCATATCCCAACACCACCAAAGTTCCCCTGATTCTCTTGCCTCCCTTGCAGGCTTTGATGAATTTGTCAACCAAAGGCAATAGACTTCCGGAAGTCTTGCCAACCCCATTCCTCCATTCTTTTAACAATCTCTTTAACTCTTTATCAATGTGTTCAACTGTTTTTTGACTAAATATCTTAAAATCCATTGCCTAAATTTACCATATCCTTGGATCTAGTGCACTTTTTTAGTAGAATTTCTTGACTCGATAACTCTTTTTGCCATAGGGATAATAATGCTTTTCCTCATCAAAACACCATCTCTACAAGAAATGTTATTTTCGAATTTAATACCCAGTGTTTGTGTAAGTAGTGTCTTAGAGGGTTCATCCACTACAACAAAAGTGTTTTTTATTTTTTCTGTATCAATAAGTGAGAGGAAAATCAAATCTAAGTTTTTTTCTTTTTTTATTTTAGTAAGTACTTTTTGTATTTCTTCTTTGTTTTTATTGACAAAATCATCAGTATTAACAATTTCTAATTGTGCAATTCCTAACTGTTTAGAACGAAATTCGAAAGTTGCAAAGTCATCACAGAATACTTCTTTTAAGGGTTTTTTAAATACTGACTTTGCCACAAACATTTTATGGACATAGTTTTCAGGTGAATCAAATTGTTTTACCAACCAATCATACATTTTCTTGTCCCTATCTGTAGTTACATTCGCTTGGAAATTAACGGTATTTGAGATGATCGCTGAGTAAAGCAGGGCTGCGGAGGAAGAAGTTATAATTATTTTTTCTTTAAAGAATTTTTCAGCAATTAAGGTTGCACAGGACCCAACCAATTCAATCTGTATTTTTGCATTAGGAAATTTATCTGCTTGATTACTTGCTTTGGGTCAATTAAGTTTGAGATACCGCGTAAATCACTTGCATCCACAAGGATTAACCTGTCTTTCTGATTGAGAATGTTTTCTGCTTGAGCAGGTTTATCAATATCAAAGGTTTTAAAGACAAATTGTGCCTCACTGTGAGGTGTACCAAAAAGCGCAGCAATTGCATTCTTACCTTTTTTTTTAAGTAACTCTGCATATGCTATCGCAGAGGCAGTACCATCCAAGTCAGGATTGGAATAACCAGTAACAATAATACGTGATTGAGACATAAGTTTTTAACAACAATATGAGCATCTGGGAGAAGTTATTAATAACCTCGTTCCTGGAGACCTCCTTGCTTTTTCAAAAACAATTTCTTCTGAACCAACCCTCATTTGCCTAGTAACAATTTCAATCATCCTTCCTCTGTAGGCAATAACTTCATCTCCAATTGGTACTGGAATAGTACTTCCCTGCATATGTTCTTCTGCTTCTTGCCTTGACATGTGTCAAATATATAATAAGTATGTTGATAGAACCTTGGATCGAGAGATTCTGTGTAGTCTGTTCTTTGCGGTAACTCTTTTTGCCCAATCCAGAAGATACCGCACAAGTTACCATTTTCATCTACCCTATCCGTAAGAGCATAAATAGTCCGACCTTTTTGTCTCCAGATCTCATACTTCTCCGGTGACATAAAACGACCTTCATCACCATCCAGGTTAATAGGGTCTTTTTCAATTTGAGTGAATATGATAAGTTGGTTTACCTGATGTAGAGTTATACCGAAATGGATATAAAAAGATTCTTGCGTCTGCTCTGCAATAACTTCTTTAAGAACTTCATGCGTATTCATTATAGAGTATTATACTACTTGGTTTCTAGCCCTGTTATAATCACAGTATGATAAAAGCTGTATTTTTCGATATCAATGACACTTTAACTAATCACTCTCGCGCACAAGAAGTCGCCATTAAGAAAATGGCCGTCTTTTTATCTAAACATGATGAAACAGAATTTATCAAAGTTTGGAAAGAGACAGCCAAAAAATATTGGGAGCTTTTTGAGAAAAGGAAAATAACCTTTGAGGAGCAGCGCCTACAGAGAGTAGAGTCCGTCTGGAATCATTTTAAAGCTAAATTGACACCTGAGCAGATTAACCAATATGCCAATTATTATGTTAGTTATTATGAGCAAGTATTAAGTATAAACCCCACTCTTAAAGTTTTTCTTGAATTATTACAAACAAACCACATTCCAGCGGGTATTATATCCAATGGACATGGACACATACAAAGGAGGAGATTAAAAGTTATCGGAATTGAGCCACACTTGACTAACAGGCTGGTCTTTATTTCTGAGGAGATTGGCATTGCTAAACCGGATGAAAAAATATTCATACAAGCAGAAAAAGCTGTTGGTGTTTCCTCTTCAGATATCCTTTTCTTTGGAGATGACCTTAAAAACGATATTGAACCAGCTAAAAAAAGAGGTTGGAGAACTGTACTGATAACACCTCCGTAGTTTGCTTCTTGTGGATGCTTTTTGATGTGACGAGCCGATTAATGGTAGAATTGCCTTTCATGAAAAGCAAACTTTCTCTTCGCGACTTTCCTTCCGCTCAAAAAAGACGCCAGTTTTTAGAAAAAGAGTTAAAACTAGACTTGGACAGTCTTGGTAGTTTCACTTTTTCAGAGGAAGAAGTCACCGGTAGAAATATAGAAAATCTAATTGGAGCAACACATATTCCTTTGGGTATCGCTGGTCCACTCAAAATCATAAATCATAAATCATCAATCATAAATCACTTTATACCATTGGCCACTACCGAAGGAGCATTGGTAGCTTCTTTATCCCGCGGCTGCAAGGCCATCACAGAAAGTGGCGGGACAGAAGTTTTGGTGGAAAATATCGGTATCACCCGCGGCCCGGTATTTAGGACTGAAAGCTTGCAGCATGGACAACAAATCAAAAAGTGGGTGGAGCAAAACTTCACCAAGTTGGCCAAGGTATCAAAAAGTACTTCTTCCCATCTGAAATTACTGAAAGTAGAACCAGCCATGGTGGGACGTAATTTGTGGCTTCGTTTCTATTTTGATACTGAAGATGCCATGGGCATGAATATGGCAACAATTGCCACAGATGAGGCAGTGAAACTAATTGAAAAGGAAACAAAAGCTAAGTGTATATCTTTGGCAGGAAATTATGACATTGACAAAAAGCCCTCTTGGCTGAATTTCATTTCCGGGCGGGGTAAAAAGGTCTGGGCAGAAGCTGTCTTACCCAAAAAAGTGGTCAGGGAAGTGCTTAAAACTACGCCGGAAAAGATGGCCGAGGTAGTCTATAGAAAATGCTTGCTGGGTTCAGCAGTCAGCGGTTCATTGGGCTTTAATGCTCATTTTGCCAATATACTCTCCGCCATCTTTCTGGCCACCGGCCAAGATCCCGCTCATGTGGTGGAAGGCAGTTTGGGAGTGACCACTGCCGAGGTTATGCCCAATGGCAACTTATATTTCTCCGTCTATCTGCCATCTTTGGTGGTGGGAGTAGTTGGCGGAGGAACACATCTGCCTACCCAAAAAAAAGCCTTAGAAATTATGCAGGTGAACAATGTGCTAGAATATACTCGGGCTGTGGGAGCAGCTGTTATTTCTGGTGAAATTTCATTAATTGCCTCTCTTTCGGAAGGAAGTTTGGCAAAAGCACACCGGAAACTGGGTAGAAAAGGAAAATAGGAGCGAAGTCACAAGTAATCAAAAAATGTAGTGCAGTTGAGCGCACCACTTATTCAATGTTTCGAAACCAGAATCTGGCGCGAAACAAACACCAAGTGAGCGATCCGGTCGCGCGAACGGTTTTTTGTACTGTGACGAGCGACAAACATTATGATAGGCATTGTTTCTTACGGAGTTTATATACCAATATTTAGGATCAAACCATCGCAAATTGCTCAAGCTTGGGGTAAAGGGTTTGGGGAAATTGAAAAATCTTTGGGGGTATATGAGAAGACAGTTGCCTCATATGATGAGGATGCTATAACTTTGGCAGTTGAAGCCTCATACCAAGCTTTAGTAAACGCCCAAATCAAACCACAACAAATAGATGCCATCACAGTTGGTTCAGAGTCCCATCCGTACGCTGTAAAACCATCCTCAACTACAGTGGCAGGAATTTTGGGGTTACCAGAAGAATTGCTGGCAGTAGATTTGGAATTTGCCTGCAAAGCAGGAACAGCAGGGATTCAACTACTTGCCGACTTTTCCCAGGCAGGTCATGCCAAATACTGCTTGGCAGTGGGATCTGATGTTGCTCAATCGCGTCCATCCGATGTTTTGGAATACACCGCCTCATCCGCCGCCGCAGCCTTTATTTTGGGTAAAAGTAATATCATTGCCAATATAGTAGATTTCACGTCTTTCTCTTCTGATACTCCTGATTTTTGGAGAAGAGACAGCGAAAAATTTCCCTCTCATGCAGGCAGATTTACAGGCTCCCCTGCTTACTTTGCCCACGTATTAGGTGCATCAGAAAGGATGTTTGAGAAAACTAAAATGAAGCCTCAAGATTTTGATTATGCTGTTTTCCATATGCCCAATGCCAAATTTCCCAAAGAGGCCGCCAAAAAATTGGGATTTACTCCCAAACAACTTGAGGCAGGATTTATTGTTCCCCAAATAGGCAACCCCTATTCTGCCTCATCAATGATCGGTTTGGCTGCCATCTTGGATGTGGCAAAGGCAGGAGATAAAATTTTTATGTGCTCATATGGATCGGGAGCCGGTTCAGATGCTTTCATGTTTGAGGTAACAAAAGAAATTACAGCTCATCAAAAAAGAAATCAGGAAACTGTAACAAAACAAATTAAAGATAAAGAGTATATAGATTACTCACTAATTGCTAAAAATATTTTGACAAAGTACAGGATCTAGAGGAATGTAGAATTCAGAGTTTAGAGTTCAGAATGGTGTAGAATTTAGAATTCTTAAATTGATTATAAATTCTAAATTTAATTCTGAATTATGAATTCTTAATTATAAATTATGAAAGTAAAAGTATTAGGAACAGGTCTTACTAAGTTTGGAGAGCATTGGGACAAAAGTCTTAAAGATTTGGCTTTTGCTGCTGCTAAAGAAGCCATTGAGGACTCAGGACTTGACACTGACAAAATAGATGCTGTCTTTGTTGCTAACATGCTCCATGGAAAGCTCACGGGACAGGATCATCTGGGAGCTTTAGTTGCTTCAAATTTAGGAATTGTTGGCGGAGCTTTTAGGGTGGAAGCAGCTTGCGCTTCAGGGGGAATCGCCATACATTTGGCCATCCAATCTCTCATGTCTGGAACCTATAAAAATGTACTGGTGGTGGGAGCTGAAAAAATGACCGATGCAGGAGCCTCCGAGATTTCATCAGCTTTAATGGGTGCAGGTAGTGAGGATGAAAGAAAAGCTGGGCTGACCTTTCCTGCTTTATATGCCCTGATGGCCAAAGCCCACATGCAAAAATATGGCACCACAAGATCGCATTTAGCCTCTGTTTCTGTTAAAAATCATTATCATGCTTCCTTAAATGAAAAAGCTCAATTCCCATATGAAGTAACTTTAGAAAAAGTCTTAGAAAGCCCAATCATCTCCTCTCCTTTTACTCTTTTTGATGTCTGTCCTGTTACTGATGGGGCAGGTGCTGTAGTCTTAAGTTCAGATTCCACCCAACCTGGAGTTTTTATTACTGGCTCTGCTGTGGCCACAGATACTGTAGATCTTTCCCAAAGAAGTAGCCTAATAGAAATTGCCGCCACCAGGCAGGCTGCAAAAGAAGCTCTAAAACAGGCTGGGGTCAAAATAAGTGACATCAAAGTGGCAGAAGTTCATGACTGTTTCACCATTGCAGAAATTTTGGCCATGGAAGATTTGGGCTTTTGCCAAAAAGGCGAAGGTGGAAAGTTCATCCAAAAAGGCTCAACTAAACTTGGAGGAAGCTGTCCTGTCAATACTTCTGGAGGACTTAAGGCTTGCGGTCATCCTGTGGCAGCAACAGGAGTAAAACAAATTATAGAAATTACCCGTCAGCTACAAGGAAGGGTGGGTAAAAGACAAGTTGCAAATGCAGATGTTGGTTTAACACACAATGTAGGAGGAACTGGAGGAACAGTGGTGGTACATGTATTACAAACTTAAAACTCAAATGTCAAAACTCAAAACTACAACTATAATCTCAAAAGTTTTAAGATTTAAGATGCAGATTTGCAATTTGAGATCTAAGATTTGAGATAAATATTATGAATAGTAGTCCTGTACAAATTTGGAGAAAACATAAAAATTTACATAATTACCTGGGTAAAACAGGTAGGCTTTTGGTTTGGACTAAGATCTTTGTGGCCCCAACCGGTTTTGAGCACCAAACCCCCTATATTGTAGGCATTGTACAATTTGAAGACCCTTCGACAAGTTCAGGGCAAGTTAGATTGCCTGCGCAAGTTGTAGATTGTCCTGAAGAATCCCTAAAAGTAAACCAAAAGGTACAAGTAGTGATCCGAAAAATAGGTAAAGCAAAAGCTGAAGATGTTATTGAATATGGAATAAAGGTAAAACCTTTATGATTTCGTTTTCGGCTCCAGGCAAAATTCATCTGCTTGGCGAGCATGCTGTAGTGTATGGTAAACCTGCTGTGCTTGCTGCCATAGACCTTAGAGTCCATGTCAAAATTTCTCCCTCTCGTCATGCTGATCTCAACAAAGAATCTGATTCTCTAAAAAAAATCATTGAGCCTATTGTTAAAAAAGAGCTTAAGATTAAAAAAATTCCACCTTATGATCTTAAGATTTTATCGGAAATACCCGTAGGCTCTGGTTTAGGCTCATCAGCTGCTGTATCATCTGCCTACATTGCCGCTATCCTCTCTTTTTTAAATGTTAAATGGAATTTGGAGCTTGTGAACAATCTGGCTTATGAAGCAGAAAAAGTCTTTCATGGCAATCCTTCAGGGGCAGACAACTTCGTGGTGGTATATGGAGGGGTTGTTTGGTTCCACAAACAAACAGAGCCGGTTAAACTGTCCTCTCAAATTAAACAATTTATGCTGATTGATTCCGGCAAACCAGTGGAATCAACCAAGGAAATGGTGGAGAAAGTCAGAATCAAGCTACAAGAATCAAGAATTGAGGTTCAAAAGATTTTTGATGATCAGGAAAGGTTGGTCAAAGAACTGGTAGTAGCCTTAAAAGATGGGAACCAAAACCAATTAATCAGCATTATCAGGCAGGGAGAAAAGAATTTGGAAAGTTTAGGTGTGGTGGGTAGAAAGGCCCAAAATATCATCCGGCTGGTGGAAAAGACAGGCGGGGTAGCCAAAATCAGCGGAGCAGGCGGAGTAAAGAGCGGTTCCGGTATGCTGCTTTGCTATCACCCACACCCCAAAACTTTGCTTAGCTTCACCAAGACCCATTATCTGCCGACCCTCTCCATTGCACTGGGAGAGAAGGGTTTACTTCTTTGTCGATAAAATAACGAGTTTGGCTGGGTTAAGCATCTGTCCACTGCAAAACCAATCTGCTGCAATAATATCCTGGCTCCCTCCCCATTCGCCACAATTGCCTCTTGTCCAAACTCCGCTCGAGCGGGCTGGGGATAAACAACAGAATAACCCCGGCTTTTACCCTGCTGCCCTCCCAAATAGTCCACATCCTTCCAGATTTTGAATCTCCTACCTCCTAATATTTCTACTCTAGTGAGGTTAGCCTCAACCGAATTCCCTAACTCATCCCATTTGACCAACAGGCGGCTGATTAAAACAGTACCATGCTCATCCTTACTATCTGTTCCCATCACAATCCCCAGATTAATTATTTCTGTTTCTGACTCGCTTGCTGTCTGCAGTCGCATCCCGAGTCTGGTAGCCGGCACCCCTTTGTCTTGATCTTCCTTACGAAGGTCCATAGCCTGAGCATCGTGTACGACTCTTTCAATGCGAGCGCGAATATTTTCTGCCTGCTCTCGTAGCGGCACCTCTGGAAATTCACTCCTTTGACCCCTTCTAACTTCTCCCCTAAGTTGTCTAATATTTCTCTTTCGGTAAATTTCGTCATATTGTAAGAATTCTAAACGTTAGTCATGCCAAAATCAAGCATAGCTTTCCTAATTTAGGTAATATATAATCCAGCCATGATCAAACAAGTGCAGGTGTCTGCACCGGGAAAATTAATGTTATTTGGGGAACATGCTGTTTTATATGGCAGGCCCTGCATTGTCACAGCTGTGGGACAAAGAATGAAAGCTACAGTTACACTCACTGATGAGCCTATTTTTGAGCTTAATGCTCCTGATGTAGCGGTTGTACACTACCAAAAACTCATGCACGAGCTTGGCCGGGGAGAAATCCCCAAGGGAGCAAAATTTGTAGAAATGGCTGTGTATAATTTTTATAATAATTATAAAAGCTATATTAAAGAGTCCGGAATTCAAGTTACCACTACTTCTGACTTTTCCTCCCAGTTTGGCTTTGGCTCCTCCTCTGCTGCTACTGTTTGCGTGATCAAAGCTTTATCCCAGTTAACCGGATCCAAACTTTCCAACAAAGCTATTTTTGATTTATCCTACCTGACAGTTTTGGATATTCAAGGCAAAGGTTCCGGCTTTGATGTGGCAGCAGCTGTATATGGTGGAACTTTGTACTTTGTGATTGGAGGCAAGGTGATTAAACCATTAAACCTCCCTTATTTACCTCTCATAGTGGGTTATTCAGGGATTAAGGCTGATACAGTAGATCTTATAAATCAGGTTTCCCGGAAAGCTGCCAAATTTCCAAAAGTAATAGATGACATCTATACTTCCATCGGGGAATTAGTTCTTCAGGCTAAAAAAGCTATCCTAAAACAGGATTGGGAAACTTTAGGAGAACTGATGTATTTAAACCAGGGATATTTGTCTGCTTTAGGAGTAAGCAGTGGCAAATTGGAATCCATGATCCATGCTGCCAGAGAAGCTGGAGCATATGGAGCTAAATTATCCGGAGCAGGAGGCGGAGACTGTATGATAGCCTTGGCTCCTTCTAAATCCAAAAATGGTGTTGAGGAGGCCATAAACAAAGCTGGTGGACAAACAATAGATGTCAAAACAAATGTTCCCGGTGTTAGAATAGAAAAATGAAAGCCACAGCCATAGCACCATCAAATATAGCCTTTACCAAGTACTGGGGCAGAAAAGATGAAGAATTAAGACTACCAGAAAATGGATCAGTGTCCATGAGCCTGTCTAATTTATTGACCACCACCACTGTAGAGTTTTCTGATAAATACAATAAAGATGAAATCACAATCAATGGCGGTGGGGTGGAAGAAGGAGAAACTAACAGAGTCATTAAACACTTGGAAAGAGTCAGAAAAATGGCAGGTCCGGCAATAGCCGGATTAAAAGCTAAGGTAGTTTCTAAAAATAACTTCCCTATTGGGACCGGACTTTCATCTTCTGCTTCAGGTTTTGCCGCACTAACTTTAGCTGCTTCCAAAGCAGCTGGGTTAGATTTATCGGAAAAAGAGCTGTCAATTTTAGCACGCCAAGGATCTGGCTCTGCCTGTCGTTCTGTCCCTTCCGGCTTTGTGGAATGGCTAGATGGAGATACATCTGATACATCTTATGCAGTTCAGATTTTTCCTCCTGACTTTTGGGATATAGCAGATGTGATAGCTATTGTTTCAGAGAGTAAAAAAGCAGTCTCAACTTCTCAAGGTCAACAATCAGCTCAATCTTCCCCTTTTATGGGGGTCCGGCTAAGCCGGATGAAAGAAAAAAATGAAAGGGTTAAAAAGTTAATTGAAGAAAGAAATTTTAAACAGTTTGGGGAGCTAATTGAGGCAGAAGCTTTGGAATTACATACTATCATGCTTACTCAAACCCCTCCCCTAATTTACTGGACTCCAGGAACCTTACAGATTATGAAACTTACTTCCCGCTGGAGAGCGCAGGGTTTACCTGTTTATTTCACCATCAACACCGGCCAAGATATTCATTTAATTTGCGAACAAAAAAATGTTAAAAAAGTTGTGGCCAAATTAAAAGAGCTGTATTTTGTCAAAGATATTATTGTTAATACTCCAGGAGAAGGAACCAGGCTTTCAGAAAACCATTTATTTTAATTAAAAAATCCTGCTTCTTTTAACACCTTTACCCCCTCCACTGCCCAAGGGGCATATTTTTGAGGATTGGCTTCTATGTCTTGTAAAAACTCTTTTTTGTTGACCCATTTATACTCATACCCAACATCAGGGTTCATCTTCACCTCTCCATTATATTCCCCCACCAATAGACAGCAATGCTCGTTCTCACAAAAATCTCCATCTTTGGCAAAATAATTAAATTCTCCCATTCTTTTTAGACTGATGTTTTCTATATCATACTCATTCTTAAGAGCTCTAAATGTAGCCTCTTCAAAGGTCTCATCTGTACTATCAGCCTGATGTAAAGGATGAGTTGAAGCTGTCAAATCCCATAAATTATCAAAAATTTGATGTTTTCTCCTTTGTAGTAGAAATTGCCCCGTGGAATTATACAAAAGGACTGTAATTGCCAAGTGTCTTTTACCCTCTCCAGTATGGCCTAATTCTTTTGGGATATATTTTAAGAATTTTCCATTGTCATCTACTGCCAAAATTATTTGTTGATCCATTAAACTCCTTCAAGCAGAGTGATCGCCATCCAAATAGCTGCCACTCCCAAAAGAAGCATAATACTTTCCCAAAAAGCCACTTTTTTATTCTCTTGTGAGTGGATTTCTGGGATTAAATTGGCTGAGGCAATATAGATGAAAAACCCTGCAGTTAAGGCTAAAGCTACCGGCAGCAAAGCTTCAATGGAATCTTTGGCCAGATAAGTTAATATAGCACCAGCTAGGCTAGCTAAGGCAGACAAAAAATTAATTTTTAACACTCTGCCCCTGGCCATACCTTTGTGAAGCATTAAGCCAAAATCTCCAATTTCTTGTGGTATTTCATGGGCGGCCACAGCCAAAGAGGTCACTATCCCTAAGGGAATACTGACCAAAAATGTGGCAGCTATGGCTACCCCATCAATGAAATTATGAACTGTATCCCCCACCACAATCAAAGGTACAACAGATCTTTTTGCCTCCGGTTGATCGCCATGACCATGATGATGTATAAAGCGCTCCAAAAGGAAAAAGACCAAGATGCCTAAAATAGCCCAAAAAAAGATGTTTACCTCCCCTGCACTCTCAGATGCCTCAGGCATTAGATCCAAAAAAGCTGTACCAAGCAAAGTCCCGGCAGCAAAAGCTGTTAGAAAATGAGAAATTTTCAGAGCAAATTTCTCTTTAATTAACAGTAATAATCCTCCAATTAAAGAGATGATACTACCGAGCAGTGTAAAAATTAGAATATATCCTAAAATATCCATATTAATTCTTATTCTAACAAGAAAATTGCCCTTCCCCACAAGGTGATGGTAATTCTTTTGTCTTGGGGGTTCCGGGTTCTTTGCCTGGAAAAATATAATCTTGGGGTTTTGTCAGATTCCACTCATGCTCATGATTCCAAAGAGTCCAAAAATACCTCCATTCGTTCCAACCAATCCCCAAATGTTTAACAAAAATACCATTTTCCGCCAAAGCTAAGCCAATTTTTCTGCCTGTCATACAGGGCATGCTATAACAGTAAACAATTATCTCCCTATCTTTTGGTAACTGCCTAAACTGGTTTATTATCCTTTCTTTTTCTTCGTAAGCTGAAGTGTCCGGGTCTTTATAAGCAGGAATATTAACAGCCCCGATAATATGTTCTTTTTCATATTCCTGGGTACTTCTTAAATCAACCAGGGTATAACTATTATCTCCCTTATCCATCATTCTTCGCAAACTATGAGGGCTGACATAAACTGCATTTTCCGTTGCATAAAAATCATAGATTAACTGGTCAGCAGTTTTTTTAACCTCTTTTTTGGAAAATAAAATAGTATAACTGACACTTCCTCCTATTATCGCCCCCACTATTGCTGATAAAATTACTGTCTTTAAAAGATGCTTACTCATTACTTTTTTCAATTCCTTTTTGTATTATACTCTTAAATTCCTCCAAATTCTTCGGGTTTTGTATTTTCTGGCCATTTATAAAAAATGTTGGTGTGGCATTTACTCCTGCTTTTACTGCGCTTTGGTAGTCTTTTTCCACTTCATCTCTTACCTGGTTAGACTCTAAATCTTTCTTAAACTGTGCTAAATCCAATCCCAAATTTTGGGCATATTTTTCAAAAAGACTCCTAGGGTCTTGTACCTTTGCCCATTCTTCTTGTAAGTCAAACAATAAATCATGCATCTGCCAAAACTTGCCTTGTTTGCCTGCAGCTTCTAATGCTTGGGAGGCAAGTTGAGAATTGAAATGAATTGATCTTAGAGGAAAATGACGGTAGGCAAAAGTTATGGAGTCGTCAAATTCTTCAACTATTCTCTTTACCAGGGGATAATAAACTTTACAGGCAGGACATTGCAAATCAGAATACTCAATTAAGGATACCCTAGCCTCTCTTTTCCCTTTGATCCAGTCAGAATCTGAAACAAGATCAACTTGTGTAGTTACTAAGTTTTTATTTTCCTTTTCCTGTTCCACAGATTTAAGGAAAAGAACTGCCAGAGCTATCGTAGAAACAATAATAATACCCAGAATAATGGCTAATTTAGTTTTCACTATTGCTCCACGGTCTTTTCAGGACCCTGGTTTAGATGAGTATCTATAAACTTTTCTATCCTAGAAGCGTCAAACTGATCAAATTTATCAATATAAGTCCAGGCTGTTAAAGCAATTCTTACATCCATATTTGGTCTGGGAATAACAATCAATTTCTTTTTGCCCTTTTTCTCATATACTGAAATTAACTGATCTACCAATTTATGGCAATCAGCGGATCTAAAAGCAGCAGATAAGGTGGCAGAAGGACTGGACTCTGAAGCTGATGACGTGGCTTCCTCCTCTATCCCATGAGCATAAACTGTTCCCTGTAACCTGTACCCTGTACCCTGTTTCTCGCAGTTATACGACATAATCACATATCCATGTTCCAAAGAGTGAATCAAATTTCCATCTTCTTTGGGGGCCTCATATATCCCGCTTCTTACCCAATCTGCATAATGAGAACCTGATGTAGGTGGATTGGAATTATAATCTACTTTTTCTGAAGCTGGCACATGTTTTCTGCCTAAATCCGCTACTTTAATACCTGGTAAAGGTTTTGATGAAGCTATAAACAACCAAACCAAGAACCCTCCAAAAGCTAAAATTGCTACAGTGATTAAAATATATTTATTATCCATGAAAACTTCCTTATCGAAATTCTAGCACAAAAGCGGAAGATCCCAAAATACCCAGAAAATACCTTGATAAAAAAGTATAATATCCTGTAATGAGTAAAACACCGATTAGTATTATCAGAACCCCGGTAATTTTTTGAATTTGTGGCAAGTATTTATTAAGCCTTGATAGCTGGGGGGTAAGTTTATCAAAAAGTAAGGCAATCAAAAGAAACGGCGTGGCCAGACCAATTCCAAAGACCGCCATCAAGATAACAGCCGACAGAATATTTTGACCTAAAGAGGAAAGCACCAGAATTGTTGCCAGAACCGGGCCAATACAGGGAGTCCAGGCAAAGCCAAAAATAAGCCCCATTAAAAATCCGGATATTGGTTTTCCGCCTTTTACCCTACCTAAATGAAAACCTCTTTCTTTGGATAAAAAAGGCACTTTTAAAACATTTAAAAAGTATAGTCCCAAAATTATTACCATCACTCCCCCCACTTTATCTATATAACTTCTATAAGGACCCAGCATCCTGGCCAAGCTGTTAACAGTTAATCCCAATAACATAAAAACACCGACAAATCCCGCCACAAAAAATAAACCATTAAAAAAGGCTTTAAATCTGGCAACTTCCAAACGGCGCAGACTATCAATACTCACTCCTGAAAGATATCCTAAATAAACAGGCACAATGGGAGCTACACAGCCGGCAAAAAAAGTTAAAACACCTGCCAGAAAGGCAATTAAAAGATTTAATAGATTTATCTCAACCATGTAAATTAAGACTGAAGAAGAGAATCTATGGCGGGCTTGAGTTGTTCAAATGGCACTGCCCCGGGAACAGCTATGGTTTTGCCGGACTTAGTATCCAGTAGAATATTACCAGGAGTACCGGTCACACCAGCTTTGATACCTGATTGGTAATCTTCTTCAACATGAGCTGCGTATTTACCAGAATCCAAACAAGCCTTGAATTTATTTTGATCCAAACCTACTTGAGCAGCTAATTTTGGCAAATCATCCAAATTTAAACCATTATTAGAGGGAGTCACTTCAAAAATTTTATCTGTCATCTTCCAAAAACCATCATTACCCGAAAGTTCTGCTGCACATTCTGTGGCCTCCGCTTCTTTGTCAGCTTTGGAATGAATTTGATCCAGAGGGAAATGTCTGTAGACCCAAGCCACCTGGCCTTTGTATTCCGAAACTGCTTGTTGAGCTGTTGGGTGAAATCTTTTGCAAAATGGACATTCCAGATCTGAATATTCAATCAGAAGTATGCGGGCATTTTTATTGCCGCGAATATGATCATCGGCTCTTAATTTTTCCACCTCTACCTTGGTAGGCTCTGCTGGTTGAGCTACTTGAGGGGGTTGGGCAGGAGCAGCAGTTCCTGTTGTGACCTTCCCCACTTTAATTATTCCCCCATGCAAAAGGATAGCAACTGCTATTACCAAACAGCCCAGAAGGATTGCTAAAGGGGTGGTTAAGAAGGAATTTTTATCTGTCATGGTTAACTCAGTCTAAAGGGAAAAATTAACTATGTCAATACTCGAAAATTTCAATTAAACTGATTTTGGGCTTTTTCCAAGCCCTGTTCCAAAAGAATATCTAAAGCTTTAACAGCCTGTTTTATCATATGTTTTACTTTTGATTTTTCAGAATGCCTGAATGGTTCCAATACAAACTTATTTGTATCAACATGAGCGTGTTTATGTTCTGAACTTTGAGTTCGTAAATTGCCGATACCTAATCTTACTCTGATAAATTTATCTGTACCTAAAGAATTAATTATGGATTCCACTCCATGATGTCCTGCTGCTGCTCCTCCCAATCTGACTTTAATTTTTCCCAAAGGTAAATCCAAATCATCATGAATCACAATTAGATCGGTAGTCGACTCGCCTCGCGAAGCGGGTAGTTTGTAGTATGTAGTAAGGAGTTTTACAGCTATCCCAGAGTTATTCATATAGGTTTGAGGTTTTACAAGGGTTAAGCGGGAAGCGTTAAGGGTGAAGTCTAAAATTTCAGACTTAAATTTTTCTTCATATTTCCAACTTTCCCCTTGCCCCTTTACCCTTTTCCCTAACTCCTCCACCACCATAAACCCCAAATTGTGCCTGACTTTGGTATATTTTTCCCCTGGATTTCCCAAACCAACTATTAATTTCACCCTCTTAATGCCTCCAAGATTTGCTCATGGATTAACCCATTAGAAGCTACTATATTTACTCTTTCCTTAGTCCAATCAGGCTCCTTACCTTCAAAATCTGTCACCATCCCACCTGCTTCCCTAACAATCACTGTCCCAGCCACAAAATCCCAAGGATATGCATAATTTACATGTAGATCTAAGATACCTTCTGCCACCATACTCAATGAAGCTACAGCTGATCCAAAAGAATAAATATAACCTATTTTTGTAATTAACTTGTTCACATATAGATTCAGTTTATGCTGCCTTTTTAGGTTGTGGCCAAAATCTAATACCCCAACTGATGCAGTCAAACCTTTTTTCTTGCTAACTTGAATGGCTTTCCCATTCAAATAAGCAGAGCTTGCCTTTCCTTCTGACAGGAAAGACCCCTGTCCTTTTTGTGCCCAATATAAATTGTTAAAACTGACGTTATATATTACGCCTAAAATTGGTTTTCCCTCCCCTAAAAGACCAATGGATACAGAAAAATATGGGATACCTGAACCGAATGAGATGCTACCATCTAAAGGATCTACAACCCAAGTAAATTTAGATTTTTTATCTATTTTTGCTTCCTCTTCAGATATTAAGTTATGGTCGGGAAAACTAGAAGTTAATATCTTTACTATGATTTTTTCAGCTTCAAGGTCTGCCTCAGTTGCATAATCTGTGGGATCTTCATGCTTAACATTTTTATGTTGATCCTTACCAGAATATTTTTTTATTATCTTCCCAGCCTCCAAAGCAGCTTGTTTGGCAACTTTTAAAAATTGATTATCCATGTTTTTAAATCTTTTCAAAAAGACAAAGTCCTTATGTTTTTAAAACATCTAAGATTTGGTTGTGCAAGACACCATTTGATGCCACAATTTCTAATCTTTTTTTTGACCAGTTAATTTTTGCTCCTTTGCTATCTGTTACTTTACCACCTGCCTCAGTCACAATAATTGCCCCTGCGATACAATTCCAAATATTAGCTTCATTTGCAAACCCGTCAAAAGAACCTCTGCCTATTAATGCCATCATTAATACATCCCCTCCCAAAGCAAATGGGTAACGGATTTTATCAATCAAAGGCAAAATATACTTTTGAGTTTTACTCATCCTTTTTTCACGGTGGGCAAAATCTATTCCCAAAATTGCCCCATCCAATTTTTTTGTTTGAGAGACCTTTATCTTCTTACCATTTAGATATGCACCTTTACCTATAGCAGCATGGTAAAGATCTTTCGGTACAACATGATAAATAACACCCAAGATAGGATTATTTTTGTGTAATAAACCAATGGAAACTGTATATGTTGGTAAACCCACTGAAAAGGCAATTGTCCCGTCCAAAGGATCAATAACCCATGTGTAGTCTGATCCTAAATCTGAGATACCTTTTTCTTCGGCAATATAGTTAAATTTGGGATAGTTTTTGTGCAGAATCTTTAAAATTGCCTTCTCTGATTCTAAATCTGCTGCTGTTACAAAATTACTGTGATCACCATTTTTATTTTTTTTATCTAAGTCTTCACCAAGATATTTAGAAATTATTTTCCCTGCCTCAAGTGCAGCCTGTTTTGCTACTTTCAAAAATTTTAGATCGTTAGATCGCAAGCTTTGCTTATCATTCATATTAAGTAAAGATAGCGAAGTCACAAGCAGTCAAAAAATGTTGTGCAGTTGAGCATACCACTTTATTCATGACCGATTCCATTCCATGGCGCGAAACGAACACAAGCGAGCGACCTGGTCGCGCGAGCGCTTTTTTGCGCTGTGACGAGCTAGCTTGTCAATAATTGTACCACCTCTTCATCTGATACAGGCTCAAATTTGTGATAAAACTGGCCAACTGCCTGGAAATACTCAGGTGTTTCCAAAACCACTACCTCCCCGAACTCTCCTAACTCCCTGATGATTTTCTCTACTGGTTCTTTACTTGCCACAGGTATGGCCAAGATTATTTTTTTAGCTTCATGCCTTTTTAAATACCTGACAGCAGAAAGTGTTGTTGCACCTGTGGCAATCCCATCATCAACAAGGATTACAGTTTTACCTCCGACATTAAGAGGTTTTTTTTCTCGCCTATATAAATCCTCTCTCCTTGTTATCTCTTCTACCTCATTTTTCACTGTTTCCTTCAAATCATAAATCGTTGATCCTAAATCATCAATCAAATTCTGATCCCACACCACCTCACCATCCGGATCTACTGCTCCCAAAGCCAATTCAGGCTGGGTCAGGGCACCTATTTTTCTGGTCACAATAATATCCAAGGGTAAGTTTAATGATTCTGCTACTGCGGATGCCACCACCACTCCTCCTCTGGGAATACCAAGTACCAGGACATTATCTTTACCTTTGTAGTGTTTAAGATGTTTTGCGAGCAATTTCCCGGCTGATTGTCTATCTTTAAAAATCTTCATTAAAATTTAAAGTGTTTTGGGAATTTTTACATTTTAATATGTCATTTTTATTTTTGATATTTACATTCTACATTTACTAATCGAACAACCCCAATTGTGGGGCTTGATCTTCCTTCTTTTCTTCGGCTCCGTCCTCTCTCTCGTTCCATATCTTCACCACCCCATATACTCCATCATAGCCCGGATCAATCACCAAATCTGCCTGTCGCACTTTTCCCACTCCTTCTGCAATCTTGGGGCCTGATATTTTGGCTATTTCATCTAAAGATGTTTTGGTCAAAACCTTTATCTCTCCTCCCAGATTAGTCACTAACTTTTTATACTCTAAAATCACCTTTTGGGTTGTTGGAGCAGTATGAAAACTTTCAGCAATAATTTGTATTAAAGGCACCAGCATTCTATATCCCGGCCTAGTTGGAAAAGTTTTGCTTTTTATTACTCCTCCTTCATTGTCCATTGTCAATTGTCCATTGTTTCGCGAAGCGAGAACTTCCACCCTCTCCATTACCCCCACAGTCAAACCTCTACCGCATTTAGGGCAGATCGTACCTTTGGTCTTGGTCTCTTCCGGAGTATACTTTATATTACAATTTCTATGCCCTGTGTAATGATACTTTCCTTCTTCAGGATAAAATTCTATAGTTCCTGCAATTTTTTGCTCTTTTATTGTCATAAATAACCCTGAATAACCCTCACTTATCTCCCCATCAAATACTGTTGCTTCTCTGCCTAAATTTGGTAAGGAGTGGGCATCTGAAAAAGAGATAATTGATCTGTTGTCAAGCTCTTTTATCCTCCAGTTCATGGCCGGGTCAGAACTTAATCCTGTTTCTATTCCATAAATATACTGTGTTAGATCCTCAAAACATTCTTTCAGAGAATCATAGCCTGACTCGGAACCAAAAATTCCAAACCAAGGAGTCCAAGCATGAGCCGGAATAAAAAGAGCTTTTTCCGATGCCTGCAAGGCCAAAGACAGTAAGTCTTTTGAAGGTATTCCCACAATAGGCCTGCCATCAGAACCTAAAGTTGCTCTTCTTGATAAAAGCTCCTTTTGAAATCTCTCCGCGGAAACAAAATCAGGCATAAAAACCAGATTATGTACTCTTCTTCCCCTACCTTTCTGGGAATACATTGAAGCAATTTCCACAGTTAAAACAAATCTTACCCCCCGCCTTTGGCGAGGCTCGCTCGCCTCGTGGCGAAGCAACGGGCCTTCGGCAGCTTCACCTTTTCCGCTTTCCCCTTTCATACTTAAAAATCCAGACCCATCCTCTGTCAAATCTTTTTTAAGCTCCGCAAACCAAAGTGGGTGCAAAAAATCCCCTGTACCCAAAACATCAATGCCTTTATACTTTGCCCATTCAACCAAATTTGGAACATTTAATTGGGGGGAGCAGGCCCGGGAGTATTTGGAGTGAATATGCAAATCAGCCACATATGCCATGAGGCTATTTTAGCATACCTTGTCTTTTGGCTAATCTTTTCTTGAATAGATTTTCTCTAAAACCACCTTCCCTCACAAATTTTTCTTCTAACCACCTCAGTTTTTGGTCAAGCAAACGGTTGGTTTGGTTAATGAGGCAGATAATGGCATTAGCTGCTTGTTCTGGGTTTTCAATATAATTTTTATAATCGTTATAACTATTATAATTGTTATAAACTAAGCTTCTTACTTTTTTAGCCTCTGGGGAATCCTTTTCCCAAAGTTTTAACCCCCTCTGCCTTAAAAAATCCAAATAATCATTTAAAAGTTCTTCTAAACTTCCCCTTGCTACTCCTAAAAGTTTAATTCTTCCTTCCAGGCTTTTTTGCAGATAACCTTCAGGAATATTTTGTTTTCCGGATCTGGCAGCCTGTTCCATCTGATCTTTAGTCCTGGATTTATAATCAATGTATCTTTTAACAAACTCAACAGTGAAGTCATAAATAATCTCAGCTTGTTTGAAGAAAGGAAGAGATTTGTAACCACCGGTTTGATTCATATAACCGTTATAATTTTTATAATTATTATAACTTTTATATTCTACTTTCTAAACTGCAGTTTGTACATTTCCATCAGCTCTTTCAGGGTGGTGGCATCTTCGGCCTTCTTGTCTGCTTCCCTAAATTTGACCAATCTGGGAAAACGCAGGGCCAGACCGGCCGTATGAAGCGGGCTTTTAGTGATCTCATCTGCCAGAACCTCAATCACAATCTTTGGTTCCACCCACACACTGGGAGTAATCAATGACCTTACTCTGGCTGGTTTACTTTTAACCTTCAACTTCTCACCTTTAACTTTTATCTCTCTCCACTCTTCATCTGTCAACCCTGTCCCAATTTTGGAAACTGTTACAAACTCATCTTTGTCCTGATCATAAACTCCCACGAGGAGCGCTCCTGCTCCAAAAGCAGATCTTTTACCTTTACCAAAAATATATCCTAAAATCACACAATCTATGGTATCTTTTAACTCTCCGTCAGAGTGTCTTTTTAACTTGACCCAGTTAAAATTCCTGGCCCCTGCCTCATACTTGGAAGTAGGCCTTTTGACAATTAACCCTTCCAAACCCTTAGTCAGTGCGTCATCAAAAAGCTCCTGTATCCTTTCCACTGAATCTGTGATCTCTCCTGGCTGCGGAATTAAAACTTCGTGTCCCTTAATTCTTGATTCTAACTGCTTGATTCTTACTTTAAGAGGCAAATCCATTAAAGATTGGTCATCCAAATACATCACATCAAATACAAATGCCTTAAGCGGTAATTTTACAGCCATCTCCTCTATTCCGTACTTACGACGCCTTTTGGTGGTTTCCTGAAAAGGTAAAAACTCTTCAGACTGCGGATTAAAAGCCAAAGCTTCTGAATCTAAAATTGCAGTTTTTGCCGATACCTGAGATAAAACTCCTTTAATAATATCCGGAAACATAGGAGTTGTTTCTTCTAAATTTCTGGAAAAAAGTCTGACCTTGCTACCGTCTTTATGAATTTGTACCCTGAACCCATCGAATTTTTGTTGGACATGGGCTTTCCCTCCATATTTTTCCAAAATGGTTTTGGCATCAGGTAATCTTTCTGCAAGTTGTGATCTAATTGGCCTTCCCACAGTTACATCCAAACCTTGAACTCCCCGAAGTCCCTGACTCCACAAAACCTCCCCAATCAAACCTAAATCAGACACTTTATTATATGCACCTTCCAAAAGCTTTCTTTTACTTTTATCACCCAATTTAGACTTGGCAAAAGCATCCATAATAGTGGGATCACCAATTCCTAACCTTGAGGTTCCCAAAGGGATTCGTACCAGGTGTTTGGCAGAAACTCCATCCACTTTATTCAAAAGACTAGAAAGAGCTGTAACCTTCTTTTCAACAGCCCCTTCCCCTGTGGTTTTGGCAATTTCTGTTAAAGTTTTAAAGACTTCTGCAACTGACAGAGATCCTTCGACTCTCCCTCGACTAGCTCGGGATCGCTCAGGATGGCTCGCAAATTTGCTCGCCACTATCCCCAAATCCCCTAACCTCCCATACTCTTTCAGTACTTGCTCACGTTCTACCCCATAAGCCCGGGCCATTGCTTGAGCAACTAATTTTTCGCTCATCCCAATCTCAATTGGTTCATAAAAAGGGGCCACCCGTCCTTGCAGTAAATAAACAACCTCCGCTATTTCACGAGACTTTACTTCATCAAAAAGCTTGGACATGATATCAATAAGCGTAAGGCGGGAAGAGGTTGATTCTAAATTTTCAAAATACTGCGCCAGTTTACCAAATGTCATATTTGGATTGTAGTAGATTCAGATGATCTTGACAAGCAGAATTGCTCTTGTAAAATTACCCTCTATGCTTTATCCTGAGGGAGAGATGGAACAGACACCAAAACAACCTCCCACAGCTGAGGGGCCTAAACTTCCTCAAACTGAAGAAGAGCTGAATCAAATACTTAATACTGCCCGTAGAGCAGGTGCCATAGCGGCTATTAACTCCATACACGAGGAGATAGCACAAACACTTAGCACTAATACAGGATATATGGAACTAATTCAATTGGGGTTAGCTAGGGCTGCTGCAACTGGAGGTTTTACTCGGCAAAACTTTAGACCGATACTTCAGTATCTTGAGGAAATCTTGAATGCTGGAAAAAAAGAAGTAACAATCCTCTTAAAATATAAACAAGCGGCAGTAGAGGGGAGAATCAATTTTGCTGAAATTGGTAGTGATCCACAAAGTAGATTACAGGTTTTGGATATTCATCCCCAGGTTCAACCATCGTCAACAACTCAAGATGTTTCACCAGCGAATCCTAGCTCTCCTTTAACACATAAATAGCTTTTTTGGTGCCGCCGGACTTTTTAACCATTTATTTAGGCTTTTGATTTTTTAAATTCTCCTGCAGTTTTTCCATTAACCACATACGGGCTAAAGTGGAGAGGTTTAAACCCATGCTTCTGGCAAATTTATCCAAACTCTCTTTAACTTGTTTTTGTACTCTTAAAACAATAGCTTCGTCCCTAGGTTTATTGAGTTCAAAAATAATGTCTACATCTTTAAACTCATCCCAGTAATCTCCCAAATCATGCGTATCCCACCAGTTTGCTTCTTCTTTGTAAGTCATTTTATTGAAATCAGGCAATCTGCTTTTTTTCTTTTTCATAAATTTTTCTCCTTTCTTTTTTAGCTGCATCTCTCGCAGTTACCGGATAATAAATTCCAGTTTCTTTTCTATTTATAATTACAGTTAAAATTCTTGATCCAACCCTACCAATTATTAAATATCTCCCCTGTTTAGTACCCTCATGAGCTATTACATTTTTAGATACATCTTCAATCTCTTGTTGAGAAACATTATGTTTTTTAATATGCTCTCTATTCCACTCATCCCAAATCAGTTTCCTAACAATGATTCTAGTCATTATTGTATTACACTATTATACATTTGTCAACTGCTTACTTTAACACATAAATCGCTTTTTTGGTGCCGCCGGACTTTTTAACCAAACCCTTTTGACGCAAAAATTTAAGTTCCCGCAGCACTGTATCATCAGAATGATCCGGGAAAATTTTCCTAAAATCCTTATTGGACATTCCCTTGTGCCTGTGGATATATTCCATAATCATCATCTGCCTCTCATTTAAGGCCACCTGCTCCCCCAGCTTATCTTTAATCCTGGCATCAGTGGAAATTCTTTGAACCTTTTCCTTAACTCTGTTTAACTCTATTGCCACACCCTGGGTAAAATACTCCAGCCAGGGAGTTAAATCCCTCTCATGTGTATCTAGTACAAGCTGGTTTGATACAGCTTGTAATGTTAAGTAATAGTCCATAGGGTTTTCATCAAAATACTCTTCAAATGAGAAAAATTTTCTAATGTCGTAATTATCCAAAAACATCACCAGTGTGGCAACTGCTCTTGCCACTCTGCCGTTTCCATCAACAAAAGGGTGAATCCTGGCAATTTCATAATGAATAATTCCTGCTTTAATGACCGGGTGGGTACTTTTTCCCTCATCAGAGTTGATCCAATTAACCACATCCTCAATTTGATATGGCACCTCAACTGCCGGAGGAGGCGTGTAAGATACTTGTCCGGTTTTGGTATTGCGGATTACTACCTGACGCAGCCTAAACTTACCGCATGACTCCGGAGGCAAGATTTTGTCTGTTGTCAGCTTGTGAATTTCCAAAATTGTTTCAAGTGTAAAATTATATGCACCGGAAGTGCCGATTTGGGCTTGCACCGCATCAATAAATTTTAAGACATTTCTGTAATTTATTATCTCCCAAACATCTCTATCCCGGGCAATTACTTCTTGTCCGTCTAAAACATCCCTAACTTCTTCCTCTGACAGCGGATTTCCTTCAAGATGAGTTCCGTGGTGAACTGTCCGCTCTATGGCCTCTTTTCTAAATTTTGCCTCCCAGGCAGGTATCAGCGGAGCATTCATAATAACTTCTCTCGCAGCCTCAACAATACCTATGTCTTTGAGGATTTTATTGGTAATTGTATACTTGGGAATAAACATGATTATAGCTATCAGTCTTCAGCTATCAGCTTTCAGACTGTACCTAAAAATGTCTGACGACTGACGACTGAAAGCCGACGACTACTTCAATTTTCGCATATTTCCCGCAAAATTCCAACTAAGGAATGACATATTCATCCCAACTTTTGATCTGTAAATCTGCTATTTTTTTGGAAGACAAACTTGATACTAATAATTCTGCAGCTTGAAGATTGGTGATAAGCGGAATTCCCAAATCAATACAATGCCTTCTTATCACAAATCCATCCGTTTCTCCTTTGGAAGATCCTCCCACGGAGATATTGATGGCAAGATCAATATGACCTGCTTTCAGTAAGTCCAAAACCGACGGATGTTTTTTCTCTGAAATTTTGTAAACTCTTATACTACTTATTCTATGCTGTTTTAAAAACTGATGTGTGTGTTCTGTGGCATAAATTTTAAATCCTAAACCGAAGAGCAGTTTGGCAGATTCCAGAAAATCCAGCTTATTTTTCTCTCCCCCAAGTCCCAAAAATACACTTTTCTTTGGCATTTTAAAGCCGGTTGCCAGCAGTGCTTTAAGATAGCCTTCCTCTAAGTCATCACCAAAACAGGCCACCTCACCGGTTGAGGACATCTCTACTCTTAACCTGGGATCTGCTCCTTTTATTCTGTTAAAAGAAAATTGAGGAGCCTTAACTGCTACATAATCCAAATCTATAGTTTTAAAATCTCCCTGAATGTCCTCTCCAAGCATGACTTTTGTTGCCATCTCCACCAAGTTGTAACCGGTAACTTTGGAGACAAACGGGAAGGACCTCGAGGCTCTTAAATTAAGCTCGATCACTTTAATCTCATTATCTTTGGCTATAAATTGAATGTTGAACGGACCACAAATCTTAAGTTCTCTTAGAATCTTTTTTGTAGCCTCTTTGATCTGTCTGACAGTTTCAAGGTAGAGTTTTTGCGGAGGCAAAACCAGCGTTGCATCACCGGAGTGAACCCCGGCATTTTCAACATGCTCTGATATGGCATAAATTAAAAGATTCCCGTTTACTCCTACTCCGTCAATTTCAATCTCTTTGGCGCCCTCCACAAATTTGGAGATAACAACAGGATGCTCACTTAAAATATCCGCTGCCTGTTTTAGATATTTTTTAAGCTCAGAAGAAGAGTAAGCAACATTCATGGCAGAGCCTGACAAAACATATGAGGGTCTGATCAAAACAGGGTAGCCAATTTTTCTTGCAAACTCTAGAGCATCACCCAAACTTTTAAGACTCATCCAGGCAGGTTGTTCAATGTTTAACTTATCCAAAATTTTGGAGAATTTATGCCTATCTTCTGCTCTGTCTATAGAAATAGGTGAGGTGCCGATAATTTTGTAGCCTGCTTTGTAACATTTTAAAGCTAGGTTGTTTGGAACTTGTCCACCAAAGCCCAAAACTAAACTGCCTTTTTCAATATCATAAATATCGGACACTCTCTCGAAAGTTAATTCTTCAAAGTATAATTTATCGGCCAAATCATAATCTGTGGAAACAGTTTCCGGGTTACAATTTATGATGATTGTTTCCAAACCTCTCTGCCTTAAGGTTTGTGCAGCGGTAACGCAGCACCAATCAAACTCCACTGACGAACCAATACTGTATGGTCCGGAACCTAAAACAATCGCTTGGTCCTTGAGTAGCTTAGGTGACTTAAGTGACTTAATATTTGCCTCTGACTCTTCACCATGATAGGTCAAATATAAATAATTGGTCTTTGCCGGAAATTCTGCTGCCAAAGTATCTATGTGCTTGACCTTTGGGATAATGCCATGTTTTTTTCTAAATTTCCTGACCTGTTCTTCTGTTGTGTTAAAAGCTTTTGCAATCACTCTATCTGAAAAACCCAGCTTCTTTGCTTTTGCAATCGTCTGATTGCTCGCCTCGCTGAAGCTCTGGCGAAGCGGGCTGAAAGCTGAAGGCTGAAGGCTATCTTCAAACTCCGCCATCTCTTTAATTTGATGCAAAAACCAGGGATCAATGCCTGTTTCCTGATAAATTTTCTCGACACCCTCTCCTTTTGAAAACTCTTTGGCAATTGAGAAAAGTCTTTGTGATGTGGGAAGGAGTGTGCTACTATCAACTCCGTTTGATAAGCCGTCTTGCCCTATCTCCAGCATTCTAATAGCTTTTTGCAAGGCCTCCGGAAAAGACCTGCCTATTGCCATGACCTCCCCCACACTTTTCATCTCCGATCCGATAGCCTCATACGCCCCCACAAATTTTTGTAAATCCCATCTGGGAATTTTAACCACAATATAATCCAAAGCAGGCTCAAAAAAAGCAGAAGTTGATAGGGTGATCCTGTTTTTTAAGTTGGGTAAGTTGTAACCCAAAGCTATTTTGGCAGCGATATATGCTAAAGGGTAACCAGTTGCTTTTGAGGCTAAAGCCGATGAGCGGGATAGCCTGGCATTAACTTCAATTACCCGGTAATCATTATTTCGGGGATTTAGGGCAAATTGAATATTACACTCCCCCAAGATCCCCAAATGCTCAATAACCTGCAAAGACAGTCTTCTTAAGAAGTGGTACTGATAATTGTTTAAGGTTTGTGATGGTGCAACAACTATACTTTCACCGGTGTGAACCCCCATTGGATCCAAGTTCTCCATATTACAAACAGTAATCTTGTTTCCATTGTTATCTCGGACAACCTCATATTCAATCTCTTTCCAGTGTTTTAAATACTCTTCAACAGTAATTTGGGGGACATGTTTTAAGGTGATTGACACCATTTTTACTAAATCTTCCTTATTACTCACCACCCCTGATCCCAAACCTCCCAAGGAAAAACCTGATCTGACAAGAAGGGGGAACCCCAAATTTTCAGCAATTTCTTCTGCTTCTTTGACGGTTTTTGCAAATCCACCTTTTGGAACTTTAACAGCAATTTTTGAAAGTGCTTTTGCAAACAATTCCCTATCTTCGGTTACTTCAATACTTCTAATCGGTGTTCCTAAAACTTTTACACCGTATTTTTTAAATATATCTTTTTTATCTAAAGCAAGGCCGCAATTTAAAGCAGTCTGTCCCCCGAATGAAAGGAAAATTCCATCAGGTTTTTCTTTTTCAATGACCTTTGTCACAAAATATGGAGTAACAGGCAGAAAGTAGATTTTATTGGCTAGACTTTTAGAAGTTTGGATGGTGGCAATATTAGGGTTGATTAGTACAGCCTCCACACTCTCTTCTTTTAAAGCTTTTAAAGCTTGTGAACCGGAGTAATCAAATTCTCCGGCCTCACCGATTTTTAATGCCCCAGAGCCCAAAATAAGAATCTTTTTCATAAGTTACTTAAGACACTTAATAAATTCATCAAATAAATAACCACCGTCAAATGGACCCGGGTTTGCCTCCGGGTGAAATTGAACGGCCATAAATGGCTTTGTTTGATGTTTAATTCCCTCATTTGTCCCATCATTGAGATTGATAAACCATTCACTCCAATCCCGACCTAAACTTTTCATATCCACTGCAAAACCATGATTTTGAGCGGTTTGTATAGCAATTTTCCTAGTTTGATCTAGTACAGGCTGATTTTGACCCCTGTGACCATATTTTAACTTATAGGTGTTTCCGCCGGCTGCCAAAGATAAGATCTGGCTACCCAAACAGATACCAAAGATGGGAATGTTCTTTTTGAGGATTTTTCTGACATTTCCAACAGTTTCTTTTGCCTGTTTTGGATCCCCGGGCCCATTTGAAATAAAAACTCCATCGAATTCTATTCCGGAGGTGATTGGATTAAAATCCCAGGGAACTTTTGTCACCTTAACTCCCCTTTTAACCAAGCTTCTGACAATATTTTCCTTAACCCCGCAATCAATCAGCACAATATTCTTTCTGCCGTCTCCATAAACTTCCACTTTATCGCAACTGACGTATGGAAGCATGTTCTCTGAATTCGGATCATAGATGCTTAATTCTTTATTCTTGCTGCTTGATTCTAATTCTATTCTCCCCAACATCACCCCGTGCTCTCTTAATTTTGCAGTTAAAGCTCTGGTATCAATCCCCTGCAAGGCCGGAATTTTCTCCTGCTTGAGCCACTCCCCCAAAGTTTTTTTCGACTCAAAATGAGAAGGATTTTCTATATAATTTTGCACAATCAATCCTTTAACCTGAATTTTTTTTGATTCCCAAAATTGCCTTTTTGGTACTCCGTAATTACCCTGCAGCGGATAAGTTAAACTTAAAATCTGTCCAAAATATGAAGGATCTGTCAAAGATTCCGGGTATCCTACCATACCGGTATTAAAAACCACCTCTCCTGAGGTGGTAACCTCTGATCCAAAACTTTGCCCTAAAAAAACTGTCCCATCGGACAGAGCCAGTCTTCCCTGCATTGTTGCTCCTTTCTAATTTTTAAATCCTGCCAAGTATTAATGTCAACAGTGCCTCCCTAATATAAAGCCCATTTCTGGCTTGTTCAAAATAAATTGCGTTGGGGTGAGCGTCCAAAACAGAATCAATCTCGTTGACTCTAGGAAGCGGATGCATTAATTTCACTCCTCTATCCAGATATTTTTTAAAAGATGCATCCAAAATAAACTTATCTTTGATTTTTTTATACTCATTTAAATCCTTGAACCGTTCTTTTTGAATCCTGGTTTGATAAACAAAATCAGCTTTCAAATCTTCAGGAAGAACATCAAACTCTTCATATTCAACTCCTCTCTTGTCCAAGACTTGCAAAAATTCATCCGGCATTCGAAGTGTAGGGTGCGAAATAAAAATTTGCTTAACTTTAAAATGAGACAGGGCCAAGGAAAGGGCATGAACAGTCCTGCCGTATTTTAAATCCCCCATCAGAGCAACGATGATTCCATCAAGTTTTCCTGCCTCTTTCATCATGGTGTAAAGGTCTAATATGGTTTGAGTGGGATGTTGGTTAGGACCATCCCCAGCATTAATAACTGGAATTTGCGCCAGATCTGCTGCCTCTTTAGCGGAACCTACTTTTGGGTGTCTTATGATTAGTACATCAGCATATGCATCCATAATTCTGATGGTGTCTGAAAAACTTTCTCCCTTGTGAATTGAAGTTGAATGCGGATCATTAAAGCCGATTATGCCCATGCCAATTTTTTGGGCTGCGGATTTAAAGGATTGCTCGGTGCGAGTGGACTGTTCAAAAAACAAAGTAGCGGCAATTTTCCCTTGTGCTATAGTGTAGTTAGATCTGTCTTTTTTGGCAAAAGCAGGGTCAAATTTTTTGGCAGATTTTAGAATATATAACAATTCCTCTTTGGAGAAATCATTTATATCTATTATGTCCCTTCCCTTAAAGTCCATATTGTTCCTCCGATTTAATCGGAGTTCAAAAAAAATCCGCCCCCTGGCGGATAAACTAATACTTCAGATTTAATTCAAAAATCATTCTTTTTTGCATATACTTATCGAATCTCCGCCTAGTTTAACGTTAGAAATCCTTTCTGTCAATCCCTCAAATATCCATATTAAAAGAGCTTTTTGAACATGAAGTCTGTTTTCTGCTTGTCTAAATACTACTGATTGAGGTCCATCAATCACCTCAGCTGATACTTCATTTCCCCTGTATGCTGGCAAATCATGCATAAAAATAGCATCCTTTTTAGCTAAAATCATTAAACTTTGATTAACCTGGAAGGGTTGAAAGATTTTTAGCCGTTTGTTTCTATCGGTATCCCCCATGCTAAGCCAGGTATCTGTATAAACTACATCAGTACCCTTAACTGCTTCTTTAGGATTATCAGTTTCAAGAATTTGTGCTCCTGAATTTAGGGCAAGTTGCCTGGCTTTGTTAACAATATCTTTATTCATCCAAAAGCCATCGGGCGCAGCACACTTAAAATTGATGCCTAAAAGTGCACAACCTAAACTCAATGAGTGAGAAACATTGTTCTCCCCATCTCCAATATAAGTTAAGGTTAGACTTTTAAGCTTTCTTTTGATTTCCCATATTGTCATAAGATCGGCTAATACCTGACAAGGATGCTCTATATCGGATAAAGCATTAATTACCGGTACTCTTGAATTTTGGGACAAGCTTTCTAAATCTTGGTGACTAAAAACCCTGGCAACAATTAAATCAGCCATGCTTGAGATGACTTTGGAAACGTCTGCAATAGATTCTCTTTTACCTAAACCTACTTCCTTTGGACCAAAGTACACCGCATGTCCGCCCAACTGACTGATGGCGATATCAAAACTTAATTTAGTCCTCAAACTCGGCTTTTCAAAAAGCATGACCATTTGTTTGTCAATTAATTGAGGTTTATTCTTCCCCTTAGTTTTTAGCTCAATTTTGAGCTTTTTTGCCCATATTAAAACCTGCCAAATTTCTTTGGCCGAAAGATCGGTTATTGATAAAAAGTCTCTTTTGATCATACTTTCTCTGTCTTCTTCCCTACCTGACTTGCCAGCTTCATTTGTAAGGAATAGATTTCAATAAACCCGGCACTTGTATTAGTGTTAAAGTCGTATCCTTCCGCGTTGTTAAACGAAGCAAAAGCTAGCGCATACGGTGATTCAATAGCCACCACAGTTGCTTGACCCTTAAATAGTTTTACTGTTACCTCTCCTGTAACTTTCTCATTAACCTGATCGTTAAAAGCATTTATAGCCTCCATGCTTGGATCAAACCATAAAGCTCCATAACACAAGTAACCCCACTTAATATCCATTTGCTCTTTTAACTCATTAAGCTGTCTTGTTGACACATACTTTTCCAAATTTTTATGAGCCTCCACAATCACATGGGCTGCCGGATGTTCATAAACACCCCTGTTTTTAAGTCCAACTAACCTGTCTTCCAAAATATGGAAAGTACCTACTCCATGTTTGCCAACAATTTGATTTAGCTTCTTAATTAGCTTGGCTAAACTTAACTTTTCCCCATTAATGGAAATTGGTAAGCCTTCCTTAAATCCCAATTTAAGCAGTTCAGCCTTATCAGGAGCGTTTTCTGGTAATGTATAGGTAGTTAAGAACTTCTCCACAGGAACAATTAATGAGGGGTCGGTAATCTCTCCACCTTCCCAGGTAATTCCCCACATATTGTCATCATCAGAATAGGGCACATCTACTGAAGCAGGAATTGGTATCCCGTGCATCTCCGCATATTTAATCTCTTCATTTCTATCCATGGCCCATTCCCGAACTGGAGCCAAAATTTTCATTTTTGGATCATGAGTTAAGATATACCCATCCAACCTGACCTGATCGTTTCCTTTACCTGTACACCCATGAGCTATGGCATCACAACCATACTTTTTAGCTAATTTCACAGCATTCTTACCCAAAACTGCCCTTCCCATTGGAGTTGAGAGATGATAATCACCTTGATATGAAGCATTAGCTTTAATACCTTTAGCAATATACTCCTTTGCAAATTCCTCCTCAAGATCTAAAACAATTGCCTCTTTTGCACCAAATTTCAGGGCTTTTTGTTTTATAACTCTCAAATCATCATGTTGTTGACCCAAATCTGCAGTTAAAGTGACCACCTGACATTTGTACTGATCTTGAATCCACTTCAGCATCACCGATGTATCAAGCCCTCCGGAATAAAGGAGCAATACCTTTTTAATTTCTCCTATCTTCCCTTCGTAAGATGCTACTTTTATATAATCAGTCGTCTTTTTCATTAGTATCACCTCCTTTCAAATATTTTTTACCCACCTGTTTGTATGCATCTCTAAAAGTTTCCCCTTTTAGAACCTGTTTCAAAACTTCCTCTGTGGCAAAAAGATCTTCTGTCATAGCAGCTTCTAACTTCTCTTTATTAGGAGTTAAATTTTCTAGCAAAATCTTGGTTACCATAAGAGTTTCTAGGGTAATTTCTAAACTTTCTATCAAAGGTTTTTTGCTATCTTGCAAATCCCTGTTATAACCGGAGATTAAATTGCTCGAAAGGCTAACCATCTGAATATAATTTCCTAAAACAAGATGTACCTTTGATCTTAAAAGTTCTGCTAGATCAACGTTTTTCTTTTGCGGCATGATGCTGCTGCCTGTAGTAATTTTACCTGTGGCTTTAAAAAAGCTAAATTCCGAAGTAGTAAAAAGCAGCACATCTGAGGCGAATTTATTGATTGTTTGCAAAACAGAAATCAAAGCGGCTATTATACTAGCCTCAATTTTTCCTCTGGAGTTTTGGCAATACAACGGGTTTTGTTGGACCCTGGTAAATCCTAAGAGCTTAGCTGAATACTCCCTATCTAATTTAATTGGCACACCATACCCTGCTCCTGAACCTAAAGGAGATTGGTTATTTAATTTATAAACGATTTTCAAAAGTGTCAGGTCGTTCTCTAAAGAATCAATAAAACTCCCTGCCCATAATCCAATCGATGAAGGCATGGCTTTTTGCATATGGGTATAACCGGCCATTTGTATATAGCCATATTCTTTAGAAAAGCCTTTGAAACTTTTTGTTAAATTGGTAAGCTCGAGTTCAATACTTTCTAGTGCGTTCTTGCTATACAGCCGGATAGCAGTTAATACTTGATCGTTTCTTGACCTACCGGTGTGGATTTTTTTACCTATGTCACCATATTTTTCCGTTATATAGTTTTCAATTTTGGTATGCATATCTTCGTCTCCTATTTTCAGATCAAACTCACCCTTTTTATAAAGGTTTAATATTTCCTCAAAACCCTTCAGCAACTTCTTTAGTTCCGGCTCAGATATGATACCAATCAAAAATAATTTATTAAGCGTCTTCACATGAGCTATAGAAGCTAAGATATCATACTCAATTAGTTTTTGATCCATTAAAAGATCCCCCTTTGTTTCAAAGGCTTCCACCACTGGGTCTAATTTTTTATTATTTTTCTGCCAAAGTTTTTTCATATTTCCTTTCCGGGCCATTAAAAAAGCCCTTGCAAGTTCCCAAAGATTAACTTTAGAAACTTACAAGGGCCTTATTTCAGCTTTCAGACTTCAGCTATCAGCTTTCAGACTTTTGTAATTGTCTGATGACTGACGCCTGACGACTGATGACTAATCAAGACGGTGCCACCTTGCTTAAATTTTGCTACAAAAAATCCTCCATTTCGGAGGATCACTGTAGAAAATTTATCTCTTACAGCGCTCCGTTGCCGACACGCTTGTTGAATTTTACAGTTCAACTTCTGTCATACTCTATCCTAAGACTTTGCTTGGGACTGACGTATGCTGCTTGCCCGCTGCGGCGGACTCAAACGCATTTAAAATATTAAATTGTAGATACATTATATCTAAAGAAAACTTATTTGTCAAATCAATTAATGTTTGTTAAAGTGTAATTATGGCGAAACAAAATCAGACCTCTTTCCGAAAAGAGCTAATCCAGCAACTTATCACCCTCTCCACCTCTGCCTTTGGTTTGGCAGCTGCTTTGGCCTGGAATGATACTATCCAGCAAACAGTCAAGGAATTTATCGAGCCAAGAATTCCAGGCTCAGGGATTTTCTCCAGATTTATATATGCCGGTATAGTCACAATTTTAGGTGTAATTATCACTATCCAGCTGTCCCGTCTGGCCTCCCGTTGGGGACTAAAGAGGTAATCTTTCCATTCTCTACCCTCAAAATCCTGGAAGAATCCAAAAAGGTCTTGGGGATGTTTTCCAGCTCCACCGTGGCAATGATGGTCTGTTGTTTTCCCACCACTTCCACTACATGAGCTCTGTGCATAGCATCCAGTTCGGAAAAAACATCATCCAGCAAAAGTATTGGTCTTTTGCCTAAAATTTTGGCCATGTATTCAAGTTGAGCTAATTTAAACGCTAAAGTGGCTGTTCTTTGTTCACCACGGGAGCCAAAACGAGCCAAATTCCGATCTTCCAGTAAGATTTCAAAATCATCCCGATGAGGCCCAATCAAAGTGGCAGCTGCAGCCACTTCCCGACCATTTGTTTCCATCAACCGCTCAACTGTCACTGCGCTTTGTTTATACTCAAACCTAAACTCACCTAAAGGTTTTTCCAAACCATTAATAAAATTAAAAAAAACTTTTCTTTTTTCACTGATCACTGATCCCTTTTTTACCAACTCATCTGTCCAATAACTTAACTCGTCTGCTTTTCCATAGCCTTCTCTAATTCTTTTTAGGATCCTGTTTCTGGAAGTTAAAAACTGCTCATATGAAGTCAGTGTCTTTTTATATTCAGGATCAATTTGTGCCAACCCCAAGTCCAAATGCCAGCGGCGAAGACTTGGTGCACCTGCTACCATATTTATATCCTGGGGATAAAAAATTACGGCAGGCAAATTGCCGATAAAATCCAAAACTCTTCTTGGAACCCCGTTTACCAAAGCCTTTTTTCTAAAACTCACTTCATCGGATACCTTGTTGATAATCACTAAAAGCTCTGTTTCTATTTCCCCTTCTTTTAGAAAACCCTCTACTCTGGTAAAACTTTCATTATCGTAAATCAGCTCGTCTTCAGTCCCAACCCTTAAAGACTTGGTGGTGGAAAGAAGATAGATTGACTCCAGCAAGTTTGACTTGCCCGCAGCATTATTCCCCACTAGGATGGTTGGCCGGGCATCGAATCGTAATTCGAGTTGTGCATAATTTCTGAAGTTAGTCAAATTAATTTGCTTAAGAAACACGATGATGCCTAGAATAAAGAATAAAGAATCAAGAATCAAGCATGAGTTACTGTCTATTAAGCTTCATTCATAATTCTTACAGCTTAATTCTTGCCCTCCCAGTGTCCCAGTCCCAAAAACTCCCTGACATGTAACGGCAAGGATTTTTTGGAAAAAAACAGGCTGGGCTTCAGACCAAATAACCCAATCAATAAAATTGCCCCACCCAGTCCGATAAAGATTGGTGTTGTTCCAAAGATATCTGCCAAAACCCCTGAAATAAGTACAGGTATTAAAGATAATCCAGACATAACCGCCCCTAATACAGAAAAGACCTTACCTCTATCTGTTTCAGAGGTATTTTCCTGTAAGACTGTTTGAGATGGAACTAATATAGAGACCATGGCCATACCCATCAAAAATGATCCAACCACCAGTATTTTAGATAAAGGCGGCTGATAGAAAAAGGGCAGGGGTCTAGGATGCGGTAGATAGGCAATAGCAGGTGAAATAATTGGGGCAATTCCCACCAGGAAAAATAATAATCCGGCAAAAATAATTGCTCGGGAAACCAATTTCCTTTTGATCAATTTATTACCAAATCTGCCTAACATGATTCCCCCTGCAATAATTCCTAATCCCAGCGGAATGATTAAAACATAAGATGCGTCTGTGGCTTTAATTTGTAGAGATTTTTCCAAAAAAGAGGGCACCAGCACAGCCAAAGTTCCAATTACCATCTGCACTCCTGCCAAAATCATAATTGATGTAAGAACCGACAACTTCCCTCTAATCAACTTGATAGTCTCAAAAATCTCAAACAGACCAATTTCTTTGATATCAGCATATTTCCTCTTTCTTAATGCCACAATCAATCTCTCTCCCTGCTCATCAGCTTTTGTCACAATAGATGGAAAAGCAAGAGCTAATAAAAAGGCGCCAAAAAGTAGCACCCCACCAAGTCCAAAAACAAAGTTTATTCCCAAATGATTAATTAAGGGACCTGCCAAACCAAAGCCTAAAAGAAAGCAGGAATAAAGGGTGGCAGAAAAAAGAGAGTTGGCAGTGATTAATTGATTTCTTCTGACAACCAAAGGAATTGCTGAAGCCTCGGCTGGGCCATAAAATTGGCCTAAGGCATTAACAAAAAAGGCAACCATAAGGATTGCCGGAAAACTGCCTTTGAAAAATATTAAGCTGAAAAAAGACAAACTCAAGAAAAGATCTATCATCATAATGATCTTTTTTCTGTCAATTAAATCTACCAATACTCCTGAAAAAAGTCCTAAGATTACTGCCGGCAGATATATGGCAAAAAGAAGAGCTGAAACTGCTAAGGACGAGTCAGTTAACTTAAAAACCCAAATAATTAAAGCAAAATTGAGGGCGTTATAGGAAAGCTGAACTAAAATTTGATTTATCCAAAGGTTTAAAAATCCCCTGTTTTGTAAAACATGGGTGATAGATGTCTTCTCAACCATAATATTTCCTGAATTATTCTACACTCTTTTGACACTTTGGGCAAAAGTATGTGCCGCGGTTTCCAAGTTGTATCTTTCTGATATTTGTTTTGCATACCTTACATTTGTGTCTGTCTCTGCCATAAACGTATGCATAGTCTAAAAAATAGCCTTTATGGCCTTCTGCATCCACAAAATGAGCCTTGGTTGATCCACCGTGCTTTATCCCATCATTTAATGACTGCACGATACCATGGTGTAGTTTTTTAATTTGCTCATCAGACAGTTGGGAAACTTTAGTTCTCGGGTCAATTCCAGCATCAAAACAGCCCTCATTAGCATAGATATTGCCTACTCCGGAAACTACACTCTGATCCATAATTGCCACCTTAACAGGCATGCTTTGGTGTTTTAGAAGATTATTTTTTAAAACTGCCCAGGTAAAATCCTTTGCCAACGGCTCTGGCCCCAAACTATTTAAGGATTTGTCAATTGTCAATTGTCCATTGTCAATTACTCTTACCCACCCAAACCTCCTTTGGTCATTAAAATATAAATGTGAACCATCAGAAAAGCTAAAGATAACTCTAGTATGGTTATTCGGTAATGGTCCAACCATATCTTCAGTGGGATGACCACCAATAAATCTTCCCCCTTTACCCTTTCCGCTTTCCCCTTTCCATACCAATTGACCAGTCATCTTCAGGTGAAAAAGTAATGATATCCGATAATCGATATCCGATATACCTCCTAAATCTATCCCTAGATATTTAGCTTTTCTCCAAACATTGAACACTTTTTTACCCTGAACTAAATTTGGATTTCCAATGAAAGATTTAGAAGAAAGTATTTGGATTTTGATAATTTTTAATCCAATTATCCTTTTTTGTAATCCATTTTTAATGGTTTCTACTTCTGGCAACTCCGGCATGCGATTATTTTACTACACACTAAATATAGACAGCAGCACAATACCAATTAAGGTAGTAACAATTCCTGCAATTTGTTGTCTGGTAATAGGGTCTTTAAAGATTAAAAAGGCTAAAATAACAAATAAGGTGGGATTTGCTCCTGCAATAGGGGCAACTACTGTAACCAGTCCCTTGCTGATCCCAAGATTGTAACTTAACTCTGCCATACGAACTAAAACTGTAGCAACAATAAGAAAAATTAAAGCATTATTTTTAGTTGGTGCCTCAAGTTTTATTTTTCTAAACCTCATATAAAGGTAAAATACGGGAAAGATCAAAAAAGTAATATAATTTGGCCAAAACCAGCCAATTTCTTTGACTGGAATCTTAATAAACGCAAAATATAATCCCCAAGTAAACATAGTGAGGGTTGCAAACAGTATTCCTTTGTTCATTAAAGACTTATTTTTGATCTTTGTCAGATTAAATACAGATAAAAATAAACCTAAAAAAATAATTGCTATTGCCGCTCCTTGCTGAGCGGATATTTTTTCATTCAGGAAAAGCACTGACAAAATAACTGTCACTGCCGGAAATGATGAGGCTATAGCTCCTACAAGAGCACGATTTGATATTTTTAAGGCCTCATAATAAAACACAGTTCCAAAGGAAATACCAACAAATGATATGAAAAGTATGAGAATTAAAAGTTCCCAAGTCAGGTTTTTAAGGTCTCCTATTGAAAAAGGAGTGTAAAAGCTAAGAATAAGTGTGGTTATTATGTATCCCCAAATTACCAGTGAGAATGAATTTAGTTTTCTGGCAACAATTGCCTCAAAAAATACTCCTGTCCCCCAAGAAAAATATGAAATTAAGGCAAAAATGATGGCTTCCATTAAATAACCTTAACAAGCTTTCCGCTTTTTAAAACATGCCTTAATGTAAAGCCAAACAGGGCAACTGAGAGGGCAAGATAGACCAAATTCAAGAGTAAAGCTGCCAAAATTGTTCTTGCATAAATTGTCCTGTTTGCAAAACGCCTCTCATGCCCTCAAATACATAAGAGATGGGAATCAAGTAAGCAATTTTTTGAAAAATAGGCGGTAAAATACTAACAGGATAAAATACAGCAGCAAAAGGTTGGACCAAAAATGGTAAAATCCAAGTTAATGGTCCAATTGAATGACCGAATCTTAAAACTAAAGAAACATTAAAAATGCCAAAAGCAGTGGCAAAAATAAAAAGATTGAGGGCAAATAGGGCAAGGGCTAGTCCTAAAGAAGTAATTTGGAAATTGTAAAAAATTGAAGCAATAACCCACATAGAAAGGAAAGTCACCATAATTTTTACTAAACTAACAACAATTAACCCTGTGATATACTCCAAAAAAGTAATTGGGGTGGATAAAACATTAATCAAATTCCTATCCCAAATTTCAAACATAAAGTCTACTCCAATATTGGTGGAGACTTTTTCAAAAATCACCCACAAAATTACTCCTCCCAAAAGAAAAGCTGCCAATAGAGAAATTTGTACAGAAGCCACATACCTACTTAAAAAACCAATTAACAACACCATCAGAACTGGAGAAATCAACATATCAAAAAATCTCTCCAGTTGATGGATTGATAAAAAGTAATGTCTTAAAATAATTGCCAAAACTCTATTTAAATTCATCTCTTTTGACCCTTGATAATTGTATAAATACCTCTCTTAAATTTGGTTCATCTGATTCTAACTGCAAAACTTGTTTGGTTAATTCAAGTGGTGACCCTTGAGCAATAATTTTCCCATGTTTAATAAATACTACATGATTTGCTACCTGCTCTATCTCCCACATGTTGTGTGAGGTGTAAAGGATACTGATCTTTTCCTCTTTTTGAATTTGCTTGATTAAATTAATCCCCTTATCTACAACATCAGGATCCATAGAAGCCATTGGCTCATCAAGAAGAAGAATCTTTGGTTTATTTAACAATGCTTTCACTAAATTTCCCCTGGCCCTTTGTCCGAAAGATAACTCTCTGATGTGTTTATTTTTTAGGTGACTAATTTCAAAAATTTCCAAAAGCTCATCTATTCTTTTGTTAATATTTTTAACCTCATACAATTTTCCAAACACAAATAAACATTCCCAAAGTTTTAAATTCCAGGGCAGATGAAATTCGGCTGAAGCATAATTTACTTGTTTTAAAATTTCTGATCTTGCTTTTTTAATATCTTTGCCAAAGATACTAATTTGCCCAAAATCAGGATCGATTAAGCCTAAAAGACAATAGATAGTGGTGGATTTGCCTGCACCATTTGGACCTAAAAAGCCCAAGATCTTGCCTTCTCCCAAAGAAAAAGAGATATCATCAATGGCTAAAAAGTCACCAAAACTCTTCCTTAAATTTTTCACCTCTAAAATAATGTTTTGACTCATAGAAGATTATTGTAGTCCAACCGAGGCTGAATTCCAATCAGGAGAGTTTGCCTTGGCGGGCAAGAGAGACTTTTTTTGTAACTTCCAGGAAAGCTTTTTGGGCAGCAGGAACATTTTTCTCTTTCCCAGCTCGCCTCGCTCCGCGGGCGGAGCGGGCCCAAATTTCCAAAGCCTCGCCTTGTAAGGCTCTGGCAAAAGAGAAAGATAATTGCCATGGCCCGCCTATGTTATTTATTGCCTGCAGATTATCTGTTGCCATATCAGCAGACTGACCTCCGGATAAAAATACCACTCCCGGAAGCTCTTTTGGCACTGATTCCAAAAGCGCATCAACTGTTGCCTTTGCCACCTCATCTGCTGTTGCCTGTTTGGGGTTGTCCTCACCGGCTGTGGCCATATTGGTTTTCAACAGCAATCCTTCCAAGGCTACTTTATGAACATTAATCCTTTCAAAAACAGCCTTCAGAGTTTGAGCTGTAACTTGTGCGCACTTTTCCAAAGTGTGAGAACCGCCTCTTATTACTTCCGGCTCAATAATTGGTACCAGTCCTGCATTTTGAGTGATGGCTGCATAACGGGCTAAAACCTCTGCATTTGCCTCCAAACAAGTCTGTGTTGGGATTTCCTCCCCTATGGTTATCACGGCTCTCCATTTGGCAAACTTGGCACCCATTTGGGCATATTCTTCCAACCTTCCTCGCAATCCATCCAATCCCTCGGTAATTTTTTCTGCCGGAAAATTAGCAAAATCTACCACTCCTTTATCCACTTTTATTCCAGGGATAATTCCTTTATTTTCCAGATATTTTGGCACAGATACTCCCTCAATCTCCTGTCTGATTGTTTCATCATAGAGGATTACTCCTGATAGAAATTGTTCCACCCCGGGAGTAGTAAAAAGCATGCTTCTGTAAGCTAAATTGGTTTGGGGGGTTGAGGTTAAGCCAATCTTATCAAACCTTTTTTGGATGGTTTTGGATGACTCATCAGCTGCCAGAATACCTTTGGTTGGATTAAGTAAAGCAGAAACTGTTTGTTTTAATTGGTTAATATCCATTAATGATGTAATCGCTTTTCTATCTTTACACCACTCTGATCTACAGTCAAGGTAGTAACTTCATGCCCCCCTATAGTCCTGAGCGAAGTCGTACTTCGATTCCACTCAGTACGACCTCTTCGAGCCTGAGCGGCCTCAGAGCCGAAGGCCTGAGTATTAATCGAATGGGTCGAAGGATTTACCCTTACCCCTTTTAAATCAAACCATTTATCGTGAGTTATGGCAGAAATTGACACCAAACAATCTTCTACTTTTCCGGAAACCACATCACAAACATCCCAAATTTTTGTATATCTTTTGGCAATCCGGCTATCGCCGGACCAACCTCTTGTTTCACAAGCAGCTCCCAGTGCTTTTGCGGCAACAACTGCCATCACTCCTTCCTCAAATCCTCCAATACCCATGAGAATATGGATGCCTTTTTGATGGTTTTTGGGGGCCATGCACGATAAAATTGAGGGCATAAAATCTCCGGCCTTAATTAAAATCAAATTCACTCCAAACTTTTGGCAACCATTTATATAGTGAGCATTTCTGTCCCTATCCATCGCCACCACATTAATCTGGTGAGGCTCCACCTTAAATGTGTCCGCCACCTTTGCCAGATTTTCTTCCACGCTTTTGTTAAGAGAAATTTTCCCTTTGAGTTGAGGCGGGCCAAAAAGTTTGTCCATATAATCAATATCTGAAGGTGTTCCCATCAGGCCATTTTCTGACCCAACTGCAATCACAGAAACAGCTCCCGCAGAATTAAGTTTGGCAGCTTTTGAACCCTCAACAACATCATTTACGCAGTCTAGTTTTAAATCCCCCTTACCAAACACCCCTTCCAAAGTAGGCAATTTTTCTCCGTATTGGTGGATATGTTTCCTTCCCTCACTGCCTACCACCCTTAAAACAAATTGTACATCCACCAAAGCTGTATACATGGCATCTGCACCTGCTTGATCAATTAACCTTTCTCTTTTGATAGATTCCTCTTCAGTTAAAAGATCATCTTTGGAAAATCCTTGTTCATAAATAAGTTTGGAAACTGAAATTGCAGTTAATTCTGTGGCACGGGTGATGTATTTTTTAACCTGATCCATGAGGTGAGACTACACTATCTTAACTCTTATTTTTTGTCAAACACAAATTCTTCGTGTATGGTGTCCAGGACGCTGTCTTAGAGTATAGTTTCAATGGAAAAGTTTTGACAACAGGTTAAAAGAATTTGTCAATTTACATAGTTTTTGGAGAAGAGGAAGGTGGTTCAGTTTTTCGGCTGGCTCTTTCCATAATTTGGTTAGCAAATGCCTCTGAATCCCCTAATGGTTGTTCAAAACCCGTTATTCCAGCTTGAAAGTGGAACCAACCTACTAATGTTTGTCTGGTTATTCTTTGTAGCTCTTTCTCTGGCACTACTCTTGGTTTTTTCAAAACCTCATACATTACCTGACCTTGGGCATTTTCTTCCCGCGCACCATGAAAATCTCTACGGTTTAAAACTGGAGTCATTTTAGCTAAAAATAAAAGCGGTATTAAATCGTTCCCAGCCCAGCCTGCTGCTGGTTGTTCACCAGAAGACGGGGCCAACCCACTGAGTGCTAATAATTTCATTATTACTCCTTCTCTAACTCTACCCCTAACACCTTCGAATTCTTCCCAAGCTCTTTTGATGTCTTCAGGAGGGTTTTCTGTTACCTGTAATAAAGCTACATCTAATCTTTTCTCAGCTTCTTGTAATGGTTGTGAATACTCTCTAGTTAATCTGTCCGATTCATTATCATTCCTCTCTTCTACAAGTTTACTGTATTTCGCTACTCCCCTGCCCAAATCTTCCATTATATGAGGTAGCTCTGCCATATCAGCAATTTTTTCAGCTTGCGCTTGAGCCACAGATTTACCTTCAGCAATTCTTCTTGCTTCTTCAATTATATTTAGTCCACTGTCACCTTGAGGTTGATCTTCTTCTCCAGCCATAATTATGTACTAATCCATTATGGGATACTAGAACAGGGATGTCAAATTATATGTGGGCTGGTTTTGATGAATCTAGGGGTACAATCCTTATTTCCAGCCTGGCTTTTAAGGCTTTGGTAATTTTTTCCAGAGTCTTCCAGGTATAACTTGTATAATCTGCAGACTCAATCCTGGCGATATTGGATTGCTTGGTGTGGATCAGTTTTGCCAGCTGAGTCTGGGTTAATCCAGCTTTTTTTCTAAGATCATAGACCTGAAAAGCAATATCCCAAGCTTGATCTGCCTTTTCAAACTCCTCCTTTAAGGAAGGATTTTTTTTAAGTAGTTTCTCTGTCAGTCTATCTAAATCATCTTTTTTTCTTCTCATATTAACTCTCCCCTCTTTCCAACTCTTCCAAATAAAAAATAATCTCAAAATCCATTTTAATTATATCAAATTTGATATATTAGTCAAGTGGAGGATTTTCTTTTTAAATCTCTCTTTAGAAAAATTTTGGGCATTTTTTCGCAAAGTTTCTGGATCAAACTGGCTTGGATCAAATTTTTGTAGAGCATCTACTAAAGCATCCACAGTTACCATCCCTGGCCCACCATATAAAATACCAGTTGCCACTCGTCCTGAGCTCTTCGAGTCTGAGCCTGAGGGTTCATCCCTCAGAGTCGAATGACCTGTCGAAGGATCAATAACTGTTTCCAAAAAACCACCCGAAGCAGGAGCAATCACCGGAGTACCGGCAGCTTGAGCCTCAATTGAGGTGATGCCAAAATCCTCATCCTCTGCTGCCACAATTAGAGCCTTGGCATTTTGCAACAGCTTAACTCTTTCTTCATCACTCACCCATCCTAAGAAGGTGGTAGTTGGTAGGCCTTCAGCTCTGAGGCTCAGGCTCGAAGAGTTGTAGGTTGTAGCAAGCTTTTTAAGATTTTCCATCTCCGGGCCACTGCCTGCCACTTTTAATGGTAATCGCAATCTTCCACATGCTTCCACTACCACATCTACTCCTTTCCCTCTTACTAATCTGCTTAATACTAAAAAGTAATCTTTTTCCCCTTTATACTTTATACTTGATACTTGATACTCTTTCAGATTCACTGGCGGATAAATCACCACTGAGTCTCTTCTGTAGAACTTCTTGATCCTTGCCTGGACATTTTTGGAATTGGCCACCAAAATATCAGGGCGTTGCGAAACTTCATAATCATAAATCCTCATAAAATGGTTAATTATCTCTCCTCCGATCCTAGTCCACCAATGCTTTTTATAGTTAAAAGAAGTCACATAGCCATATAAAAATCTGGGTGGGGTATGGATATAGCTGATATGTAAAGTTTCAGGTTTGGTAATGACCGCTTTGGCAAGATGGGTGGCTGATGAGGAAGAGATAACCACCTCATACTGTGATAAATCAAAGCTTTCAAACATCAACGGCCCAAAAATTCTAAAAGGAGAAAGAAGCTGATCAGCAAACGGGAATTTTTGAAACCAAGAAGGTCTAATATCCCAATCTTTGAATCTTTTCCCATTCTCCCCCATGGCAGAAAGATTCACATAAGCAGTATAGACAGGAGCATTGGGAAAAATTTCATGCAAGGCTTCCAGTACTCTCTCAGCACCCCCATATTCCTTCAAATAATCATGAGCTAAAGCAACTTTCACCCTTAAATTGTAGCAGATTGGCTATTTGTTTTGCCCAACTTGTTTTTTAAGTAGCTCTAGAGTATTTTTTTTAGCTTCTTCAATGCTTTGGCCAGAGGCTTTGGAAGCTTCATCAAAAGTTTTATTGGTGATATTTTTGGGATTTCCCATATCATCATCAGGCATTCCACAACCGCAGTTGTAACACATAAATTAACACCTCCTTTCAAATATCAGACTGCTTTGGCTACCTTTATCAATTGCCCAAAGCTTAATTTTGTTTGTCTTGCGTCAGGAGCTGCGGATGAGCCACAAAGTACCATATGATGGGATTGGTGTAAATACCAGGAAGCAGCAGGATCAATCTCTTTGGCCTTTTCATAGATTGGAGTTAAATCCAAAGTTTGGGATGGAGTGAAATATTGAACTGATTTGTATTTGGGATGGTAGATTAAAAACAAATCTCCACCCATCCTTTTGCAAAAAGGTCTGTCTATTGTTTCTGAATTTAGCGCGTAAGATTTGCCGAATTTGGATTCAAACTCAATCCTTCCTTCCCAATCCTTAATAGACTGTTGTTTCTTTTGCAATCCCTTCAAAATCCTATCTAAAATATCAGTACCCAAAATAACATCTTTTAAAGAACCCCTTTCTGTTGTATCTTTGCTTCTTATGAATGCCGGAACAGAAAATTCATCATATGCTTCAATTGGAATTGTTCCCGTATCAATTTTTTTATTCCAGTCCACCATTTCTGCCAAAGCCGGAGCAGTGATCTCATCCTTGGGCAGTAAATTTTCTTTTTTAAGATAGTCAAAAACCAGGCTGCCTGCGCAAGTGTTTAAACCTTCTTTGTGCTCATCAAACTTTCCCCCGCCTGTTCCCACAAAAACCCGGTCCTCTGTCTCCTGATCCGCCAGATTATGGGTAGCGGAAATAAATTCAATTTTTGCGCCAGCATATTTGGGATCATATTTTTTCAAAAGCCAAATGGCAAAAATATCATCCAAATGCGGGTTGATGTGTGTGACTAAGTTTTTCATAACAAGTGATTTATGAACAATGATTTAAGATTATGAATTTTATCATAAATACAATCTTCTAAATCATAGATCAATTCTGTACTATGATAGTATGGTTTATATTAAAAAGCTAGTCTTTGCCCCGCTTTTTCTTATTGTTTTTGCTTTTTTGATTTACCAGTCTGCACCTATTTTAAAATCTTATGAGGCCATATTTGCCCTTTCAACAACCGTCTTAATCAATTTAATCCTCATTTCAAGCTTAATTTGCCTTTCCAGCCTATCTTTTGTCATTTTCGCAACATTTGCCAATAACTGGAAATTTTCTTTGCCTATTGCCATATCAGCCTCATTCATGCCTATAATTTTGATAAATCAGCTTGCGGGGTTAATACTTTCTGTGGGATTTTTAGTAAGCTTTCTTATTACTCTTGTGATCCTGGACTCTTCTTTAAAAAAATATCTTGACTTTCAACCTGCATCTATTTTGGGGCCCCCCATAAAACAGTTGGCTGGACTCTTAATCATCTCCATATCTTTGACCTATTTTGTCTCTGTCAACACCATCATCCAGCAACAAGGCTTTCAAATTCCTGATTCTCTGATTGATACTGCCTTAAAGTTTTCTGCTCCAACTACCCCTAATTCCCCCGACCTCCCACAGCTGTCCATCCCACCTGATCAATTAGAACTTTTAAAACAATCCGGATTGGATCCCAGTATTTTGGATAATTTGAACTCCCCAAAAACCCAAAATACCCCAAACGACCTACTTAAACAAACAGTAAAAGACCAATTGCAAGGCTTGATAAAACCATATCAAGCTTTTGTACCGGCAATTTTGGCAGTACTACTTTTCCTGACTCTCCAATCTCTAACCTCAATTCTCAATCTTCTCACTTATCCTCTGCTATGGCTCACTTTTTTTATTTTAGAAAAAAGTGGGTTTGTTAAATTTGTAACCGAACAAAGACCAGTTAAAAAACTGATGGTTTAAAGCTACTAGTTACCTGTTAAGGTAAAATCACTTCTTGCAAACTGTGGTATTTTTGGTTGAATTCTCATTAGGTAATTTAATCTCCATCTATTACATAAAGTGTCAGCAAAATAATTTGTATGGCCTGGGTTAGGCTGTAAAACAGCTAGATTCTGAAAGGCTGAAAATATTTGACCCATATCTGGGACAAATGGATAATCCGTAGGAGCATCTTTCTTATACTGAAAATAATATTTAACTCGTTCCTCCCACATACTCCACCCAATAGGACGCCAGAGCCAGTCAGCTATATTTGATAGATAAATAACATTATTAGAATCTTTTAGTCCAGGCAGTCTACTAATGATTTCTAACAATGCAGGATCGAGAAAATCCTGTTGGACTACTGCAATATTGCCTTCTTGAGCCAACTTAACTAGCATATCGTGATATTTATCCATAACTAATTCTGTGTCTACTTGTCTTTCTCCATTTCCATAAGCGCATTCGTAGTATTTACTAATTTTTTCACCTGAATACAACCTAGCTATCATCCCAACAGATCTACCGTATGAATCGAACGTTACTGATGAACCGCTCTTAACTACCTCTACAAAGTTTCTGGCATTTTTAACAGCTTCGGGGTCTGTATTTACCAATACAATCCCTTTCGGAGGAGAATCTTTTGGGAAAGTATCTAGAAGGGAGAAGATGTTTGACACCCCAACTCCTATTAAATAACCATTGGGAGGTAAATCTGAAAGCATAACTGTTTCTAGTGTTCTGGGATCAATTCGTTCATTAGTGCTTGTAAACCCACTTGCTCCTTGTGACTCAAATTCCGGAGGCTTTAACCCCTTTCTGGCAATCTCTTCATCTATAAACTCTGCTATTCCAGACTGCTTAGGATATTCTTGCTCAGCAGATTGATCAGCAAGTGTTATTTTCTCTTCAGAGTGAGCTACTGTAGCCCTTTTTCTAAATTTATCTCTTATTCCTTCTAGAAAGTTCCTAAATCTTTGAGGTCTGTAGTTTGGTATTTGAGAAGCAGAACTAATACCTTTACCAGCGGATGACTCCATAACTAAATCATAACACTAATAACTTCATCTCTCCCCAATTGGGGCCTACTTTTAGATCCACCACTACTGGTACAGATAATTTTAGGGCATTTTCCATTTTATCTTTGACCATTTGGGCAATTTCTTTAACGCTCTTGGGGTCACACTCAAACAACAATTCATCATGAACCTGGAGGATGAGTCGGCAGCTATCAGATCGTTCGCTGCGCTCACTGTCAGCTTTCAGACTGTCTGACGACTGATGACTGATGACTGATAACTCCTTATCAATTTCCACCATGGCCTTTTTGATCATATCTGCTGCTGTTCCTTGAACCGGATGATTGATGGCTGCTCTCTCACCAGCTGCTTTGATGGCGTGATTTGAGGCTGTAAGTTCAGGGATATATCTTTTCCTGCCCCAAAGAGTTTCAACATACCCCCTTTCATATCCAAAGGCTAAAGTCTTTTGCATCCACTGGGAAACTTTGGGGAATTGTGCAAAATATTCCGCAATATATGTTCGCGCCACCTCATATTCCACCCCTAACTGACGGGACAAGGCATGGGGGCCCTGACCATATAACGTTGCAAAGTTCATGGTTTTACCTACATTTCTTTGCTGTTTTGTAATTTTATCAATTGGCATTTTGAAAATTTTACTGGCAGTTGCTACATGAATGTCTAATCCTTCTCTGAAGGACTTTCTTAATCCCGGATCATCTGCCAAATGAGCCATAATCCTAAGCTCGATTTGTGAATAATCAGCTGCCAAAAGTACCTTGCCTTTGGGAGCAATGAAGGCGCGTCTTATTTCTCCACCCTCCTCACCTTTAATTGGGATATTTTGCATGTTTGGGTTTTGAGAAGACAGCCTGCCTGTGGCAGCTCCTTCCACATTAAAAGTGGAGTGAATCCTGCCATCTAATCCTACAGATTTAGGCAAGGCATCTATGTAGGTTGATACCAGTTTGAAAAGCTGGCGATACTCTAAAAGTAATGGCACTACAGGATGAGCTGCTACCAACTCATGAAGGGTGGCCTCATCTGTTGATCTACCAGTTTTGGTCTTTCTCACCACTGGTAATTTAAGTTCGTCAAACAGAATCTGCGACAGTTGCTTTGGGCTGTTCGGATTAAACTCATGTCCTATTTTTGAGTAAATTTCTTTTTCTAATTTAATTAATCTACCTTTTAAGGCTTTCCCAAGTCTCTCTAAAAACCTTAAATCTATTAGTACACCAGTTTTGGACATCCTTTCTAAAACTGGCTGTACAGCTAAATCCAAATCCGTGGTATTTATGGAGTTAGCGAAGTCAGAGGTAGCCAAAAAATGTGGCGCAGTTGAGCGCACATCCTTATCCATGCTTGAATTACCTACTTGGCGCGAAACAAGTCCCAAGCGAGCGACCTGGTCGCGCGAGCGGTTTTTTGCATCCTGACGAGCTACTCCCACACCTGGAATCCTACCAATCAAACTTTTAAACTCCAATTCTTCAAACAATTTAACTACTTTTTCTTTATCAAAATCATGAACCTCACACTTCTTCAAATCTAACTTAATTGGGGCTTTGCCATCTAAGGTGGCTAGTTTTTTACTCATTACAGCATCTTCTGCACCTTCTGCCAACAGCTTTTGCATTCTTTGCGGTAAAGTTTTTAAATTCTTGGGACGGTAAATTTCTTCAATCGTGCCAAACTGGTGTATTAATTTTGTCGCAGATACATCCCCTATTCCAGAAACTCCCGGGATATTATCCGATGCATCTCCTGCCAGCGCCTTATAATCAACCAAAAGTTTGGGTGCAAATCCATATCTTGCCACAAACTCTTCCTCCCCATACAGCCCCACATCCGCAAGGGTTTTTTTAGGCATAAAAACTTTCACTTTTCCATTAATCAGCTGCATGATATCCCGATCACCTGTCACAATAATAATTTCTAATTTCAAATTTTTAATTTTTAATGCTTGGCTTGCCAGTGTGGCAATCAGATCATCTGCCTCATAACCTGATAAGCTAAATTGCGGCATGTTAAATGCCCTGATGACCTCATGCACTCTGTGATATTGATTACCCAATGCCTGATCCAGCTCACGTCTTGTGGCTTTATATTGAGTATAAGCTTGATGTCTAAATGTCGGCCCCCTTTCATCCCAGGCAACGGCCAGAAATGTAGGTTTAAGCTCATTTAAAACCTTCAGCATCATTGAGGAAAATCCATATACAGCATTGACCAGTTCTCCTTGGGAAGTAGTAAAAGGAGGAGTAGCATGATAAGCCCGATGCAGCAAAGCATTACCATCAACTAAAACCAGTCGTTTCATACCCGCATTTTAGCAGAAATTAAACAAAATATTTTACAGCCGGGGAATATGCTAAACTAACTTCATCGGATGAACGGCAAATATTTCACCAGTTTTGACGGGACTAAAATTTATTATCATAAAAAGGAGAAAGATGAAGGTAAATGGTTAATATTTTTGCATGGGTTTGGCGGTGACCTGACAGCCTGGCAGAAAGAAAGAGATTATTTTGCCAAACTGGGCATATCCACCATTGCTATGGATTTAAGAGGCCATGGTTTGTCTGAGCGAAGTGACAGAAAACAGTTCTATAATTTGGAAAATTTTGCCAAAGATTTAGAGATGCTTTTGCAGCAGGAAGAAATCAAAAATTATGTAACTGTCGGCCACTGTTTTGGCGGCATGGTGGCTATTTTTTTCCAGGCTAAGTTACCTAATCAATCAAAGGGGTTGATTTTAATTGATACCAGTTATAAACCCCCCTTTATCGGTAACAGTCCCGTTTCGAAAATCTTACTCAGGTATATTTTTGATCTGTTTTCCCGCCTGCCTAATTTGCAGACCAAAGGACATGCTGATTTTAATCAATTTGTCGGTACCTCTGATTTGGATATCACAAGAATTTTGTCTGATATGCTGCATACTTCTTTAAAAAGCTACCTGACAATTTGTCAAACCCTGGCAGGACTGGATGCTGAAAAACTGCTTGATCAAATTTCCGTGCCTACTTTGGTTGTGCAGGGCACAAAAGATACTATTTTCCCACCTGATGTTGCAAAGTATCTTCACAAAAGGATTAAAAAATCCGAACTTGATTTAATAGAAGGAGCAAATCATATTATTGTGATCAATAACCCAAAAGAGCTTGAAGCAAGCCTAGAAAAATTCCTCAAAAAGATCAATTTCCTCGGCAAAAATTTTTGATTAAGCAGCTTGTTTTTGGAAAACCTGGCTAATAACTTTTTGAGGTTCAATTAAAACAGTTGAATGAAATCCATTTGGATCATCAATAACTTCCATTTGGGGGTTTACCTGTCTCAATCTTGCTTCTAATTCTTTATCACCTCTAAAAAGCTCGTAACTTCTGGTCAGGTTATCCTTCTGTCCTGAGTAAACAATGATACGCCCGCCTTCTCTCACTCTGACATTCTGCCATACTTGATACAAAGTACAAACTTTTTCCAGCATAATTCTTGTTAAATTAGCCTTTAGATCGTTTTGCTCCATTTGACCTCTATTACTAAGCGTATATTTAGGCAGATTACGCGACAGTAAATTTCTAAGCTCATTAAGGATACCCAGATTTAAAGAATGTTCTGAAATATTTGCACTGGAAGCAGGATTTAAAAGTACAGCCCTCTCTACCCTTGCTCGATTCTTTGGATCGTTTAGAAATTCTGCAATAATTACAGCTCCTATTGAATGCCCCCATAACTCTACTTGATTATTTTCTCCTACTAAGGCATTAATCGCACCTTTAAAAAACTTCGTATGAGGCCCAAATCCGGGAGTCTGGGAAACTGCTTCAGCAAATTCAGGCGTAATCCTGCCCATAATTGATTCAGGCATACCTACCACAATTACTTTTCTTCCCATATAGGCAATCTCCTGAGCTAAGGCGCCTACACAATCAATATCATTAGATAGACCAGGGATTAAAAAAATGGGAGGATTACTATACAGTACAGTATTGGGAGTTTTTCTGGATTCAGGAGAAATCATTATTGTATATCTGGCAGACTGTTCTCCTAAGCCCGGAATATTTACTTTAACTTCTCCTTGAGTAAGATACTGTTCGGCTATTTCATCCCGTGCATGAGCTTCCAATAAAATACTTATCCTAGCTTCCTTATCAGCTTTTGAAGTTGATTTAAACTCTTTCAACAGTTGTGCTCTGGTTGTCCTTATTGATAAAAATCGTTCTGATTGTACTTCTGACCTGTTAACTCCTTTAACGGTGGATCGATGAGTGACAAGCCTAAGCGCATACAGTAGTTTTTCCAAATTTGCAACTAGATTTTTTTCCGGTACAACCTTTTCTTGAATTGGAGGTGTTCTAATCACACCTGATTCAGCATTCCCCATACCCTATCATGATATCATACTGATTTACTTAAATACTTTTTTGGCATAATCTAGATACTGGGGATGACCCATTTTTTCCATAAAGTACCACCACTCAACTCCCCAAATATAGGCTGTATCAAAGCCTGTTTTTTGGGCATAGGTGATATTTTTCCTAAATTCATCTACAGAGAAAAGTGAAAGTTGTTGAGCAATAGGCATATTTTTGAAATCATTGTTGGGGGACCAAGGCTCGGCTTGAAGTTCTGTAATGATGGTTTTTTGATTATTTTTGGCAAATATGGCCCGCACAATGGTTGATTTTAGACTGTAGAAATATGGCGGGAGTGGATAGGTCACATATCCAAATGTTTTATCATAGACTTTACGATAAAGAGTGGTTCCGAAAATATCTGAAAGCTCCATAGGGGTAATCCAAAATCCCAATTCCCCTGAATCAGTCACAATAATTGATTTGCTATTTAGTTTACGGACCAGTTCCACCTCGGCTCTCAAGAAATCTTTATCCGGAGGATCACAACCCTCACCAAAGGAAGCAAGCAGAGGCTCATTCTCCACCTGCCAGGCCCAAACAGCAGGATTATTTTGATACCTTTCAACAACTTTGGTGATAAATTGTAAAGTTTTTTCTTGTCTGTCTTTGACGCTCAACTTTTTGACCCAATCAGGTATGTGACACTCTGGCCAGCGTGGCTGGCGAGCCCCTAAAACCAAAATAACCTTAGCTTGTCTTCTGCCTGCTTCCGCAAGCATAAAATCAACCCCAGAATAGTCATCATTGCTCTCGTCTGCTTGTAAAACATCCCAGTAAGCAGGCAGCCTTAAATTTTTAACTTTGAGGTCATCTAAGATCTTAGGATAAATCTCCTGCCAATCCAGCTTTAAATCATTGGCAGACTTTGGGGAAAAAGTCACACCGTATTTTATCTTTGAAGGATATGGATATGCAACTTTAAAGATGGAATCTGCCAGAAAAATTAATGCCAGAAAGGCTACTAAAATTATTAAAATAACCTTCATACAACCATGATACCTTAAATTATCTTGGATTACCCATAAAAACAGGTTCTCTTTTGAGTTTATAGCCATAAATAAATGTTTTTATATAGGCAAGTATGCCGCTTAAGAGTCCTTGTTTAAATCTTCTGCCGGAAAAAATAACCGGTTTGTTGATGAATTTAATTCTGCCAAATTTTTTAACTCTTTGGGCTAAATCTGTATCCTCAAGTGCTTGAAGGTTTGGACTAAAACCACCAGATTTAATATAGACATCCTTTTTAATGGCAAAACTAAATCCGGCCAGCCAGTAATGGCCGAAGAATACTTTGTAAAGATAGGTTGCTGTGGGCTGTACAGAGTTAAATATGGCATCATTTATTGCACCCAAATCCAAAGTCTTACATGAAGTGGTGGTGGCAATTATCTCTCCATTAGCCAGTCCGCCTACCAAAGTATCTATCCATTCTGGATAAACTATGGCATCAGCATCAGTTGATAAAATTATTTCTCCTTTTGCTTCTTTAAATCCCCTGTACCTAGCTGCTCCCCTGCTCTGTTTTTTTTCATTTACCACCTTCAGATTAAATTTGTCTTTAAACTTTTCTGCTATTTGAACTGTAGTATCAGTTGAGTTGTTATCCACCACAATCACCTCATAATTTAGACTGGTCCTCTGTTCTACCAAAGACTTGAGACAATTCTCAATATATTTCTCTTCATTGTAAGCAGGAATTACAATTGAAACATCTACTTTGCTCATACTTATGAGTATTCTAACAGGATTTTGACAAAAACATAAATTTTGACAATTCTTTTGTGCTTCTATATTATTTAATTTAAGATGAATTTACCTATAAGCATCATCGTCCCTACTTTTAATGAGGGACTCTACCTTCCTAAACTACTGCAATCTTTACAAAATCAGACCAAAAAACCGACCCAAACTATAGTGGCCGATGCCTTCTCGCTTGATAATACCAGGCAAATTGCTAAATCTTTCGGTTGTATGGTGGTAGATGGCGGATTACCCTCTGTTGCCAGAAACCGCGGAGTAAAATTTGCCACACAGCCAATCCTGCTTTTTTTGGATGCGGATGTAGACTTACCGCCCTATTTTTTAGAGCGGACTTTTACTGAAATGGTGACCAGAAACTTGGATATTGCCTCATGCTTCATCATTCCCAAATCTTCGCTGCGTGTTGATCACCTTCTGCACTTGTTCGCCAACCATTACATGAAACTGACGCAAAGGTTCCACCCTCACGTCCCCGGATGTTGCATATTCGTTAAAAAAGATGTCCATCAAGCCATCGGAGGCTTTGATGAATCACTAATTCTTTCTGAAGATCATGACTACGTCAGACGCGCCAAAAAAGTGGGCAGGTTTGATTACCTAAAATCATACAAGATACCAGTTTCCGTCAGAAGATTATCAGCAGAAGGTCGGATCAAAATTGCACTCAAATATATTGCAATTGAGCTGCATCTAATTTTTATCGGTAACATCAGAAGAAATATTTTCAAATACCGTTTTGGGCACTACTACAAACTTTTCAAAGACGCATAGCATTTTTGGGCGCGGCTAGTTAAAACTAGTTTCTCTACGTCATTTAAGGCAGAAGAGGTTGCTTCTTTGGCAAAAAAATCACAAACCGGCGCTCTTGCATCGCTTGGGATATCTTGCCTATCCGTCAGTCTGTTGAGGACGTTTCTTACGGCCATTTTAGCTCTGGGGTTGGAAATTTGAGGGTAAACTTTTTCCAGAGTTTGAATATGAATCACCAAATTATTACTGATTTCTTTGGCAAAAAAACTCGCAGTTTTCAAATCTTTGGGAACCGGCAATGATGCTACAAGCACCCAATACCGATCCAGTGTTGGTTCTATCAAATCTTGTCTGTTTCCCGGGATAAGGCTTTTTACCTCCCGCAGCCTTCTTGTGGCAAATTCCAAGCTTCTGATGAGTTTAATGTTTGTGGTTTGGGCAAAGTGCATCTCCAAAGATTCCCTAACAGCTTTCAGAAAGTATAACGGCGAAGCAGGGTTAATTTGTGACTGACCAATATCATTCTCATAAGCTAAAGCGCTGTTACAACTTGCCAAAAAAATTACAGCTGAAAGAAAAAAAGCTAAAGGAACAATTGTGATGCGCATCAGAAAATCTTATGCTGATAAAGCTTCAAAGTCAAATTCTCGCCAAAGTCTTTTTTTATTGAATAGTCACAATCCCATATCTTCCACATTGATATTTTCCTGTAGCTGTACGAGAGATACTTCCAAGTGTTGGGTCTGGATTCATGCCTTCGTACTCAACTTTAACCTCTTTTTCCTTTGAATTCTCTATATCGGAACTGGAACAGCCTATCATCTGGAAAGCAACAGAATTCTCGGGTAATATAGAGATCGGCTGGCTGTTTAGTTTCGTATAGCCTGCCCCCCATTGAAAGACCCACCAAGACCACACAGGATCGGATGTCAGCTGCTCAACTTTCTGGACTATAACTTGTTGGTCTGTATTATTTTTAACATAGATCGTGCCGTCTACAGGAATATCAGGGCTACCCTGACCAGTACCTCCACCAGATCCTGGCGGCGGTGTTACAGCAGGTGATGGGGTAGGAGAAGCAGAAGGAGATGGTTTTACAGAAGCAGCAGGTGATGGAGTTGGTGAAGCAGATGTACAACGTACACCAGTTAGACAAGTTGGATAGTCAGGATTCGAACAGCTATATATATTACCCTCGTTTATACCGGTACAAGTGAGATTACCCACAGTTTTGCGATCTGCATTAACACACGCTCCCTCTATTGGGCAACTCTGTTTAGCAAGAAGCCCCCCAGCTGGGCCAGATGGGGCGGGCGATGCTGAACCTACTCCAGTTCTGCAAGGACTGTTAGTTTCTGCCAACTCTCTACCGGTCTCCGGATCATCAATTGTCACCACCATCACATTCCTCTCATTTTCCTTACATCTACAGGTATAGCCTGTATCAACTCCATTATTTCCGCTTGAATCATATTCCCAAGCACTACCACTTATACAACGTACATTTGAAGATCCTGCTAAACTATCTAATGGAGATCGAGGAGACGGCTGGGGACTTCTTGCTGGACCTTCCTGCCTTGCTGGAGTTGGTTGGGCAGTTGGCTGCGGTCTGACAATGCGGACCTTGATTGATTCTACAAAGTTGGTACCCTTATTGGAGATGAATCCCACATAAACATTTTGGTCTTCCGTAGTATTGGCCAACCTCCAGCCTGCATAACCTTTGGTTAACAGCGCAGCAAAGGTATATCTGGAATCAGGGTTGTCTCCAGTTAAACTCATGCAGTGTTTGGCCGGATCTTCACTTCCCTCACACGCTCCGCCTTTTAGGACAAAGTCCCGAACAGCACTAATCCTAATTTCTTGAGTAGCCTCTACCACCTCTGGCTGAGCCTCACCCTTGGGAGCAGTAGGAATACGGACTGTAGAACCACTCTCAATAGTCCTGTCTGGAATTCGAGCAAAATCAGAACACTTGTTATCTGTCCGACAAACTTTGACGTAACCCCCTTTAATCAAACAGTCCACAGTCTTAACCGCGGTACACCCGGGTATGCGATCGCTGTTTACTTTAATAACACTTGAACTCCAGTTAACTTGATCTGTGGGAAAAGCAGTTTGTTGGCCACCAGGACTATAATACACGGTCCCACCAGAGCCAAAATCCTGACCTTGGATGCCGATAATATTATTTGCTCCCCAAGTTGCAGAACCGGTGATTTTGGGAGTTGAGGCATCGAAGGCACCTGTCTGGCCACCTGTTTGCCCACTGGTAGCACCACTTCCACCAGTGGCAGCTTGGCAACCTGTATAGCAGTATGGTGTGTTTCCAGAACACCCAGTGTATGTTCCCAAGTAAGTTGAACATTGCGTCCCATCAGATGCTTTCCCAGAACTGTCTGAACATTTAGTAGTTTGACCGCTAAATGAATTGGTTACACAAGTTGTTCCTGCTGGAGCAGAACTCGCCCCGCCCGGGGCAGCAGTGCCCGGACAAGAGTAACAATAGAGGGTGTTCCCTGAACAGCCTGTGTAGGATCCCAGATACGAACCGGAGCATTGAGTACCATCTGAAGCTTTACCAGAACTATCGGCACATTTGGTGGGTTGGTTGTTCCACGAACTGCCACATTGTCCTGATTGTTGGGCATAAGCTGCAGTAACCAGATTAGGCAGCCTGCCTTGAGGTTGGGAGGGTGACCAGACAGTGGGTTGATTAATATAAATGCGAATCTCCTGACTGGGCACCTCATACACCCCTCCATCTTTAGGAGACAATTGATTGCCTTTGTCATCAATCAACCAAACTTTTCCCCCGCCGGCTTTAGGCTTAAATATCTGCGGATGCTGCACTAAATAAACGCCGGCTACTAACCCTAGCAAAAGTAAAATCAGAAGTCCTAGGTGGACAATGCCTTTTTGGGACTGCACTAACATCTTTTCCTGTCTATAACCAGATTAGGATATTTATGAAGAGTTTGTCAAGTTTTCTTTTTCCCCACAATTTTCTCAAATTCTTCTGCTTCCAAGGTTTCTTTTTCCAAAAGGGTCTTTGCCACTTGATCCAATTTTGCACGGTGCTTTTTCAGCAGTGTTTGGGCTGCTTTATAACAACCATCCATGATCCTTTTCACTTCCAAATCAATGGCATCATGCATCTTGGGAGAAACCTCCGATCCTTCTTCCATTCCCCGCCAAATCCCAAACAAGGGCCTGGGATGGGCATTAATAGGCCCAAGCAAGGACATACCATATTGAGTAACCATTGATCTGGCAATGTTGGTGGCAACTTCAATATCAGATGCCGCACCTGTTGATATATCTTTGAAAATTAAATCCTCTGCAGCTTGTCCGCCCAAAGCGGCCGTGATCTGCTCCAGCAGGCGTGACCTGCTTTCGTTTGACCTATCCTCTGTCGGCGGAAATAAGGTATGCCCGCCTGACATACCTCTTGAGACAATAGAGATCCTATGCACTGGATCAACATTTTTTAGAAAATGTCCCACTATAGCGTGGCCTGCCTCATGATAGGCTGCCAATTTCCTGTCTTTTTCAGACTGCATTCTTTTTCGCTGGGGCCCTAATTTTTCTTTTGTGGCTGCCTCTTCCAAATCTTTATTATCTATGGCCGTTTTTCCCTCTCTGGCTGCCAAAATTGCCGCCTCATTTAACATATTTGCCAAATCAGCACCGGAAAACCCGACAGTTCTCCTGGCCAATTTTTCTGTTGAAACATCTTTGGTAAAAGGCTTACCTTTCATATGAAGTTCGATGATGGCTTTTCTTTCCACCAAATCAGGCAAACCCAAAACAACTCTTCTATCAAACCTGCCAGGTCTAATTAGCGCTGCATCCAAAAGATCCGGCCTGTTAGTGGCGGCCAATACTATGACATGATCATTAGGAGTGAACCCATCCATCTCTACCAGAATCTGGTTTAGGGTCTGTTCTCTCTCATCATGCCCACCTGAAAATCCCATGCCTCTTTGTCTGCCAATTGATTCAACCTCGTCAATAAAGATAATGGAAGGTGCAGCCTTTTTAGCTTGAGCAAACATATCACGAACGCGACTTGCGCCCACCCCTACCAACATTTCCATAAATTCTGATCCGGCAATGGAATAAAAAGGGACTCCAGCTTCCCCGGCCACGGCCCGCGACAATAGGGTTTTTCCTGTGCCGGCAGGTCCTACCATTAAAACTCCCTTGGGAATCCTGGCACCCAAAGCTTTAAATTTATCCGGGGTTTTTAAAAATTCCACTACCTCGGATAGTTCTCTTTTGGCTTCCTCTGCCCCTGCCACATTGGCAAATTTTATTTGCGGGGCATCCTTGGTAAAGAGCCTGGCCCTGGATTGAGCAAAAGAAAAAATACCCTGAGCCCCTTCCCTGGCATTTCTGAAAAGCAAAAACATCAAACCAACCAGAAGCAGAATAGGCAAAATAGCAGATATTATGCCTATCCAGGCTTGCTGTATGGATAAATCCCTAACCTCAATGGTGACAGATTTGGGATCCACACCTGAAGATTCAAGGATTTTGTAGATAGACTCACCTGCTTCCTTGCGGGAGATCAGCTTTTGATCCGCATCTTTGACCTCGGCAATAACTTTGTCACCTTCCAAAGAGATCTTTTGAATTTTTCCTTCTCTGGTTTGATTGATAATTTGTGAAATGGGGACCTCATTACCGGCAGTTTGGGGACCACCTGACACTTGATAGAAAAAGATTAAGGCTGCCAAAGCAATTAACACATATACCAGCAAACCCTTCACAACAGCCCAAATCCTTTTATTTACATTAATCTTTCTTTTACCGTTTGCCATGGAGGAATATTAGCACAATTTAGCAGATTTTGGTACCCGGCGGGACTTTTTAATGAAATCATCTTATAAGTTTTCCAAGTACCAAATTACAAGATTTCCAAACAATCATCAGACTCCAAATTCTAAAGAGACTTATTTATCATAGAGGAAAATATCTTAATGAATTCTGTGGATTCCAAAAGTTTTGGGTCAATTTCTCCTTTTAAATCTGGATTATTATGCAGAATTAATTCTAACCAATACCTTGTTTCTTTAGCTTCCTTTCTGCATATCCTAACTCTCATATAAAAATCTTTTTTACCAAGCGCTTCATTTGCCTCTCTATAATTCGCTCCAACTGAACCTGAAGATCTCACTACTTGACTAATTAATTCGAAGTTAACTGAATTTTTGGGGAGTTTTTTGACAAGATCAATTATTTTCTTAGCAAAGTTTAGTGTTCTGTCTTCAAGATCAAATTTTCTATCTATTTGATTATTGGGCATTATTATTTGTTTGGTACTTGGTTCTTGGATACTTGGTACTTATTGATTGAAATAATCCAACTTCATGGCTTTTGTAACTTCTTCTAGGGTTTTTTTGGCTTCAGACCTGGCTTTTTGGGTCCCTTCTTTTAGTATTCTATCTACGAGCTCCGGCTGTTTTTCATACTGCGCTCGTTTTTTTCTAATTGGATCCAGGAAATTATTTAAAATTTTAGTAAGGTACTTTTTTACCTCAATGTCTCCTACTTGGCCTTTTGTATATTGATCCTTGTAATTTGTAATTTGGGCTTTGTCATTTTCAGAACCAAAAGCATCCAAATAAATAAATACCGGGTTTCCTTCCACTGTCCCGGGATCTGTTGAATGAATTCTTTTTGGATCTGTGTACATACTCATGACTTTCTTCTCCACTTCATCAGGAGAATCTGTTAAAAAAATGGCATTCCCTAAAGATTTACCCATCTTTGATTGACCATCTGTACCCGGCAAAGTCGGCACCTCCCCTATTAAGGGTTCGGGCAACGGGAAAACTTGTCCATATAAATTATTAAACTTGATGGCAATATCCCGGGCAAATTCCACATGGGCTTTCTGATCCTTACCAACAGGCACCAGATTGGCCTTGGGCAAAAGGATGTCAGCTGCCATCAGTACAGGATAGCTGTACAAAGCAAAGGTGTCTTGCTCCCCTTGATCCAACTTCTCTTTTAAAGCCGGTTGCCTTTCCAATACTGCCCTGGGGGTGAGAATCCCCAAAAAATAAGCCAGCTCGGTTGTTTCCGGCACTTGTGATTGCAGTACAAAAGTGGCTTTATTGGGATCTAAACCAACCGATAAATATCCCAGCATCAGACCGCGGATGTTTTGCCCCAGATCCCCGGTTTTATCAAAATGGGTAGTCAGAGCATGCAGATCCGCTATGAGGATATACGTCTCATATTCATCCTGTAACTTGACTCGATTCTTGAGTGAACCAATATAATTTCCCAAATGGAAACTATCATAGGTGGGCCTATCCCCAGTGAGAATGCGTTTTCTGGCATTCTCACCCTGAGCTTGTCGAAGGGTCAAAATCCTTTTCATATTCTTCTTAAGTATTGTATTCCCTCCCAATTCCATACGCAATAATGCTCTTATATTTTCAACTATTATCCGGCTATCGGCGCTCTAGGAAATGGTTCCAGACCACTGCTTTGAGCTTGAAACAAAATCTCTTGTCTTCTTTTCGCATCAGGCCGTCTTATAAAACTAAAACCTGATAAATCCAAGTCTACTTCAACTCCAATTAACAGTTGTCTTAATTCTAACACCCGAGCATAACCTGTTAAAATACTCTGCATCTTAAATCGTTCAGCATTCTCAGCATCGAATTCTCGATATTCCACTCGGCGATGCATCTCATATGCTATTTCCCTAATTCTACCTTTTAGATCATACGATCTATAATAGGCTCCAAAAATCCTATCATGCATGAATGTGAGACTGATGCCGAAGGTAGGACTTACTATATCATAGCAATTTTCCACACATCGCGACGGCATTACCTCCACTCTAGCTACCCCATCCATTCTTGCGTGTTCTACAAACTCAGCAATAGTCATTCTATCAATTGCTTTAAATTGTTTAGCTATCGATCGAACTATCCCCCCTAAACCACTATTAACTATTTCTTTCATTTCTATCACCTCCTTGCATAATGTTGTTTTTGAATTGACCATAGTAAGTTTGGAGTAGTTTTTTTGCCAAGACTTCTACTGAATTGTAAACGGGTAATGTGTAATTTTTTGAGAAAACTAACGGCAATTCCGTACAACCGAGAATAATTGCCTCTGCTCCGCTTACCTTTAAATTATCTGCGATTTTTTTGAGACACTCCCTGTCACTTGTTAATATCTTCCCTTTTATTACATTGCGTATAATTCTCGCCAGAATTGCTATTTGTCCACTGGAAGGTATTACTGTTGATATTCCATGTTTACTAAGGGCTATTTGATATAAACCATATTTTATGGTTAATGGAGTTCCCATAAGCCCCACTTTCTTAATACCGTCTCCAGAGACTTGCTTTACTGTCTCATCTATCATAGAGACAAAGGGGATCTTTGAAATCATCTGCAATTGTGGAAGTAAAATATGGGCAGTATTACAAGCAATTGATATACAAGAAGCATTCCTTATTAGCTTCACTCTTTGTTTTAGCATGTTTAATGCCTTATTGCGGCTTCTGTCGTTTGAAATAAAATCTGGCACAGGAACTGAATATAGAACAATTTCCGGAAATTCGTCGTTGTTTTTAGCTCCGAATTGACTAATTGCTAAATCAATTAGCAATTTATACAAATAGACAGACGCTTCAGGGCCCATTCCTCCTAGAATATAAAGTGCTTTTTTATGTTTCATATTCTATCCTCCAGGAATTGCTGTAAATCCCCTCTAATAGAGCTGAGCTTTTGAAGATAATCTAAATCATACTTGGCAGCTGCACCTATCTTATACGGATCCAACTTATCTGTCATACTCACGTCACCATCTGAAGCCATATAATAAGGAGGCACTTGATGTCTGGTAAAAAACTGGAATGTTAAGACTTCTCGATATCTTGCTGGTAAATATGGGTTAATTCCATGACGAAATCTATAAAAAAATCTCTCTTGTCGTCCTCCTATACTAACTATGGTTTTAGGATCTACCATAGTTGGCTGACCTTCCAAAATAGGGGCAAATGCTCCTGGTAAAGCAATGTCGTGCACTAACAAATGCGCTGAACCATAATAAACACCTGTACCATTCCCATAAGCTTTGTTTGCCAAAGCGTGACGGGTTTGATCAGATATTACTTGATCTACTAAAGAAGATATTTCTGCCAGTTCGTCTCCTAATACGGTTCCTGCGCCTACTTGAGTGTCCCTCAACATTAATACATGGTTTTCTAATACTGGGAAAAAGGCCTCAATATAATGTCTAGCTAACTCTGCAAACTTAGTAGATTCTGCTGTTACCCGTTCAAAGTCAAGATGGTGATTGGCAGCAGCAGAAATATGATCTGCAAAAATCATCTGCAATTGAGGAACAGCTACTCCAACCTCTTTAAGGTACTCCATATATACTAAAGCTGGTAATAATCCACTCAAAGCTCGTAAAGGTAATTGATTTGTACCTCCGTTTACTACTCTAATAACAGTTGGCGGGTCTTGAGGTTCTAATAATGCTGTTTGCATGGCAATCTTGGTAATATTGCCGAAATCCTCTCCTCCCATAGCTTCAATATATGCTGCGTTCCTTAAGTTTCTATTACCAGAAAAGAGCATGGCATCTAAAACTTTAGGAAATCTCACGTTTAACCTAGCGGCTTCGACTTCTACGCTTTGAGGTTCATAAGGATATGGAGGTAAAAAAGGAGCGAACTGCCGGAATTTTACTACCTTTCCGTCAAACTCTCCTCCTACTACAGGGATGGTATTATTATCTAAGGCTGCTCTAACTCTACCAAGCACACCTTTTCCGTAATTAGAACCAAACTAGCCCCTGGTCCTCGCAAGAAGACCCAGAGGTCCGTTCGTTTGTATTTGTTCCACTTATTCTTTCCATATTTTTATTCTTTTTTAATTAGACTGCTTTAAATCTCCCTTTTTGTAGCTCTTTTGAGCCACGAGTTACCGTGGCAATACCTACTCTTAATTTTTCAGCAATTCGATGCTGAGGAAGACCTTTCTTAAGCATTTTAACAATACTTAATCTAGTTGGTATTTCTTCCAATTCTTTTGGAGTCAAAATCCCCAAAAGAAAATCCTCCATCTGATCTCTTGCTTTAATGGTTAGCAATAAATCAATTAGCTCATTTAATTGTTTATTTCTAAGCATTAGATATACTATTATACTAGTATGCTAGTACTTTGTCAAGTATCATTTGAGGAGATACTTCGAGTTCCTGAAAGGTAAACCAATTTATACTATCCTGTGTTTCTCCCGTAATTCTTCGGCAACTGTGACCATTCTATCTAACACTGCAGCTCGAGTATCCACTTGATAAATCTCTGGGGGGAAAAGCACCTGTAAAACAGGCAGGGATCGCCTTAACTCATATAAATCATGCGCCCTACCCGGATAAATACCGGTACCAGAATCTCTAGTACCTACCTCATATTCAGAGTTTAAATAACCCAGACAGGTGTAAAAAATTAATTCCAAAGGCACAGAGATATCCCTTAACTTAAGTTGTAGGCGGGTGAAGCTGGATGCTTCTGATTGACCCCGACCCCGGTCAACATGGTGGTCCTCCATGATTTCTTCCACGCCACTGGGGTGAGACTGTAAAACTGTAGTCACTCTTTGTACCAACTCCTTTCTTTCATTCCCCCCTCCCATCGCTACAAACATAATTCCCAAACTATCTTGCACATAGGAAAGCGGGTCAATCACTCCCCCATTATCCACTGCCTTAGCAAGTGCTTTTAAGATTGAAGCAGCATCACTCTTCTTTCTGGGATTGGTATAAACCAAAGAGTCTGTCTCTCCGATACGCCTTAGGGAGAAAGGGTGTCTTTTTAAATGGCAGCCTTCCGGCAGGGCTCCGCAGATCTCTCTGGCCTGCTCTCTGGCATATTGTCTCGCCGTCACCAAAACCTGCACGGCAGAGTTTGTCCCGTCTTCGTGTAATGCATAGACATCAAAATCTTCCCCGTCACCAATTCTCCCTCCGTATAGCTCCCCATTAAGCAGCATTTGCACTCGTGATAACTCGGTACGCAAGCGACCATTTAATGTCCTGGAATTAAATGAGGCTGAAATATGAGACAAGAGTATATGTCTTTGTAATTCAAATTTTAATGTAGGGTTAATACCATCATCAGGATAAGCCAGTAGTCTCAACAGGTCTGCGGGGCTTTCCGAATACAGACTGACCTCGTTTTTCAAACCCAGCTCATGTCTGTAAGCAGGCAGTGCCCTGCCCAGTACAGAATCAATTACTTCTGCGGCATGTCTTTGTTGTCTTAGATAAAAATCCTGCGGGTCCATATTTTCTGGTAAGCCATATGCCCGCCTAATAAACCCGTAGAAGTACCTGTCAGTAGCTGTGCTAAGTTGGGCGTGCGGCTCTAGTCCTTGTCTTGTTACATTGAAGAAGCTCAAACCTTCTCTTCCGTAGGCTCTACCTAATAAACCGGTTATTCGACGATCTGCTGCTGTGGATCGTCCGGTTGGTTGAAACATTTCTATAGTGATTCGTGGTAATTTTCTCTCCATAATTCCTCATTAAAAAACAAAAATACCCCAAAGGGATATTTCACTTGCTGTCAAGATTATATCTTACTATGGGGTAGCAGAAAAGTCAACCCTTCAATTAAATTCAGGATCAAGTTTTCTTAAGCGGTCTGGCCAGCACTCCGTCATACTCAATCTCTTCATTGGATATTCTTCTAAATGGTTTTTCTCTGACCCATTCCTCAAAAATATGGGCCACCAAACCTACCACTCTGCCAATTATGAAAAATCCTTTGCCTAAACGATAGTCAAATCCCATATCGGAAACCACCGCAGCAATTGCCCCATCCACATTGATGGGGATTTTTTTACCTTTCTTTTTCTCCAGTTCAGCTTCCACAGCCACTGCCAGCTCACTGTGCTCTCCAAAAAATCCTAAACTTTTGGCTTTTTCAAAAATTTGGGTGGCCCTAGGATCAGTGGTATATACTTTGTGGCCATATCCAGGTATTCTATCCCCACTGCCCACTACTTTCTCGATCAGTTTCTGGGCTGTTAACCCCATCTGTAAAAGGCGGGCACACTCCTCTATTGCCCCACCATGATATTCCCCCACCCCCAATACTCCTGCAGCCACAGCAGCTTGCATGGGATTGCCTGCTGAAGCAGCATTTCTGGCATTGGTGGTAGAAGGTGGACCCAAACCATTGTCAATGGTGGAAATCAAAATAGCATCCAGCATGGCCCGTTCTTTTTCCGTAGGCAGCTCACCTTTGAGCTCCAGCCAGATTGCATCTGTGAAGTTAACTTTATCAATCAACTCGGTGATCTTATACCCATGAAGGTGTGCTTCTTGGTCAATGATCCCTGATATAGCTGTTTTCCATTTCTTATCCATGCTCATACTTTAACTTAAGAGAGTGTCTGTTGCAACAGTTCTGGTATCTCATCTGGGGTCTTGGCAATAATTACTCCAGCAGATTCCAAAGCATTTATCTTTGATTTATAACTGCCTTTTTCCCCATAAATTATGGCTCCTGCATGGCCTAATTTAGTGCCTTGAGGCAAAGTTTCTGCAAAAAGACCAGAAATAAAAGCCACTACGGGTTTTGTAAACTTTCCCCTTCCCGCTTTCCCCTTCCCGCTTATATATTCTGCCGCATCCTCTTCATATGTTCCGCCAATTTCTCCAAATAAAACAACAGATTCAGTTTGTGGATCTTTTTCAAAATCTTCCATCAGATCCGTAAAAGAAGAACCCACCAGAATATCTCCACCGATACCAATGACTGTTGATTGCCCTATGCCATTTTTGGTTAGAATCCAGGAAACCTCTGATGCCATCCCCCCGCTTTTGGAAATTACTCCGACTGATCCTTTTGAAAATACCCCCCTTGGATCATCTCCTCCAATGGAGCCTATCTTTCCAATTCCCGGAGATATAATTCCAATTGATGAAGGGCCCACAATTCTGACATTATTTTGACGAGCCAGTGCTATAGCCTTGGCGCTATCTGCGATTGGAATATGCTCTGTTAAAACATTAATTAAGGAAATTTTTGCCTTGATAGCCTCCTCCATTGCTCCATATGCTGCAAAATTGGGAACTGCTACAAAAGAAGTATTTATTCCTGGATGGTTATCCATTGCTTCTTTGATAGTGTTATAAACAGGCACACCATGTACTTCCAAACCTCCTTTGCCCGGGGTTACCCCAGCTAAAACTTTGGTCTGGTAATTTTGCATTTGCAAAGCCACTTTGGAGCCTTCTTTGCCGGTTATTCCTTGAATTAAAACTTTTGTGTCTTGTGTAATTAATATAGCCATTTTTAAGCGTGAAGCGTTAAGGGTGAAGGGTAAAGTCCTAACTTCCTCCGTCCCCGCCTCCTCCTACTTTATATGTATTTTTTACTCTTTTACTCATTACATACAACATCTTCATAACTTCAGTTAGTAAAGATTCAGCCTTCGCAAAATCTAGTCTATTGAATTTACTAACTGGCTTACATATAAGAATTTGTGTTTCTAATTCGGCAGCTGAACCAAGTGCGATCAAAAGAAATTGAATATACTCTTTTCTATGTCCTCTGAGATATCCTTCTGCTATATTGCTTGGTATAGCAACAGCAGCTCTTTGCATCTGACTTGCTAAACCATAAATCTCATCCTTGGGAAATTTTTCTGTAAGTAAATAAATTTCTCTTACAAGATCCATTGCTTTTTGCCATACTATTAACTCCTTATAAGAACTGATTTTCATTCTTTCCCCTTTCCGCTTCCCCCTTTACCCTTGTAGGCAAGGTCTATTATAATCTTTGCTGTACTTGTCATTGGTGTTTCCCGACCAAAAATATGAAAATCAAATCCCTCTTTTTTACCAATCTCTTTCAAAGCCTCAAAAGCTTCCTTATCTCTTGGCCCCCCTCTTCTTATCACAATTGGATAGACAGGCTTAGGTTTTAATTCTCTTAACCCTTCCACAAATCCCATTAAAGTCTCATAAATATCAGTAAAATTGGCTGTTCCCCCCACAAACCAACAACCTTTAAGACCAGGCTTAGATAGTACTATCTGGGTTAACTTTTTCAGTTTTTCTCTGGGAGGATTGCCTGAATGTTCAGTATAATTGGCAGGTTTACCTCCTAAAGCCACTAAAGCATCCATATTGACAATAGATCCTCCACCTCCTGCCGCAATCACGGCAATATCTCCCTCCAAGTCCCAATAAACTGAACCGGCTGTACCTCTATGATCTCCTTCATCAATCTTCCTGGCTTCAATTTCAGCTTGGGTTGGAGGTCTGCCAAACAAATTTCTTTCAGGAAATTTAATCTCCCGCCTAAAATCTGCATCATCATCCAAAATCACCTTGGCATCTAAAGCATAAACCCTGAGCGAAGTCGAAGGGTTACCTTTTACCACAACCAATGGATTAATCTCCGCCAGCTCACAATCATATTTAGTAAATACTTCCCACAGCTTTTTAGCTGTATCCATCAGCTCTTCAGGCACATTTTCACCAGAATATCCTTGTAAAATATCAACAGGATAGGTTTTTGCTCCTTTCTCTTCTGCTCCTGTTCCACCTTCTCCAAAAGTTAAAACAGGCCCTCTAGTTTCTGTGGAATATGAAAAAGATAGATAATATTCTTTCTCTATCTCCACCATCTCCTCCACCAAAACTTTCTCCACCTTTTCCCCATTGATTGTCTTCCCGAAAAGCTGTCTTAAACTGTCCCCTGTAACCTGTCCCCTGTCCACTTTTACAATCCCGCCACTATCTGCCCTTTTTCCGGATAATGTCTGCGCTTTCAAAACAAGTGGAGATTTAATACTGATTATCCGATCATCTGACCCACTGATTAACTGGCTTTGTGGAACATTTATCCCACAATTTTTAAAAAGCTTTTTCCCTTCAAATTCATACAGAAGCATGAGCTAGATTGTACTGGACTTGACTTACCTTTTCAACTCATGATATGGTAATTTTTCCCTCTTTTATGTTTGAAAAAACACCATCATCCTCACCTTCAGTATTGCCTATAGGTAATTATTTGAAAGGAGGTGATTTTATGGAACGGTTTACACCTATACCGCTGACAGCTGACGAAATGGCGATTAGCGACATGATGTGGGAAGGAGGTCCCCCTCCGCCATTCGAACCCAAAGTTAAGAATTCACAATTTCCAGAGAGGAATGGTCGAATTCGGCCGGGTGTACAGGAGGTGCTAGCTCAGGCAGCAGGTTAATTAGGCCAATCTTAGTAGATTGGCTTTTTACTGCCCAGTAGAGTATGTTAATCCGCCTAGGGACAATCTTTAGGCGGATTAATTATTTTAATTTATCTCGAAATTGATCATAGCTTGTAAGAGCAGGCGAATGTTCAGTTACTTCTAAGTTTTGTTTAACTAAGACCTTTTTATTATCAGGAACATCACCATATAGAGTCACCCCAGGCCCCACCAAGGAGCTGGGACCAACCTTGACTCCAGGCATGGTGGCTGCATTAACTCCTACTCTTGAACCTTTTCCAGCAATTAAACCAAGTTTGTGTCTTCCTGAATCAATCATCTCTTCACCAATTTTTACTCTGATAGTATGGTCATCCAACCTTAAATTGGCCAACACTGCCCCAGACCCCATGCCAAAATCTCCTTCAATAATTGAATCTCCCACATAATTGGTATGAAACCAGGAATTAGCCCCAATATAGCTTCTGGTAATATCCGAGTTAAAGCCGCTCACGCAACCCTCTTCCAAATCAGATTCCCTGACCATGGTGTTATTTCCCACAATACAGTTTTTACCTATAAAACAAGGGCCCTTGATCACAGCTCCTTCAAACACTCTGGCCCCCTCCTCAACCACCACCTTGCCTTCAATAATAGCTTTATCAGATACTTTTGCTTTAGGGGAAATTTTGTGTTCAATTTTGGACAATAGGTACTCCATGATATCCAAAACATGCCATGGATACTTTAAAGGAATCCACACTCCGTCATATTCTGAAAACCTGACATCCATCCCATCCGCAATCATCTTATCCAAGGCCACTTCATATTGATCATCTTTATCAGATTGGGCTGACTCCAAGTATCCCAGCAGTTTTTTGCCATCTTTAAAGTAATCAACCACCAGCTTGACCAAACTAGACGGCTCATTCCCCTCCCCCGGCTTCTCCACTATCCCCTGTACCCTGCCTGTCCCGCGAAGCCTTGGCGAAGTGGGATCCCCTGTAACCTTTAAATACCCCCCGGGAAAGTATTTGTCTACCTTCAAACCAGTAATCACCAAATCTGCCTTCACTGCTAAAACTGCCTCATATACATCTGCATCCAGTTGGTCTTCCGCATTTAAAATTAACACTTCTCCCTCTATTAGATCTTTGGCTGAGAGAATTGCATCAGCCATGCCTTTGGGTTGACCTTGGATGGCGATGGTGTAGGAAAGTTGCAACTGCCTGGTAATTTCCTCTATTGCATCTTTGCTTTTTGGGTTTGCCACAATGATAAACTGGGCATCTTTTATATTTTCCTTAATTTTTTTCAAATTATGATACAAAAGAGGTTTTCCCAAAAAGGGGATTAAACACTTATCTGTTTGAATCGGCCACATTCTTTTGCCTTCCCCACCAGCTAAAATTATTACTTTCATAATTTAACTATACCCTAAATTAAGTAGCAGCGACTGGAATCGAACCAGTAACCTATCGCTTATGAAACGATCGCTCCGCCATTGAGCTACGCTGCCACGTTCGATTTACATGAACGTGGCTAAATTGTACCAAAAAGAATGAGATTAAACAAAAAGCGAGATTATAGTGGCAACTCCTGCCAAAGCCATAGCAGTAGTTACCAACCATCCCAATGCTGTGGTTACAGGATGATTAACCCTTTCTCCCATCACCTTTCTACTACTGCTTAAAAGTATGATAAGAACCAAAATAACAGGGGCAATCAAACCATTGGCAATAGCCGTATAAATTAGCACTTTAATAGTATCCAGATTCAAAAAATTAATTGACAAACCAATTAAAGTGGAGATAATAATCACTCCGTAAAATGCATTTGCTTCTTTCAGCTTTCTGTAAAGGCCAAACTTCCACCCCATACTTTCGGAAATTGCATACGAAGCAGAACCTGCCAGTACAGGTATTGCCAAAAGGCCTGTCCCGATAATCCCTAAGGCAAAAAGCAAATATGTAGAATTACCTGCAATCGGCCTTAAAGCCTCGGCAGCCTGCTCTGCGGAAGTTATATTGGTGATCCCGTTTGCAAAAAGCACTGCTCCGCATGCTGCAATTATAAAAAACATCACCAGGTTTGATAAAAACATGCCCGACCACACATCCAGCCTCATATCTTTTATCTCCTTATTGGTTGTTTCCGCCTGTCTAAGTTTTAAAGTAGTTCTTCCTTCCAAAATCTGCTCTTCAATTTCCTGGGAAGTCTGCCAGAAAAAAAGATAAGGGGATATGGTGGTGCCTAAAATTGCCGTGACTATAAAAATTTGGTCCCTGCTGAATTCAAACGATGGTTTGATTGCATTTATGACAACCTGCTGCCAGTCTAAATTTGCAGCTATTGCGGAAAAAACATACGCCAAAAGCACCAGAGCCAGCCACTTTAGATACTTTGCATATTTGTCATAAGTTGTAAAAATCTGCAGAGCCAGGGAAAAGACTGCAAAGGCCATAATCAGAAAATTAAAGCCTAAATGCGGGTATATTAGCTGAACGGCTCTTGCCATTGCCCCCAGATCTGCTCCTATATTTAGTGAATTTGCCCCGAAAAGCAATGCTGTGCATATATACAGAACCCATTTGGGGTAATATACCCTGATATTGCCGGCCAGCCCTCTGCCGGTTACCAAACCTATGCGCGCGCACATTTCCTGCACAATTGCCATTAAGGGAAAACTGAAAACAGCAGTCCACAAAAGTCCAAAACCGAATTTCGAACCGGCCTGCGAGTAAGTTGCAATGCCTGATGGATCATCGTCCGCCGCCCCTGTTGTTAACCCCGGGCCCAAAGCCTTCCAATAATCCCTGGCTTTTTGGATATCTTTTTGGCGCCTGACAAGCCTGACAAATTGTTTTGAGTTATCAACAGTTTTCCCTAGGACAACAGCAGGAGCTTCTACTACTTTTCTAAAAAACTTTTTCATATTTTTTCATATCAAGTATAACCTTAAGAGTAGATCAATAAAGTCTTGCGCGTCAAGAAGAAATTAGGGAGCGATTCTGTTGAGGATTTTGCCAAGTACAGATTGTTCTGTTTTTACCACTTGGCCGTTTTCAGCGGAAACAAAGGCCTTGACCTTACTCTTTAGCGGGATCAACCCCAAAAGTTTATGAACTCTTACTCCATCTATCTCATAAACAAGCACACCATCCTTTTGGGTCAGTGTCACCAGCTTATCAGTACTGGCAAGTTCACCTTTGGCTGGAACTGATGTGACATAACTCATCACTTTTGATGCCAGCATATTTTGGATGGCAGCATCAGGTAAAACTGTGACCACTTTCTCGCCTTTTGGTGTAGTGACAGTAAGATTGCCTGTTTTTGGATCTACCTTCAAAGGAAAAGCAGATATTGCCCCATCTTTATTGCTGATAAACCCGGGTTTGCCACCCTCGGTGGCAATCTTGGGATTGCCTTTGGCAGTTTGCGCACCCAAAACATTATCTTGACCATCCAAATAAACTCTGGTGACCGGGATATTGGCAGAAATCAACACTCCTGCCAAAATTACTACTACAACAAGCGGTAAAAGACGGGACATTAACCTGATCATATGTGGAAAAATCAATATTGTCAACTGGTCGGATTAGAGACTATATATCTAAAAGAAGTGTCAGGCTGCTTTAGAGCGATATACATTAGGAGATTGTTTCAAATGCTCTGCTAAAGCACTAATAATTGGATGCGCTTTTAAGTAGTCAATATTAGTAAAATTCGCTATCAGTTCCTGAATATGTCTGTCAAAGGCTCGAGAATATGCAGATGAGGCTTGCTCAAAAGGCATACCCCTTTTAGCAAGAGCGTACATTAGATCTGTATAAGATTTTACTCTGCTTAACCTATCTGGAGCTATACCTAACTCTCTGCCAATATCCAATAAAATATAATAGGCTCCATTATTTATAATTCTCATTCTGTGAACTACATTTTCGCTGGCCCTTAATCCATCGTGGCTAATATATCTTAGAGTATGAGCTAAATCTGGTCTTCTTCTCCAAAGGATATACATGGAGTCCTCTGAAGTTCTGCCATTCGCTTCATAGAATGGATGGATTAAGACGATAACATATTGAAAGGCTGATCCGTAGTAATAAATATTCTCTTCATCAACCTGAGGATTAACACCTTGTTGAGGAAACATTCTTTCAGCCTGAGTTGCAATCTTCTGCATAAATTCAGGAGTCCTTTGGTAGCTAGCACACTGAACCAATCCACCGTTAAGGTGAATATTTAAGGCTAGTCTTTGAGGGGAACGCATTACTCCTGCCAGCCTGTCTGTAGTACATAACACTCCTTCAAGGGCCCTGTTGGCTTGATCAGAATATAGGAGATAATGTTCATTACCTCTCATATGAGCACGATGAATAAGTCTGACTTGAGTTAATATGTCTACCCCATGTCTACGGTAGCGATCTAGCAGCCGATCCCTGATAGAGTCAGTACTAACTTGCCGTCTCCTGTCTGCTTCTCTCCACCTTTCTATCAGGTCAGCAGGAGCCGCAGCCCATACTAATCTGTCTCTCAAGGGAAGTGAATCTACTGGTTTGACCGGAGTGACAACTGGTACACCTTTAACTTGAGGATTTGGAGTTAGTATATCCCATTTAGGTAATCCTCCAAAGAGTTCAATAAGATTTAAGTTTAAGCCTCTGTAATTTCTTAGTGGAATGATGTTTATCTCGGGAACGATCTTAAGGTTATTTTTATCAAACCAAATTTCCCCAAAATTCCTTTTTATTATTATTGGGATTGGGAAAGGAATGATATTCTCCTTGGGCTCGAGATTGATCTTGAGTGCATTTTGACCCAACCAAATTTCCTCAAGATTCGGTTCTATTATCAAGTTTCTAGGTGATTCTATTTCCATGTGTCCTATAGTTTAGCATAAAGGTGAATACTAGTCAAGTCACTTGGTAAATAATTGTTAATCAAATAGCAACATTAAGTTTCAGAATTTTTATTTTCTTTTCTCTACTCCATTTTTTGATTTCATATTCTCTTTTTAGAGCTTGACCTTTAGTTGCTAATTTTTCTTTATAAATTAACTTGCTTGGTTTGTGAGATCTGGTGTAATGTCCGCCTGTTCCATTTTTATGGTCTTCAAAGCGTTGCCTTAGGTCATTTGAATAACCAGTATACAAACTACCATCAACACATTGAAGAATATATACATACCACATAAATTTATTCTATCAACTCTTGAACAACACCATACGCAAGCTTGTAGAATACTTAAGAATAAGATAAAATACACACTGTTCTTTTAAATATCGCGGGGAAGTGTAACGGCTGCACACAAGGCTCAATTTGGGCTCCACGATGGGTAACTATCGAGGATAACCTGGCTCATAACGGTGAAATCCAAAATGATAATACCGTGGGAAGGATGCCCCGTACTGTCCAGTACAGGACATCCCCCGTAACGACTGACATTTCAGGTACCAGATATTCTGGATTCTAAACTGAAATTATACGCTAGGCCCCTGTACCATATGGTACAGGGTGATGGTATAGTCTAAACTTTCGGAAACGGAAGAAGCATAATCTTGAGGCAGTGGGTTCGATTCCCACCCCCGCAACACAAAAAATTAGGGGAAAAACAACTTCCACCAACCTAACCAGTTGGGAAGCCTGATAGCTGCTGATTCCGAAGCTCCCAGGATTTGTTTTATTTTCTCATCCGGAATAATCACAATGGTCTCTCCTGCTTTGCCAAGACCCAGCTTATTGCGCACTTCCTCTTCTATAAATTGGGGTGACTGAATATCCCCCAGTTTATTTTTAAGTGCTTTATTTTTGATCTCTAATTTGTAAACTGCATCTACTGCCTCGGACAAACGTTCTCCTGATTTAGTAGCCTGAATAATTTGATAAATCAGATTATATCCTGCTACAAGGCTGATTAGAATAATTGCAACCACAACAAACTTGTTAACCATAGTGCTTGATCTTTCGACAGGCTCAAGATCAATACTGAGCGAAGTCGAAGTATTGACAAAGTTATCCTATAGGTTTAAAATATCAGTCAAATGATCTCTTTTTCTTTGGCCCATCAACAATTTATAGCCAATCTTAAGGGTAAATCCCGTGCTACAGCTACTATTCTAGCCTATGGCAAAGATATTGCACAACTGATAGATCACCTTAAAAAGGCAGGTAAGGATGATGCTTCAGTGGTCCAAACAGAGGATTTACAATCCTTTATGGACAAATTGTCAAAAGAAAACTATACAGCCAAATCAATCTCCAGAAAGACAAACTCTACTAAAACTTTTTTTAAATTTTTACAGACAACAGGAGTCATAAGTGGTGATCCGGCCAATGCTTTGGCACATCCAAAATTTGAAAATAAACCCCCAAGAATCCTATCAAAATTGGAATATAGAGCAGTAAGGGATGGGGCAAGATCAGATATCAGAATGCTGGCAGTTATTGAACTGCTTTTGCAAACAGGTATCAGAATTGGAGAGCTGGCACAGCTTCGTTTGGAGGATATTAATCTGGATGAGCAATCAACCTTACATGTTCCACCGTTTGAAGGGACAAACGAAAGAACCGTGCCGCTAACCAAATCTGCTGCTGATGCTGTGAGAAAATATTTGGAAATAAGAACAAAAACCCCATCTCACTCTCTGTTTGTCACAAAAACAGGAAAACCTTTACTGATAAGAAATATCAGAACCGCAATTGACAGATATTTCAGGATTGCCGGAATAAAAGAGGTGAAGGTGAATGATCTGCGCCACACCTGGGTGGCACATCAATTGCAATCAGGGGTACCTATGACTTTGGTTTCCAAATTAGCCGGCCACAAAAGACTTTCCACAACCGGCAGATATCTTCAATTTATCCAAAATCATTCTGCTGAAGCTAAAGTCAAATTAGAAGAGCTGTAAAGATAAGTACCACGGGGTTTACGGGTATCACGAGTATCACAGGTTTTGGTATAATTTCATCCACAGGCCCGTAGTTCAATGGTAGAACGTTTGTCTTATACACAAATCACGAGGGTTCGATTCCTTCCGGGCCTACCAACCAAAAAGTACCACGGAGTTTACAGGTATCACGGGGCTATTTAAGACTTAGTTTGTAACGATAAAGAAAATACCCTGCCACAGAACGCTTTTTATCAAACAACTCATAATCTTCATTGGTCCAATAACTTAATATCAAACAGATTTCGCTTTGACCTTCCAGTTCCATCAAAGAAGTTTCAGCAATTTCCATAAAGCGATTTTTATCTTTCCTGCTACTTTTAAGATAACCTTCTACAAAGTTTGAAATCACCGACACCGTCGCTCTTTTCATTTGAGGAACTAAACCAAATTCCTCAGATTTTGGCAGTTTATCTGTCAGTTTATATGTCAGAGTTAATAATTCCTTAAGCTTAGACCAAAGTATTAGCTTATGATAACCTTTGCTAGTTTTATCAATCATCTACTCCTCGTGGTACCCGTGGTACTCTTACCACCCGTGATACCCTTCTATAGCCTTGCTCTTCGGGCAACTTCTGCTTCAACTTGGACCACATCCCTGCCAAATTTAAGTTTTGATAACTCTCTTATGGCCTGGCCAATTTGCGGGTTTAACATTGCTTTCCATTTATCCATGCTCTTCGTGGTATCCAAAGAAAACGGAGGCACTGGTTCACCGTTTACTATAGTTTTTATATAAGCATGAGGAGATTCCACATTAACCAAATCGTTTTCCCCAAAGACAGGCGAAAACTCATGCTGCAGATAATTGGCATCTGTGACTCCTACCCTAAATCCCACCAAAGTACCAACATTGCCAAAAACCGCGTTTTTTAAATCCTCTCCAATTTGACCTATAAATTGATTTGCCACAATCAAATTTAATCTATATTTTCTGGCTTCCGATAAAATATCCGCAAAGGTGTCTGTGGCGAAGTTTTGGAATTCATCAACATACAGGTAAAAATCCCGTCTTTTCTCATCCGGCATGTTTGCCCGAGACATGGCTGCAGCCAAAATCTTGGGCACCAGGATTAAACCTAAGAAGTTGGAATTCTCCTCCCCTATCCGCCCTTTGGAGAGATTCATTATTAAAATCTTGCCCTCATCCATCACTTTTCTTAAATCGAAAGAGGATTTGCTCTGACCAATAATATTCCTCATCATTTTATTGGTAACAAATCTGCCAAACTTGGAAACCGTATAATCCAAAACTTCCGATTTGTGAAAGTCTGTTGTTTGGGCAATCTGATCTGTCCAGTATCGCCTGACCACAGGATCGGCTACATGCGGTAAAAGCTCCTTGACAAAATCCGCATCAGTCATAATACGGACCACCTCAACAAATGTTGCCCCCTCCCGACTCATGGCTGTCAGCATGGCATTCCTGACTCCATGCTCAAACCTGGGCCCTATAATTCCTGTTTTATTTGGATCGAACAGTTTGTACATCAAACCAATAATTGATGCCACCACAAAGTGTCTTTGTTCTTCGGTATATGCCTCCAGCATGTTTAAACCAAACGGACGCACCATATCGGATGGATCAAAATAAATCACATCTTCAGCCCGCTCCGGCGGGATTAGTTGTATCATCTCCTCCGCCGCGTCACCGTGAGGATCTATAAAACAAAGACCTTGGCCTGCCCTGATATCCTGAAGCATTAAACTTTTTAAAAACTCGGTCTTACCTGTGCCTGTCCTGCCTATCACATACATATGCCTTCTCCGGTCATCTTCGGCCAAATATACCGGGCGCTCCACCCCTCTGAATACTGATTTACCCAGATATAAACCTGATGAGGGGATTTTCTCCGGCGCCGGGGCCCTTTTTGAGGAAAGCCAGCTGATGTATGGAGTTTCAATGGATTTATTGGGAAAATGAAAAATTGATGATAGTTCATCAGCTGTCAGTACCGGAGTTTTTGAATATTTTGGCATATATCTGTATATAAAATCTGTCATAAAACCTTTCTCGGAATAAATCTTTGCGCCGGTTAAACCATTATATGGCCCGGAAAATTGCTCAAAAGCAGTCTTAATATTGGTTAGGTGAGCTTTAGCCGAATCTGATGAGGCAGATGATGCCACAATTCGCAAAGCCACATTAAAACCGGGCTTGGAGATTTTATTTTCAACAGCCTCAATTTGCTTGGCATCCGGAGGGGGCTTGGGATTTTTTTCATCGCCCGGTTCTTTTTCTTTTTTAAGCCATTTTTTCCCTGAATCCTTCCACATGTTTCCGGCAGGAGAAATCATAAGTTGCACTGCTGCCCCTTCCCCAACTTGCATCTTGGCCAAAGCGGAAGTTAAAGCAGACAGCGGATCTGTTGGTAAGTCACGGTAGGTTTTAAGTGGAAAATAATCTGCATTTTTTAAGGTAAGCCTTGCATAAGCGGTTTGGGCGCTTTCCGAGAAAATATTATATTCGGGGACTTCTTTGATCTCCGCATCAGGGTATGCGCCGTGAATCTGTTTTTCAATCAAATCTTGGTGTGATTTATGAGTTGAAACGAAAAATTTTATAGACTCATGCTGCGCCACTATCTCAAAGGAAAGTTGAGGTTGAGACTTAAGTGCGGCAAACATCCCGCCGGATTTTCTAAGGGAGGCAAAAGTGGCAAACAGTTGTTCAGCAGCATCAATTTTGATCTCATTGTTTCTGGGAACCTTAATTTGTAAAACCACATATTGCAATGAGGTTTTTTCCCTGTCTTTATATTTAATCCAGCCAACAAAAAACTTTTTTAAAAAAAGAAAAATGCCAACAATCAATAAAAGTACTGCCAAAACCAAGACTACGGCAAAAAGTAAACTTGTAAAATCAGGACCTGTGCTTTGCGTTACTTCCATGTTTTAAATTTATATGTCTATTGGCTTATATGCTTTTTGAGCAGTCCTTTTTTGTGCTGCTCTTCTTTTTATTAAATTCACCCATCCAAAGGCTCTCCCAATCCTTGCCCAAATACTTTCACCAGTAAAAAGGCTCCTGGCAATTTTAACATTATGTGCAACATCTGCAGGATTAATTATCGGCTCCTGGCTTCCCACCCGCTCCGCCTGAACTGTTGCTAAATCGGCACTGGGAGGAACCGGTGTTACTGCAGTTACCGGTCTTACCTGCCCAAGAGGACGGTTTGGGTCGTGCTCTCTTAAGAGTCGTTCAACTTTCGCGACAACAGCAGCTTCTGCAGTTTCAGGGGTTGTTATACCTATATCAGTGGGTCTTGGTTTTTCTACAGATGTGGCAGTAGTCATATCTTCAATTATCTCACATCCAGTTGATCGCGCCAATTGAGAAAATATTATTACGGCCAAATAACCTTACCAATAATGTCTTTCTTATTTATCCATCCAAAATTTCTACTATCAGTACTCTCTTTCTCGTTATCCCCTTGGACAAACGCACCACGATCGGAGGACATTTGTCTCACTCTTTTAATCATTTCTTTCACATTAATTTTTATGGCCACAATATCTCCTACCTTAAGTTTGTAAAACCAGCACCAAACTAAAACATCTTGTCCTGGTTTTAAAGTTGGAAGCATGCTATTGCCATAAACTGTAAATCTTTGTAAGGGGAACCAATTCACTTTTTGGTTTGATTAAAAATATCAGCGATTTTATCTACCGCTTCTATCAACTCTTGAGCTTTTGCCTCATCCACTACTCTTTTGTTATCAGAACAAAGCTTGGTAGTTTGCCAAACTAAAGTGTGGAGATCCGGAAATTTTTCCAAATGCTCCGCTTTAAAATAATCTGTCCAGAGAATTAAGATTTCCCTTTTACAAGTTTCCGCATGTTGTTCTTTAGTCAAAATCATCCTGATCATGCTATTTTTATAATCCATCCAACCTTTATCCTCTTGAGGTTTTTGCAGTTCTTTAAGCTTTTGTACCATTTTTAACACAGTTTGTGAGGCAAGTTGGCTGCTTTGCGGATCATAAATCCCACAGGGAATATCACAATGAGCAAAAACAGGTTTTGCAGGTAAAAGTTTAAGCAGAAGATTGATAAATTTCATATAAAATTAATTATATACCTGTCATTTTAAATTTTCCAGATATTCTTCAACATCCAAAGCTGCTTTACAACCTGCTCCTGCTGCAGTCACAGCCTGCCTATATTTATAATCAGAAACATCTCCAGCAACAAATACTCCTTCAATAGAAGATCGGGTCTCATCATGAACAACCACATATCCTTTTTCATCCAACTCTACCTGTCCTGTTAAAAAGTCAGTATTTGGTTTGTGACCGATGGCAATAAATACTCCGTCAATATCCATTTGGCTAATCTCCCCGCTTTGAGTATTCTTTAGTTTCACTCCAGTTACTTTATCGCTCTGTGACAAGCTTTGCTTATCCTGTCCTAATATTTCCTCCACTATTGTGTTCCAGATAAAATTAACGTTTTGCTTACTTTTTACTAACTGTTGTAAAGCCGCTTGGGCTCGCAACTGATCCCGACGATGTACCACTGTGACTGTTTTGCATAATTTGGCAAGATAGGCTGCCTCCCTCATGGCAGTATCCCCTCCTCCAACTACAATCACATTCTTATCTTTAAAGAAAAATCCGTCACAAACAGCACAAGCAGACACCCCTTTACCGCGAAGTCTTTGTTCAGATGCCAAATTAAGCCACATGGCAGATGCACCGGTAGCTAGAATTAAGCTATTAGAATTAAGAATCATGCTTTCAGTCTTAATCTCAAATGGTCTCACTTTTAAATTTACTGACACTACATCCTCATTAATAAATCTGGTGCCAAACCTTTCAGCCTGTTTTCGCATTTTATCCATAAGCTCCGGACCTTGTATCCCATCCTCAAACCCTGGATAATCATCCACATCTGTTGTCAACACCAGCTGCCCGCCTGCTTCTCTTCCGGAGATCACCAGTGGATTCAAACTACCTCTGGCAGCATAAATGGCAGCAGTCAGCCCTGCAGGCCCAGAACCTATTATTACCAGTTTCTCAACTTGGGATTTATCCATTATCTTCCCACAGAAGAAGGTGTCGATGTCTTCTGTTTCACCGAACCAGTAGCCTCTTTTCCTACCGGGGTGGCTGTTGGACTGGCTGCAACAGAAGGCGAAGCTTGCGGTGTAATTTGTACTTTCTCTTCCACCCTGGGAGATACAGGCTGTTGGTATTTACTTCGAAGCCACACCAGATAGCCTGCAATTACCACCAACACCAGGATCATTACCACAATCGTTACATTTCTATTCAAAAAACTCACCTCCTAGGCAGCAAGAGCATATTACAAAAAATATTGTCAGTTTGCAATATCAACTGTCTCCGGAATTTTTTTTCGACCCAATATAATCAACATATAGGCAAATAAACCGAATCCTACCCCAAGTAAAGTTCCACCTACTACATCAGATAGCCAGTGTTCTCCCAAATAAATTCTTGTCAAACCCATCATAAAACCAAATCCGGTCAAGGCAAAGATTGCACCGTATTTAAAAAATAAATTTAATCTTGAAAAAAAGAATAAACAGCCAAGAACAGTTATGATAAAAATAGTTCTTGTCATATGACCGGAAGGATAAGAAAAGTTAGTGTGAACATAAAAACTTGGCAGGGATTGAGACAGTAAAGTTCTGTGGAAAAAAACAGGAGGACTTGGGTGGAAAAGCACTAACTTTCCAAAAACCTCACCTATAGATGCCGGAATAATCAGCAACCAACCCAAGAAGCCAGCCCATTTGCCTCTTATAAGCCAGGCTAGACTCAAGATCAGGCAGATTACAAAGGTAATTTCAACACTGCCTAAAAGACTAAAGTAAGAGAAAATTTCATCATATTTCCTGGGTATGTGATCCTGTACCTTGACTGTTGTGTCAAAATCCCTCTGAACAAATCTTTCTTTGGCAACATTATAAGAAAATAAGGTAAAAAGAGCCAAAGAAATAATTGAAAGCAAGAATAATTTAGTTCTCATCAAAGGATCACAAAGCTACAAGCTTTTATTTTACAGTAACAGAACCTGTCAGGGAAGGATTTAAATGGTCGTGATATTGGTAAGTTCCGGCTTTGGGAAATTCCAGACTGACTTGTCTGCCTGGTTTTATCGTTCCCAGATTTAGTGGAGGATAAGTTAAATGTGTCGGGTGTCCTGCAGAGTAAACAGTATGGTTAGTGTTGTCATTATTCATCCAGGTCACGGTTTCCCCTACCTTAATAGCGATGCTTTTTGGTGAGAAACCGGAGGAACTAATTTGAACCGCATTTTTATCTTCTGTTACTATCGCTCCGTCAGTTGCAGACGAAGTTGGAGATGCAGCAACAGGAGCCGGGGTCTGGCTGACTTTTGCCGGGGCTTGGGGAGTGGAATATTTTTTAGAACCAATAAAATACCATCCGGCCAAAACTAAAACTACAATTACTACTGTAGCAATGACAACATTTTTGGGCATCACTTTTTTAAGATAGCAGACTAATTTTATTAAATCAATACCCTAGTTTTGAGTAAGAATTCTGGTGGTGGAGTAATCACCAATGATGCCGGTGACATATTTAAGCCTTGCACCGACTAATTTTGACGCCCTTTTGTGATGATAATCATCTGCGCCTTTTGTGACAGCTATAATATCCGGCTTTAATTGAGTAATAAGCGCATCATATTCTTCTTCAGTTTCCATACTGGGAAGCAATACAACATAATCCACTACTTTGAGTGCAGCCAAAATTTTGGCCCGCTCTTTTTGATTATGAACCGGACGGTTAACCCCTTTTAATTTTTTTATCTTTTCATCAGATTCCAAAAGTACCACTAATGTATCCCCTGCTTTTTGGGCTTGTTGTAAAAAAATTACATGTCCCAAGTGTAAAACATCAAAGCACCCGCCTGTTAGAACAACTTTTTCATTTTTTAATTTCTGCAAAATATCAGGGATATCGTAAACATTTATAACTTGGGCCATAGGGGTAGATCTACCCAAACTTAACCTTAGCTTACTGCTACTGCTCTTTCTCTTTCCAATTTTGCTGCGATTTTCTTTTTGCTTATCAGATCGTTTTTCTCTTGTCTTTCTGCAATTGCCTTATCAACAAGTTTTTGACAGGTTGAATCCGGACAAATGGTCATAGTATAAGTTACAATAGAGATTCCGACTTTCTCTTTCCAGGTTTTACCATCAATTCTTTGTTTGCTACACCTAACACAAGGATTATTCATAAATTTAATTAGAGAATGTATTTTAACAGATTCAGTCAATTAAAACAATGACGAGAGTGAGGTGGGAGAAGAACAGCCAAACCAGCAATAAGCAGGATTTTTTCATTCTGCATTCAGTATAACAAAACCTCTGAAAGCCTTTGAGGATATTACACTAGTGGAATTAGTATTTTAAAAAACAAGTTTACTGACCCAATCTGGAACTTTAGCATTTTTAACCTCATCATATCGAGGAGTATAAGGCTTGATGTCTAATACAGGAGTACCGTTTAGAACATCTAATCCTCTGACTTTGAGTACATTTTGCTTTCTATTTAAAAGGGGTGCAGTTGATATGGCAATTCTGTTTGGTCTTTGTGGACAACGGCAGGCAAAAATTCCAATATATGGAATATCTTCTTTTCCTTGCGGATGATGCTTCAGATGACATTCTTTTTCCTGATTCATCCAGTAAACCACAATAATATGAGAATACTCCTCAATCCCATCTAAACCTTTGGCAAAATTTTTATCAATAACAATTTTGGTAACAACATCCTTCCAGCCGGGTAGTGTTGGTTTAGAAACGCTATTGTTCGCTTTTCCCAACGGTTTGATAGTAATAATGCCATCTTTGTTTTGACTGTCAAGAAACTTGCAAAAGATTGTTTTCATATTGTATCTTTTGAGCTACCTTATTTTAGTGTTGAGTTTGCTGTTGGCCTTGATTTTGCTGCCCTTGATTCCCACCTCCATATTGCCCAACATATGGGGCACAGGCTGAATCTTTAGGGTTTGACTTACAGTAAGATGTACAAGAAGCTTCATCCGTACATCCGCCTGGTCCGGAGAATCCTCCATATTGGCCGGCATATTTTGCGCATTCACTGTCCTTCGGATTGCTTTTACAGTAGGACGTACAGGAAGATTCATCAGTGCATCCGCCGGGTCCTTTTTGCATACCACCATACTGACTGGCAAATTGCTGACACGCCGAATCTGACCGGTTTTTGGTGCAGTAATCTTTACATGATGCTTCATCTTTACATCCGCCGGGTCCGGAGAATCCTCCGTATTGGCCGGCATATTTAGCACATTCTGCATCCTGGTAGTGTTCCTTGCAATATGCTGTACACGAGGCTTGATCTTTACAGCCTCCCGGACCTGTAAAAGAAGATGCATATTGCTTGCAAGTGCCATCATCCGGGTGTTCTTTGCAGTAAGCTGTACATGAATCAACATTGTTGCAACCCCCTGGTCCGCTAAACTCTACCGGGATATTATGTTCTTTGGCATATTGAAGGCAGACATTCTGATTTGACGACTGATTACAAAAAGCGCCGCATTCATCCTTTGATTTACAGCCACCCGGACCCGTACCTCCATACTTTTTAATCGCATCAGATTCGTCCTTAGACAAAAGTCCTGCAGAAACAGCAAAATCAGTGCATTCTACGCCGTGGGCGGGAATGGCGCAGTATGCATCGCATGCCTCCTTTGATTTACAACCCCCGGGTGTAGCCCCTTGCATAGCCAAGGCTATAAACTTACCAGTCTTATCTGCCTGTATCTCGCTCGGGTAAAAACCAACCTTCTTGGCATAAGTTGCGCATTCATTAAAGTGAGAAACATCATTACAATAGTTATCGCATTCGCTGATGCCCCGGCACTTTCCAGGGGTTTCTATTCCCTGCCTGAAACCCTCGGCCACTTTGCGTGTAGCACTCAACTCCTCTTCCGCCACCAACTTTTTCTTACCAACATAGTCAAGACATTCATTGGTATGGCTGCTACTGTCACAGTAACTGTCACATTCTTCAAGTGTTCTACAACCTCCCGGAGTTCCGCCGGAGGCAATTGCGGCAGTAAATGCCCGCGATATTTCAATGTTACTGGGCGAGAGCAAATCGTATTTGTCGGCAAAATCAATGCATTGGGTGATATTTTCATCCCGGTTACAAAAATTGCGGCAATCTGATCCTATCTGACAATTACCAAGCTCTGAAATAGTAAATGATAAGACATCTGCTTTGGTGAGCTGATGGGTATTAACAAACTTCATACAGGAGGGCAGGTTGCCCTCTTGCCGACAATATGCTCCGCACTGCGCTATACTGCCACAATTATTCAGCTCGGCAACAGGAAATGTAACACCATATTTCTGGGTAACTTCCTTTTCAGATAAAGCTTGAGGTGCGCCAAAAACTGTCTTAGATCCACTCAAAACTATGAGTAATAGAGCTAAACTTAAGAATATTAAGGTTTGAAGCTTCATAATTATTGAAACGGATTTTTATACACTCCTTTAAAAGGATTTACCTTGGTAAATGGATTGGTTTCGGGAATTTTATCCTGGAGAGGATTTTGTGTTTTTTCAAAAATTTGAGTACCCAATGAAGAATTAGGTGGACTTTTTTGAAGAGGATTTTTAATAATCCCTTTTGATATTAGAAGATAAACTATACCTGCTGCCAAAAGCAGCACTATCACAAGAATTAGGGCAATATTTCCTTTTGATTGGCCTTTTTGGTACATTAACCTTACTATAACACTTTTTTAAAAAATTTATAATTTGTATTTTCCCTCACTACATACTACTTACTACCTGCTACCAATTCTCCACCCACCTCCAAAAACTCTAATTAGAAACATTTAAGCACTGCCCACGCAATCCATTTCTCCAAAATTAGTCCAGAGAGTTCTACCAAACTAGCATGTCTAGAGGTCATTGGACTCTTTGACCCATGAAATAAATTGCATCTTATTTGATATATAAACCAAACTACCTCTTCAATGTTATTTATATTATTCAACTCACGTTTTTTATTTGAATTGGGGCTATCGTCATAGACAGGTGATTTAGTCTTCAAATCATTTAATAATGAAGTCATCCTTTTAGACGGTAATACCTCAAACCACTCATCTTTTAAACAATTATCATTCGAGAGAAACCATTTTAGTTTTTCGGTATCCCTATCTTTTTGTGACTCCGCCGTAATCCAAGCATCAAAACACATATAGAAGAAAAAGAATCTCGTAAAAGAATTTGTTTCTCTTTCTCCATATAGTTTTAACCAACCTATTAAATCTTTTACATTCTGGTTCATTTAAGAATCCCACCTCCAAAAACTATAAATCTATTGGAGATTAAAGCCTACGTTCTATTAATTTTATCTGATCGTCTTTGATAACCTGAACTGGCGGATTAAAATCCTTAAAGTATTTAAATATTCTTACAGCTGCTTTCTCAGCCAATTCTAATGTAGATTTATTTAATTCTTCCACTGTTACAATCGCATTAAAAGCAGTCATCGTAACGGCTGATGATTCATAATTGAAAAACATTGGAATGCGCCTTGGGTCAAACGTAGTTAAAGTACGATTCTCCCCATTATTCAGGGTAATTATAATTCTAAAGGATCCCCCGTAATTAACTTTATTAATTAAGTTATTTGCAAATAAAAACATTTCAGTTAGAGTTAACGTTACTCCAACGAAATCTAATTTCGTCCTTGGCTCTACCTTTTTTAAGTAGTGACCCTCTTCAAACCAACCACTTTCTTTAAACCAATCCTCTCTTAAACCAAGTAAATGGACAAATTGACCAGAAATAAAATAACTCCATGCTTCCAAAAAATGATCCATAATTATATATCCATCAAGACGATTATCCTCAATGTTAATTCGCTGATGATCATTATTCTGCTGGGGTATGTGAGGATAATACCACCCTCTTAATTTAATCAATGCATCATTTAAAATAGGTTCCGCATCGCGTGAGTGCTCAAAAGGAGATGGAATATTGTCTATAGGTTCTATTACCAATCTCCAGTATCCTCTAGACTTAACTTTTTCTATCACTGACTTTAAATTTAAATTACTCATAATCTACTCTCTCTTTCTTCAATTTTTCCATTAAATCCTTCACTTGATCTATCTTAATGTAACCCCTAATTTCTAGATCTTTTTGCGCTTTATCAGTTGCCAATTTTATTATTTATTCTAATTCTCTTGTTGCTGCTTTTTTACTAGACCAGCCTCCACTATAAGATCTGGTGTAGAGATCTCCCTCAAGTAAAATTTTTTTACCCTTATCATCTACTTCTTTACCTGTTGTCTTACAAATTACCGGTCTGATCGAAAATTCTTTTACAAAAATTAATACAAAAGCCGTTAATTTATTACTGGGTAACTTATCTGTTTCACCATATACGAATTCAAATTTTGGATATTCCGAACAGTAGGTATGCACGTCACTTTCAATCTGTTCAAAATTCTTTTCTATCCAATCAATTTGACTTAAAGTAATACCATCAGTTAATTTCCTTTTTGATCTGTTGTCTTCTTTTATTCCAAGAATTATTACACCCCCATTAGGTATGTTAGACATCGCAATTATGGCTTTAATCACTTCTTCTTTAATCTTCCTTGAATTAACTTCATGCCAATCAAAAGAGCTTTTAAATTCAATACTCTTTTCTTCCTTCAACATTTGCAGATACTCAAGTAAAGCTTGCTCATCAATTTTCCGCATTTTCATATGTTTAAAATTAAAGCGAAGGAGATGGGGTGGCAGAAAGAAGTCACTCCAGGCTGACTTCGCCTGTTTATTTTTGTAAAGAAAATATTAGCACTTTCTGTAAGAAATTGCTAGTCGTATATTGAACGGCATGTTATACTTAGTTTATATGCAGGATTACATTTGGTTTACGGCTACAAAAACATTTGTTAGGAATCAAAAATGGCTTTGGGTACCTTACCTACACTCTCTAAATGGTAAAAATCTGTTCTGGCCAAATAAAGGTTTTGAAACACAGGAAAAAGCAACAGACTATATGAAAATGCATTTAAATCAAATTAAACAAGATTATTTCTAGTGATCAAAAACCTAGATAGGTAGGTTCTTCACCTTCTCGTTCTATTATGTTCTGATCCCACATAAAATCCATCAATGAGAATACTAATGTTTCTCCAATTCCCAACTTAAACATCAAATGATTAACAGAGGCATATCCAGATTCATAAACTATTGTGAGAGCTAATTTTAAATTTGATAAACGGTCTACCCCAGATGGGTGATCAATATAAATTGATCTATAAGAAGAATCGTTATTTATAATATCTTGTACTTTATCCCATTCTACTTTTTGTAAAAGGTAATATTTTTTTAAATCTTCCATTTCTAATAAATTTTAGGACTTTCTTAGTGGTGAGTCAATCCTTCGACAAACTCAGGAAAAGCTTGTGGTGGGCACTTCGGCTGGTTCGACTACTTCAGTACAGGTACGCTCACCACAAGTATGCTCAGTGTAAACTTCGTCGAACCATGGGAAATATTGTCTACCCTATACTACCTTAGACTAATTGAATTTTTAATTTTAGATTTAGGGCTGAAGCTACTTTCTGTATAAGCCCAATTGATGGATTAGCATTCATACCTTCTAACCTGGAAATAACTGCCTGAGTGGTATTGGCCGCTTTAGCCAGATCCCTTTGAGAAATACTTTTACTAAGCCTTGCTGCAATAAGTGCCCTACTGATTTGATACTCAGCTTCTGATTCCTCCCAAGCTTTTTTAAACTGTGGATCTTTTAAACTTTTTTTTAGATGTTGTCTAAAGGTGTATGTTTTCATATTCAAATGATATCCTAAAAGATATCAACTTGTCAAGCCTTTTAATCGCACCAAAGCAATATTAATTTCCTTTGCAGGAGTTTTGTTAGTTTTTTTAACAAAAGCGTGAAGAAGTAAAATCTGTTTTTCCATCCGAGTAACATATAAAATCCTGATGCTATCTTCCCCTAAAATTCTAATCTCCCAAAGCGGAGACCCAGTTAATTTTTTAATATGTGGAATAGCAGAGATTAATCCATATTCCTCTATATTAGAAAAAATTTTAAAGGCTTTAATTTTAGCTTTTAAATTAGTATCCAAAAATTCCCTTACCGGATTGCTACCGGAAGATGAAATATAATAGATAACTTGCCATTTATCCATTCCAGGCAAATTTTACACTTCGACTACGCTCGGTACAATAGCCCCTTCGACCCGTTCGATTCAACTCAGGGTAAACAAAGCTCAGGGCATTGGGACTTTTGGGAGAAAATTACCAGATATAATAAGGAAATATTAATCCTTACACAGGCAAGAAGGGTACTGTTAACCCTTTTAAAATAACCCCTAAAAAACGTAGATAGAAACTAGCCTAGAAGATAGAGCAAAACAGCCAAAATAAGTAAGGCTACTCCTGTATATAAATTTAAGGTATTGGAAACTTGAATAAGATTTAATCCGGCCAAAACAAGCAGCAGTCCAATAGCTCCAGTTAGAATGGCAAAAAAACTTTCTTGAACCGGTTCATAAATTTATTATATCAGAAGTCCTAAGCTTGCAAACTACTAGCTCCTCGACCTGGATTCGAACCAGGAACCTTCTCGTTACTTTAATGGACTATCTCATCACCATGAATCTGGATGATCTTTAGGTGGTGGGCGCTATTGGTGTACTCACCTAGTCTCTGCACCTTGAACGCACCGTATGGTACATCCCTTGGCTCAGGGTTATCTTAAGACGTTCCCTGAATTCACCCACTTATCATTCTAATGTTTCCATTAGAAGCTGCTAACACAGCGAGCCGCTCTACCGTTGAGCTATCGAGGATTGTGAATGTGCCTGGATATTTTACCACAGTTAGATAACAACTAGGATGTAGCTTTTATGTATGCAGCGGTTTTAATTTTGCAGGAGTAGACTCACGGATCAAGGCTCTTGCTAAAGCGACCATTGGATCTATCAAATGCACACCTTGATATTTTGACTCTGGTAAGGCTAGCGGTATTTCTGTACACCCTAAAATAATTGCATCTACACCTTGATCGTAAAGTATTTCAGTATATCTTAGAAAATTATCTCGGGCTCTTACTGTCACAGGGCTAACTGCTTTAATACCCCACTCAGGATTGTAAATTGAATCATGAAGTTCATCTTGTAACTTCTGTGGCACTTGTAATAAGCGGTATCCCAGAGGAGTAAGTATTTGCTCATAAACACCAACTTTTCTAGTACCTGTTGTAGACATTAAACCAATGTTTTGAGCGTTTGGCAACATCTCTTTAATTAAACCGGCTGTTTCTTCAAGCATATGCACGACTTGCACACATACACTCTTTTCTTTTAGCATTCGGGTGAAATCTTTCCAAATTCTTGGAGCATGGAAAGTGTTACAAGGCACACCAGCCACCACTTCTTCCGCACCTGCAGCTTTAGCAGCAGCAGCTATGGCTTGCATGACTAAAATCATGGCTTCGGCCGGGTCTTCTTTAATTTCTCCTAATAAAAATTTAGTCCTGTCGGGAATTTGAGAAGAGTGGGAAATATGAACTACCGATAAATGTCCTTGATCAGTTCTACTTAAAGTATGCTGAATAATTAGCTCATGAAGCTTAACGCCTGCCATTGGACCAACTCCACCACCAATTCCTATTACTTTCTCTACCATATTGCTCATTTTAACAGCAATTTTACCATCTAATGGAGAAGATTGCCACGCTTCGCTTGTAATGACGACTATTCTAAATAATCTCTTAGCTTTTTAGCCCGAGTTGGATGTTTTAATTTTCTGATGGCTTTGGCTTCAATCTGTCTAATACGTTCACGGGTCACCCCAAACTCTTTCCCTACCTCTTCCAAAGTCCGCTGTTTTCCATCTTCTAATCCAAATCTAAGCTGCAGTACTCTTTTTTCTCTAGGTGAAAGACTGTCTAATACTTCATCCAGATGTACTTTCAACAGCTCACGGGTGGCCTGCTCATCCGGCTGCAAGCCCTGATCCGCAATAAAATCCCCCAAATGTGAGTCTTCCTCATCTCCTACCGGTGTTTCCAAAGAGGTTGGTTCTTGGGAAACCTTGATAATCTCTCTGGCCTTGCTCTCATCAATCTCCAAAACTTTGGCAACTTCCTCGGGGGTTGGTTCCCTGCCCAGCTCCTGCATCAATCTTCTTTGAGTTCTATTAAAACGATTTATGGTCTCCACCATATGAACAGGGATACGAATGGTTCTGGCCTGATCAGCGATGGCCCGCGTGATGGCCTGCCTGATCCACCAAGTGGCGTAAGTGGAAAATTTATAGCCTCTTCTCCAATCGTATTTATCAACAGCGCGCATTAAACCGATATTGCCCTCTTCAATAAGATCCAAAAGACTCATGCCCCTGCCAACATATTTTTTGGCAATGGAAACAACCAATCTTAAATTGGCACTAATCAGTTTATCCCGGGCTTTTTTCTCATTTTTCTCCGCCCTTTTGGCAAGATCTATCTCATCCTGCGCTGTTAAAAGGGGGATCTTGCCAATATCACGCAGGTATTGCCTGACAGGATCTGTAACGGAGCCTTCCTCGAGTGTTGATAAAAGCTCCAGCTCTTTTTCCAGTTCTGATGCGGTTTTAGTATCCGCTTCCAATTCCTCTGCAGTTGTTTCGAAAACATCCACACCCTCGCTGATAAGCTTGGTGTAAAATTTGTCCAGCTCCTCAATTGCTTCCTCCGGTTTGGGAAAAATTTGCAGGATTTCTTCCTGGGTAACAAACCCCCGCTTTGTTCCCAGCTTGAGCAGTTTTTTAACATCAAGTGATGATTCTTTTTTGTTTTTGGCCATATTAGAGATTTTTCAATTTAACCGACAGATCTCTGAAACGCTTGTTCAAAGACTCCACCACTTCCATATTACCAAACTCCTGGGCATTTTTTATCTCCAGTGACAACCTCTCCAAAGATGCTTTAATCAAAGCTTTCTTAAGTTCTGACACTACCGCCTCCAGTTCTTTCTGCCAGTTTTTAGGATCGTTTAGCTTACCATCAAGCTCTGTTAAATACAACTTGTCCACCTCCGAAAGTAATTCTTTTGGCAAACCTGAAACATATTCAGAAATATTAAAAGCCTCACTTTTAAAAGAAATCGAATCCATGTATAAAACCAACAGTACATAAATTTGCCTGAAATTTTCTTTGAAAAACAACGTTTCCGGGAAATTGGGAACAAAAGTGAAATCCAAAGGAGGGTGTAACAGCAGAGCAATTAAGTATTCTTCCAAAAGCTCTCTCCTATTTTTGCCCAAAATCACATTATCTTGGGCTGTTTGTTGGAAAACCTGTGAATAATTTCTCTGCAGCGTGGTACTTCTTGCTTTATTGACTGCATCCCGGATCACTTTTTCATCTGTTTTTATAAATGCCGCAAGTCTTGTGATATATTTTTCCCTTTCAAAATCATTGGTAATTTTTGCCCAGATAGAAATCAACTCCTCACCTATTTTTTTCAAATCCGCACTCTTTTTAGTATCAAATCTTTTAGCGGTTGATGTTAAATAATAATCGTAGATTGCTACTGCTTCACTGATGGCTTTCTGCCAAATCCCGGGATCGTCTTTGATGGCTTCTGCCGCATCTTTCTCACCCTCAATTTGGATAATTTTAATGTTCAAACCTGCTCTATCGGCAAGTTCTATGCCTCTTCTTGCTGCCGAGTCCCCTGCCAAATCCATATCAAAAGACAAAGAAATATTTTCCGCATATTTTTTAATAAGATCAACTTGCCCCTCTGTCAGCGCAGTACCTTTGGATGCCACCACATTTCTAAAACCGGCCTGATGAGAAAGGATTACATCCATCTCCCCTTCTACCAATATCGCCTCTTTTTTGCTTCTGATCTCCCCTTTGGCCAAATTTAATCCAAACAAAAAATTACTCTTGTCAAAAATTGGGGTTTGCGGAGTGTTGATGTATTTTGGTTCGGCAGGATATAAAACCCTGCCGGCGAATCCTCTTAATTGATCTTTACCATCAATCAGAGGAAAAGTGATCCTGCCCCTAAATCTATCATAACAACCTGATTTAGAAGATACCCCCAAACCTGAACCTAAAATTTCTGCGACGGTAAATCCTCTTTTTAATAAAAACTTTGTCAGGGACTCCCAAGAATTCAGTGAGTAACCTATGCCAAAACTTTCAATACTGCCTTCTGTTATGCCCCTGGTCTTTAAATACTGCAAAGCTTTTTTACCTAAATTGTGTTTGGTTAAAATGTAGTGAAAAAATTCCTGGGCTTTTAAATTAACTGCAAAAAGTCTGTCTTTGAGGTCTGTTTTTTGAGGAGTTTTTTGCAGGGTCACTCCTGCTCTTTTTGCCAAAAATTCCAAAGTCTCCTTAAATTCCATGCCCTCTTTTTCCATGAGAAATGTGAAGTGATCGCCGCCTTTTTGGCAGCCAAAACAATGCCAGATTTGGCGCTCGGGAGACACCACAAATGAAGGAGTTTTTTCGCTGTGGAACGGACAAACAGTCTTAAAATTGACACCGCTTTTTTTTAAGGTCAGGTACTCGGAGATTAAATCTACGATATTTAACTTTTGCTTGATAAGTTCAACATCATCCATATTGACAATATCCCAAAAGCCCGCATATTCTTGGCTCCCAGGTATTGTGAGCGGATTGTACCCCAAAAGGATCCCGAAGGCAAGGCTGGAAGATGTGAGTGGCGGAGGGAGTGGGATTTGAACCCACGATACCCTTGCGGATATACCTGCTCTCCAAGCAAGCGCACTAGGCCACTATGCGATCCCTCCAAACGTTGGATATTATACAGTAATGATTAAAAGATATTCTTTGTTTCCTCCCCCACCTAAAATTGGTGACTCCATACAATCGTTTGTCGTATATTGTATATCGCTTATCGTCTTAATCACATTATTTTTCACTTCTTCAGCTTTTTCTGCAGGCAAAACACCTTTGATTAAATCCTTTTTTTCAGCTTCATAATGGGGTTTTAAAAGAGCAACAATTATTCCGTCTGGTTTAAGAAATTTTCTAACTACTGGTAATATAAGTTCCAGTCTGGTCCAGCCAGCATCAATGGTGATAATGTCCACCCTTCGACTTCGCTCAGGGCCTTCGGCCATCTCCGGGAGGTTTTCCAGGTGGAGTATATTTGTCCGCTCCATTACCACCACTCTCTGGTCGTTTCGAAGTTTCCAGGCCAACTCACCATAAGCTGTATCAAGTGCATAAACTTTTTTGGCTTCATTTTGCAAAAGACAATCCACAAACCCGCCGGTTGACGAACCAACATCCAAAATAACCTTATCTTTGACGCTAATTTTGAATTGGTCTAATGCTGACTGGAGTTTTTCTCCGCCTCTGGATACAAACTGCTTACTTGCCATAAATTTCTAAAGCTTTTTTGAGAAGTTGCTTGTCTTGAGAAAAAGTAAGCTGCTTTAATGCCTCGTTAATATCATACCATCCAGCTTCCTCCACCTCCCAGTCGTGATTATTTGGATCGCCATTTTTATATTTCATTAAAAAGTAGGTCACAACTTTAAATATTTTCTCCCCATTTAGGGTGTAAACATATTTTGAATAACCCGCTTTGCTCAAAATCTCCGCCTCTACCCCACCTTCTTCCCTGACTTCACGAATTGCGGCTTCTTTGCTGGTTTGTCCTGGATCAATGAGTCCTTTGGGGAAACTCCAGTGTTTGTTTTGAGAATGCTTGGTCAAAAGCACTTGATTGGCCTTATTAAAAACTATTCCTCCGGCAGAAAATTCTCTTTTCATTTATTTAAACTATTATAGCAAGCGGTGGGAGCAGGATTCGAACCTGCGTGAGACTTTCGTCTCGATTGGTTTTCGAGACCATCCGAATAGGCCACTCTCGCATCCCACCTTGGCGCGCCTGGAGGGAATTGAACCCCCGACCTTAACGTCCGCAACGTCACGCTCTATCCGCTGAGCTACAGGCGCATAAAACTGGTGTTCTACCTTTCGTTAGCAAAAGGCAAGCTCCTGCTTATCCATTGAATTACGGGCGCTTGCACGCTCATTTTAGCATAGAAGTGCTGATAACTACCTATGGACGTTTTCCAAGGGGAAATGTTTTTGCAAGCCTTCCGACCATTTTTCCATCCAGGATTTGTACGGTACTTCAACAAACGGTAAAAACCTGGCCACAATTTTTTTGATTTTTTCCTCCTCTTGCGAGCCTAACACAAGCATTAATTGTGCCGGGAAGCGAAACCGAGTTTGAATAATTAAGATTTGATAACCTTCTTTTGGCTTAAACCAAAACGCATCCAAAAAATGCCAAAAGTAAAAATCTTCTCCAATCGTTACTCCTTGAGTAGAAATCCTGTACTTGATATTGTGAGGTGGAACATACGCCAAAACATATGCCACAAAAGCCAAAGCCAACAGCACCCCTATAAGTAAAAATTCTCTTAACAGAAAGGCGATTAGGACCAAAAGAATAACTAAAACCGCGATTGTGGTGTAGTAAGAGCGATCCTTTTTTTTAAAAGGACGGGAAGGACCTTCCCAAGAAAGCAAAGTCCTAACCTCTCCTGCTTCGGAAATTTTAGGAGTAAGGTATGCTTCATTAGCAGCGCCTTGAGGTCTAGCGTTTTTTGGATTGTTCTGTTTGGAAGTTTTGTCGGACATTTGATATAAGTTTAACTTTTAAAGTTGGTTATGTAAAGCGGCGGAGGAAGAGGGATTCGAACCCACATGCCCTTTCGGGCCCCAGTTTTCAAGACTGGTGAGCCACCATTGCTCAATTCCTCCTTGATAACTTCGTTGTCTGCGGAGAGGGTGGGATTCGAACCCACGATACCCTTGCGGGTATAGCTCGTTAGCACCGAGCGGCACTCGACCACTATGCGACCTCTCCTTGCTGCTCCATTTTACCAGAATCCAACTTCCCTATCTAGCCAAAGTTAGCGCCCACACCTTTTTAGCTCCGTTTCTTTTTAGGATGTAGCAGCACTCCTTCAGTGTTGAACCTGTGGTCCAAACATCATCAATAAGCAGTATGTAGGGAGTAGTTTGTAGTTGGTAGTTAGGAGAAAGCGCAAAAGCATTTTTAATATTATCCTTTCTTTGTTTACCTTTTAGTTTCACCTGGGATTTAGTATAACGAATACGTTTAAGGCCTTCACAATAATCTAAACCTAACTTTTTGGATAAAGTTTGTCCAATTAAAGAGGACTGGTTAAATCCTCTACTGTTACTTCTCCACCAATACAAAGGAACAGGAATGACCACCCATCCAACACCTCTATCTTTTTTAATTTGATCCAGAATAAAGGGTTGATATCTTGCCCAATATACAATTGTGATATCTACTAAAACATCAGCCAACTCGCGAACCCACTTATACTTAAGCTGTTGTATGGCTTTTCTTAAAGGATCCTGGTAAACCCCCAAGCTCCACAGTCCGTCCAAACCAAATTTTCTCCTACAAATTGGGTGAGTCTGACCACCCACTGCCAGTTTCTCGCACCTTGGGCAAACCAAATCTGTTTGCAGGATGTTGCTGATACAACCCTCACAAAAATAGCTTTCCTCTTGCCTGCAACCTACACACTTTTTGGGAAAAAGCAGATCTAAGATAAGATTCATTTGACTCCAGACCTAAATATGGTATAATACAACCCTGGGGATGTATAGTCTCGACAGGATTGCTCTTTAAAAATTGCAAGCCGTTAAGGAAACATTAAACGTTAAATATTGTCTCAAAACACAAACGGCAATAAACTTGTCCGTGATGCCAAAGCAATGGCAGATGGTATCGTAGCTGGCCTTTTTGGCCCAGCTTACGCTCCCAGATACGCTGTAGCTTAAAGCATCTATTTTAGAATTCTTTTTCTGGCTAGAACCTAAAGTAATGTACCCAGTCAGGATGCTGTTAATACAATTTTGATCGATCAGTATTAACAAAAGACAGTCTGATCATTCATTAGTTTTCCTGCTAGTTGGTTACAACTGATGAACAAAAATTAACTAGATAAGCTTGTAGAAGTTTTTGAAGTTACAATTTTGGACGGGGGTGCAAAGCCCCCCATCTCCACCATTATTTTGAGGTTACTCTTTTCCTCTTAATTCCTGCTCAACCCGACGAGCGTGATCTCTCTCTTTTATAATCTTTCGTTTATCAAACTCTTTTTTACTCCTTGCCAAGCCCACTTCCACCTTAAATCTATTATTTTTTTCATATATTGAAACCGGCACTAAACTAACAGCTTTACCAGAAACCTTGCCTATTAGAGAATTAATCTGACTTTTGTGTAAAAGCAACTTTCTTGAATGTGTTGCCTGATATTCTTTATCTGATGCCTGTTGATATCTTGGGATATTGGCATTAATTAAAAATACTTCCCCATTTAAAATCCGGACATAACTTTCTCCCAAATCCAGCCTGCTGCTTCGGATAGATTTAACTTCAGAACCGGACAGTACTATTCCGGCCTCAATTTTCTCCAGAATATGGTAATTGTGCAGAGCCTTCTTATTTACTATGCGCATAACTTAATAATATCTCAAAACTCAAATGTCAAAACTATAACTTTTAACTGCCTTCGGCAGAACAAATCTTAAAACATTTGAGATTATTTTAGATCTACAGAATAAATTTTACTCCCATCAAGCAAATATACTTTCTTCCCTACTTCATCCACCACCAAATCCGTTGATGTTGCGAATTTTTCTCCCTCAATTTGTCCTTTATAACTGCCGGTCTTTGTTAAGATCAAGAGTCTGGAATTGCCGGAGTCCAGAAGATACAGATTCTCTGTATCGGATGAGACAAAAAAGCTCTTAGGACCCAAAACTCCTCTATCCAAACCCTCATACCCAAAATGGTCTTTTTCTCCTCTCGTGAACCTTAACATCTCCCCACCGGATTTTAATACATAGACAGAAGACTCAATCTGCATCCTTAAGCTGCCGGCAAAATCCGGCTTTGTACCGGCAGTTAAATATTCTCTTTTGCCGGAATATCCTTCAGCAATCGGCAGATATTTCCAAATCTGTCCATTATTTGGCGTATCTTTGCCGATAGTATCCAGCAAATAAACATTGCCGGCAAAACCATACAAATCTGCAATTTGTCCCAAATCTTGATCTGTTTTGGCAACTTCGGTGATTTTTTGACTCCCTGTATCCACCCTTAATATCCCTTTATCTTTTGAGAAAACAAAAGCTAGCGCTCCGTTTAGGGAAACAAAAGTGGCTTCACCCAATGTTTGGGATCCTGCTAAAATTTGATTTGTCTTCTTTCCGATATCAACCAACACCAGTGTTTTAACAGTCGGATCCAACAGCAAAATCTTGCCTGACGATAAACTCATCCTGGTGGCATTGAAGTTTTCTTTAACCAAGTTTAAATCCAAAAATATCGGGAATTCGGAAACTTTAGATTGTTGCAAAATTGAGGCCGATTCCTGACTAATCTGCGCTTTCAAATTTTTGCCCTCCTCATCTTTAGGCTTTAAAGATAAGGCTTTATCAATCTCATCCTTGGCAGAGTCCAATCTGGCTTTTGCCTCAACCCGGTTTAGGGTGGACAGACCTTTGGCCGCATTAAAATCATCCCGGGCCTGCTTTAAAGTCTGGTTGAAAAGAGTCTGTTTTTGCTCATCTTTTGCGGATTTAAATCTTAAAGCCAATCCTCCTGCCAAAAAAATTAGCAAAATTGCCGCCAAAATAAGTTTTCCTCTGCCGCTTTTGGGGATAAAAGAATTGAGCTTGATTAAAAGAAAAAAAGTCTTTTCCGGTATTTTTGTCAGGAGAAATCTGGAAAATGTGATGCTTTCTCCCCTCATTACCGGCTGTTGCTCAACTTTCTGATCTAAACTTTCAATTGCCACACTCTCTACTTCCTTTTCCACCTCAACCAAAAGTCCTGCCAAACCATTGCCTTCCGAATTCAGCGCACCAATTCTATCTGTTAAATCCCCCTCAAAAGCATCCATCGGCAAATTTAAGGACTGATGAATATCGTCTGATAAAACATCAGTCAAATTTTTTGTGGCAAAAAATATCCTGTCTCCCTCTTGCAAGAATCCCGAGACAAGTTGGGCAGGAGCGCCGATTGAAAAAAGCGAAGAAATTTTTTCTGCTCTTTTGAGAAAAACTTCAACATTTCCCAACCCGATAAAATACAATACTTTTCCGAGAATGGATGCCACCAGAATATCAAATTCCGCTCCTTCAAACTTTTTCTTGGCTTCCTCGTAAGTAACATTAAGTTTTTCCGAAGGAGTACCTTCCGCCTCAAAATAAAAATCGGAAAGCTCGGATAAGGCCAATCTGCCTTTGGTAAAAGCGTCATCGGACACAAGCTCCAAAACTGCAAAAAAAGCATCATCCCCGTCCCTGATCAAGGAAGTTACTTGGGCAGCTTTTTGGTCGGTGTTCAGCCCGAGAACTTGAGCAACATTTAGTTTCACGTTTTTTGAATCCTTTCAAAGAATTCCCCAAATCAAAATGATTAATCCTATGGCCAAGCCTGCGTGTACAATTGACACTGCCGAAACAATGGGGGAAACCTTGGTAATTAAAGTTTTGGACATAAGAGTTACTTGTCTGACAATCATTATGGCAAATATAGCGTAAAATAGTAAAATTATCAAAATTGCAGTCTTCAAAAAGACCAGTACTGCATCAGAATCAAAAAGATTAGTCGGGGTGGTGGTAGGCATCTCTCCCCCTTCCGTAAATTTTGTGCGCTTCATCCAAAACAAAATCCGCCACATGATGCGGCCTTGGTATAGAGTGCAAATCTATATTTTTTGTGGCACCTGCTGTCTGAATAAAAACATCACCGTAATTAAAAACGGAATTTAGTATTCCGCCCATAGAAGATGAGGTATCTTCAATGTTTCTTAAGGGGGCTACATCAATATTTTTAAAAAGGATGGAATGAAAATCAACATCAACTATGTTTTTATCGGTCACTATATACACATTAAAATACCAATATAAGAAACCCTCAAAAGCAATAATTAGAATCAGCAGATAGTTAATAATTAAAAAAACTATTCCGTATGCGGGAGGAAGAAAGGATAAATCAATCCCTGCGGATGAAAATAATCCCGGCAGCAAAATTGGGAGAAAAAACAGCAGAACAGATGGTGCTATCCAAGACAAATTTGTAATGGGGTGCGCTCTTAAAAGTAAAAGGATCTTTTCGTCCGTGTCTTGACCTTCAAAGCGGCAATTGACAGGTCTTTCTATATAAGCAGAAAACATGACAGTTGGAGTATATCACAAGTAGCTTAAGTTACTTGGTTTCCACATTAAACAATGGTCCCACTATTTGAATATTGGCAGGCGCTCTTTGGTTAAAGTAATTTTTAAAATCCGAACCTGAAAAAGTTATCCCGTTAATAGTAACTGAGGTCGTTCGTCCACTTCCAAAATCAGCACTAACAGAAACTGAGGAAGCATTATCAATAGGAGTCCCTCCTCTTGATCTAAGTTCTTGTTTTACCCTATCAGAACTCCAGTTATCCGTTAGGGGACAACCTTGTTTAGGATCAGGTGGAGGAGCTGGTTTATCAGGTTGGAAGACAAAACATCCTAAAGAGGAATCTTTTTGCATAAGCATGATTACATTGGCAATATCTGCAACTTCATCTAACTTAAGCCAGGCAGATTTGGCATATTCATTTCTATACCCTTGTGCCGCATAAAAACAGGGAGAATCTTTATCATAAGCTTTGGAAAACAGATCCCCAAAGTTGCCTACATCCCCACCTATATCCCTAATTCTTTTGGTGAAAGAAGTGCCGGATCCCCAAACATCAGCGGATGAAAAAGTATACCCTCCGTCTGTGGAAGAATACCAGGCTTTAACCGCCGACCCACCCGATACCATGACTTTTCCGTTAGTTTCGTTGACAGCCCGCTCCCAGTTTCCTCCTTTGTTGCCGCCTTTGTAAACCTGACACTGTTGGGTGGTGCAAATCTCTCCTGACCCATTGTTGGTGTAAGCCAGGGCATAAGAGCGGGCAGCAGCGGCTTGAGCTTTTAAAGCCTCAATCGGCCAGGAATCAGGCATCTCGTAAATGCCCAAAAGATAGGTTTCTAAAGGTATAGAGCCGTATCCTTGGACAGAAATATTAATGTTTGGTCTTTGTTCAAAACTAAAATCTTGGAAATAAGCTCTTAAGATATCTTCATGGCTTTGTCCAGCTTGGGCTCTACCTAAAGCCCCATACTGGTTCATACCAACTCTGTGCGGGATACCGAAAGTAAAGAAGGCAAATGCCGGTCTAAAACCCGGGTCCAAATTCCGGTCATCAGTACAAAACAGGGGGCCTGCACCCAAAGAAGTAGGCAGATTTAAGGATGCCTGTCTTTGAGCAATGATGGCTTGTTGACGAGCAGTCAGTTGAGCAATTTTTGAGGATAGCTCGGACTGGAAGGCTTTGGCTTTGCTTATCTCCCCTCCTAAAAATTTGGCATTTTTATCTACTTCTGCTTGCAGGATGGCCAACCTGGCTTTATCTTTTTCCAGTTTATCTTTTTGGGTCAACAGATCAATCACTTCTTGAGTTATTGAGGAAATAATTTGCCTGTCTTCTTTGGCAACTGTTTGGCGGTAGGATAATTCTCTGAATAAATCACCGGCTTGAAAGGAAGAAAGAATGACAATTAAAGGGTCTGAAAGAAATGACCTGATGTAATAGGCCCTGACCCTCTCTTCCAAAAGAGCTTGCTGAAGAGCAATTTTATCTTCTCTGACATCTAACTCTTTTTGTTTAGTCTGAATATTGGCGGATAAAGTGTTTAAGCTTGCCTGGATTTGGGCCAGTTGTCTTTGTAAAGAAGAAAACTGTCCTTCCAAAGGCTTGGTGGCGGAAACAGACAGCTCTCTTTGCTTGTTTAAATCATTAATTTGTCTTTGTAAATCCTCTATCTCATCAGCATGGACAGTTGGTAGTAAGTAGTTAGTAGTAAGTAGTAAGGAAAAAAAGGTGAAGATAGCTATCAAAAACTTTTTGCCAGAAGACATGTTTTTAATTTTACCATCACGAGCTACCAACTACCATCTACTGGCTACTGATTTTAACTTGTGGTAAGCTGAAACTAATGTCCAAAGTTACTTAAGAAGTTTGATAAATTTATCTTTTGTAATTTCTAAATCTCTTTTGATGATTTTTGTTAACAGCCCAATACCGATGGTATCCGATGGATGAATAGGTATGGTAGTTCTCCTTCCATCAGAATGTATATAAACTGCATGGCTGCCGCTCTGATCACGGAATTGAAAACCCAATTTTAAAGTCACTTTTACTAAGTCCCGTGCTTTAATTTGGGGTAATTTTGACATTTAGACGGTAACTTCAAGTGAAGTTAAACTGACAGGCTGGACTTTAGGAATTTCTTGTCTGTCTTCTTTAGAAATCTTTAAATTAAGTTTGATAGCATCACGGATGTTGGTAATTGCTTCCTCCAGTGTCTTACCTTGAGTATGACAACCCTGTATTTCAGGACAATCGGCTACAAAAAAACCGTCTTCATCTTTCTCGATAATTACAGGAAAATTGTAGGTGGTAGTTTTAATCTTTTTCATAGCCAAATTGTACCATAAAATATTTTCAATCACTAGTCCCAAAACCCTAAAATATGCTAAGCTGAAAATAATGTCCAAGGTTAATAAAATTCTCGCAATAATATTTTTATTTAGTTTTGGCCTACTGGTTTATTTCCCTCAGACAGTAGCGGCAGCCAATTGTCCCTTTACTTTTGATCCTCCTGTACCTTACCAAAATATGGGTGATTTATCGGTAACTATTACACCTCGTGATATAAAAAGTGGAACTTACCAACTTGTGACTTACAAAGGAAATATCTCCAAACCTGAAATAAATACACGTGGTGATATTCAATTAATTACAGGAAAGGCTGTTACCACTCAGCTCAAAAAACCACTCTCTGGATGGGAAGCAGGCACTTACACACTCTACCTGAGAGACCGAGATGTTGAGGGTAGTGTTCAAGATGTGGCTGCTTGTAAAACAAGCTTTTCCTTATCAGATATCCCAGCCCAACCTACATGTACGGCTAGTATAGAAACAAAACCAATTGATCCTGATACTAAAGTCGTATTAAAAATCTCCGATATTGCATCAGGTAATTACGATATATTAATAAATAATGAGTTTGCCGAGACATATAACACAAGTACCGGTGAAACAGTGTTTTTATGTAAGGGTGGAACTGAAGATAAGAATTGCAAATTTAATGTTGGTACCTATACAGTCACTATTAAAAACCAATGCGGATTCGGCGATTTCACTTGCAAAAGCCGGCTGCAGTGCAAGCCAGTAGCTTTCCAGGTTGCTCCTTTAGGAAGTGCTGGAGGTGGGCAGGTAGATACAACTCAAGTAGGGACTGCGACTACAAAGCAATGTAAAAGTAAGGATGATCCAACTTTCAATAAGAACACCGATATGGTTTGTGCTCTAGCTGGAGGGATTCCATGCGAGAATAAAAACGATGGCAGAGGACCAGCTTTTGCTACTGCCATTGGCTGTATTCATACCTCTCCTGTTGAATTTATCAAGGACTTTTTAAAGTTTATCTTGGGGATTTCCGGAGGATTGGCATTTTTGATGATGCTTTTGGGAATATTTCAGATGCTGACTTCTGCCGGTAATCCGGAGACTTTATCAGCCGGCAGGGACAGGTTGCAATCTGCCGTCATAGGACTTTTGTTTGTAATTTTTGCTGTTCTTCTGCTTCGAATTATTGGAGTTGATATACTGGGACTGGGAGGACAGTTTGGTTTATAATTTAAACCCATGGAAAAGCTTGGTGATTTATTAAAAGATTCCGGTGTGCCAAACTTTAGCGGTCAAAATGCCAAACTTGGAGTACTTTTATCCGGCCTTTTAAACATAGCTTTTTATATTGCTGTTTTTTTGGCTTTTTATTGGCTGGTGTGGGGGGCTTGGGCTTATCTTTTTGCTTCAGGTAAAAAAGAAGACCTGGCCAAAGCACGGGCGCGAATCAGTTGGGCCTTAATAGGGTTAATTGTGATCTTTTTGGCTTACTTTATAGCCAAATATGCTTCGGAGTTTTTCCCAACACAATTTGGTAAAGGAGGAGGACCGTTTTGAGAGAATTTAGAATTAAGCTTTTTTTGAATTATTTTTTTATAGCTTTATTCTTGATTCTTACAGCTTTATTCTTACCAATCCCTGCTTATGCTGCATCTCCTGCTCCCGGGGTAGATATTAAAGAGTATTTTGGTTTTGGAAATATTGGCTCTTTGGGGGAAGGGACTACCAGACTGGTGGAGCCGGCTTTTCAGTTAACAGCAGCAGTGGTGGTGATCTACTTTCTTTTGGGGGCATTTAAATACTTAAGGGCAGGTGGCAACAAAGAGGAACTGGAGGGTGCAAGGCAAATGATTATCCATGCCATTATTGGGTTTATAATACTCATGTTTGCTTTTTTGGTGTTACAGTTTATATTATCGAACTTGTTTAAAGTAACTGATTTTCAGATAATAGGGTAATTATGGATTTTTCAAAAAATTTCGGCTCTATTAGTCCCCCGCCTGCTATAAAAGATTTTATTGGCAGTGACCCAACAGGCGCAGGTGGAATTAGTCAGTTTTTAAGTAATCTTGTGACCCTGATTTATGGTTTAGCTGCCATAGTTTTGCTTTTTATGATCCTTTGGGGAGCTTTTGACTGGATGACTTCCGGAGGGGAAAAAGAAAAGTTAGAATCTGCCAGAAATAAAATCATCAGTGCCATAATCGGCATCATGCTTTTTGCAGTGGCTTTTGCTATCATCCAGGTTTTAGGCCAATTTACAGGATTTACATTTTTCGTCGGCCAAAAGTGACCCTAATTCAACCAGCACTTGACAAGTAGTTTATACTTTGAATAAGATTAAGACATTGTGAAAAAATTAGTTGTTTTATTATCAACCATTATTGCGCTTGTAGCCCCCAAGATAGCCTTTGCCGCTACTCCACCACCAGTTGTTGTTAGTCCTCCTCCTCAAGGATATCAGAATTTGGGAAATTTTATTACCCAAGCCATCACTTTGATTTTCGGGTTCGCCATTCTGGTAGTTTTGGTCATGCTGGTTTGGGGAGCATTTGAGTGGATTACCTCCGGAGGAGACAAGGAAGCTGTTGGCAAAGCCAGAAATAGAATTATTAATGCTTTGATAGGATTGGCTGTGTTGGCTGTGGCATATGCCCTGACAAAAGTGGCTGCAGATTTTGTAGGCATCAATCTTCTCAATATCACAATACCCGGACCGCCATAATTTTTCTATTTGATCTTTACAGCCTCTTAATGTTAACCTTAAAATATGGGTCCTGATGCAGCCGGATTAGATCAGATTGAGCAAGTTTTTACAAGTGTTATATCTGTGATGGTAGGTTTGGGGTTTGTGGCGCTTTTGGTACTTTTGGTTTTGGCCGGGTTCAAATACCTGACCTCCGGAGGAGAGCAAAAAGCTGTACAGCAGGCTCATCTAACAGTTACCTGGGCGCTTTTGGGAATACTTTTTATGGCCATTGCCTGGCTGCTGCTGCAGCTTATTGAAAACTTTACCGGAATAAAAGTCACTACTTTTGATATTAAAAGTTTGTGTGAAGTTGGTGGCAAGCAATTTTGTAAGTGAATTGTTCCAGCAAGAATTCACTTGACAGTTTAATTTAAAACAACTTAATCTTAAGTTAGGTAAAAAACCTCATGAGGGAACACTGGCAACCAACCATAGAAGCTAATCGGCCACCAAACCAGCGTGATTTGCTCACACAACTACCCAGACCACTTCGAATAGTTTCTGCTGCTTTATCAGCAGCCATCAGTTTAGCACTGGCTGCCTGTGGGCCTACCCCTGCGCCTACCCCTAAACCTAGTCCTGAACAACCAGGATCATCGCCTGCTGTGGCAACTAAAGTTGAGACCCCCCCTCCGCAAGGATTCTGCCTTTGGATGGAGAGGTATATTTTACACAAGGAACTCATCCTTCAGACGGTTCTTCTACTGGTATCAAAAGTGGCATTGACTTGGCCCCCAAAAGAGTGGTCAATTGTGCCTTGGGAACTAAAGCTTTAGTAGAGGAGCAAGCCGCCCTCGCTACTGCCTCCGGCATACTCACAATTGTAGGAAACGAGAAAGATGCCAATGACCCAAATCACAGTATTGTGGAAATACAAGAGAGTGGCACTGGATTACGGTTCGGGCTGATGCATTTGAGTCAATTACCCGACCATGTCCAAGTTGGCGGTAGGGTCTTAGCAGGAGCCCCTATTGGTAAATCTTCTTGTGAGGTCCCGAAAGGAGGCAAGACTACCGGAGTCCACCTACACCAGTATGTCAAAGATAAAACGGGTAAATATCTTCCTATTAATGGATTCACTTTTTCCGGGTGGAGAGTTGCGGGAGACACTATGACTAAGGGGAATGAAAAAAGAGTGGCAGATCAAAGACGCTGCGCCACTGATCAAGCCTGTGGCGGAATCAGGAATGATTTAGGAACATTTTGGAGGAGTTCAAAGAGTGGTCTAGTAGACTCTGTGAAAGTCGATCCCCTACCCACAGTTACTCCTACAAGAATAGTCCCAAAATCGCCACCTCGGCAGGCAGAGTCTATCCCTACCACCCCATCCGCAGCAGCTAGGTTATTCATCCAAGCACTCGTTTCTGGGGACAGCAACAAAGCCCTGCAATTGATGCCAGTTCCTGGTCAGGCTACATACAAAGCGGTTATGCTTGGCATTTCAGATGCACTTCGTGCATGTTCAGGGAGCGTCACTGAAGCGTCACACGGTCTTCGAAGTTACTATAATATTAGTTTTACTCCTTCATGTGGAACATTTGGCAGTTATTACGACGCGCTGCCGTCACATGATGTTGGTAATGTTAAGGCGGCATTCGCGTTGCTTGGACAAATCGACCCCTTGCGTAATCGACGTTTGGTTGGATGTACGGTAACAGTCATGTCAGTCAATGACCAATGGAGGATTATGTACTTACCTACATGCCTACCGTCTCAATAAGAGTTAAAAGTCGTGTTACTTAAAGAACTTTAAAACTTGCAAAAATAGATCGGTTTGTTTTACTGTTAGAGTATGATACTTAGAATCAAGCGATTAGAATTAAGCAAAGCTTTCCTTTCGCATTTGCAAAACGTAAGAATTAAGCTTTTTGTATTCTTTATGCTTACTGCTTTATTCTTTTTGCTTATTCCTACTGCTTTTGCCCAAACCTCTACCCCCAGTGCAGTGCAGTCTACTGTCTACAGTCTACCGTCTACTGTCCAGCCCACCTCCCCTCTTTATACCGACCTTTTGGTAAATAATATGTTTCATACTTTTTCCTGTCTGGCTGTGGGGTCTTCTGTCATTGGCCAGCCATGTTTAACTTACCAGATGACCCAAAATGCCCAGGGTATGCTGCAAGGAGTACCTGTTTTATCCCAAACTAACCTGTCAGGAGGGGCTTTGGGGGCCACCACCTCTTTAATTGGCATGTTGTATCTTAATCCGCCGGTTCGAACAGCTGATTATCTGGCATCTTTGGGAGAGCAGTTTGGAGTGGTAAAAGAAGCCCGGGCACAAGTTGGGGGATCAGGAGCCCAGGTTTTAAGTCCAATTTTAAACCTTTGGCAGGTATCAAGAAATATATCTTATGTGATTATGATCATTATTTTTGTGATTATTGGGCTGATGGTGATGTTTAGACAAAGAATCAATCCCCAAACAGTCATTACTGCCCAGGCAGCCCTTCCTGGATTGGTAATCGGCTTAATCTTAATTACTTTTAGCTATTTTTTGGCAGGACTGATATCAGATACGGCATTTGTGGGAACCAATGTTGTGGGATATTATTTCTCTGCAGCACAGGGTATCCCTCCACAAAATTTGGTTGAAAATATGAAAGATAAGAATGTTTTGAGTATTTTCAGCCCGCTGACGGGAATTATTGACAAAGATAATGCCGCTAGTGCGCTGAGTTCTATATGGAACGGCTTAAGCGACGGAGCACAGCGCTTATTAACACTGTTGGCTATGTTTGTAACCGCCCAAACAATTTTGCAAGGCACAGAGTTTCTAAAGCTGATCAAAACCTTCGGAGAGCCCATTCAAGCGGCACTTACCACTATAGCAGTAGGCGCTACTTTGGCTAATCCTACAGCTCTTATAGGGCTTGCCTTAGCCTTTATAGCAACTGCTGTATTGCTTTATTCCATGTTCAAATTATTGTTACGCTTAATCAATAATTATATAACCATCATATTTTTGACAATTACTGCTCCTTTCCAATTCCTGGCTGCATCGTTGCCTGGAAGACAAAGCATAGCCACAGGTTGGATCTTAAATATGCTTTGCAATGTTTTGGCATTCCCGGCGGTTTTTGCCGCTCTTTATTTCGTGGCTTTTATTTTGGGACCAAATGTTGATGCTGTGAAAAAGCTACCTTTTCAAACCACTACCACTTCAATAACCGGAACTTCCACATTTCCTCTTTTTGGAGGTTTGGATCTTAACTTTATTAATATTCTTCTGGCATTTGGAGTTTTAGTGGCACTACCCAGTATCCCGGATATAATTTGCCGGACAATCGGCAGGGTGGGGGTAGCAGGACAGCTGATTGGCCAGGAAATTGGGGGCGGCATTGGCCAAGGCAGACAATATGCCGGTCAATTCCAGCAGGGCGTAGGAGCTGCCAGCGGTCAATTAGCCAGAGCCAGAGGCTTGTTTAATACTCCTGGGTATAAAATGGAGTTGATTCCCGGCACTATTGATCAATATAGGATTGTAGAAACATACGAGGCGGGAAGGGGTGCTACTTTTGGAGCTTTGACTAGACAAGGAATTCGCAAACCACCAAAATTAGAACCAGGCGTCAGGTCGGGAATATAAGGAGATAATAATCAACTTCGGTTTATTAAAGAGCCATCTTATCAAATAACCACCCAGCCCAATCTCGACCATCAAACTTTTTGACCCATTTACCATCTTCAGATACAAAATAGTAATACGGCTGCCTAAGTAATTTGTAGATTTCTGCCTCACCTTTATATGCCTGCACTCCACCTCCGGGCCCTTTATCCAGCAGCCAGTCTACATAAGCATTCCAAAACATTCTGGCAATATGCCTGGAACTCCCGGTATTCCTCTCCTTTTCTAGGGCTATAGCCGGATTAAACCTGCCATCCGGTAAAAAGACATCTGTTTTCCTCAAATCCAATGCTCCGCCGGCATTTCTACTATCCGAGTACATTGTTCTAATAGTTTTTAATGTGTCCCAAACTCTGCCAAAAGAGTCCAATAGTATATGAAACACTTCTGTTTCTCCTTCAGGCTTCTGCAAAGCATCAGTTAATTTCTGCCTTATCTCTAACACTTTTTCAGCATTATTGGTTGGTTTCATAAATAACCCTTCATGATGAAGCCCTGTTTTAGGATCAATCCCACCAATCAAAGCAAACCACAAGGAGGTACCGCTATCCATCAGGTTAATAAATTTAGTAATAGCAAACTGGCTGGCTATTCTTTGGCCTGTTAGTTCGTGAATTTTATCATCCATCATTGAAACAGCTCCTATTACTCCTTTGCGTCCTAAATTACCAGCCATGGTGTCTGCATGTATAGGAGCCGCAGAGAGTGCTGCGGTAAATCTTCTGGCCCATCTTTTAGGCATTTTGGCAACTAAGGCTTCGATTTGCAAAGCAAACCTGAACTCCCCTCCTTGATCCTCTGTATAGTACCCAGTACCCATATATTCCGCATTACCATCCTTAGGTAAAAATCGTTCCTTGAAAGCATCTCTGACATTGACCCAACCCAAAAGTGACTCTTCAACTGCAGCATCAAAAACAATCCCCTCTAAAGTCATCTGTTCTCCGGGAAACGCTTTGACCCTGCATAAAGTCGGGTCCAAAGTCAAAAGTAACCCTGCGAGAATATCTGCATCTTCTGGCCGTATTAGTCCATCCCTGATTTGCCTGGCCTGGTCAAACACATAATCAGGCAAAAGGGTATGGGTATTGTTGCTTTGATAAGCAAAATAGGTGTGGGCAGTATGTAAGGCTAAATAACTGTCTGCTGCAGTTGGGAAATCCAAATCAACTTCTTCAGTAAAAACACCGACAACAACACCTTCCCCGTCATTACGTTCTGTTAACACATATTCACCTTTATAAATTTGGCTGTCCAGATTGACGCGCTGACGTTCCTTTCCTCCTGGTTTATCATAGACAATAGCTTTACCCAACTCATCAAAATCGCTCTCGCCTAAACCCACAGGTCTGCCATCTTGGCCAAAAACAATAATAGGTTGACCGTTTCGGGTGTAACCGAAAACATGCGGTCTTTTTAATTTTATTTGGCTAAGAGTAAGCGGTTGAGGTTCAACCTTCTCGGGCTTTAAATTACCGTCCTTATCGAAATAATCTAAGTAATCAGCTGCATAATCAGCATCAGAAAATTTTGCCGCAAAGCCTTTTTCACTAACCGCATCTAGAGCCCTTTCAAGCGCCTTCTGCACCATAGCTGACCTATATCTGGCTCTAAAGTTACCGTGCTTACCTTCGTCGTCTTTTTCATCCAGTCTTTTTTTAAAGTCCGGTTCATCCCAGATAGGCGAGTCGTCTCTGTATTTCATCCTAGTCCAATTCACCACAGCCATAACAGTCTTTTGAGCTAAATGAGCGGGTATTTGATCAACAATTCTTTCCCTATCTTCCGGACTTAATCCGTTATATAAAGCTTGTTCCTCTGGGGAGAAAGTATCTCGTCTTTTACCCTTTGATATTCCATCCAAAATCCACCCGATATGTTGATCCCTCGTAAATGTTGTTTTTCTTTTTTCAAGCGACCATTCGCTAATATCAGGATCTTCAGCTTTTTGATCCTTATGATTCTTTTGCCGGAACTTTAGGTACTCCCGGACGTATTTATTTCTCTCAATAAAGTAAACTGCTCCGCCTCTGATAGTTGTTTCATGAGTTACACCTTGCATCTGCATAGCAACTTCAAAGCTGGCTTCTGAGATGGCATAAGCTTTCTCATATCGTTTCTTCTCTTTTTTTGTAATTCGTTTTAGACTCACCAATTTATCAATTAACGTTTCCTTTCTTCCTAGAATTATTGTCCCTGTTCTAACTTCCTGCCTCAACGTATCCATCAAGACTTGAATCTTCCCTAATTTCACAGAATCCCGTAATCTCTTAGGAAGACGGTCCGGATCTATACGTCTTTTACCAACATATTCCTGATAGTTGTTTCTATGAACATCACCGTTATCAAAACCTTCATACAAAGCCTTAAACGCCTCAGCAGATTGATGAATACCTATCCGCTCCTGATTAGTCCTGGTATGTAATTTTGCTTGCAAATAATATTTCCGATCTTCTTCCGTTAAACTTTCCAAGTCATCATCATTTCTTTTAAGATGCTCATCGAGCTGCTCCAGGAATGTTGCTCTGTCTAAGCGTAATTTAGGATCAGAGTCAATCTCTGCATCACGCCAGTCATAGTCTTTTAAGACAATACCTATTCCTCTTTCTTTCAATCTTTCATAAGTGATTCTTCTAATATACTCATGTACTTGAGTACTGTCTCCAAATTGTCCTCTTGAACCTTGGGCATTAAGAGCAAATTCTACCATTGCCAAATTATCCAGATTCCACGTATGAAATCCTACCCCTCCCTCTTCCCCTGAACGGAGAGCTCTGGTCCATCTTTCCGGTCCTTCATGCATGGCCATGGCCATCGCACCCTGTTTAGCGCCTTCCTTGTTGTAATGCTCACTGTTATAAAAAGTGTGCCACAGGAAAGCCCTTCCTTCAAATTCCTGCCTCAACTCTTTCATAAAGCCAGCTGTCATCTTATCCGGCACATCATCCATACCTTCTTGCTCTAATACCAACTCATTTCCTCTTGCGCTCAACACTTTCTTGAAATTCAGCAAATTTTGCATTAACTCATTAGGATCATATCCCAGGGCACGATTTTTAAGCATTTGCAGAAAAGTTTCTTTTGCGATACGGAATTGGGCAGGAGTTTTAGCACTGATCGTGTAATAATCCGGATAACCGCCGTATGGTTCCCAATAAGTTTCTGTTCTCTCACCTTCCTCTTCTTCGCCCGGGATACGCCATTCGCCTTCCTTGTAAGGACCAGGGTTTTCACCATTAATTATTTTCCTAAGTTTTCCGCGCGTCCATACAATATATGCAGTTTCAATATCCAATAACCTGGGGTTAACCTGAGGATCTTTTGCTTTACCGAGCAGAGCATCCTCAAGGGCCTGTCGGGCTTCCGGCTCCCTTTGTGCCAATAAAGCCAAGGCCTGTTTTTTTGAATAGGTTTTATTCTTAAAACCCAAAAATATAGCGTTATAAACTTCATCAACTTCCTTGAATAATCCTTTTCTATGAGCTTCCTTAAAATATATAAGTAAATCTTTTTCTACTTGTTCTCTTTCGGTAATTGGAAGACGCAGATTCAGATATTTGGCGGTTAAGGTTTCTAAATTCTCACCTCTTGTTTCAATCTCGGTGAAATCTTCAGGCCCGGGCCCGTCTGTCTTTTTTGCCAGTTCAACACCTCTAGCAATTCTCTCTGCATATGCCTCTTTTATTGCCTCAATGAGCGGCTTGTCAGGCTGCTTTGTGACTTGGTGCTCTTTCTCAAGATTTAAAGGATCTTGCAGGTATCTGTCTTTTTGCTCTCTCTCTACAAAAGCTTTTAACCCTCTAGACAATTCGTACAGCCTTGGACCATTTTCGGCATTCCATCTAACCTCATAAGACAGCTCCGTCTCCATATAGGTAATCTCCTCCACCAGCCATCTCCCTCTTTCCGGACTGACTTTCCATTCCGGTCCACTGGTTGGCTCTGGTAATACTGCAGTTTCAGCTCCTGCTATTTGTCTTATCCTGGCAACTTCTTTGCCTGTTGTTGGATCGGTAAAGACAGTAAAGCCGTCTCTTTCGCTCTTTAGATATTCTCCTGCTCTTTTAGGATCATAGTCCCTTGAAATATGCCAAGGTTTTTGAGGATTTTGCTCGCCGGAAGGTTGAACCGGAGGCTGGCTTTCAACGATTGCAAAACCTGTTTGACCCTCGCCCCCCGGGGTTGCGCCTTCTGGTCCTAGTGTTCCTTCTGCCATATTTCTTTCTGGTTGTGCCATGGTTTTGTATAGAAAAGTTTTCCAAAACCTATGGACTGATTCCCTTCGACTTCGTCCTTCGATTTCACTCAGGACTTCGCTCAGGGTTATAATCAGTGTAGAGCTTCGGTCAACTAACTGTCAATCCTTCGACACTATGCTTCGGACTGATCTCCTTTCTAGATTGTTTATCGTAACGCCTTGCGGCTCTTCGTATATCGAATATCGCGGATTGCCGATAAACGATAACCGATTAACGATAAACCATTAACCAATTACCTGCTTGATTTAATTCTGATTAAATCCTGATGATTTTGAGGCTAAATAATAGGCCTTCTACCTGCATATATCTATCTACTTTTCTTCTTGGTATAACTGGTCGTGAGTTCCCAATAAGACAAAGTAAACAACAACAACTTCTCCTTCACTCTTCTCTGCATAAATTGCCCGCCAATTTGCAGTTATATCAATGCTTCGCAGTCCTTGGTATGGTTCTTTTAACAGGTGGTTATCTAATTCAAAGTCATTAGGGTTTCTGGAGAAAATCAAAACTTTTTCCTTGAAGCTCTTGCGAACTCTCACATCTGCTTTTTTCAGAGTGCGTAAAAAGATAGGGGAATATCTGATGATCATATTCCCTGTTTTTCAAGCCAAGCAACCGCTTCCTCTCCGGTTTTAAATGCCGGGGATGTTCTGCCTGCCTTCCAATCTTTCTCTGCTTGGCGGATAGCGTTTTTTAAGTACTCGCTCGGTTCTTCATCTCTGGCGCTAAACTCCACAGACTTTGTCCTAATAAACTGTTTTAAGAATGCCTTAATGACAACAGATAAAGGCATGCCAAGCGCTTCAGCTGTGGCTTGGGCTTCTTTTTTAGTTTTGGGGTCAACTTTGGCAACAACTACTGCATAACTCATGGTATACTAAAGTATATACATTGGTACACCCATTTGTCAACAGCTAAATTAACGTCCCATTGCATACATAACACTTTTCAGTGCAGTAATTTACCTCTCCACAACTGATACAGCTTTTACCTTTCTTGCCTGCTTCTCCTCCAAAAACACTGCTTATGCTTCTAACTATTCCTGAAATCAAATTGCCGATCTTACTGGCAATACCTCCAACTGAAAATCCTGCTGATAATCCGCATCCTCCTGCAACTACCCTGACTGCCTGATAACCCAGCCAGTTAACCTTCTCTTCCAAAGTCTTAAAAATAGGCATGATTTTATTTACAATTTTAGATGTCATGCTTACCACTTTATCTTTTATACCAACTAAACCCTCCCAAATATAATCTGCTCCATTCAAAACAGCATTTAGGGCAACTTTTACCTGCTCGGGTGCAAAAACTGATCCACATATTCTATCTACCAAACAATGTATAAGGTCTGAACTCCCCTGGGCAATTTTTTGAAAACCCTCTTCTTTTAAAGCATTTTTCCTTTGTATTAAGATCTCACCGCTACTTTCAAAAATAGGATTAGCCAGCAACCACTGATCTTTTGACCCTACCCTTCCATTAAAATAATCCGGTCTTGAAGCGGTTATCATCTCTTCTGCCTGCTCATAACTTAAGTCTGAGGCAAAACGAGTCATTTGAACTATTCTTCTTCGAGTAAATGGGTCTTCTAAAAGCTCGTAACGATCCAAGAAATTATCAGTGAATATAGTACCTTCTACTAAACCAGGCCCTGAGATAACTTCAACTTTTAAATCTACTGGGGCGTTTGGATCTGCAAAAGCTTTCTGTATTTTTACAATACCAACCTTCTCTTGTTCTATTCTTGGAACATCATGTGATCCCATTTGCCTGTAATATTCAATGCCAACTGTTAAAACGTCTTCAAAAGCTTGATTGGGTAAATCCCTACTTCTTAACTTGCCATCATCATCAATATCATAAATAACAATACTGGTGGCTACATGGTAGCGTTCTCTTAGAGCAGTTTCTATCTGCTTTATTTCATGAAGTTTAAACTGTTTTCTTTCTTCTTCGGTTTGCAGAGTCTCAAACATTGCTCTTTCTAAAACAGGATTATAATTTCTAACAGGCCCTCTTGCTTTTGTTTCTAAACTTCCATCAAATTGATTTTGTAATCTTGCTACTCTTGCTAAATATTCTTCAGTATCGAGTTTTTGTGTGTTAGAAACCCCTGTAGGGGGTAAGATTCGCTCGATTGGTCGCGCAATAACTATTGTATTATTAAAAGGGGAAACCTGTTCTCGTCTACCTCCTACATCCGGTTGAATTAAAATATCTAACTGCTTAAGATTTGGGGGTGTTAAATGTTGAAGTGTCTCTACTGACATATTGCTCCTGCAACGGGACCCTTCGACTACGCTCAGGGTAAATTGTGGTCGGTCTCCTGGCTCTTCGACTCGCTTCGCTCGCTCAGAGCTATAGCTTACCGAATCACAGTTGCGGCACAGCCCCGGACTTACACCGGGTTCCCTTTTTGTATCTTCTCCCGCTTAAAGGCGGCATGATACACCACGTTTTAAGAATAACAACTCAAAACTCAAATGTCAAAACTCAAAATTACAAATCAAATCTCAAAACTTTTTAGATTTAAGATGTAGATTTGCGATTTGAGATCTAAGATTGAGATTAGTAGAGATTGTCCCATAATGATCCCTTTTGTGCTGCTTGCCATCATTTTTTTCACATTGTATACATTTAAGTAATTATGGAATCGCACCCAATCCCACAAAATGTCACCACTTTCCAGTTCCACCTGGTTGGGGATATGACCTTAAAGCAATTTATATACCTTGCCACAGGCTCCGGATTAGCCTATTTTGTGTTTATTTTTTTTGTGGCGGATTATCCATATTTTGCTTGGCCGCTGATCTTGACTGCTGCCGGGTTGGGAACAGCTTTTGCCTTCTTGCCTATAAATTCCAGACCATTGGATTATTGGACTGCAGCTTTTTTAAAAGCAATTTATTCACCCACCAAAAGAGTCTGGAAGAAAAATAATAAATCTTACCAGGAAGATCCTACCTTTAACAGCAGGCTTTTCACATATTTAGCAGGTCTTCAGCCTATTCAACAGCAACCTGTACCTCCCGTCTATAATCCACCGCATGTTGCAAAGTCTGTCACCGCAGAAGCTCCACCCCTGCCCACCCCCGAACAGTTGGGAAAAACAGTTGATCTGGCAAGACAGGCACAAAACCTGCAAATGAAAATAATCCAAACCGAGCGAACCCTAAATCAGATTAAGACAGCCGCACAAAGTCCAACCCAAATACCTGTTGATTACACGCAACAAGTTAATACCGTGCTGTCAGATTTGCAAAATCTGGTCACCCAAGCATCTCAAATCAAACAACAGATTGAGTTTGTTCATCAGCCTGAACCTACAAACACCCTTCCTTTGCCAATTGCCCCAAGGCCGAAGGTGACAGTAATTGTTCCTACCAAAGCAAAAGTGACCCAAGTGGCCCTGACCACATTCCCCAATGTCATAAACGGCATAGTTAAAGATGCCAATGCCAATTACCTGGAAGGAGTGGTGGTGGTAATTTATGATAAGGAAGGATTGCCTGTCAGAGCGCTGAAAACAAACAAATTAGGTCAGTTTACAGGTTCTACCCCCTTGCCAAACAGTATTTACACTGTTGAGCTGGAGAAAGATGGATTTGCTTTTGATGTTTTGCAGGTTGAATTAACAGGCACAACTTTACCGCCTTTAACAATTACGGCAAAGGGGCCGGGAGTTTCCTGAAATGAGTACAACGCAACAACATCTGTCCATATCTGACATCAAAGACAATATAATTTTGCTAAAAGACGGCGGCGGGGCCTTGGTTTTGCAAATTTCCGCCGTAAACTTCAGGCTTCTATCTGAACGTGAGCAAATTGCCATCATCAGTAGCTTTGCCCAAATGTTAAACTCGCTTTCTTTTTCTATCCAAATCCTAATTTTTTCAGAAAGATTAAATATCAACTCTTATCTTGTGCTTTTGGATAAAGCCCAAAAATTACAGTCTAATCCGATGCTTTCCAATATGATCATAAATTACCGCCAGTTTATCCAAAATACCATCAAGGAAAACGAGGTCCTGGATAAAAAATTCTATCTAGTGATCCCGCTTTTTAATCTGGAGCTGGGGCTTGCACCCACCAGAGTTATTTTGCAACAAAAAATCAAAACCATACTGCTTCCCAGAAGAGATCAAATAATAAGACAGCTTTCAAGAGTGGGGCTGGCAGCAATCCAACTGAACACAAATGAGCTGATTGAACTATTTTATGATATTTACAATGGCCAGTTTGTGGAAAGTATGGCCTCAAAGCCAATTAGCGCCGATACAATGCAGGTCCAATTAAACCAACCTCAAGAGGCTGTTAAAACTTCAACATACAAATCTCAAGTTGTTGATCAACCCCAAGCTCCGCTACAACCAAGCCCTGCTACTACCCAGTCATCAAGAACACACCCGTTTGTGGTGGAGGAGTTAGATGAAAATACCTAATCCTTTTAAAAAACAACCTGACGAGCAATCCACTCCTACCCAACTAACTATTGAGGATGTGCTTGCTCCGCAGGAGATTGAGGTTGATTTCCATAACTTAAGGATCAATGACCGTTTTTTTAGGACTTACTTTATCTCCAATTACCCGCGGTTTGTGGAACCGAACTGGCTGGAGCCAATAATATCTTTTGATCACTCGCTTTTGATATCGATGTTTATATACCCTTCCCAATCTGCCGGTGTATTGGATGATTTAAAAAGAAAGATTGCCGAGATGGAAGCAACAATACAAACGGATTTTGAGCGGGGAAGAGCCATAGACCCGTCTGTTGAGGTGGCTTTGGAAGACGCCAGGGGTTTACAGGAACAGTTGGTCAAAGGGGTTGAGAGATTTTTCCAGTTTGCCCTTTATGTGACCATTCCCTCCGCAAGCTTAGAAGAATTACACAATACCTCAAAACTGGTTGAATCAACGCTTGCATCTTTATCTATGAGCGCAAAAGTGACATCTTTGCAGATGGAAGACGGGTTCAAATCAACTCTCCCGCAAGGAACGGATTTGTTAAATCTAACCTATAATATGGACACTACCTCCTTGGCAACAACCTTTCCTTTTGCCTCATCGGAGCTGACAGCTAATGAAGGTATTATGTATGGAATCAACGAACATAATGATTCGCTCATACTTTTTGACAGGTTTAGCTTGGAGAACGCCAATTCTGTGATTTTTGCCAAAGCCGGAGCCGGGAAATCATATCTGGTTAAACTTGAAGCCTTACGTTCTTTGATGTTTGGGACGGAGATTATTATCATCGATCCTGAACAGGAATACTTACCTTTATCGCAAGCTGTGGGAGGAGAATTTATTAACTTTTCCGCCTCATCTCCTATTAAAATAAACCCGTTCGACTTAAATCCGCAACTGGCATCCGGTGAAAATGAGTTGGGGAGGAAAATTCTATCTTTGACCGCATTCTTAAAACTGGTTTTGGGTAATTTAAGCGCAACAGAGGCGGCAATACTGGACAGATCCTTAAAACAAACATACCAGCAAAAGGGAATTACGGATGATCCTAAAACGCAAGATCGACAACCACCTTTAATGGAGGATTTGTACAAAGTTTTAATGGGCATGGAAGAACCATCTGCCCTGGAACTTGCGGCAAGATTGGAAAGATTTATTAAAGGCTCTTTGACCGGAATATTTTCTGCCCAATCAAATGTGGCAATTGCCAATGCCTTTACGGTTTTTTCGGTCAGAGACTTGCCGGACCAACTACGACCTTTGGCAATACACATGATTTTGGAGTATGTTTGGACCAAAATAAGAAGCAGGCTTAAAAAAAGAATCCTGATTGTTGATGAAGCCTGGTATCTGATGAGAAATGCTGACAGCGCAGATTTTTTGGTGGATATGGCCAAAAGGTCAAGAAAATACTATTTGGGTTTAACCACTATAACGCAGGATGTTGAGGATTTTTTGACAACGGAGAGAGGAAAAGAAATCATCTCAAATTCCTCAATTCAAGTTCTTTTAAAACAAGCGCCTGTTTCAATTGACCTTTTGGCCAAGGTGTTTAATCTGTCCGAGGGCGAACAAAGACTGCTGCTGTCAGAGGGAATAGGACAAGGATTGTTTTTTGCAGGCAATACTCATGTTGCCATGAGAGTGGTTGCCTCACCGAAGGAACACCAACTCATCACCTCAAACCCGCAAGAGATTTTGGCAAGACAAAGTGTTTAATGATACTCTACTAATATGGCTGGTCAAGATGTTAATTTTTATAAATATCTAGAAGCTGCTTTTAGGTTTAAATTATTTAATCCCGAAGGTCAAAGAGCCGGTTTTGATACTCATTTTAATCACTTAAATTATAACCTGACTTACAAGCAGATTTTCTTTTATGCCAGAAAAATTCTGCCCAAATTTTATACCAGTGAATTCCCCGATACTGAAGAAGGTAATCTGCAAATGGCCAAAAAGGTTTTGGAACAGCTGGACAAACATCAAGATACCCAGCTTGAGAATCAATTTAAATCAGTTACTGTTTCAGAGGAAAATACTCAAATCATAACTGAAGCGCAAGCACAGTCACAACAAACTGAAGCGATATCCACACAAACACCAGTTGGTACATCCGAAGGTATGATGAGTGGGCCAGGTTTACCTTCTGCTCCATCTAAATCTTTCGGGCCGCGGCGTGTTTTTATTGCCAACCAGACCCCTCCACCTGCAGGAGGCATGGAGGGAGGAATAGGCCAAGGCACGGCTGCTACTAATAAAGCAAATGCCAAAGCAAGCAGGCTGGAAGCTGAAACAAACCGGCTAAATGTGCAAACTGCTGCTCCCCGAAGATTTAACTGGGGTGGCTTTAAAATACCTGCCTCATTTACAAATGCAGCCAAAAATTTTGGTTCTGAGTCCCAAAGATTTATCGGTACAAATTTAGGGAGAATTGGCAAGGGTCTTGGAGAAATAGCCGGAGGATTAGGCAGAGGGATTGCCGGCCCTGCTCTTACCGGTACATACAATCTCCTGGGAAAAGCAGGCAGTGGCAGCCTTAATGCTTTTGAAAGAATAACCAGACCAGGAGGCACAGGAGGAGGCGGAATAGGCAGAGGATTATCCAAATCCTCAAACAAATTAGCCTGGGGTTTGATCGGGATAATGTTGTTTTTTGTCTTATTCGGCAGTATGTTAGGCGGCCTGGCAGGAACTACACCCACCGGTCAAGCCAGCCCAATTGGATCCATTGGATCTTTTGATATTAGTAGTTGTAAATTTACAAGAGGCCAAGAAAATCCCAAAGAAGCCACTTTTAAAAGCAATAAACTTCTTTCGTATATTCAAGAGGCATCCCAAAAATCAAACATCCCTCCTGCAGTACTTGCAGCCTTTATCAGGGTAGAGTCCCCCTCTTCATCCAATATGTCAGACGATCAGATTTCCAATTATTCTGCAAATTGTGTACAAAGCTCTACAGGAGCACTGGGAATTATGCAGATCCAACCTTCTGGTACAACTTCTGCTAGAGGAGACCCGGCAAGTTGCGATGACTGCATTGATGCGGGAGCCAAACTGATGGGTAAAACTGTTTCCACTATGACTAGGCAGGATTATTGTGATCCAAGAACAAATATCATTGTAGGAGCTGGTTGGATTTTAAAAAAAATGAGCAAATTAGGTTATGGCGATAGCACAAAATGGGATACTGCATGGACTAATGACAGAAAAGCAATTGAAGCCTTGGTCAATACTTACTATGGATGCTTGCAATATGGAGACGCAACAAAAGACTGCGCCGGCCCCTATAACTATGCCGATGATGTTTCCACTAGTATCCAAAACTGCCAAGCGCAATCCCAAACAGTTCCGCCCCCACTAGCAGATGGAAATTATAAAAAATGGGTTCAGGATTTTGGAATCAATATTAATGACGGCTTTGTGCCGGATGTTTATAAATGGGCTTATGAAGTTTTAGCTTCTACATCTAGTATAGCGCCCAAATTTAAAGACCGCCTGGGTAGTACTCTCATTGAGATCAAACCAACCTGCGATATTTCCAAAACTAGCGGACGGATAATCTTTCTAAGAAATAAAATTCAATTCTGTCCCGGAGCAACTAAAGATGGGCCAACCGCTGATGAAAAACTGTTTAAACAAGTCTTTATTCACGAACTGGGACATATTATTAATGGATCATCCAGACCAGGCAAATATGGAGATCAAATCAAACAAGCTATTGCTGCTGAGGGATATCTCACTGCTTATTCTCAAAAAGCAGCTACTGCAGATGATGAAATCTGCGGAGCCGCCGACTTAAATACCAGAGCTGATGAAGACTTTGCAGAAAGTATCTCTTACTTTGTTAACCAAGGAATCAAAGAACAAGATTATGGGTGTGGTACAAACCTTAATCAAAACCCCATCTATGCTCAAGATAACAATCATCCTTTATACCTTAAGCATATTCAACTAATGATTGATTTGTTAAGATAAAACTTACAATGAGGCAAAAAACAATAGTTATATTGGGGATTTTGGGAGCGATAATTTTACTGTTAATCTCTCAAAAAGTTTTGCTTGTCAGACCGATTTCTCTTCCATCCGGCACCCAGCCATCATCAACGCCTTCCCAGAACTCAACTCAACCAAATGAATCCCCCAAAATTTTATCCACCAAACCAGATCCTTTGGATCAGGCTGTTATATCATCGGATCAGCAGATTGAAATTGTATTTAACAGAGGCTTGGAAAACGAGGGCGAGTTTAAGATCAGAATAGAACCAAAAGTAAAGTATAAAATAACTCTTTCCGGGGATCATAAAACCGCCAAAATTACCCCAGAGGAATCATATGAGCTGGGAGTTGGCTACACCATGTTTATCACAGGAGATACCAAATTCGAAGGTGTGGGGCCTTGGGGGGAGGAAAAAACCTTCCATTTCCAAACCATAAAATACAGAGGTATCTAATTGGTCCTGACCGGCATTACAATATATTCCAACCCCTCAACTCCGACAGGTTTTACTCGCGCAGCAGAAAGAGATCCTGAAAATTCAATCATAATTTGTAAAGACGGAGAATTTGTCACTGCATCCAGCAAAAACTTTGAATTAAAAGCAATCTGAAGGTTGTCACCCTCAACATTTGCCTCAATCTCGTTTTGTTGGCTGCCCAATTCTTTGGCAGAGGATTCGATTTTCATTCTGCTTTTTTCCAGGGTCAAAATAACAATATTGGTTTCGTTTTTGGCAAAAACAGCTGCCAATTTTACGGCCTTTAAAAGCTCTTCTTTATCCACCATCACTCTTGTGACTATTTCTGTCGGGATGATTTTTTCCCAAGAGGGGAATTGACCTTCAATCAGCCTGGAGGAAAGTAATGTTTTCCCTAAATTAAAAACCACCTGGTTTTGATCACTAGAGGCTGCAAGCTCAATCTTATCCACCTCTGTTTCCGAAATAATCCGCAATACTTCCTCAAATGTTCTTCTTGGGATCAAGCTTTTAAACTGAATCTCTTTACCTTGAAGTTTAACTCTCCTGTGAGCCAGCCTAAAGCCGTCTGTTGCCACAAAATCAACCTTTCCCCCTGAAACATCAGTCAAAACTCCTGTTAAAACAGGACGCCCTTCGTCAACAGCCGCTGCAAAAAGGATTTGGGAAGAAGACAAAACTATTTCTTTTGACAGCTCTACCCCGTCTTTGGCAGATAAAGGAATAGCAGGGAATTCTGTTGCCGGAATACAGTTTATACTAGCCTTAAACTTGTTGCTTTCAACCACCAGACCCTCTCCTTCTGTTGTAACAGTCACTTTGGATTGACCCAAGCCGGAGACCAGTTCAATCAGGGTTTTTGCGGGAACCGTGATACTGCCTTCCTCAAAAACCTCCACATTAATAGACCGTATAACCCCAATCTCCAAATTGGTGGCAGCAACTTTCAGCTTTTTACCTTCTGTCGAAAGCAGAATATTATCCAAAACAGGCAGGGTGGATCTTATTCCTACAGACCTCCCGACAGCTTGCAAGTGCGGCAATAAATCCTGTTGTAAAGTGGAAAATTTCATTCCCGACCTTCTTTCTTGGCAGTAACAAATTTTTGTATCTCTTCTTCGGTAACCTTTATTAATCTGAAGTTAACACGACCGGCAGCAATTAGGTTTTTAATGTGTTTTTCCTCGTCTGTCAAGAGGAAACTTTGTCCACTCTTTACTTCGATAAAATCAATTTTGTCCCCGTTTTTTATACCGATAAAATCAATAGGCCAGCCAAGCGGGATGATTCTGTCGTAATCATAGCGTAGTTCGGCGTAGGTCAAAAGTTCTGCCATTCTTCCTTTTTGAGGGTTGATAGAACCCTGAATTGTTTGTAAAATCCTCAAAGGTAAATCCTGCACTCCTTTGTACAAATCTATTAAATCTTGTGGTATATCGGTTTTCCCTCTTCCGTGTAGTCTTCCAAAAAGATAAGTAATGATAAGTGCTGAGACAATTAAGATGATAACAACCCAGTTAAAATTATCCACCGCGTCTTCCGATTATACTACAGCTTATTAATATTAATAGTAGTAAATAATATGTTCGGTGGATATGTTGAGAACTTAAAACTTTGTGTTTGGGATTCGCCAAAAATTCGTGTTGATGCTCGGTTTATTTTTAGTGGATAACTTGTGGACAAACTAATTTGTATGTGGATAAATCAGTTAATTTGTAATTCTGTTTTTTATCTCAATAAGCATCCGCTGTACTTCTCTGTCTGTGGCGACAAGTTTTTTTATCTTGTCCCTGCCGTGCATGACAGTGGTATGGTCCCTGCCGCCTAAAATTTGTCCGATTCTTTCAACAGTCATTTTAAGATGTTCGCTTAAGATAAACATGGTGATGTGTCTTGGTAAGACCAACTCTTTTTGTCTTTTGGAGCCGGCCAGTTCTTTTTGAGTCAGGTTGAAGTAACCGCATACTGTTGCCAAGACCTGTTTAGAGTCAACCTTGGGGTTGTTTTTGGGGGGGCTTTGTAAATACCTGCCTATATTTTCTGTTGTAGGAGGTAAATTTTGAGTTTTTAACATCTGTAAAATCCCAACAAGTTTCCCCTCAAGCTCTCTGATATTGGTATCAAAAGATGAGGCTAAAAGCTGCAGGGCTTCTTCTTCCAAAATTACTCCTTGTTCCAAGCATTTTGCCCGGAGAATTGCCACCCGGGTGTCAAAATCAGGTTGTTGTATATCAATCATTAAGCCTCCGGCAAAGCGTGATTTTAATCTGTCTTCGATTTTTGCTATTTCGTTGGGAGATCTGTCAGATGTTAAAACTATCTGGGAGTTTTTGCCGATTAGTTCGTTAAATGTATGAAAAAACTCCTCCTGTGTTCCTTCTCTGCCTGAAAAGAATTGGATGTCATCTACCAACAGAACATCCGAAGAACGGTATTTTTTTCTTAAATCCCCCATTTTATGAGTTTGTATGGCCTCAACATAATCGTTCATAAATTTTTCAGAAGAGCAGTAAATAATTTTGCCATGAGGTTTCTTAGATAAAATTGCATTGCCGATACCAAGCATAAGATGCGTTTTGCCAACACCGGTTCCGCCATAAATAAACAAAGGATTGTATGATGCTCCGGGGCTTGTGACAACTGCCAAAGCTGCGGCATATGCAACATTGTTGGAAGGCCCCACCACAAAATTTTCCAAGCTATATTTGGGGTTTAGGTAAGAAGTTTGCCTTTGTGCCGGCTGGAAAAAATCTTCATCGTTCGTTTCTGGTTGTTTATCAACCTCTTTTACAATAAACTCAACATTTATTTTTTTATCTAAAAGTTTTTCAAAAGTATCCGCAATAATTTCTTTATATTTTTGCTGCAGAGTTTCTTTTATAAAAGCTGAAGGCGTGCTTAAAATAATTTTGTCCCCCACATAACTTTTTACAGTGGTTTTTATAAAATAGGCCTTAAAATTATCAGCTCCTGCCAAGGGTTTGATAAGTTGTAAAAATTTATGCCAGAGCCTTAAATTATCCATGGTTCGGTAAACTCTTCACATGTGTGGAAAACTTATCCACAATTTAATCCACAAAATAAAAAGAGGCAATATGCAGAAACTATTAAAAAGTAGATCAAAAATTTTTATTAGGAAAATATTGGATAAACCACTAAAGTCTGTTATAATTTTTCTTGATGGACGAATCGAAGCCTGTTGGAAGCCAACAAATAACGGTAAGAGTTCCGGATAGTGTTGGGGGTGGAGTTTACGCAACCGTGGTTAAAGTGAACATAACGGATAATGAGGTTGTATTAGATTTTATCTTCAATACAAATAATCCAGGGGAACAAGCAATGCTGGTTAGTAGGACTGTAGTTTCTATCAAGACGGCGCAGCAATTATCTGATATACTAGAAGCCCTTCTTAGGAAACGAGAGCATGCATTGAAAGGAGATGAAAAATGACACAAGTAATGATTGTACCTACGAATATCGGGAAAATAAACTATAAACCCTCTTTAAATCAATACACCCTTACATACCCAGCAGCAGTCGATCCTGAAACCCGCAAAGATTTAAGCGACAAAAAACACCTGTCTGCTGTTAAAAGCGCGAGAAAGGATTACGGAAAAGGATTATTAGTAGAAGAGGATAAGATTATTAAAAAGCTAAAGGGTTAACGGTTAAAAGTGACTGCTAATGATTTTCGAATCAATTATACAAAATCCTTTACTAAAAATTTATTCAAATTAGTTAAAGGTGATCCCCCGCTAAATAAAAAATTTTTAAAAGCAATTGGTAAGCTAAAAAGAGATCCTTACCAAGGACAAAGACTTGAGGATGTAAGCTTAGGCGAGAGACGTATTTGGGTAGGAGATAATTATAGACTCTTTTATGATATTGAGGGAGGAGATATCGTTTTACTTTATCTAAAGAAGAAAGATAAAAAGACTTACAGGTGATTGATTTTTTTCAAGTAAGTTTGTAAACTTACGCATATGCCAAAGAGAACGTATCAGCCTAAAAAATTAAAAAGAAAAAGAAAACACGGTTTCCGCTCAAGGATGGCAACCCGGGACGGAGCTAAAGTTTTACAAAGAAGAAGAGCCCGCGGCAGGAGAAAGTTAACAGTCTGATGCTTCCAAAATCCAAACGCCTTAACCTCAAAAAAGATTTTAAATGGGTTGCATCTGGCAAAAAAATAGAAAGCAAGTACGCAAAACTTTTTATTAAGATCGGGGATAATACAAATCCTCGGGTTAGTATTGCTGTTTCATCCAGTCTTTTTAAAAAAGCGACTGAACGAAACAGAGCTAGACGACTTGTTGCCGAAGCTTTCCATAATACATACTACTTACTACCTAATACTATTAATATAGTGGCTCTTCCCAAACATAAGGTACTTGAGGTAAAATCATCTGACGTGTTTTTGGATTTGCAGAAACTATTAAAGGATGAAAAGATTATTGGGTAGTTTAATTTCGGTTTATCAAACTTATCTTTCTTTTGACAGAGGGCTGCTGTCTGTATTTGCTCCGGGAGGTGCTTGTAGATTTTCTCCAACTTGTTCGGAGTACACAAAACTGATGATCGGGGAATTCGGGGCATTCAGAGGAAGTTGGATGGGGTTAAAAAGACTGTGGAGGTGTCGTTAATAAAAATGGGCGGGATTGTTGATCTTTTTAATTTAGTTTTCATGGGGCCTGTAATCAATCTCTTGGTACTTATATTCCAGGGATTGCAAGCTGTGCATATTCCCGGAGCCCTGGGCTTTGCGATAGTAATTTTAACTGTTGCTATAAGGATTTTGGTGTGGCCTTTTATGTCAAGTCAGATCAAAGCTACAAAAAAAATGAGTGATTTAAAGCCTCACTTGGATGAGTTAAAGAAGCAACACAAAGACGACAAAAAAGCCTTAGCTTCTGCACAAATGGCTTTATATAAAGAGCACGGAGTCAATCCTGCCGGCGGTTGTTTGCCGGCTCTGATCCAAATTCCGGTATTCATTGCACTATATCAATCAATAATCAATATCTTGCCGGGGGCAGGTGGACATATTGATCGGATTAACTCGCTGTTGTATTTTCCGCAGTTGAAGCTTCCTGCAACTTTAGATCCTAATTTTTTAGGACTTAATTTAGGATTTAAGCCGTCTGAATTTGGGAACCATGGGGCGTATCTTCTTTTAGTCCCCCTTATTACAGCCCTTTTAACATTTGTTCAATCTAAAATGGCTTTGCCTGTACCGATCAAGCATCATGTGGGTGAACCGGCTAAGGAGACCAAAGAAAAAGAAGGACTGGAGGAGAGTATGGGTCAGGTGCAGTCGCAAATGGTTTATATGATGCCTTTGATGATTGGGTATTTTGCTTTCTCATTTCCAATAGGGCTTGCAATTTATTGGAATACATATACAATACTGGGAATTATCCAGCAGCATAGAATATCAGGCTGGGGAGGGATATCCGGCTTCGCTGGAAAGTTCAAAATTTTAAGCATAAAGTGAAAAGTTTATGGAACAGCAACTATCTGAAGTTTTAGATAATATATTGGGGTTGTTACTTCTTGAGGGAAGTTATGAAATAGAGGAGACCGAAGACGGATTTATTGTTTCCATAGAAACACAAGATGCAGGGAGGCTGATTGGGGTCAGGGGGGAATCTTTAGATGCTCTCCAGTTAATTATTAACCAAATTATGTCCCGTGGTCAAAAGATCGGTGAGTTTAAAAGGATGATTTTGGATGTTTCCGGTTGGAGAAAGCAGAGGGAAGAAGATTTAAAAAGGAGTGCAGAGGATTGGGGTAAACAAGTTCTGGATTCAGGTAAGGAAATGGAGCTTGAGCCAATGAGTTCTTGGCAAAGAAGAGTTGTGCATATGGTGGTGGGTGAGATGAAAGGATTGGAGACTGAAAGTTTGGGAGAGGGTAGAGACAGACATGTGGTGATAAAACTCAAATCTCAAAATTCAAAACTCAAAACTAAAAAAGAAGAGCCAAATACAGATGCTGAAACTAAAGAAGATTGAAGGTTTTCTTCTCTTCCTAACAATCCTTTTTCTGCCAACACAACTGGGACGACATTTTTGGCCGGAGTTTGCTTTCGTATATTCCCTGCCAATAGATTACCTATCTCCTACAATTTATTTTTGGGATGTGTTAGCTATTACGCTTTGTATTTTTTTCATCCTACAAAAAAAACATATTAATAGACTGGCTTTGAACTTGTTCTATTTTTTTATTTTGACTCAAACCTTATCCCTGTTGCAAAACTTCACCAACACAGGTTCGGGGCTGGTCAGATTAGAACAATACCTGATAGCTGGTTTGTTTGGAGTTTATCTTGCTTCTTCAAAGTTGTCCGAAATAAGATCAGTAATTTTTTGGGCGTTGGCATTGTCCATATTAGGTGAAAGTATTTTGGCAATTGCACAATTTATAAAGGCGGGAACTTTAGGCCTTTGGATTTTGGGCGAAAGAACATTTAGCATCTCAACTCCGGCGATTGCCAAGTTTGATTTTCATGGAAGCGAATTTTTAAGACCGTATGCCACTTTCCCCCACCCAAATGTGTTGGCTGCTTTTATGATAATCGGTATTTTGCTGATTGACCAATTGTCCCGAAAGGGTAGCTTAACAAAAACAGGTATTTTTATTGCAGCTTCCGCCACGACCATTTTGAGTTTTTCCAGAGTTTCAATAATGACACTTGTAGTTGTACTTGTTTCAGCTGGGAAAAGGTGGATCATTTTTGCGGCCCTCATATTTTTACTGGCCTCCCCCTTTTTGTATACTCGTTACTACTCCTTGCTTAATTTTGATAACTTGGCTTATTTTAGAAGAGAGGAGCTTTTAGAGATAAGTTTGAATCTTTTCAAACACTATCCATTTTTTGGGGTGGGCTTGAATCAATTTATCATCGAGGCTTCGGATCAGATATTGGTAGGTCCGAACCGTTTTTTGCAACCGGTGCATAATATATTTCTTTTAACGCTCGCTGAAACAGGTGTAGTAGGGTTGGTAGGTCTTTTGGGCTTAATAGGTTATCCGGTCTTAAGACTTTTTAAACATAGGACTACAGTTTTGCTTTGGGGGACTGTTTTATTTCTAGGGTTGTTTGATCATTATTTTTTAACCTTACCCCAAGGTCAAAGAATGCTGTTTTTGGTATGGGGTTTAACTCTATCCGTGTTAAAATAATTTTTAAGGCGCCAATGTTTTTAAAAATCTTTCAGCAAACTTCTTGGCAAATTTTCGGTAAGGCAGTAACCGTTATCTCAACTTTTATTATTTTGGGAACAATCACCAGAAATTATGGTGAGGTGGGAACAGGGGTTATAACTTTGGCCTTAACCTACATAAATATGTTTTTTCTTCTGGCGGATTTTGGATTAAATGCTCATATCCAAAGAACCATGGAGCATTTGGATAAGGATCAACAAGAGCAAATTTTTAGAAAGCTCTTAGGCACCAGATTACTGTGGGCTTGTGCTTTGGTTGTGTTATCAATGATTTTATTACCTTTTTTCAAATTCGCATCAGGACAATTTAGCGTCCTGGTAATTTTTGGCAGTCTGGCAATTGTCGGATCCGCTGTTTTTTTGACAGCAAATTTAATCTTCCAAAGAAAATTCAGATATGATCTGTCCATTTTGGCCTCAATTGCCGGAACCTTTATATATCTTGGGCTTGTGCTTTGGTTTGCACGATTCAGATTACCGCTGTATTTTTTAATACTCGCACAAACCATCAACTGGATTTTGACGGCTGTCATAGCTCTGATTTTTATCAGAAAATTTTTTCGTACAATCACGCCTTGTTTTGACGGCAGTTTTATTTTGAAGGAAGTTAAAAGTGCTTGGCCAATAGGCATAACTTTAATTTTGAATGTTATATATTTTAGGGCTGATTCATTTATAATTGCCTACTTCCGTTCCGTTTCCGAATCGGGAATTTACAATGTGGCTTTTCAGTTTTTTCAATCTGTTCTGGTTTTACCGGCATTTATTATGAATGCTTATTACCCAATGATGCTTAAATCTTTTAAAGACATAAAAATTGTAGGTCTGGGGCTTTTTGGTGCAGCATTTTTAGGTACACTCATAACTTTTATGTTCTCACCTGTGATTTTATCTGTTTTAACCGGAGGAGGTTTCGCTGGGTCTTCTCAAAGCTTACAAATTTTATCACTGGGATTTCCTGCATTTTTTTTATCAGCACTTTTTATGTGGATTTATGTAACTCGCGGGATGTATAAAAAATTATTTATAATTTATGCGTTCGGGCTTTTAGTAAACTTGGTTCTGAACTTTATATTTATTCCGCAGTATTCTTTTTATGCAGCTGCAACAACAACGGTTATTTCCGAGTACTTGATTTTGCTTTTGTTGGTTGTTAGTCTTTTTCTATGAATTTACATATATACACAGACGGTGCATCTCGGGGAAATCCCGGCCCTGCATCCTACGGATTTGTGGTTTTGGACGGGATGGGAAATATATTACACAAAGAGGGTAGGGCAATTGGAATTACCACCAACAATGTGGCGGAATACACAGCAGTTTATGAAGCTTTAAAATTTGTCAAAAACAGCCTGCCTTCTAAATACTCCTCAATAATTTTAAAGGCAGACTCCAAATTAGTGGCCGAACAACTGTCAGGTAATTTTAAAGTTAAAAGCAAACATTTAAAGCCGATCATTGAGCAGATTAAGATTTTAGCACTGGAGCTTGGCGGAATAACTTTTAGTCATATTCCTCGCCAGAAAAATGCTCTGGCAGATTCAATGGCGAATCGAGCTTTAGACTCCCCCACACTTTAGTTACTTATACCACTTTGTTATCTTTTAGCTATCTTGCAAATCTTACTTGCGGTGCTACGATTTACTCGTGGGCGATTATATTGAATCTATCAATAAAAAAACTATTATTTCTCTTGCACGAAACGTGCCTTCGGCTTTAGTCGTGGGGGCGGCAGGTTTTTTGGGATCGCATTTGGTTGACAGACTGTTGGGCCTTGGTATTCAGGTCATTGGTGTTGATAATCTTTCAAGCGGGGATAAGAAGAATTTGTCAGGAGCGGTAAAAAATAGGAACTTCCATTTGTTGATTGAAGATGCAAAGGATTTGAGTATTGAGGTTGTAAGGCTGGACTATGTTTTTATTACAGCAGGTCAGGGCTGGGATTTGGATAATCTTTTAAAAATAATTAGGGACAAGGACACGAAATGTTTATTTGTATCAAAAGTAGAATTATATGATGAAGAGAGGGCCAAAGATTTTGAGTGGTTCAAAAAATCAGAGGTAAAGATTGCCAGATATGCTTCCGAAAAAGGACTTAATGTTAGAGTTTTAAGATTAGGTACTGTTTTCGGCCCCAGAATGAACTTTCACACCAAGGATCCGATTGTCAAGCTAATTCAGGCTGCGCTCAACAATCAACTACAAAAAGACGTTTCTTTGGAATTTTCCACCAGGGCCCTATACATTATGGATGCCTGTGATTTGTTAATCAAAGCTGTGCTTTCCGGCGCAACTGCTCTTAAAATCTTTGACGGAGTGCTGCCCACTCCGATCAAAGTAGCGGAGATCAAGCAGGTGCTTTTGGATCCTGTTTGGTATGAAACAAAAAATTTCGCGCCCTCGGAACTTCCTCCTTGGCCAACACCCAATTTAGTAAGGACCATGAAATTTTTAAGCTGGCATCCGAGGGCCAATATAGTTGAGCAGCTTAAGAAAACTCTGACTTTTTTCAAGGATAACGAAATCACAGTTCCCAAAATTGATCGGGAAGAAAAGGAGATGGTTGGGGCACAGACTTGGAAAGAAGAAAAAAGCAAGGAGATAAGGGGTTTTAAAAAAGAGGTTTTAGAAACAAAACAGACCATAAAAAAAATTAGATTTAGCTGGGGCAGAATTGTTGCGGCAGGGGTAATTCTGTTGGTTTTTTTCGCTTTGGTGTTTCCGGTTATTGAGATTGGATTTGGGATTGCCACATTTAGGTTCCAACTGGCCGATGCTTTGAATAATTTGGGGAAGGGGGAGTTTGAAAAAAGCAAATCCAGCCTGGAGGCTGCGCAAAAGGGGGTTTTGGGGGCAAAATCCGTTTTTGATTCATTTGAACCAATCAGAAGGACAGGACAATTTAAAAAAGTCTTTGAGCTTGGTGACAATCTTTACAATTTAGCCTCACTTTCCTTGTCTTCATCTAAATCAACTGTGGCGGGGATTCAGGCTTTGTATGGCGGTGTTTTGGCAGTCACGGGGGAAAGCAACGAGGCGCCGAATGATTATTTTTTACTGGCCCAATCTCAACTGACGAGCGCTTTTGAGGACCTGTCGAAGGTGGAACTGCTTTTGTCGAATCCGGATTTTGGCCGATCAATTCCGCAAATCTTACAGGGGAGGTTGAACAGTCTGAAGATGAGGCTGGCCTTATATTCAAAGTTGGTGGAGAAAGGCAGGGCTGCCAGTGTACTTTTGCCTGAAATAGTTGCCTTAGACGGAAGTAAAAACTATCTGGTGCTTTTGCAAAATAATAATGAGCTTCGGCCGACAGGAGGTTTTATAGGATCATTTGCCAAAATTTCCTTTGCCGGCGGAAAGCTCAAGAATATTGATGTCAACGATATCTATGCAATTGACGGGCAACTTAATATTCATGTTGAGCCGCCGCAGGATATAAAAAACGATTTAGGTCAAAAGGATTGGTATCTTAGGGATTCAAATTGGGAGAGTGATTTTCCGTCTTCTGCCAAACAGGCAGAGTGGTTTTTCACCAAAGAAACAGGGGAAAAAGTATTGGGTGTGGTTGCCGTAGATGTTTCGGCAATAGAAAAACTGCTGCAGGCCACAGGGCCTTTGGACATTGCTGATTATGATGAAAAAATTACTGCTGATAATTTGTTTGAGCGGGCAATAACGCATGCAGAAACTTCGTTCTTTGCCGGATCACAGGCGAAGAAAAACTTTTTAACTGCGCTGACTAATACTTTGTTTAACAAAATCTTTTTTTCCAAAAATCCCAACTGGCCGGGGATTGTCAAAGCTTTAGGAGATTCTTTGGAAACAAAGCACATGAGTATATTTTTGGATGATCCAAAACTGTTCTCTTACCTTGTTGCCCAAAATTGGGCAGGGGTGCTACCTCGGGAAATTCAACAGGATGGGGTATTTGATGATTTTATAGCCCCTGTTGAGGCAAATCTGGGAGCCAATAAAGCCAACTATTACCTGGACAGAAGCTATAATCTGGAAACTGTGATAGGCAAAGAAGGAGAAATTAAGCATAGGTTGAGGATTACTTATATAAATAACAGCCCGTCCGATACTTGGCCTGCCGGAAAGTATAAGAACAGGTTAAGAATATATCTTCCTTTTGGGTCAAAGTTGACCAGGGTTTTGTGGGGGGAAACAAATATCACCAAGGAGACGAGCGCATTTGTGGATTACGGCAGATCAGCCTTCTCAATGTTATTGGAAGTGTTGCCTAAACAGCAGAGGATTTTAGTTTTTGATTATGAGGCGCCGAGAAAATTACAATTTAAACAAAATGCGGCAACCTATAAGCTGAATGTGGTTAAACAAGCAGGAACACTTAAGGATCCTTTTATCTGGAGAGTGTCTTTCCCAATAAATTATAGTCTGGCTTCAGAACAAACTAAAAAATTAGGCCCGCAGGAGCAGACAATTCAAACTGATTTATCCACTGATCGGAGTTTTGAGGTAGAATTTAAAAAATAATTCCTGCACGTGAGAAAACTATGGGTTTTATTTGGATTGCCTCTTTCCTCTGAAAAACCAACAAGGGTTAATGTATAATTTAAAGAATGAATATGTTTTTTATTCAAACTTTGGGGTTAATTGCAGGGGGCTTTGTAGTGTTTGCCTCATTACCACAGATTGTTAAAATTATTAAAACCAAAAGAACAAGCGATATTTCCCTGCCCATGTATATTATCTTAAATATCGGCATTTTTCTGTGGGTAGTATATGGTTTTCTGACTCAACAGGTGGCAATAATTATTACTAATGTTATTTTCCAACTGGTTAATCTGATAATACTTTTCCTCAAGATTAAACACGGATAATTAGGCCTTGCCGAGTGAGCTTGAATATGATAAATTACCCTAGTCAAAAACATGGATAGATTAAGTTTGCATGCTGACGAGAGGGAAATTTTAGGCAAAAAGGTCAAACAGCTTCGTCGTAAGGGCAGCTTGCCAGCTCACGTTTTTGGTAAAGGTCTTGATACCGAGCCTGTTACTGTTTCAACCCATGACTTCTTGGAAACTTTTCAGCTGGCAGGGGAGACTGGCTTAATTGATCTTAAGATTGGCTCTGAAAAAGTCCGACCGGTTTTGGTGCGTGATGTCCAATATGACCCGATTACAGGTGAGCCTATTCATATTGATTTTTATCAGGTGAACCTGACTGAAAAAGTTAAGGTGCCTGTGCCTTTGGTATTGGTGGGGGAACAGCCGGAGTCTGTTCATTTGGGTGAAACCATAGTGTTACAGACTTTGAATGAAGTTGAGGTAGAAGCACTGCCTATGGATTTGGTAGAAAAAATTGAAGTTGATATAACTTCGCTGAAAAACATTGATGATCAGATAAACATTGGGCAATTGGATTACAACAGAAGTAAATTAACTATTAACGCGGATGCGGAAGAAATTGTGGTGAAACTGGCTCCGGCTGTGTCTAAAGAAACGGAGAAGCTGCTGGAGGAGGAAGCTGCGGAGCAAGCTGCCGCCGCTCAAGAAGCTGTGACAGAGGAGGGTGTTACTGAAGGTGAACCAGCCTCCGCTGAAGCTGCGGCGGGCAAGGAAGGTGAACAAGCTCCAACTGAAGGAGCAGCCGGTGCCGAAGGCTCCGGCCCGCTTCGCCAAAGCTCCAGCGAGGCGAGCGAGCCAAAGGCAGGTGGAAAGAAGCCAGCAGAAGATGTACAGGAGAAGTAGTTTAAATTTTATGCGGCTAATTTGCGGTAATTCTGCGGGAAACTAGCTTAAACCTTAGGAAATTCAAAAGTTTTTGTGTTTTGTGGGTTGGTGAGCGCGACCGAGCGCCAATGTGGTAAATCCGGATGGCCATTTATAGCGATTTGCAAGAAGGGTAAACCCAAAGTCGAATCTGGATTGCGGTGAGAAAACGTTACCGAGCTGATAAACTTTTCAGTCAGTTCGTGTGTTGGTAAACCTTGTTCATCAATGGCCTGGCGTTGCAGCAACAATTCAGTGGATCCTATTGTTAGATGCCAATAGCCTGACCTGGGAGTTGCTCTGAGTCGATAAGGCGCTCCAACATCTTCTACTAGCTGTGTTGCAAATTGCCCAAAAACCTCAAGATCTGGCTTTGGGGATGGATCCCCGGGTGTAGTTGCTGGTGCCTGATGCAAGAGTGATTCGGCATTGGCTATTACCCTATCAACCTGTTCTGGGGTTACCATAAATAATATCTTATCATGTCCGGTCAAGTGGCAGATGGCCAATTGGCCAGCATGATACTTTTTCCTGTATGTGGAAGACGCTGCCATAATTCCTCGGTTATAAAAGGCATGAATGGATGGAGAAGCTCCAGGCTGGTCTTAAAAACATATTCCAAAACAGGTTGAGCTTCGGCCCGGCGGTTTTTGGTGGATTCAATATACTTATCTGCAAACTGGTGCCAGATAAACTCATATAAAGAATCAGTAGCAAGATGAAGCTGGAATGAGTCAAGATTACTGGTGACTTGTTTGATGGTTTTTTTAAGTTTTCCTAAAATTGCCTGGTCATCTGGATGATTCATTTTGTTTTCGATTGAAGAGTTGTTGTCGAGGTGGCGAGCATCTTGGGGAGCCAGATCGACAATAAAACGGGCAATATTTATCAGTTTGGTTCCAAAGTTCCTAAAGTTTTTAGCCCTCTCATCCATAGTTTGCTTGGAGGCTCTGCCGTCTCTTCCAGGAATGGAATATGTGTAAAGTGCCATTCTGGTTGCGTCTGTGCCCCACTGATTGCGCAGTTCATTGGGATCAATGCCATTACCTAAAGATTTGGAAAACTTCCTGCCTTGCAAATCTCTTAACATGCCATGGAAAAACATATTTTTAAAAGGAATATCATCAGCAAACCAAAGTCCCAACATAATCATTCTGGCAATCCATAAAAACTTTATTTCAGGAGCAGAGATTTCAAAGCTCCAGGGATAGTATTTTTTAACTTCTTTGGTGTCGGAGGGCCAGCCTAAAGTAGACAGCGGCCATAACCCCGAAGAAAACCAGGTATCCAAAACTTGTTCGTCTTGTATCCAATGTTTTTGACTACAACTCTGGCAGGTTTTACCGGGTTCATCCATTGAGACCATCATATCTTTATCCTTACCAACTAGATGGTTAGGATTGCACTTTTGGCAATACCAAACAGGAATGCGATGGCCCCACCAAAGCGAGCGCGAAATGGACCAGTCGTGAATCTCTTTAATCCACAAGGAGATGATTTTTAAGAAAGTTTTGGGCACAAAATTGACCTTTTTTATTTTTTTTAAGCCCCTTTGGGCCAAGGGTTTCATTTTAATAAACCACTCCTCGGAAATAAGCGGCTCAACTGTAGTTTTGCATCTTTCACAAACAGGCACAGAATGAATGTAATCTTTTGTTTCTTCAACCAGGATATGACCTTTTTCGGCTAAGTATGTGACTATTTTAGCGCGAGCTTCATCAACTTTTAGACCACCTATAATTTGAGTATCCTCTACAATTCTCCCATCTTTACCTATGACTTGAAGTATACGAAGATTATTTTCTTTTCCTATCGCATAATCTAATAGATCATGGCCTGGCGTAATTTTTAATGCACCAGTGCCAAAATTTTTATCTACTCGCTCATCTTGGATAATGGGGATTTCATTGTGTGTTATTGGATTTTCGGCCTGTTTACCATAGAATTTACTAAATTCTGGGTGATTAGGATAAATAGCTATGGCCACATCAGCTGGAATTGTTTCTGGTCGAGCAGTAGCAACAGTTATATAACCACCCACACCCGAAACTTTATATCTTACAAAGTAAAGCTTTTCCTTTCTTTCTTCATACTCCATTTCAATGTCTTCAATGGCACTGCCGCATTTGGGGCACCACTGGACAATGTAGGCTCCTTTATAAAGTAAATCCTGTTCCCAAAAGGTTTTAAATTCTTCAAAGGTGGCTTTTTGTACTTTTTCCTCCAAAGTAAAAACTTCCCGCTCCCAGTCGGCAGACAGCCCCATAAATCTCCAGGTAGAGGAAACAGAATTATAAACTTCTTCCTTAAACTGCCAGGCTTTTTTAAGCCACTCATCCCTGCCTAGTTTTTGTTTGGATAAACCCTCTTTGGCCAAGCATTTATCAAAAGTGCCTTCAAATTGTATTCCGGCATGGTCAACTCCGGGAAGAAGGAGTACATCAAAACCCTGCATTCTCTTGAAACGAGCTATGGCATCCAAAATTGAATGTTGCATGGCATGGCCTAAATGCAGATCTCCTGTTAAATTGGGAGGGGGAACCAATAATCCATAAGGGGGACTGGGAGATTTCGGATTTGCTCTAAAAAAGCCATTCTCTTCCCAGAATTTGTACCATTTTTCTTCCTTATTACTATCCATGGGCTAAGTATATTGGCTTTATCAGGCGAGCGCAAGACTGGGGTCTGCTTGTAATTTTAAGGGAGTAGCAATAGGTTTTTGACCCGCCTTGCCGCGAGGCAGGAAAAAAGCAGCTGCTGCTATCATGGCAGCGTTATCAGTGCAAAGATGTGGTGGAGGAACCGCCAGGTTTATCGTTAATCGTGAATCGTTTATCGTTTTTAGAAATTGTTCACGAAGCTTTTTATTAGAGGCAACGCCGCCGGCAATCATAATATTTTTTACCTTATAAATTTTGGCAGCCTTTATGGTTTTGGCAACTAAAACATCAACAATGGCAGATTCAATGGAAGCGGCCAAGTTAGCCAGCTCGTCACGGCTGAAAAAACCGCTCGCGCGACCAGATCGCTCGCTTGGAGTTTGTTTCGTGCCAAGCTCTGGATTCGTGGTTTCGATAGTTTGTGGTGCGCTCAACTGCACTACATTTTTTCTAGCTCGCGACTTCGCTGTCTTTTCGTGTTCGCTTAAAAAATTTGCTACGGATGTTTTGAGCCCGGAAAAGGAGAAGTCAAAGTCTTTAGAATCTATCATGGGTCTAGGTAGATCAAAAGCTTTGGGATTTCCTTTTTGGGCAAGTTTGGAAATTTGGGGTCCGCCCGGATAAGACAGTCCCAGCAGGCGGGCGCATTTGTCAAAACACTCGCCAGCAGCATCATCTCTGGTGCCACCCAGGTATTTATATTTACCATGATCTGTGAAGAGTACCAAATCTGTATGCCCGCCGGAAACTAGTAAGCCTATGCAGGGAAAGGATGGTTTATCGGTTATCGTTAATCGTGAATCGTTTTTTTCTTCCGATATACGATATTCGATATCCGATTGACTAATTTCGACCCAGTTTGCATAAAAGTGTCCAATAAGATGATTTACAGGAATTAGGGGTCTATTCCAAACAAGAGCCAGTGTTTTGGCTGTTTCCACTCCCACTAGAAGGGAGCCGATCAGCCCTGGACCATAGGTAACAGCTATAGCATCAATTGGCGGGTAGTTGGTAGTTGGTAGTTGGTAGTTGGGAAAGGCTTGAGTTAATGCCTCTTGTATCACTGGTATTATCGACCGCAACTGTTCTCTGGCTGCCTGTTCCGGAATGATCCCACCATATTTAGCTTGTAAGGAGGCCGAGGATGCCACCACATTGGATAAAATTGTTATTCGATTATCGTTATTCGTCAACACAGCTGCTGCTGTTTCATCACAAGAAGTCTCAATACCCAAAATAATCATTTGTGGTATTGTAGCAAATTTGGGTGTAGAATTTGACAAATGATTGCAAAACAGGAAGATAAGTTTATAAAAGGGGCTTTATTTCTCTCGTATACTTCATTAAAAGATTTTGAAAAATGTCCGCGTTCTTTTTATTTGAAAGATATCTATCGCGACCCAAAAACAGGTTTTAGGATGCAAATACCTGCTTCTTATATGACCTTGGGGGCTTTGGTTCACGATGCTATAAAGTGGTTTTTGCAAAAAGACAGACTTCCCGGTAAAGATGAGATGATAGATCAGTATAGAAATCATTGGCGCAAGTATAGAGGCAAAAGAGGCGGCTTTACATCTTTAGAGGATGAGGCCGCTTTAGGTAAAAGGGGTTTGGAAATGCTGGATAATTTTTACCGGAATTTTACACAGCTGGAACCTAATATGCCTGCGTATGGTTTTCTTAGATATATACTTGATGAAAAAATAATACTGAACGGAAAGGTTGATTTTCTTGGTTTGTTGCCAGATGACAGCTTGCGTGTTGTGGATTTCAAAACTGGAAAAAATGACGAGAAGGATCCGATACAGCTTCATATTTATGCGATATTGGCAGAATCGAATTTCCAAAAATCAGTATCGAAGATAGGTTATTGGTATTTAGATAGAGAGGACTCACCTAAAAATGCAGTTTTAGATCCTTTAGAGGGTGAGTTGGCACAACTGGAAAAGAAAGCCCGAGAAATAGAACAAGCTGTTGGAGAGGGTAATTGGGTATGCGTAAAAGGAGACACATTATGTGATGATTGTAGAAACTATCAGGCGATAATTGATGGTAAGGGAGAATATTTATTTTCAGATGAAGAGTTCCGTAAGGATATATTCTATTTAGACAAATCTAAGATAACTTAACTTCTGCCAAGGTGTTGTGTTTGTGGAGGCCGTTTTGGGGTTCAGATTCAAAAAGTTTTATGGAGGTTATTTTGATAGGGTCAAATGAGGCAGCCATCATTTTTTCTAAGCTCACTTCCAGATTTCTGTCAATTCGGAAATGATTATTAAATTTGGCTATGGTAATATGTGGAATAAATCTACGTTCATCAGCTGGCAAGTGTAAACCTTCTAATCCATCCTTGACTCTTTCTCTGATTAGTAAAATTTTATCAATGTCACCTTTGACTCCTACCCAAAGTACAAGGGGGTGATGAATATTAGGAAATCCATCAAGGTAGGCCGGAGTGACTTCAAAGGCGGGTACACCTTGAGCAGCTTGTTTGATGATGGCGATTAAGCGGTTTTTCACTACCTCAGGTTGTTCGCCAACAAAGGCTAAAGTGAGGTGAATTTTATCCAAATCAGTTAATCTGGCTTGAGGAATTAATGTATGCAAACTATCCTGAATAGTCTTAAACTGAAGCAAATTCTCACTCGGAATTTCTAAAGCTACAAAGAATCTCATACCACCCAGTATTGTATCTGAAAGAACATCATTTGACAAAGATGTTAAATCTATTATATGACTAAATATGCCCTATAACTTTATGATAGAGATTGCTAGAAGGCTACAAGACGTAGCTGATATGCTTGCTAAGGTAGAACCGGGTGTAACTGTGGCTGGACCTGATTTGAATGGGGGCTTTGGTCTTACTACCCGACATAATAGATATATTGTCCATTTGGGAATTGAGCAGTTACGCCCGTGTCATGAAGGTGATAGTACAACATTTATAGCTTTGGGGAAACTTTACTTAGATCCAAAGCCTCCAGATGACGGGCCTCCTTTCGTTGATCTTGTGAGAAAGGGATTGCCTGGTAATTGTGGTCTATATTCCCTACCTGATCATGTAATATCAACAGATCTTTTTGGAAGAGACCAAGTCGAATGGCCGGTGGGGATTATTGTCACAGGACCAGGGATGGCAGCATCAAACCCGGGACAAAATAGTTTCTTCATTACACCTCGACAATCTTGGATATACTAAGAAAATTATTCTTTTGCATTTGCATTGCTTACTTGACAGAGCGGATAAATTCAGCTAATGTTTTATATACAATTGAATATTAATCAAGAGTGATGGGGAGAGATTTGGCTTGATGATCCATCCAGCAACTGATTCGAACGGAGTGAGAATCATCCTGAGTACTGAGCGTAGTCGAAGTATCGAAGGACCTCTATTTGACCGCGGTGCTAAACCCAAACCCTGTAAAGGGAAGGATTAGTCCTGAGCGTAGTCGAAGGAAAAATTTTAACCTCTCTTTACAAGAGAGGTTTTTTAATGGTTAAAAAGAAAGGAGATAAATGTCTACGGAGATAAATGTAAGGGAGATATCGGATCCTGCAGGTATAAGTAGGGTGGATGAAACTGTGGGTACAGCGTGTCCCATTCACAGGCAGGGACAGAGCTTAAATGTTGTTGGGGGTGTACTCGATCCAGATGCCTTGTGGTTTGACGGCCCAGATTTGGAACTTCGGCCTGGGATTGATGTTGACTGGTCGATTCCTCAAGTAGGTCGGGAGGAAAGTTGGGCAATAGAGGACTGAGAATTATATGTTTGAAGGGAGGTGATTTTAATGCCAATTTCAAAAGAAGTAATTGCAAGGATTATAGATTTTCATCCTGGGGAAGCGGCTAAAGGAGGAAGAGCAATAGACTTAGGAGAGATTGAGGAAGGTATAAAAGTAGTTTATGATTTATTCCCTTACCAGAGAAGAGCTGTAGCACTTCAAGGAGAACCATTAGTTTTAGCTTGGACTAGACAACCGGTTGTAGCTTTGATAACAAGAGCAGGTATTACCCCACTTCCTTATGCTGCAGACGTTAGAGCTATAGGAGAGGAATTAGCTGTCAAAGTAGTCGATCGTTTAGATGCTGTAAGGGCAAGACAAATTTAAGTGCCTTCGTTCCAGGAGGATAAATAACGTTTTTGCTCATCAGTCAACTGATCAATCTTAATCCCTAATGATTCCAATTTTAATTGAGCAATCATCTGATCCAATTCCTCTGGTACAGTGTGGACACCCTTTTTGAGCTTGCCGCGGTTTTGTACCAGATATTCTGCTGCCAAAGCCTGATTGGCAAAGGACATATCCATCACATCAGGCGGATGTCCTTCTGCCACCACCAGATTAACCAGTCTTCCTTCTGCCAAAAGATAAATCTTTTTGTTATCTGGTAATAGATATTCCTCAACGCCGTCTCGCACAAATTTTTTTGATTTTTTGACTTTTTCCAGATACAAAACATCAATCTCCACATTAAAATGTCCGGTATTGGCCAAAATAACTCCGTCTTTTAAATTTTTAATGATACTCTCATCAACTATATGTTTATCTCCTGTGGCTGTGACAATGATCTCTGCCATCTTGGCTGCATCAGCAAGTGGCATGACTTGGTACCCGTCCATGATCGCCTCGAGGGCTCTGACAGGATTGACTTCCGTCACGATAACATGTGAGCCCATTCCTCTGGCCCGCATGGCCACTCCTCTGCCGCACCAGCCGTATCCTGCTACCACAAATACTTTTCCTGCCAAAAGAATGTTTGTGGCCCGTATGATTCCGTCAATTGTTGATTGGCCTGTGCCGTAGCGGTTATCAAAAAGATATTTGGTTTGGCTTTCATTAACAGCCATAACAGGGATAGCCAGTGTTTTATCCTTTTCCATGGCTTTCAGGCGCAACACTCCTGTGGTTGTTTCCTCTGATGAGCCAATCACATCTTTAAGCTGGGATCTTCTCTCTGTATGCAAAAGTGTGACTAAATCCGCCCCGTCATCCATGGTAATGTGAGGATGGGTATCAAGGACCTGATTCAGATGCTGATAATAAGTTTTCTTATCCTCTCCTGATATGGCAAAGGTGGGAATTGCAAAGTCTTCCACAAGGGACGCTGCAATATCATCTTTGGTTGATAGCGGATTACAAGCACAAAGCGAAACTTGGGCACCCCCTGCCTTAAGAGTCAGCATCAGATTGGCAGTTTCCGAACTGACATGCAGACAGGCTGCTATGCGGATACCGTCAAAAGGTTTTTCTTTGGTAAAGCGTTCTTTTATCAGCTGGAGCACTTTCATTTGAGATCCGGCCCACTCAATTTTGAGTTTTCCCTTAGCAGCTAATTTTTTATCCTTAATATCGTATTTCATATCTTCAATCTTAAATGTTAGATCTCAAATCGCAAATCTACATCTAAAATCTCAAATGTTTTAAAAGTTTTAAGATTTGAGTTATAGTTTTGACATTTGACATTTGAGTTTTGAGATACCTATAGATTAAGTTCTCCTCCAAAATTCTCTTTGTATCTTTCACAGAACTCTTGGATTGTGAAGGTGTGATTACTTGTACCATATTTTTCTATAGCGTAACAAGCAGCAACTGATCCCATTTGTCCGCAAGTTTTTAAATTTAAACCCCTACTGTATCCTGCTAAAAATCCAGCCCGGTAAGCATCTCCTGCGCCTGTTGGGTCAACAACCCCCGTGTCATTGCGAGGAGCCGCAGGCGACGTGGCAATCTTTTCGTCTTTAGTTTCTATAACTGATCCTTTTTCTCCTAAGGTTGTAATTACAACTTGCGCATTTTCCAACAGATTTGACATCTGACATTTGCCGCCCCTGGCGAGCCTCGCCTCTGGCGGGAGTTTTGACATTAATAACTCTATTTCATAATCATTACCTATTAAAATAGTTGCTCCATTTATCATGCTTTTTAACTCTTCTGTATTTAGCGTAGGAAGTTGCATGCCCGGATCCAGCATGTAGGGGATTTTTGCATCTTGGCATTCTTTTGTGAACTTAACCATAGATTTTGGATCATTTGGAGAAATGACTACTAAAGTGGGATTACCCTCTAAAGAAAGTTGGGAATTTTTAGTCATGGCCCCAGGATAAAAAGCTGAAATCTGGTTATCAGATGAATCAGTCATAATATAGGCAGAAGAGGTGGTTTCACCCTCAAGAATTTTTATTTTAGAAATATCCACTCCAGCATTTTTCAAAAAATTACCATATTCTGCAAAATCAGATCCAGCTGCACCTAATATAGACACAGGAGACTGTAAAAGCGCTAGATTATAGGCAATATTGCCGGCTGTGCCACCTTTTTGTTTTTGTAAAGTGTTTACCAAAAAGGAGAGGTTAATTTGATGGATTTTATCAGGCATGATGTGATCTGAAAACTTGCCTGGAAAATCCATAATATGATCAAAAGCCAAAGAACCAGTTACAGTAATCATTTCAAATCTAGTATATCGTATATGGTTTATCGTATATCGTAAAGAGCAAATAAATTCTACTTATCGTTTATCGGATTTCAAGAATTTCTTGTAAGAACGTATTTTACGGATTATCTTTTCAGCCGCCTCATAGAGTTGATTCCTGACTGATTTATCTAAATAATTTAATTCAAGTGCTATCTGGATTTCAGAAGTAGTTTCCAGTGCAGACTTAACTGCAATATCCAAATAATGCATTTTATCAGTAACGCTGCTGGCTCCTGAGCCTTCGGCAATATTTGCTGAAATAGATACAGCTGCACGTCTAAGTTGATTAGTCAGACCATAAATTTCAGATCTGGGGAATTTATCAGTTACTTTGTAGATGGTGCGAGCATACTCTATGGCAAGTTTCCAAATATCAAGCGATTCGTAGGTAAACATATTTAGTTTATCGTATATTGAATAAACGATATACGAAGAACGAAGTGTTACGATAAACGAATTTACTCCTTTGTCCCTACCAAGTATACAGCTTGCCAGGGTTTGTAGGAAGAGTTCCAAGTTTCTTTTATTAAAACTTGCCCATCTCTTGTGACAGTTCTTGTAAAAGAGACCTTTGCCCCCCAAGCTGCCCAATCTACTTGTTTTACAGTGCCTTTTGGCAAAGTGGGATCATCCTGCCTTAGTTCCGGAGGCGGAGGAGTTTGATCGGCAACCACAGATTTGGAGATGGCGGCGATTCTGCCGTCGGATGTACCATATAAATCAACATAAAGGGTAGCTCCTTCGGTGTATGCCTGGATTAAGATGTGAGCTGGGGTATCATTTTGGAACTGAAAATCAACTGATGGATAAAAAACAGTGGCATCCAAACCAGGGGGAAAACCCTGTTCATAATAGCCAACTCGGTAAGTATGGGCTGTTCTTTTTACAACAGGTAATCCGGCATTTAAAACTGCCCGGAAAAGAGTGGTGGAATCCTGACAAACCCCGCCCCCGTCATCCAAAACAGTTCTGCCTTCTTTGATGACATAGGCCTGTTTAAAGCCGGTGGCAGCTGTGATGTCACCCACTGTTTGATTAAAAGAAAAGATTTCACCCGGAGGAACTAAGACCCCGTTAATTTTTTGGGCAGTGAGGTTAATATTATAGATTCTGTTGGGAATTGATCCGGCAAAATTGGAGATACCCTGGCCGATCAATTCCTTGATCCCCAAGGAATTGACATCTGAGGTTTGAATCTTGGGTTTGATAATTACAACAGGCAAAACAATTGTTTTTGAAGAAGGCGAGGTCAGTGCTTCTGTAATTAAGTTGTAAGTTTTTTCTATATCAAGCTTTTGCCCTTCTTGTGAGGGCCTGAAAGTAATGACTCTTTTGGTTTTGGGATTAAATTCGAATAAGCCTTCTTGAACTTCCTGGTCTATTTCTTTGGCAATCTTGCTTATATAAGTTTTGGTTTTCCCCTGGTCCAAAAGCAAGTCCCCGCCGCTTGTTAAATCCAAAAGAGCAAGCAGTTGTTTTGTATCTAAAAAATATGAAGTTTTTTCAAAAGTAAGTCTGATTGGTTGTTTTTGGGTTTGTTCAAGTGCCTGTTTTGCTCTTTTGACGTGTTCTGTGGTGATTTTTGGTGGGACAACTTTTGTGGGCAGCAAAGATTGGTATTTGCCAAAAAGCAGATAATCTGCAATGGCTTTTTCAACTGATAATCTATCTAAGCTTAGGCCATCTTTTCCTTCTTTGATTTGAATACGGGCTGAAGGACTGCCTTCTGTGTTGGGGCTTTCATCAAAAAGCAGTTGGGCATCAGTATATGGTTTATCAACAATCTTGGCAATTTGCTCAAGTTGAGATTCCAAAGACATGTTAACTGTCAGTAAGATTTGTTGAGGGTAAAAAAGGGTAGAAAATTGCCTTAAAATCTTATCCCAAACAAAACCTGCTTGCTGCTTTGCCAAACTTTGATCAAGTAAAGAGTAATCAATTCTGGCAGAAGAGGTGGCGAGGTCTATGGTGAATGATTGGTTCTGGTAAACAAAAGCTAGTTTTTGGGCAGATCTTTGCTGGAGGCTGCTTTCCACCTGTCTTATGGCTTGACCTTGAGTGAGGAATGAGATATTGGAAGAACCAATATATGTCAGAGGATAGAACTTATCTGTTATGAAGGCTGAATATAAAAAAATGAGTAAAAGTAACAAAATTATCGACAGAACAGAAGGTAAACTGTTTTTTTTAAAAAAGACCACTGTTTTTTTAAAGGGATTGCTTTTAATTTTTTCCTTTTTCGAAGATTTTTCTTTGGCCACGGCGCTATTTTAGCGTTTTTGGGATATAATTGAAAGAAGACTGGTGGTGAGCGGAGTCGAACCATGAAACGAATTATCATAATTGTTCTTTCTTTGGCAATTGTTGTCGGATTTTTGTTTTGGAAATTTGGTCCGAGCATTACTCTATTTAAGAAAGAGCCACAACAAGGCCCGATACGCTTGGTTTATTGGGGTCTTTGGGAAGAGGAAAGCTTGCTGCGGCCCCTGTTTGCAGAATACCAAAGACAAAATCCTAATGTGAGTATCACATACGAGAGAAAATCCTCAATAAATTACAGAACCAGGGTGCAAGCTCAAATACAGGAAGGGAGCGGTCCGGATGTTTTCCGCCTTCATAATTCCTGGTTGCCGATGTTTTTAAAAGATAATTTTTTATCTCCTGCTCCGGCAGATATATTTGGTTTACCTGAATATCAAGGTCTTTTTTACCCGGTGGCTTTAGAGAGTTTTGTCAAAAACAGTCAAATTTATGCAGCGCCTTTGGAGATTGACGGATTGGCGCTTTTTTATAATGAAGAACTTTTACATAATGTTGGAGGAAAGGTCCCCGGGAATTGGCAGGAATTTATAGACTCGGCAACCAAGATGACTGTGAGGAATGCCGATGGTATTCAAACAGCAGGGGCCTCAATGGGCACTGCTTCAAACGTAGATCATTGGTCGGATATTTTGGGTCTTCTGCTACTGCAGCAACCGGGAGTGGATCTTTCCAATCTTGCATCGGAGTCTGTTTCGGAAATTTTCAGGTTTTATACCGAGTTTGTGACAGATCCGAGAAAAAAAACCTGGGATGTTAATCTTCCCAACTCAACTTCCATGTTTGCCCAAGGAAGATTGGGATTTTATTTTGCTCCTTCTTGGAGAGCACATGAACTGCGGATTGCAAATCCCAATCTAAAGTTCAAAGTTGTAAGCGTGCCGCAACTTGCCGGAAAACAAGTTGGCTGGGCCAGCTTTTGGGGAGAGGCAGTATCTGCCAAAAGTAGAAATGCCAAGGAGGCCTGGAAGTTTGTCAAATATCTCACTTCCGCGCCATCTCAAAGATTGTTATATCAGGAAGCCTCCAAGGTGAGACTGTTTGGGGAGCCCTATTCTCAAACCTCTTTATCAGGAGAATTGATTTCTGATCCGATTGTGGGAGCATTTGTTGCCCAAGGGCCTGTATATAAAACCTGGTATCTTTCCTCCAACACTTTTGACAACGGCATAAATGATGAGATGATCAAATACTTCGGAGATGGCATCAATGCCACACTGGCCGGGACTGATCCGCAAGTGGCTTTACAAACAGTGGATCGTGGAGTAAAACAAGTGTTGGATAAATATACTGGAAAACTATGAAGATAGTGGTTGCCTCTGATGAAAGAAATAAAGTGACTGATGCGGTGGTGGATTACTTAACATCCAAAGAACACAAACTCATACTATTGGGAGCCTTGGGTGAGTCTGCCTCTGATAAATGGGTAGAGATTGGTAAAAGAGCAGCTTTAATGGTGGTAGAAGGTAGAGTAGAGAGGGGTATACTTTTTTGTTGGAGTGGGACTGGTATTTGTATGGCAGCCAATAGAGTGAAAGGGGCCAGAGCAGCTCTCTGTTGGAACAAAGACATTGCCAGACTATCAAGGAAATGGGATGATGCCAATATTTTGTGCATGGCCCTGGTCAATACCAAAGAGGAAGCAGCCAAAGAGATGGTAGATGTTTTCTTCTCCACTCAATTTAATGAAGAAGGCCTAAATGAAGCACATAAATTAGATGAATGATTAAGTAAGAGGTGGTAAGTTGATTAACTGCACTTCTGGTTCCAAAGTAATGCCAAATTTTTGTTTGACTTTTTGGGCATAAGTTTTGGCCAGATCATAAAAAGCTTTGGCAGTGCCACTGCCCTGATTTACAAATAAATTAGCATGATAGTCTGCTATATAAATTCCATCCAAAGTCTGCCCTTTTGCACCAACACTTTCCAATAAAAATCCGGCAGATAATTTTCCATAAACAATTGCTTCTTTGGGAATTTTATCTAAAATTTCTTTTGGTAAAGTTTCAGCAACTATATTTTTGAAAAAAGATCCAGGACATTTTATGCCTTTGGGGTATTTAACCAAACGTTTTGACAACACATCATCTGCTTCTTGCTGCAGGGTTTTTGGATCTCCATTTTCCAGCTGAAAAGTTACTTCTAAAATGTGGTCTTTAGTTTGTTTAAAAATGCTGTTTCTATAATTAAAACCGCATTGATCTTTTGATAAAGTCTTGAGATCTTTTGCGGAGTTTAAGATGACAATGGAGGTGATATAATCAGAAATGGTTTGTCCGTATGCTCCGGCATTACCATAAACTGCCCCTCCAACTGTTCCCGGAATTCCTGTTAATTTCTGGAGACCGGATAGTCCGTGAGAAATGGAATAATCAACTATATTTTGTAAAAGGGTACCGCTTTTCACTATTAAAGTTCCGTTTCTTTCCTGGATTCCTGTTATTTCATTTTTAATAACCAGGCAATCAATACCATGATCGTTTACCAATAAATTACTTCCTCCGCCAATCAAAAGATAATCCATTTTGTTTTGTTTGGCATAATCTATGGCCTCTTGTAGTTCCTCTTCTGATTTAACAGCTACAAACTTTTCGGCAGACCCACCAATTTGCAGGGTGGTTACATTACTCATGGGATAGTTTTTCCTAAATTTGAGCATGTATTGCATTTTAACAGATCACTGCTAAACTTGTGGTGAGCGAAGTCGAACCATGGAAAAAGCTATTTTAAAAACTTTAATTTATGCTGATATTTTTGATTATCCGCTAAATACTTACGAAATTCATAAATGGTTGATTGGTAAAAAGGCTCGACTTCGGCAGGTAGAATCCGCCTTAGGCGGATTAGTGCAAAGTGCAAAGCTCAAAGTACAAAGTGGATATTATTTTCTTCCCAGAAGAGATGGGTTGGTAGTAAAAAGGAAGCGTAGAGAAGAACAGTCAGAAAAGTATTTGCGAAAAGCACAGGTTTTAGCCTCACTTTTAAAGATCGTGCCCTGGATTAAACTGATAGGTGTTTCTGGTGGATTGGCGATGGGGAATGCCAGTAAGAGTGATGATATTGACCTTTTTATTATTACCAGTAAAAATCGCCTGTGGATTTCAAGGCTTTTGGCATTAGGATTGCTATCTTTAACAGGACAAAGGAGAAAAGTTGGGGATTTTGGCAGAAAAATTGCCGGAAAATTATGTTTAAATATCTTACTCGAAGAGGATAGATTAGAGCAAAACAATAAAGATATCTATCTTGCACATGAGGTTTTACAAATGAGGGTTTTATGGCAAAGGGATGGGATTTATTCAAAATATCTTTCCGATAATGAATGGGCTTTCAAGTTTTTACCGAATTGGGTGGGAGAAAGAATCAAGAATAATGAATTAAGAATTAAGCATAAAAAGCATAATTCTTTATTCTTACCGCTTAATTCTACTTTGAACATTTTCGAGAGAATGGCACAAAAATTCCAACTTTGGTATATGCAAACTCCGCAAGGCATGGAGAGGATAGAAGATGGGGCGCTATATTTCCATCCGTTGGATTATAGGAGCAGAATACTTGATGCATACCAAAAGAAAGTAGTAAAACTTATCAGTCCTTGACAAGTAGTGCTAAGTTCTGGTATAAATCATACTCGATCCTGCTCCACTGTCGTCATTCATATGCCAAAAGTAAATAAAGGAAACAGTTCTAAAGTTTCGATCAAGCCCTTAATGGGTTATGTGTTAGTGCAACCTAGTGAGGCAGATACCAAAACTGCATCAGGAATTATTTTGCCGGAATCTGCTCAAGAAAAACCAGCCCAAGGGAAAGTGTTGGCTTGTGGAGATGAGATGGTGATGGAAAATGGCAAAACAGTCAAATGCCCGGTTAAAGTTGGAGATAAAGTAGTTTATAAAAAATGGGGTGGAGATGAGATAAAAGTGGAAGGAAAAGAATTAAAGCTAGTTAAGTTTGATGACTTAATGGCAATTTTGGAGTAAAAAATATGGGAGAAAGTATTAACAGACAACTTATAACACGAGAACAACAGGAGCAAGTATTTAAGAGGGCGGATGAGTTAATTGAAGGTGTTAACCATCGGCAGAGACTTCTGGGGCCAGATGATCCAGCGGGGCATGCTTACCGTTCTATAGTAGCTACACTGGCTGGTTTCAAATTAGGAATATTGGCAGCTTCCGGAGCACTAGATCCTGAGGCTTTTCTTGGAATGAAAGCAAATGATGTAGAGATAGTCAGTTTAGTAGCTAAATATCCAGAGGTATTAAAAAGGTAAAAATATGGCAGAAAGAAGAGGAGCACAAATGAGATCAGGAGCAGAAATTGAAGAAGCATTGAAGGCCTTAAAAATGGATTTGGGTCCTTTGGATCGCTTAGGTGATGTTGTATTGGGGGTTGTTCCAGGGATAGGTGACCCTGGTAGACAAAGAAGATTGGGGCGAATAGAAGCTTTAGAATGGGTTATGAAACAAAGAGGAAGCGGACCAACAGCTATAAATGATGTTATAAAGGGAGCAGGAAGAAGCGCTCTTTTAACAGGAAGTTTACCAAAGATAGCAGTTCTGGGTTCAGAAGCCCAACTTGAGATTATGGGAGGAGGCCACGCATAGATTATGGCTAAAATATTAAAATTTGATTCAGAGGCACGAGAGAAATTACTTAAAGGGGTTAATACCCTAACTGAAGCTGTGGCTACCACTTTAGGGCCCAAAGGCAGGAATGTGGCTTTGGATAAAAAGTGGGGAGCTCCCAATGTGGTGCATGATGGAGTGACAGTGGCCAAAGAAATAGATCTTGAAGATCCATTTGAAAATATGGGAGCTCAACTGATCAAAGAAGCAGCTTCAAAGACTAATGATGTGGCAGGAGACGGCACTACCACCGCCACTATTTTGGCCCAGGCCATGGTGTCCGAGGGCTTAAAAAATATTCAGGCCGGAGCAAATCCCATGATTCTCAAGCATGGCATGGAAAAAGCAGTCACCTCTTTGGTGGAAGAGTTAAAGAAAATGAGCAAGAAAATCTCCACCCAAGAGGAAATTGCTCAGGTGGCCACCATTGCCGCAGCAGATGCTGCGATTGGAAATCTTATTGCCGAGGCTTTGCAAAAGGTGGGTAAAGACGGAGTGGTGACTGTGGAGGAAGGAAAGACCATGGATATGACCTTAGATTATAAAGAAGGAATGGAGTTTGATAAAGGCTTTGTCTCCCCTTATTTTGTGACTGATACGGATAAAATGGAATCTTCTATTGAAGATGCCTATATTTTAATTACCGACAAAAAGATCTCTAGTGCTTCTGATCTGGTGCCGTTTTTGGAAAAATTTGTTCAAGTCAGCAAAAGTTTAGTGATCATTGCAGATGAGGTGGAAGGTGAAGCTTTGGCGCTTTTAGTGGTCAATAAACTTCGTGGCAGTTTTAATGTTTTAGCAGTCAAGGCTCCGGGGTTTGGTGATAGAAGAAAAGAAATGCTGGAGGACATTGCCATTTTGACCGGCGGCACTGTCTTGAGCGAAGATACCGGCAAAAAGTTTGAATCATTGGAGATTGATGATTTGGGCAGAGCCGGCAGGGTGACTTCTGACAAAGATAATACCTTAATTGTTGATGGCAAAGGTAGTAAAGCCAAGATTGAAGGAAGAATTGCTCAAATCAGAAGAGAACTCGGGACTACTGATTCTGAATTTGATAAAGAGAAGTTGCAGGAAAGATTGGCCAAGCTGACAGGCGGAGTGGCTGTTGTTAATGTGGGGGCAGCTACAGAGATTGAGCTTAAAGAGAAAAAAGAAAGAGTGATAGATGCGGTGGCAGCCACCAAGGCGGCCATTGAGGAAGGTATTGTGGCTGGTGGGGAAGTGGCTTTGCTAAGAGTAGCAAAAGTGTTGGATGATGTGGTGGTGGCAGGTGGAGAGGAAAAGGTGGGGGTGGAGATAGTTAAAAAAGCCTTGGAACAGCCATTCAGACAACTGGTTAAAAACGCCGGCATGGATGAGGGAATTGCCTTATCCAAAGTGACAGATGCAATTGGTAATATAGGGATTGATGCTTTGGATGGACAAGTTAAAGATTTAGTCAAAGCTGGGATTATTGATCCTGTCAAAGTGACCCGTTCTGCTTTGCAGAATGCAGCTTCCGTGGCTATTATGGTCATGACTACTCATGTTTTGGTAAGCGACAAACCAGAGCCTCCAGCTCCAACTCCTCCAATGCCTCCGGGTGGCATGGGTGAATATTAAATCTGCTACAATGTAGCTAAATGGCCAAGTTTCATTATCGCGATTCTCCAATTCAGAAGCAAAAGGATGCTTTTAAAAAGTATCTGTCAGAGGATGAAGAGTTGGTTTTGGCAGCAGGTTTCTCCCAAGCTTACATCCGTTCAAAATTTATCATTTATCTTTTGTTTCCGGGTCTGCTTTTTGCAGGAATTGGTTTGGGATTAGGATGGCTTTTGGGTCTGGATAAAATTTGGGCTGCTATTTTGGCAGCAGGATTTTGGAGCGCAGCTGCCATCTTAAAAACAATGCATACATACCATTCAAACAGATATTTATTAACAACAAGAAGGGTAATTATTAAAAAAGGAATTTTTGGGGTAAAACTTACCACAACATTATATGATAAAATTACCCACTTGGAGGTTGACCAAACCATTATGGATCGTCTACTTTTGCACCACGGAAGTATTATTATCAATACAGCAGGAGTGACCAAAGGTGAAATTATTTTAAAATATGTGGATTACCCGCTAGAGCTTAAAAATCTTTTGGAAAGACTGATCAATCGCGAAAGGGAACAGTTTGGTTTGAGGAGTAGTCCTCTGCAAGCTGTTGAGGGAGAAATTATTTCGTAGAAGCGGGCATATTGGGAATATCAGGAAGGATAGTTTGCGGATCAATATAATCCCCATCTTTAGTAATCTCCAAATGAGTGTGGGGGCCAGAAGTGCGACCAGTTAAACCAACCTCACCAAGGGTATTCTGGGAGGTGATTTTATCTCCGACCTTAACATAAATCTTTCCCATATGGGCATATTTAGACTTAAAGCCGTTTTGGTGCACAACTTCCACAAAGTTGCCTAGACCAAAAAAGTCTCTGCCTACTTGAGAAACCTCGCCTGAAGTGACGGGATGAATCGGCATTCCCAAACCAGCGGCAATATCTATTCCAGGATGCCAGGTAGAAAATCTGGTTGATAGGTAACCAGGATGCGGTAAGACCAAAGGTTGGGAAAAGGAAGCGGCAATGATTTCTGCTTTTTGCTCTTGGTTTGAAGCTTGCACCAAAGATTGTTTAACAGGGGGTATCGCAAAAGTCGGATAATATCCTAATGATAAAATTCCAAAACAGATAATTATTGACAGCCATCGAACTTTTTTTTGAGAAAACATTTTTCAAAACAAATCCCGTACCAGACGTGAGCTCATCGCCCAAAGACGGTACAGGACAGGTGCGTATAATAGCAAACTTGGGCTTAAAGGTCAAGTGTTTAGGGTATAATTAAAATACTTCAAATGAAAAAAACTATAGTTTATATTCTAATTTTTATTAGTATTTTAGCTTTGGTTTTAAGATTTAGCAGTGTGATAGTTGATATGTTGGGATTCAGGCAAAAAAGCGGTATTTCCGTTACTTCAACTCCAAAAGATGCAACAGTCTTTCTAAATAAGCGGGAAGTTGGCAAAACTCCTTATGAGATAGGAGATTTGGAAGTTTCGGAATATATCGTTAGATTGGAAAAAGATCAGGCTGTTTGGCAGGGAAATGTGAAATTGCACGGAGGGACCATGACTATTATAAATAGGGATCTGGCAAAAGATCTCACCTCTTCTGCGGGAGAAGTATTAACTTTAACTCGTGGTAAGGGGTTAACCATAATATCAAATCCAAATAATGCCAAAGTTTATATTGACAGTAAAGAGGAGGGGAATACTCCTTTGGATGTTGGTTCGGGAAATGGTGAACATACTATTTTAGTAGAGCACCCAAACTACGTCAAAAGAAGTATCAGAGCAACTTTGCCTGAAGGTTTTAACTTAACTATCTTTGTTGATTTGGCACTTTCCGAGGCTGATTTAAGTACTATCTCAACACCGGTAGTAAGAACTACCCCGGAGGTAATTGTGAAAACTACCCCAACGGGATTTTTAAGGGTTAGAGAGAAACCCTCGCTTGCTGGCCAAGAAATAGCGCAGGTAAGCGCAGGCGACACCCTGATCCTTTTGGAGGAATTAAGCGGTTGGGATAGAGTAAGACTGTCCGGTGGATTGGAAGGGTATGTCGCCTCAACCTATGTGGAAAAGAAAAATCCCTAAGCACCCAAGTAATAGTTAATACCGATTACCAAAAAAAGCCACAAAACTACTGTTGTCAGTAGAGGTTTGTCAGAAAGCAAGACTCGTTCAGGCGATTCCCCTTCCTTTTTTTCATAAATAATATACAGATATCTCATGACTGCATAAATTACAACCGGGATTGTGACCATCAAAAATTTCGCCTCGGTAAAAGGTAAAGCAAGACCTCCTAATAAATTTGACACTAATTTGGTTGTTTGGATGGGAGGTTGCAAAAAGGCGAAGAAAGCATAAGTTAGCCAGGCAGCTGTTGCAAACATTGAAGTTAATATATCCAATAAGTTTTCCGGATAATGCAGTAAAGTTTCCCTATGACTTGGGGCTTGGCCCTGCATTAAAGTAAGTTCTGAACGTCTTTTTCCAATTGCCAAAAATAAGGCAAAGGAAGTAACAGACAAAAGGAACCAGACATTCAAGTGTGCATCTATTGCCCAAACACCGCCGTACACTCGTAAAACAAATCCAGCGGCAATTACCAAAACATCTATTAAAATGATCTGTTTCAAGATTACGGAATAGAACAGTTGTAGGATCAGATACGCCAAAGATGCAAAGAAAAATGCGGGAGAGAGTTTATAGGAAAGAGGAAGGGCAACTATAATTGTAAAAAGAGCTAAACTGGTGGCTAAGGGAACAGGTACCAATCCTGATGCAATCGGCCGCTTTCTTTTAAAAGGATGTAACTTATCTCTGTCTATGTCAAAAACGTCATTTAACAAATAGGTTGCGGAGGAGAAAGCGCAAAACAGGACAAAGGCAATGATACTGGTTGTTAGCGCATTTTGATCAAAAAGAGTACCTGAAAAAATCACAGCCGCAAAAACCGCAAAGTTTTTTATCCATTGTCGGGGCCTTGTTGATTTGATAATCCCCCAAAGAAGTTTAACCATAGTATTGCGCCCAAAGTTACTGTTGCAATGACAATGCCTGCAAAGAGTTTGCCGGAAGAGGACAAACTTAAGGCCGCTGCCCCTAAGATAGCAGATGCCAATATATAAAACAAGGATATCATCTTGTGAGATAACCCCTGTTCTAAAAGTTTATGGTGTAGGTGTCCCCTGTCTCCCCAAACAGGTGATTTGCCCTGTAGAACTCTTCTTACAAAAGTGTAGGCAAAATCAGTTGCAGGGATTAAAAGTACCAGTCCTGCTGTTGCCAATTTTGCCCCCGAAAGAATTGCCAGCGTTGCTATCATAAACCCTAAAATTGTTGAGCCTGAAAAACCGGGAAATATTTTTGCCGGATACCAATTAAACAACAGGAGGGAAAAGGAGACACCTGCCGTAATAAAAGAAAGTTTGGCAACGTTTGATTGAACAGGGTCCCCCAAAAGGTAGAGTTTTACAGATAAAAGACCCAAGATTAAACTGGCAATTGTTACAATTCCCGGCATCTGACCATCCACACCTTTGGACCAGTTAATCATATTCATGACCCAAACGATCCAGATGATAGTTAACAAACTTGCCAAATTTATATCTATGGAGACCCCTAAAAAATTTAGGGAAAATGTGATGGTATCAAGATAAAGAATTCCTCCTAAGGGGTTGGTGATAAATTTTATGCCCACACCGCTTATTACCATCATTAGGCTCGCTATGAATTGAACAACTAATCTGATATAAGGGGAAAGATTTTGATACTTATCATCTAAAAGACCAATGATAAGTAAAATGATGAGGCCGGCAATTAAACCTGGCGTATAAGTTTGAAAAGGAATAAAAATTAAAATAGAAATCAAAAGACCAATGAAACAAGCTAAACCTCCTGCCCTGGGAACTATTCTTTTTTGCACATGAGCAGGGTGCAATCTGACCTTTGGGTTGTCCAAAAGATTAAACTTATTGGCAATTTTTATTGTTGGAAAAAACGATAAGGAAGTTATCAGGAATGAAAAAATAGCTGGGATAAGAAATTCCATTATGCAAAAATTAAAAATATTTTTATCACAGTTGTCAAAAAGATTAAAGTAATTATAAGTGATGCCAATATCAAGATATTTTTGAAGAACCCTTGGGAAGGATGGAGATGCCAAATTAAAATTAAGTTTATCAGGTCAATTAAAGCAATAGTTGCAGGAATAATAAAAAATTGCTGGTGATAAACAAGCTGTGCATTACCCCAGGGAAGTGAGTAAAAGAGCGGAAGTTTGGGGGGTAAAAACTGAAAAAAGATTAAAATAAAAAAAGTAAGCAGTAAAGATAAACCTAAAGGTAAAGATGCAAGATAGAGGTATAAATTCTTATTTAAATTTTCAATGTAGAATTCGTTTTTAAACTGGGACATAACTTCAGGCTTTCTCAAGTAAACGTGCCTTGTTGGTGACCCTAAATTCTAATTTTTTACCGAACATTAAAGAGGTTTGGGCATCTATTGCAGGAAGAGACGAAATGGTGATCAGTATGATTGGCACCAAAATCCATTGCAAAAAAGACCAAATTTTTCTAAAAATTGACCAATTTTTTGGCCTTTTTGGAACTAATTTTTCATGAATATAGATGGTGGCAAAAAGCCCTAAAAAGGCGGCAGTCAAAATCCAGGAAGAAACAATAGGTAAGTTAACCGATAGAACTGATTCTTTAAAATTGGGGTTGACTATCGGGATTAAAATACTGCCGAAAGTGACGAAAATTGCCAAAAACCCCCACTTTAAGTCACCCCAAATTTTAAACAATACCTTATCAGTTTTGTCCCAAAAATCAATTTCTTTGGTAAAGTATTGCCTGATAATAAAGGGGATATGTTCAACCCCGTACGCCCATCTTCTAATTTGTAAATACTGATTTTGAAAGGTTTTAAGTAAGGTGGTGTCTTGTACAGCATCAGCTGAAATCGGCAAAAAATGTGGGATCACCTTGTAGTCTCCGTTGAAGTGAAAATAGGCTTTCCAATAGAAACCGTTATCATCATTTACTTTATCCGGTATCCAACCACCAATATCCAACAAAGCTTTTAAACTTATAGACATTGAGGAGTAGTTCATATATTTGTCAGATCCTACCATTTCCGCAAGTTGCCAAAACGATGTCCCAACAGCCATCAGTCTCATAGGGGTGGGGGTTTGCCAATAGTTATTGTGATATAAAAATACTCCGGTGAAAGTCCGCTGATCTCTTTGGTTTTGTGGTAAAGACAAATACTTGTGTAGAGCCCCGGAAAGAAATTGGGGGTGCATAACAAAATCAGCATCCAATGTTGTGACAAAAACGTCTTCTATTTTTACATCCATTTTTTTGAGATCTTCTACTATATGTTTGATCATCCAGTTTTTATTTGATCCCTGACCCGGTACCTCACCTGCCAATCCAAAGGGGTGGATTGTGGTAAAAACCTTGGCAATTTTTCTCTCTATATTTTTTTTAAGGTATTCTTTAGTTTGTTCAATTTTTTCCGGATTATCCCTTTCTTCAAATCCTACTGCTAAAAAAATTTTATCTTTCGGGTAATCGGATTTAGTAATTGCATCAAATGTTGGACCGAGAATATACGGAGCTTCCTTATATGTTGGGACCAGTATCAGATGATAGTATTTATTCCAATCATTGGGAAAATCTTTTTGTAATCTTTTAAACCAATCTTGTTTTTTGGCCCATTCCATTTTTTTGTAACCTATCAAGATAAATCCCCCTATTCTCAAAGCAACCAACAGCCAGTAAACATCAGCTATAAGTATCAGATATGCCACAGCATAAGGTAACGTAAAAGATAGCCAGATAGGGGAGGTGAGGGCAAGCCAGGTGAGTGATCCCGGCAAAATTTCCAACAATCTTTCAAAAGCAGTTTCGTGTTTTAAAACAAACTCCTTTTCAGGGCCCTCGAAGAAAACAAATTTTTGTGAAAGGAGGTGGTGGATTATCATCCCAAGACCTGACCCGATCAACAAAGAAGATAACAAAACATTTAGTCCTCCCTCAAGGAGAGATCCGCCAAAAAGACCTACTACAAACCCTAAAATAACCAACATGAGTCCCAAAATGGAATATCTGATACCTGAAATCAGGCGGTGGATAATTTCTGAAATATAAAAAAAAGATAAAAACCCGAGAAAAAAGAATAATAAAAAGCGCATAATTTTCTAAGAAAATTAACAGGTTCTGCGAGCACGAAGTATAATATTTCATACTGAAGTGCGAAGCAGGTCCTTATGATTTATTGTTAAGTTTAAGGTTTACTCTGGTAAAAAGCAAATTTAGTTTAGCTTCAAAAGTTTCTTAACGTTTTCTGTTGTTTGAATTCCTATTTCCTTCAAAGATATTCCTTTTTCTTCTGCAATAAGTTGGGCAATTTCTAAAACATTTACAGGTTCATTTCTTTGGCCCCGCTTGCTTTGAGGGGGTAAAAACGGGCAATCTGTTTCCAACACTATTCTACCCAATGGTAGTATCTTGACAGCTTCTCTTAAGTAATCATTTTTAGGATAAGTTAGAGTTCCTGCAAAAGAAACCAGAAACTTGGTGGTTTGTAGTATGTAGTCGGTAATTTGGGGTAAACCACTGTAGCAATGGAATATGCCAAAATGATCTTGGGTCATATTAATTATCTCTTCCCAAGCCTCTGAAGTTTGGGGGTTTTGAGATCGGTCATCACGACAGTGAACTATTAAAGGTAAGTTTAATTTTTTAGCCAAGTCAATTTGGGCTTGAAAAAGCTTTCTTTGTGAATCTTTTTGTTGATCGATTGATAGGGAAGATGGCAGGTAATCCAAACCGCATTCGCCAACAGCCACCACCTTGGATGTACTAGAAAGATATATTTGTTCTAACCTCTCCATGTCCTTATGTATGGATACAGCATTAGGATATTTAATAGATTCATGTGGATGAATACCAATTGTGGAATAAGCAGAAAAACCTGGCATTGTTGCCAGTTTACCCTGAACCTGTTGCAGTGCTATCTGACTTTTCTCAACATCAACACCGACATTTATTATAGTTGTTACGCCAGCATCCACAGAGCGCTTTATAACCTCATCTAGATCATCTTTATATGAATCCCAATATAAATGAGCATGAGTATCAATTAACATTTTAGATTCTAGGAAAAAGTGGAGTACCTGATTTAATATGGCCTTTGAATTGTTCTAGGATTTTTTCTACAGTTTCCGGCAAAAATGGTTGGAGGTTAAAAGCTATATGTTGGATTCTTTTAACTAATTCCACTAAAACTTCTTCTAACTTTTCACCAGATAATTCCCAGGGTTTTTCTTCGTTAACCTGTTTATCTGCTTGGGTTATTTCTCCCCAAATATGGTTCAATGCCTCGTTAAACTTAAAAGATGCAAGATAAACTGTCATCTTTGGGTCAAACTCTGTTGGTAAATTGGGAGCATTTAAATTAACTTTCTCACAAAGCTTGGCAACTCTGGCCACCAAATTCCCCAAACCATTGGCCAAATCTGCATTGTAAATTTCTCTGAATCTTTCTTCAGTAAAATCTCCATCAGCATCTATTGGAATTTGGGAGAGCATATAGTAGCGAAGAGGTTCCAGCCCATATTGTTTTACCACATCTTGCGGAGAAATAACATTCCCCACTGACTTACTAATCTTTTCTCCTTTTAAATTAACAAATCCATGAATTAAAATTTGTTTTGGCAAGGGAAGCCCTGCTGATAAAAGCATAGCCGGCCAATAAACTGTATGGAATCGATTGATATCTTTACCGATAATATGCAAATCCGCAGGCCACCATTTTTTCCATTTTTCCTCATCCCAGCCAAACCCTATTCCTGTCATATAAATATTTAAAGCATCAAACCAGACATAAATTTTTTGAGTTGGATCTTCCGGGACTGGTACACCGACGCCTCTGGCACGCTCATTTGATCTGGAAACACTGAAATCTTCTAGACCGGATTTAATAAAGGATAAGACTTCTCTCTTTTTGTTTTCTGGAATAATTTTAAATTCATTTGTTTCAATTGCATGAATCAATTTATCCTGATATCTTGATAATCTGAAAAAATAATTTTCTTCTTTCACCGGTTCTGGTTTTTTCTGATGGGTTGGACAAATTCCATCAACCAATTCTTCAGCGGTTTTAAAAGATTCACATCCAACACAATAAAGCCCCGCATATGCTTTTTTATAAATATCGCCATTTTTTTCGCAAAGTTTCCACAGTTTTTGTACACCGGGCCAGTGTTTTTTTTGATCCGAACCTCTTTGAAAAACATCCAAATGCACTCCTAAAAATTCATAAGTGTCATGCCAGATTTTGGAATTTCTATCTAAGAATTGCTGGACTGGTAAACCTTCTGTTTCTGCTGCCTGTACGTTTTTCAAAGCGTTTTCGTCAGCACCAGAAAGCAGCAGTGTTTGGTAACCTTTTAATCGGTAATATCTTCGGACAGTATCTGCCTGAAAATATTCCAATGAATGACCGACATGGGGTAACCCGTTTACATACGGTATTGCTGTTGTTAAATAGAATTTTTTCATGCTTTACTTTCGTACATGCGTCAGTTTAGGGATTTTTGGCAGTTTAGTCAAATTTTTAAATCCTGAGTTTATCGAAGGACTTCTTTTTTTCATTTTCCTAAAATAGCTTATCGAAAGGATAATCATCACCGCGGCAATACCTCCGGTTACTAAATTTAGAGAATCCAAAGCTTTAAGTAACAAGAGGAATATTATCCCCAAAGATATGGAGATAGATAAAAACAAATTTTTAATAAAAATATTTATAACAAAGGAGATTAGCAAAAAAAGAGGGATAAAAAATCCCAAGATTTGTAAGACATTTGCTTGAGTTAAAGTTTCAGGATAAGGGATTTGAAAAACTGCCAGTAAAAATACACCCCCAAAAAATAAAGCAGGTAAAATTTTCAAAATCAGTTTAAGCATAATTCAATTTTACGAAGTAAAATAGTCCTACGGTTTATTTTATCTCATTTAGACCCCGATTATTTCAAAAGTAGAGCCTTGTGGACCTTTGGTGACGTCAATTCTTACAGGAAACTCTTCTTTTAACTCCTCGATATGAGTGATGATTAAGATTTTCTCAAAATCATTTTTGATTGCATCTATTATCTCAACCAGTCTGGCTTGACCGGGAGCATCCTGCGAACCAAACCCTTCATCAATGACCAAAAATTGTAATCTTGCACCGGCTCTATGAGTCAGCAGTTTAGATATGGCAAGTCTTATTGCAAAATTGACTCTGAAAGCTTCACCCCCGGAATACATCTCGTAAGGCCTCTCGCCCATTTCATCGGCGATTATGATATCCAATGTTTCAACAATTCCCCGCTCTCCTCCCGCAACTTTGGTTTTTGTGGTCTTTTGAGTGATTAGGGAAACTTTCATTCTTCCGTCAGTCAACTTCTCCAAAAGATTGTTTGTTTCATCTTCAATCTCGGGGATCGCGGATTCAATAATCATGGCCTGGATACCTTTTTTCCCGAAAGCCAAAGATAGCTCCTCAAAAATCTCTTTTTCTTTCTGCAGGATGGATTTTTCCTCGCCTTTTTGTCTGTATACTTTTTCCAGATGCTCTGCTCTGGTGATTAATTCCGTGGCTCTTCCCAAAAATCCTCTTGCTTCCTTTTCAAGGTCTCGTAACGACTGCAGTTGGGTTTCTTTTTGACTCAATTTCAATATAATCTGATTGAGGTCTGAAGATATCCCGGGCATTTTGTTAAACTCTTCCTCCATTTGCTTGATTTTTAAATCCTTGTCCTTAAAAAGCAGTCTTAACTCATCAACTGTTTTTTTCTCCGTTTCCAAAGTTGCCCTGTTTTGCAGACCCTCTTCTTTTTCTTTTTGTAATAGTTCCAAATTTTGAAGTTCTTTTTGGATGTCCTGTAATCTCTGGTTTTCGAAGCTTAAACTTTTTATTTCATTTTCCAGTTTTACAATCTCCGCTACCTCCACATTGGTTTTTATTACTGAAATTTCTTTCTCAATCTTTTTTAAATCATTTCTTAATTCAACAATGACCTTGTGTTTTTGATCCGCTCCAATTGGTTGGCCACATGTAGGGCACACAGCAGCTTTAATAGAGAGATTTTTTATTTTGTTATTTAATTCGTCTTTTGCTTTTTCGATTAGTTTCTTTTTTTGAATTTTTAAATCTAAAGAAGACTTGATTTGTGCATGGTTTTTTTCAAGTTCCAATATATTTCTGTTTTGCTGGTTTAATTTTTCCAGTTCTTCTTTCAGAATTTTTTTATTGTTTAAACTTTTTTCAATTTCCGCTAAGTTTTTGACAGAATCTTCAAGTTGTTTTATTCTTTGCGCCCTTTGTTTCCCTTGAAAAATTATTTGTTCAAGCTCTTTTTTTCCAGATGCCAGGTTTTCCTCAATTTTCCTCCTTTGTTGGGAAATAATACTCAAGCTCTCCTTTTCTTTTTGCAAATCTTTGATTTCTTCTTCCAAAGATTTTATATTTTGCTCAAATACCAAAACTTTTTGTTTTGCACCGTCCAATTCTTTCTGTCTCTCGTCTTTTTGGGAAATTTCTGCCTCAATTTCCAAAAATTGATATTCTAAAAGTTGAAGCTTAGTTTGTATATCTTTTGTTTTTTCTTTTGCTTTTTCTTCCAAAATATCATAATGAGATAAACCTAAAATGTCCGATAAAATTCTTTTACGATCAGTTGCCCCTTTGGTGGTAAACTCATCGGCATGGCCTTGTCGAAGATATGCGGAATTGGTAAATGTTTCATAAGTTAAATGCAGCAGATTGATAATTTTATCTTGAGTTGCTTTGATTGTCCCTTCGGTTAAATTGTGTCCGGCTTTGCCGGACCAAAGTTCCAAAGAGGTAGAGCCTCCGCTTTTTTTAGAGCGGGCTCTTTTAACAGTAAACTTATTTCCGTCCATTTCAAATGAAAATTCCACAAACATCTCACTGCTACCTGTGTGGATTAAATCATCAGAGGAATCGCCTGCCCGGGAAGTACCCCAGACACACCAGGTTATGGAGTCCAAAAGAGATGATTTACCGGCCCCGTTTAGACCGGAGATGGCAGCCAGTTTAAACTTTGTAAAATCCAATTCCTGCAATTTTTCCCCGTATGATGTAAAGTTTGCCAGTTTTAAATTTAGCGGAATCATATATCCAAAAGCTTGGCAGCGTATTTTCCCAATTCAATTTGTCTATTCTTTGATATATTTTTTGCCTCAAAATATTTTTTTAGTGCAGCAGAGGGGGTTAGACTCTCAACCTGTATATCACCTGTCAGCCTTATTCTATCCTGCCTTTCCACATTTTTGGAAATTCCGGCCAAAAAGTTGGCAGAAGATAAAGCTTTTTTTATCTGATCCATTTCAATTTCTGTGTCAAGACCTGCCGGTATATTGATTATCAATCTGACTATTTTTTCCGCAATGTCATTTTTTTTAATTTGATCCAAAATAGTTTCCGTAGGATTTTTGTCATCCGCCTTTAGGTTAACCTCAATTGTTAAAAATTGTCTGGCATTGGTGGGAATAAATTGAAATTGCGTTTCATAATTTTGAATTTCTACTAAACATATACCTTTTTCTTCTTTTTCCTCTCCGAAATCAATTCTTTGTGGGGAACCCGGGTAAACAATTAAGGGATTTTTCCCTAACACCTGATGTTTGTGGATATGACCTAGAGCAACGTAGGAAAGTCTTCTATCTTGCAAAAGCGGCAGAGGGATGGTGACATCATTGGCAATGGCCAAGCCTTTCTCAGACCCATATGATGCGCCTTCAACTTCGCAATGAGACAAAAAAATAGCAGGGCTGTCTTTAGTAATTTTTTCATAAAGTAACTTTAATTTTTCGGCTATTGTTTTGTAATCATTTTTATGAAGCCAAGGGAGAGTGATAATCTGCACATTACCGGACTTTGTTGGAATATTTACCAGTTCAGGTTTTCTTGATACCCAAACATTGTCTATCTCCAGTGCGGAATAAATGTCTAAAGTGTTGGCTTTACCTTCCGCATTTGGGGTGTCGTGATTTCCCACTACCAACACTACTGGAATTTTTTTGGCGAGTTTCCTTATTCTTTCACCAAAGCCTCGTTGTTGTGTGGGGTTGGGATCGCGGGTTTTGTAAGCATCTCCTGCAAAAACTACCGCATCCACATCTTCTTTTAAGGCAGTATCTACAATAAAATCAAATGTTTTAAAAAAATCCAAAAGACGGGTAGATAAACCGGTTTCCGGATCCAACTTGGCATAATTTTCCATACCAATGTGAAGATCTGAGAAATGGAGGAGTTTCATCGAATGGATTATACCACTGAAAATGCTAAAATATGAGCCATGTTTGATAAACGACTACAACAACTAAAAGACAAGATTAAAAAAGAAAAACTGGATGCGGTTTTTATATCATCTGTTTCCAATATAGAATACTTGACAGGTTATTCTAATTTCTCAAAAGATGAAAGGGAAGCGTATGTTTTCATTAGTGAGAATTTCGGGTATATAGTCACCGATGGAAGATATTCGGAGGCAATAAAAAAGCAAGTACCCCACTTTACTCTTTTTGAAAGAGGACACAAAAGATCAATAGAGCATCTTTTTAAAAAACACAAAAAAGCCATTAAAAAATTGGGGATAGAAGAAGATAATCTAACAGTTTCCGAACATAAAACCATCAAAAGACATTTTAAAAATTTGAAACATTTTAAAGTGGGGTATTTAAGAAGTATTAAAACTTCGGATGAAATTAAAAAAATAAAAAATGCTTGTAGGATTGGGGATTTAGCTTTTGATTATATTATCAAAAGAATTAAAGTGGGAGTAAGTGAAAAACAAATTGCAGAGCAGCTGGAAAATTTTATCAAGGGGAATGCGGCAATAATATCGTTTCCACCGATAGTTGCTTTTGGAAAAAATTCATCTATTCCGCATCATCAAACTGGCAATAAACGATTAACAATAAACGATAAACTAATTTTGCTAGACTTTGGAGCAAAAATAAATGGTTATTGTTCTGATATGACAAGAACTGTATTTTTTGGAAAACCCGATGGCAGACAAAAGAAAATGTATGATACGGTTTTGCAAGCTCAAGAAGAAGCTGTGGATTTTATTGCGAAGCAGCAAGCTCTGCTTATCAACTTTGCTGTTAAAAACGGAAAACAGATAAAAGCAAAAGACGTAGACAAGGTTGCCAGGGCATATATTATTTCAAAAGGCTTTCCAACTATTTCCCATTCTTTGGGACATGGTGTAGGACTAAAGGTGCATGAACACCCTTCCCTTTCACCCAAGAGCAAAGATTTCTTAACAGAAGGAATGGTTTTTTCAATTGAGCCGGGAATATATATTCCTAATTTTGGCGGAGTAAGAATAGAGGATTTATTTGTTTTGGAAAAGAACGGTTTGAGACAAATTACTACTTCCCCAAAAAATATTATTCAGTTATAATGATAACTTCGCAAATATGAATAAGTGGACAAAATTAGCAGATAAAGAAACTATCAATAAAACCATTGAGGCTTTAAAGGCTAATGGGATTGAGGCAAAATTTGTGGAAAATAGTGAGGGAGCTAAAAGACTGGTGTTAGAACTTATTCCTGAAGGCAGCGAAGTAATGACAATGTCCTCGAATACTTTGGATACAGTTGGTTTATCCGAAGAGGTAAATAAGCAAGATGGTACATTTAAGCCAGTCAGAGATAAGTTGTACGCAATGGATCGGGCTACTCAAGCACAAGAAATGAACCGTTTGGGCGCCTCCCCTGAATATGCTTTGGGAAGTGTTCACGCAGTTACAGAAGACGGCTATGTTTTAATTGCTTCTAATACAGGTAGCCAGTTGCCGGCCTATGCTTATGGTGCATTGCATGTGATTTGGGTATTGGGCTCACAAAAGATTGTCAAAAATACGGATGAGGGTATGAAGCGTATTTATGAGTATACTTTACCTCTGGAGAGTGAAAGAGCCAAAAAAGCTTATGGTGTTCCTGGTTCATCGGTAAATAAAATATTAATTGTCAACAAAGAAGTACAATCTGGCAGAATAACTTTAATTTTGGTTAATGAAGTGTTAGGATTTTAAGCGCGATATAACCAAAAGCTTTCTTCTTTTCTAAATGGTTTCCAGGTTTTAAAATGATAAGTTTGAGTAATCACCACAGATCCCTTTTTGAGTTCCTGTTTGAGTTTAGCTTCTAATTTTTTCACCCCTTTAGGCAAAAGAAAAATATAGACAATATCGCCATCTTCGTAGTTTCTTTTAAAAATATCCCCATGATGAAATTGACAATTTAAACCTCGAGGACTATTTTGTCTATTGGCTTTCCATTTAGAGTATAAAACTCTAATCCATGATTGTTCTATGCCGAAAGCTTCTGCCCTAAGTTTTGCAGCCTGCAAAACTACTCTGCCATCCCCGGATCCTAACTCGTAAAATTTCTTACCCCTTTTTGCGCCGGCCAATTTTAAAATTCTTCTTATATTTTCCATTTTGGTGGGGACATATGGAGCATCAGAACCGGCAAACCAGGATAGGGCAAGTACACAACCCAAAAGTATTCCTCCTGAAATGATTAATGTTATATCCATCTTTTTATCTCAAATCTTAAATCTCAAATCGCAAATCTACATATTAAATCTGAAATCTTTTTAAACTAGTTTTAAGATTTAAGTTGTAGTTTTGAGTTTTGACATTTGAGTTTTAAGTTATTTTCTGAGTAGTTTTAATAGAAAGATTTTTAGTGGCATTAGTGTATCGATAAAAGTGAAAACCCAATAAATCGGCCAGTTAAATACCAAATCATAAGTGTCTATGTATTCCACAAGTTTCCCGCCATATCCTTGTTTAAATTTGTGAAATCCATACCAGGGATCTTTGGGGTTGGCATCAGGGCCTAATGCCCCCCACATATCAAATTTTTTAAGACCCATTTTTTTACCTAGTCTAATTGCTTCCCAGGCAACTAAATTATTGGCCATAACTCCCCTATGTTCTATGGAGGACCCACCATAAGGATAATAAATTGTATCTTTAAATTTCAAAAGCATCCAGGCAGTAAGAGGTTGATCCTGATAAGCGGCAATTAAAAGTGTTGCCAGTTCTGCCTTTTTTAAAATTTGCCAAACTTTTCTATGATACTGCTCGTTATGCCCATGGTATCCTTGTCTTTTGGTGGTATCAAAATATAGTTTTAAATAAATTTCAAAAGCTTCGTCATCAGTTCTCTCTTCTAGCCTAACCTTATGTTTTTGGGCCACCCTGATGTTGTACCGGGTCTTGGGATGCATACTTTTTAAAAGCTTTTCTTCTGTCTTGGACAAGTTCAAAACAAAATTATATTTGGTAAACAGCGGCTTAGGTGATTTTGTAAACGACTTATCAATCTCTGACGACTGACGACTGACGACTGACGACTCGACATCCGGTTCAACTTTTATAAATGCGCAATTATTTTCTTTTCCTATTTTTTTAAGAGCATCTGCAAGATTTTGATCTGGAAAAGGCCCTTTTGGTAAATAGCCTACAAACTTTTCAGTAAATGGTATATGGTGCAGAGTTAGTTGAAAAACAGAGGACAACCTGCCATTTTTGTAGATGCCGTACCTTAAGATGGGAATCCCTAAATTTTTTCTGAATTCTCCCCACTCCCAAGATTGAATAACATGCGTGACCAATTTATTATATTGAGTTTTTTGTTTATCAGTGATTGGTCGAAGATCCATGCGACCATTGTATCAGAAGATGACGATTTTGGCTTTTTGGCGCAGTTCTTGGAATTTTTGGTTAAAGATTTCTGAAATTTTTTGTTGTTTTAGCAAATCATAGGCTTCTTGTTGTTGTTTTGCAGAATCTGTTGATTGTAAGACGGCAGAATTTTCTTTGATAAATTTGGCTACTTCTTCCGTGGATACGGTTGCCTCTTTGTCATATAATTTTGTTAAGGCCAGTTGGATAGTTATCCTTTCTTTGATGCCACTTCTTGTTTGACCCTGTTGAGTGAGGATGGTATTAAATGTGTCTTTTCCACCCACACTTGCTTCAAGTTCTGCAAGCTTACTATCTACTTCCTGTGGATTTGGAATGACGTTATTTTTAGATGCTTCGTTCAAAATTATTTTCCTGGTGATAAGCTGATCTAAAATCGGAGCCCTGTATTGGTCATTAAGCTTCATTTGTAATTCAAGGTTAGTGATAGGCATACTATCAACTATTGCGGCAACAAACCATGATTTTTTATAAATTGCCAGTAATAAAATACCAACTATCAAAAGTACAAGGTAGAATTTTTTTGAGGATTGAAAATTTTTGAATTTATCAAAATTTTGATTTAGTAAATTATTTAACTTACCTCCGGGAAGAGTATTTAAATTTTGCCCCTTTTTTGCCATTGGCCGATCATAACAAAACAAATTGTATTTTGGCAAGGGTTAATTTAAGATAATATTATGCAAAGAGGTTTTGCCCTACTTTTTGTAGTACTGGTAATGGTTGCTGTTTTGGGACTAATTACCGTCTATTTCTATATTTTTCAGAAACCTATTTTAGTAGACAATACCAAGAATCTGCCACAAGTAAACTCTGATAAAAAAGATAATTTAACAATTTATACAAATAATAATTTAAATTTTCAGTTTAAATACCAGGCTAAAGATGTAACTGTAAAAGAGGATACTGAAGAAGAGTTTAATCAAAGAGGTAATGGTGATTTTAGAAAAAATTTTAAGGGATCTGTGGGGTATGAACCAGCAAAGTTTTTGGAAGCAGTGGTAGTTTTAGACAAAGAAAATAATTTTGATACAAATCCTTTTACGGTTTGGATTTTTGAAAATCCTCAAGATTTAACAATTGATAGGTGGCATCATGACTATTGGTATTATCCATTTGTTTGGGGAGATTTTACTGCTACTGGCAAATTTATCCTAGCTCCAAAAGATGAGGCTACAATTTCCGGACACATGGCAAAAAGTGGGGTAATTGATTACCAGCCAGGCAAACCAAAATTTGTTTATTTAGCAAAAGACGGGAAAATGTATTTATTTAGAATCATAGGAGAAAGTGGAGATAAAATTCTTCAAAGTTTTGAATTCAAATAATATGCAAAAAGGCCAAGTACAGATTATTTTAATTGGGATTTTGGTTTTGGCAGTGGTAGCTGCCGGAGCATATTATCTGGGGAGACAAACTACTCCAAAACCATCGCTTGCTCCAGTAATTACCTCTCAAACCCCACAGCCTTCTCCAAGTCCAACAGACGAAACTGCTAATTGGAAAACATATACTTTTAAAAATCCCAATATTCCATACAACTATGTTATTAGTCATCCTTCCGAGGCGCTAGTCAATGAAGAAATTAAGGGATATTCTGGAAAAACTATCTTAAATATTAATGGTGGTACTATGGAAATTCTTGTAAATCTAGATGTTCAAGGCGAAGTAGATCCAGTTAAATCAGAATCTATTAATGTAGCTGGTAATGAAACAACAAAGTTTTACATGAATGATACGACTGTTATCATAAAAGCAGTTCCCTTCCCTGATGCCAAGAATACAGTTTTGTTTCAGTTTAATCTTCCAAAAGATACACAAAAGGCAAAGGAGTTAGAATCCGTCTTTGACCAAATTCTTTCTACTTTTAAATTTATAAATTAGATTGCCACGCTTCGCTCACAATGACACTATAAGAGATAAATATCTACAAAATGGGTATACCAGCACTTCGATTGCACTCAGTGCTTTCAGGCGAGATTAAAGTAGGTATATATCAATGAATTTCGCCTTCCAGCCAGCTGTTTTTGCATCATCAAAACCTAAATCAATAATATTTCCTTTGATGGCTCCTCCTGTGTCTCCCGCAACAGCCATACCATATTCCGGAATATAAACCTTACTTCTTAAAGGAATAACTTTTGGGTCAACTGCAATCACCCCTTTCCCAGCGTGCATGCCGATGGCAGTCCATTCATTACAACCCGGGCATCTGGAGTCGTAATGGGTGGCATAAACCCGTAATTTTTTCCAATATTTTATTTCACCATCCGGGGTCTGTAAACTTTTCCAGATAATTTTGGTTCCTCGCAAAATCTTTTTATCCTTTGGTAGGGTAGTCTCAACAGAAATAATTTCTCTTTCATATTCCTCGCCACTTTTATGAAAAGTTATTTTGATAATCTTAACTTTTTTACCATCTTCACCTTCGTCTATAACTTCCTCAATACCTGCTTCTGTTTCCGGATCATCCTGATAAACTATTTTTTTAGGGATAATTTCAGTCTCCTCCTCCAGTTTTTGGGTAAAGGAGGATTCGGTTGTAACTGGTTGATTTATAGGTAGTGTTTCTGTTGGAGAAGGTGAGGATTCTCCTAAAACAGCGGGAGTTTGCCAAAAGTTTTTGGCCTGCCCGCTCGGCAGGCGGGCAAAAAATGTAAGAGCTACTATTAAAATAATTCCCAAGTATCTTTCCATTTTCATGCATTCAACCAATCCTCGTCATCCTTACTAGTGTCTATACCATCATCAAAGCTATCCTGATCTTTAAAAGTTGTATTGCTAACTATTAACTCTTGAGGAATATCAGATAGAAATCTTGAGACTAGGTTATTGGATCTTGTTCCAAAGTATAACCTTTGTCTGGCATAAGTTAAGTACAGTTTTTGTTTGGCACGGGTAATGCCTACATAACAGAGTCTTCTCTCCTCTTCCAATTCATTAACATCAAGCATGGCTCTTGAATGCGGGAATAAACCCTCCTCCATCCCCACTATAAAAACCGCGGGAAATTCCAAACCTTTGGCAGAGTGTAAGGTCATCAGCGTGACTGCGTCATTGGTTTGCAAGTCGGCAGTTCGTAGTCGGGAGTTAGGTAAATAACTATTTTCAACTAAAGCCACATTTTCCAAAAATTGTGTTAAGCTGGGAAATTCTTCGGCAACAGAACGGAGTTCTTTGACATTTTCCACCCTACCCTTGCCTGTTTCCGTACTATCATCAATATATGCAAGATATCCTGTTTTTTGCAAGATTTGATCCAAAAGTTCTATGGTGGGAATTTTTTCCGAGTCTTTTGATACCTCTTGGGCAAATTCCAAAACTTTGGAAAGCCTAGCTTTACCCACCTTGTCCGCTCTTTTTAAAGAAACAGAATCTTTCGGGTTTTGTAATAACCGCAAATATGATACAACATCTTTTATTTCCTTTCTCTCATAAAAACTGACCCCTCCTACTAATTTGTAAGGGATGCCTGATTTTAGGAATTGTTCTTCCAAAGATCTTGATTGGGCATTTGTTCTGTATAAAATTGCATAATCGGATAATTTATTATCTATTTGGGATAAAATAAATAACGCTTCCTCAATTTCATTTCTGACTTCAACAACCTCAATTTTATCTCCGGTATCATTTTGGGTCCAAAGTTTTAGAATAGGGTGGGATTTATTTTTAGAGATTACAGCATGTGCCGCATCCAGAATTGTTTGGGTAGATCTGTAGTTTTGTTCCAAGTTAAAAACTTTTACATTGGGATAATCTTTTTCAAAATTTACTATGTTTCTAAAATCAGCTCCCCGAAAAGAATATATTGACTGGCTGGCATCCCCCACCACGCAGATATTTTTGTGCCTGTTTGCTAAATATTTAGAGATTAAGTATTGGGCAGGGTTGGTATCCTGATATTCATCAATTAGGATATAGCGGAACTGAATCTGGTATCTGGTTAAAATGGTGGGTTCTGTCTGGAATAACTGGATAGTTTTTAAGAGTAAATCATCAAAATCCAAAGCCTGATTTTTTTCCAAAATTTTTTGATACTCAAGATATATTTTGGCAACTTGTTCTTGAAAAAAACCTCTGGCATAACGAGGGTACTCTAATGATGAAATCAGTTCATTTTTGGCAGAAGAAATGGTGGCACGAACAGCAGATGGTGAGGTTTTTTGGACAGGAATATTTAAATTACCCATGGCTTCCTTGATAGCATCCAAGGCATCAGATTCATCATAGATAGTAAATCCTGGAGGTAAGCCCAATATTTTCCCTTCTTTTCTTAAGATTCTTGCACAAAAAGAGTGGAATGTGCCCATGATTGGTTGGGAAGTGGGAGATGAGGTGAGAAGTTTACGGATTCTTCCCATCATTTCATCGGCAGCGCGATTGGTAAAAGTTAAGACCAGAATATTTTCAGGGGGGATTTTTTTCTCGGAAATTAGGTGCGCAACTTTATAAGTTAGAACTCTGGTTTTACCTGATCCTGCTCCAGCCAAAATTAAACAAGGTCCATCGGTTGCTTGGACAGCTTTTTGTTGAATAGGATTTAGATCATCAAGGAGAGAGGGCATGTGGCATATACTAACACCCCTAGAAGTATTTGACAAAAACAAGGTCTGAAGTTATATTGCCTCCAATATGGTTGAGAAAGTTGACAGAAGACCAACTATAAAAGATCTAAAAAGATCTAGATTGTACTTTGGAGAGTTAGAGGATGCGTTAATGCATTATAGCAATCCAGAGTTAGAGGGTGCGTTTTGTACTATTACAGTCAGATCCGGTCGAGACGGAAAACCACGAGTAGAGGTTGTTTCGGAAACAAGGTTTCCTGCAATAGATGATATACCAGACCACCTTAAGAGATTACATTTTGTAGCAGAAAGATTGGATAGGTTACCAGCCGAGTTTTGGGAGTTAAACAATTATTATCTGGGAAGGAAAGCTCCGGAAGATTTTCCTAGGCTGTCGATGGCAGTATTTTTATGTGGAGAGGGGAATGACCCAAATCGAAGAATGGAACTGCAGGAATACTTTCAGCGGTATAGTTGGGATGTAATAGGGATATTTACAAGAGATGCCTGTGTATATGACTTGTCTTTAAGAAACTTTTCATGGAGTAATGCAAAGGATCCTGACAGACAGAGAGATGATGCTGAACAATGTTTTAGGGTGATGAACGCTTATATCCAACTAAGCAAATATTTTAAGAAACGTGGTTTACCAGCAGGTGTGACCGATTTTTAATACTTCACAAAATTTTTCATCAGTGCTATTATCTTAACCTATGGCAGTTAAACTTTTAGATTTTTGGGCTCCTTGGTGCGGACCTTGTAAAGTGATGGCTCCTGTTTTGGAGGAACTGGAAAAAGAATTAGATGGTAAGGCGGAGATTGAAAAAATTAATGTGGATGAAAATCAAGCAAAGGCTTCTGAATTTGGGGTGATGAGTATTCCTACCTATGTTGTTTTAAAGGACGGAAAAGAAGTAAGGCGAAAGATTGGTGTAACTGCTAAAGCTGACCTAATTAAACTTCTTCAAAGTTGAATTTTAAAGATCAAGTGATCCAAATTGTTAAGAAAATTCCTTATGGTCGGGTGACTACTTACGGGACTGTCGCCATTTTTGCAGGAGTTCCCCGAGGGGCAAGACTAGTTGGGGGAATTTTACATTTCAACGAGATGTCAGCTCCCTGGCATAGAGTAATAAACAGACATGGATTTATTTCCACCAAATGTTTGGATCACCCAAAACAGTTACAGAAGGCACTTTTGCAGCAAGAAGGAATAGAAGTAAGTGATGATTTCATGATAAACTTAAAAAAATATGGATGGAGAATAGATGAAAAATATCTGGATTATTGCTAACTGGAAATCTAACAAGACCATAGCTGAAGCTCTGGATTGGGTTGATAACGTTGGGCCCAGTATTCCTGAAAATGAAAATCTAAAGGTAGGGGTCTGCCCTACCTTTTCCTGTCTATCAGAGGTAAAAAAAGCAATCACTGTCGGAAATTATCCTTTAATGGTGGGAGCACAAGATCTATCTCCATTTGATGCAGGTGCGTACACAGGAGAAGAGTCAGCGTTTCTTTTAAAAGGGTTAATTGATTTATCAATCTTGGGTCATTCAGAAAGACGCCAAAATTTTTCTGAAACAGATGAGATTATTACTAAAAAAGTGGCGCAAGCTTTACAAAACAACATTATGCCACTGATCTGTATTCAGAGTCAGGATACTCCTGTACCAAAGGATTGTAGACTGGTTGCATACGAACCGGTTTTTGCTATTGGTACAGGTAAGGCCGATACCCCTGAAAACGCTAATGAAGTGGCAAAGGTTTTTAAACAAAAATATGGAGATGATTTGGAAGTAATCTATGGTGGCAGCGTTAATTCCTCAAATGTCCAAAAGTTTGTCAGTCAACCCGACATTACAGGAGTTTTAGTAGGTAATGCTTCCTTGGATGCCGGTGCATTTTTAAGCATCATTAAAGCATTGGAAGGGTAGAACAAGTGAAACAGATCCGATTTGGTACAAGGATTGACAATTCCTTAAAGCAAAGACGTTTGAAAACAATCTTTAAAAAGTTAGTGCCGATCACTATTGTATTGGGCCTTTTGATTGCTCTGGCAATTTTTTTAACAACGCTTTCGGGTCCCTCTGTTATAAATTTTATTATTTCCGGAACGAGTTTAAATTCGGATGACGGAAGAGTGAATATATTACTTCTGGGGATGGCAGGGGGGACTCACGACGGAGCAACTCTCACGGATACAATCTTGGTGGCATCATATAATTTAAAAAGCAGGAAGCTACATTTAATTTCTATCCCGAGAGACCTGTGGCTTCCCTCTTTACAAATTAAAGCGAATGCGGCTTATCAGGTAGGTCTCACTCAAAAAAATGGTTTGATCTTTTCAAAAACTGTCATGGGGAATGTGATAGGGTTGCCCATACATTATGGGTTAAGAGTTGATTTTAACGGCTTTGTGAAAATTGTTGATGCTTTAGGAAAGATAGACGTTGAGGTGGAGAGAGAGTTTGATGATTACAATTATCCGATTACTGGTAAAGAAAATGATCTTTGCGGTTTTGAGGAAAAAGAAATAGATTTTTCTGATGAGGAAGCACAAAAACTCCATATTCAGCCTGGTAAAAGAGAGGTATTTATTGCTCCGGATGGTAAAATTGCCACGGATTCGGCCGAGGAAGATAAAGGCACTAAATACTTTACCTGCAGATATGAGCATATTCATTTTAACAAAGGAGAAACTTCTATGGGTGGTGATACAGCTTTAAAATTCGTCCGCTCAAGACACGGAACTAATGGGGAAAATTCGGATTTTGCCAGATCTGCAAGGCAAGGAAAAGTTCTGCAGGCGATAAGAAATAAAGTTTTATCTTTGGAAACATTAACCGATCCTCAAAAAATTGGAGATTTAATACAGATTTTGGGGAAAAGTATAGATACGGATATTGCCATAAAAGACATTGCCGAACTCTATAAGTTTTCAAAAAATCTGGGAAAAACATATTCTATAGTTTTGGATGATTCTATCCTTTTTCATCCTTCTTCAGCAGATTACGGAGGTTCATATGTCTTAATCAGCCAGGATGATGACTTTTCCATAATTCACGAGTATATTAATAAAGTATTTTTGGAGGATGAAAAGGATGAAGCTACTTCTTCTGCACGGCCCAGGTAAAACTGGCTCACGAACGAAATTAATAAACATAAAAAAAGGTTTTGACCCGAGTAATATTGTTGTGTTTGAAGAAGGAGTAGACTTAGGGGTTGTTGAGGATAATTTAGTGTCTACATCACTTTTTTCCGAAGAAAGACTGGTTATTTTAGAAAATCCTCCGGAGGATTTTACTCCTTATACCCTAAACAGGAGTCCCTATACCCTGGTTTTTTGGTTTGATCATGAGGCGAGTGATAACAAGCCCATAACGGAGTGGGTTAAAAAAGAAAGAGGTGAGATATTATATTTTCCGGAATCAAAAGAAGTTTCTGTTTTTCCATTCTTGGATCTTTTGGCCGTAAAGGATAACAAGGCTTTTTTGGAAATGAAAAAGTTAAAAGATTCGGGCTATGATGTTTTTTACTTTATTACTATGGTTTTTTATCTTCTGCGGAATTTAGTGTATACACCAAAAAGCGCCAAAGATTTTGTCAGAAAGAAAAATGCCAAAATGAGAACCAATTTTTCCCAACAAGAGCTGGTTTATTTATATAAATTTGTTCTGGAGACTGAATTCAAAATAAAATCCGGATTAATGGAGCTTGCGCAAGCTGAATTTCTATTGGTAAATAAATTTATGGAGTAATGAGCGGTTCGTTAATTTTTGAGGCAATTTCGTCCAAATCCTTTTTATCAACTACCCCGTCATTATTTAAGTCTGCCTTTTTTTCTTTTGGATTTTTGCCAAAATTTCTAAGGACTATGGCATAATCTGTAGAATTTATCTGCCCGTCAGAATTTAAATCAAAAATTTTTAAATCTGAAGTAGAAGGAGGAACCTCCTTTGTGGGGCTTTGTGTAGTTGTTAAATCCAAATTTTGGCCTATTTTTAAAACAGGTAGAGAAGTACCTGCTGCCTTTATTCTAAAAAGCGCTATTGACTGACCGGTTTTTGCAATAACAGTCAATTTTGCGATTGTCTCATCATCAGGTGGTCGTATCCGAGACAGAGGAATCAAAAAGCTCCCCAGATCTTTGATGAGAGAGGACTGAACAGTAGTATCGGAGATTGAAAGGTAAGCGACCCCTTCCGGTATGGGTTTATCATTTTCCAATACAGAACCGATAACAGGGCCAAAATTACTTTGGGTTGTAGCAGGTGACGCTGTTTTGAATCTGAAAATATCCGAGGATACTTTACCTGTCGCAATCTTTAGCTGATATTCTGTTTTAGGCAAAAGATTTTTTAAAGTTACATAGTGAACTATATGAGAATTCGGGGATCCGCTATCACGATCATCCAAGGCTGTTTGTTCTCCGGGGTCACTTTTGCCATATGTGACAAAAGATGCAGCAGGATTTGCCGTTTGCCAAGACACAACAACAGTAGAATCTTCTATATTGGTAAAAGTAACAGAATCTTTTATGGGGGTGATATCCGGTGAAGCCCTTGATATTAAAATCTGTTCTCTTAAAACAAGAAATAATCCGGAGGATATTCCTATTAAGATTATCCCCAGCCCTAAAATGGTAGGTAATTTAAACTTTTCAAAGAAATGAATCATTTTTTTCACAATCCATCAGTATTAAATTGCGGATTGATAGGCTCTATAATTTCCTGTGTTTTGGGTGGTATTTCTACTTTAGAGCGAGTGTGAAGTATATCAAAGACCACCCAGGCACAAAGGGTTACAAAGGTTAAAATTGCAGCAATCAACCACTCTTTTTTTGTTGTCATTTAATAAAATAGCCTTTACCGATAATAGACATGATAAGTCCTGAACCTTCACTTGCTTTGCTTAGTGATAAACTGTCTATGGTGATTAACCTACTACTTGTGTTTATATCCTGCAAGAAGGAAATCATATTTTGATATTTTGCCTCTATGTTAAAAGTAAATTTTACTTCCGAAATTGTCCCGATCGCGTGACTTATTTTAGGCTCTAAAGTCAGCGGTTGAATCTGTAATGCGGATACAGATGCGTCATTTCGTAAGGCAGTTTGTTCTAATGTTTGAATCACACTCTTAAGCCCTACATTATCAGGGATGGCTGTTTGAATTTTGTTTTTTATGGCAGAATCCAAATTGTCATAATTTTGTTTCCCTATTGATAAATCGTTTGTTTTTTTAGTCACTTTTTGTAAAACAGATTCCGTGTCGGTTAATTTTTTTTGTAAAACTAAGATGGTTTCAACAGTAGGTTTAATGGCAAAAAAGATCAGTATTAACATTATGATAAGTGTAAAAATAGTTGAACCGTAAGTGCGAACAATCGGCAGTCGAGTCACAGGTTTGATATATGTAAAGTAGCGCGAGTATACGGATGCTTCGTTTCTCATAAATTAACTCCTTTTGAAATTTTGGAAGAACCGGTTAAAGTAAAAGTAATTGTTCTTTGATCCAAATCAATACTGGTTAAGTTGATATCTGAAAATGATGAATCTTGTTTAAGACCTTGGACAAAGCTTGTGACATCATTGTTATTTTGCGCCTCCGCATTCATTGTGAAAGTAATTTTACCTACTTCCTTTTGCATATTTAAACTTATGAGCTTTATTCCTAAAGGAGTTTGATCAGCGATCTTTTTAAAGACTAAGGGATAGTTAACAAAATCAGATTTAGCTGCAAGGATGGTAGAAATTTTAAGTTGGGTTTGTCTGATCAAAATCTCGTATGGCCCCAGACTTTCTATATAAGGAATTTGTTGTTCAATAGCCTCTTTTTTGTCTGCCAAATCCGCATCCAGTTTAAACCTTAAGATAAAGGCAATAAATACTATGACTTCAACCAATATAAAGATGTACCTTCCTGTAGAAAGAAGCCAGCGGAATACTTTTACCGCCAGTTTCTCGGGATTGCTTTGCGGTTTGAGAAGGTCAAGATTAATCCCGATCTTAAGATTTTTTTTGGGCATGGATTAATTATACAGGGGATAGGGTGTAGGGTGTAGGGGTGAAGTTAGTTAGATAACCTTGATTTTAGTCGGGCAGCTTTGTTAGGATGGATCAGTTTTACTTTGGCAGCTTTATCTAATGCGGAAAAAACTGTCTGTAGGTCTTTGGCGTTTTTTGTTGCTCTGACTTTTTTGATCAAAGCTTTCAAAGCATCTTTCCGCCTTTGATTACGGATTGTTCTAGTTTTATCCTTTCTTACCTTTTTAATGGCCGAACGAATTATTGGCATAAGTTATTTTGGAATGGTATCATAGCCGCTACCTTTTTATCAAGCTCAAATATTGTTATAGTTTAAATTATGGTCAAAAATTTATTATCAATTCTTTACTCGAGACAAACTTCAATCCTTTCCGGTGCTGTAATTATTATGGCCACCGTGATTTTATCAAAGATATTGGGTTTGGCAAGAGACAGGTTATTAACTCATATTTTTCCACCGGACAATATTTCTATATTTTTTGCAGCTTTCGGCATACCGGATATAATCTTCCAGCTTTTGGTGTTTGGAGCTCTGTCTGTGGCTTTCATTCCTGTTTTTACGGAATATGTGGAAGGAAAAGGTAGAGATGCGGCATTTAAGTTGGCAGGATCAATTCTAAACTTGGCCCTTATTGTTTTAAGTTTTGCAATTATTATCATCCTGATTTTTATTGATCCGCTCACCTCTTTGGTTGTCCCCGGGTTTTCTGTTGAGCAGCGTATACAGACAATTACCCTAACAAGAGTAATCTTATTGGGACAGTTATTTTTGGTAATAGGATCGCTCTTTAGTGGTATGTTGCAATCCTTCCAAAGATTTATTATCCCGGCATTAGCAGGAGTTTTTTATAATGTGGGAATTATTTTGGGGATAATTTTTCTTACCTCACCTTTGGGCATGATGGGTGCAGCGATTGGGGTTGTGATTGGGGCAGTTTTACATTTTATGATACAGCTTCCGGTTATCGTCTCGTTGGGTTTTAGACCGAAGTTTTTATTGACATTTTTTCATCCGGGAGTAAAGGAAATAACCGGGCTTATGAGTGTTAGAAGTGTGGGGTTGGCAGCGGAGCTTTTTAACGAGAGAGTGGGAATAGCTTTGGCCTCTTTAATATCTGTTCAATCGGTGACCTTTCTGACATTGTCTCAACATTTACAATTGGTACCGATTAGTCTGTTTGGAGCAACTATTGCTCAAGCAGCTCTTCCTGTGCTTTCTTCCGAGAGGGCAAGGGGCAGGATGGAAGAATTTAAAACCACACTGCTTACAACAATGCATCAGATTTTATTTCTGGCACTACCTGCAACAGCAATCCTGATAGTGTTGCGGATTCCTGCGGTAAGGCTGGTTTTCGGAGCATCTCAATTTAATTGGGAGGCAACAGTTTTAACAGGTTTAACTTTAGCTTATTTGTCAATCGGTTTGGCTGCTCAAGCGGTTTCATTACTTTTGGTCAGGGGTTTTTATGCGCTCAAAGATACAAGAACACCGGTGGTAGTTTCGCTAGTAGTTGTTGCCACAAATGTGGCCTTAAGTCTGTATTTTGTAAAGAGTTTAAGATTGGATGTTTGGAGTTTGGGTTTTGCATTCTCAATAGCCAGTATTCTATCGGCAGTGCTACTTTTTTCAACACTTCATCTTAAGGTGGGTAAATTTGATTTAAAGGTTGTTTTAATTCCCTTTTTCAAGATGGTTATGGCAACCATTATTATGGGTGTTGCTTTGTATGTACCTATAAAGCTTTTGGATCAGGTTATTTTTGACACAACAAGAACACTAAACCTTTTGATATTAACCGGTCTCTCATCAACTTTTGCTCTTTGTGTTTACGTATTATTGGTTTGGTTTTTGAAAGTCAGAGAACTGCAAACTTATTCGGATTTGTTAAGAAGAGTTGCCAAGTTTCAAAGTCAGTTTAAAGCCAAGGAAATTATCACTCCTGAGAGCGGAACTGTTTAATCTTGATGTATATCAGAAATTTTTGCATTATTGCTCATATAGATGCGGGAAAGTCAACACTGGCTGATAGGCTGTTGGAGATCACAGGAACTGTTCCTAAAGAAAAACTAAAACCCCAGTTGTTGGATAGTTTGGCTTTAGAGCGGGAGCGTGGTATTACAATTAAATTGGCTCCCGTGCGTTTACGATATACGATAAACGATACACAATATACTCTTAATTTAATTGATACTCCCGGCCATGTTGATTTTTCTTATGAGGTATCGCGCGCTTTGGCTGCTGTGGAAGGGGCGATTTTGCTTGTTGATGCAACAGCGGGTATTCAGGCTCAAACTTTGGCACATGGTCTGGCTGCTTTGGATCAAAACCTGACTTTAATATCTGTAATAAACAAGGTTGATTTGTCTCATGCTGATGTCCAAAAATCAACCAAAGCATTGACAGATACTTTTGGATTTTCAGAATCGGAAATATTACTCGTTTCCGGAAAAACCGGTCAGGGAGTGGATAAACTTTTACAAGCTATCGTGGAAAGAATTCCTGCTCCCAAATCCGAGACAGACAAACCATTGAGAGCTTTAATCTTTGATTCGTTCTTTGATTCGTTTAAAGGTGTTATTGCCCAAGTGAGGATTGTTGAGGGGCAAACACCACCAGTAAACAGTAAAATATCCTTTTTGCGAACGCAGGCAGCAGGGCATATCCTGGAAACAGGATTTTTTGTGCCGCAGCTAACCGTTAACGAGGGATTAAAAAGCGGGGAAATAGGTTATATTGCCACCGGCATCAAAGAACCTGATCTGGTGCGGGTGGGAGATACCATCAGTTCCACATTTGAGGTGGAGCCCTTGCCAGGATATAAAGAGGTTAAACCTATGGTCTTTGTTGGACTTTTTCCCATAGATGCTGACAAATACTTTGAACTGAAAGATGCTCTTGCCAAGTTTAGATTAACGGATCCTGCTTTTTCATATATACCGGAGCAATCACAAGCTTTAGGTGCGGGATTTCGATGTGGATTTTTAGGACTGTTACATGCGGAAGTTGTTCAGGAAAGACTATCAGGAGAATTTAATGTTGATCTTATGGTAACAGTTCCTTCAGTTGAGTATCTTTTAAATAACCAGCCGATTACCTCTCCTTCGGAGTTGCCCCAGGGAGAAAACATAACCGATTTGAAAGAGCCATGGGTGAAATTGAGAATTTTTGTGCCCCAAAATTATATTGGGTCTGTCATGGAGTTAATACAAGATAAAAGAGGCAGATTTTTAAACATGCAGCATTTCGGGCTTCAGGTGGAGATGTCCTATGAAATGCCGCTTTCTGAAATGGTGACTAATTTTTACGACAGATTAAAATCAGTTTCTTCTGGTTTTGCATCGTTGGATTGGGAGTTTTTGGAATTTCGGGAGGCGGATTGTGTACGGGTTGATATTTTGGTGGGAGGAGAGAAGGTTGATGCGCTTTCCATGATCATAATTAAGGAAAAGGCAGAATCCGCCGGTCGGCTGATGGTGGAAAAATTAAAAGAGGTACTCCCCAGGCAAAATTTTGCAATAGCAATACAGGCAGCAATTGGTGGAACAATTATTGCCAGAGAAACGCTTTCTCCCTTTAGAAAAGATGTCACAGCCAAATTATATGGTGGAGATAGAACCAGAAAAGATAAGCTGCTAGAGAAGCAGAAAAAAGGTAAAAAGAAGATGAAGATGGTAGGCCGTGTAGAAATTCCCCAAGAAGCATTTTTAAGTATTTTGAAAAGTTAAATGAAAAAATACGTTTTTAAGGCTTACAATCCAATTTTCCCTGAACTTTTTGAAAAAGAAAAAAGCAGGATAAAAAAGGTTTTGGGAAGTAGTGATCGTATTGAACATGTTGGCAGTACTGCGGTTTTAGGTTTAGGCGGTAAGGGGATAATTGATATTTATATTGCCACACAGAAAAATCAAATGAAGGTTTTATCGAAAAAATTACAGGGATTGGGTTATGAATATGAACCTGAAGGTGGTTCGGATGAGCGTTTGTTCCATCGGATCTCTTTGCCTGATCCCGCGGAAGAAGTAAGAACCTATCATGTTCATGTGACTTTTCCCGAGAGTGATGAGTGGATTAAGGCAATTAAATTGCGGGATTATTTAAGAACGCACCCTCAAGATGCCCAAAAATATGCTAAGGCGAAAAAGCTTGCGGCAGCGAAGGCTAATGAAAGTAGGAAAACTTATCTCAAGATAAAGAGCCCTATTTTAGAAGAAATAATTGAGAAATCCTTAACATTCGGAAGACTATAATGATTTAAATCATTAAAGCAGTTTAACGGTAAGTTTGGGTAGTGCGGCGTTCAATTCGTTGATGAATTTTTAGGTAAGTATTAATATCAAGTAGAGCTGCTTTTGGTTTACCATGTTGGGCTATGATAATCACGCCATCTTTGGGTAGGTTTTTCAGGATATCTGATAATTTCCTCCTAAGTTCATCAGTGCCTATAAATTTTTTGTCTAGAATATTGCTTAATTGCATGAGGATATCATAACATATTCCTTAGGTTTGTCAATAGTTGCTTTTAGGTTCAAAGAGACAGATAATACCTCTATGAACCCATTAATAAGCGTAGTGATACCAACCTACAATCGTAAAAATATAGTTTTGGAAGCTATTCAAAGCGTGTTACAGCAAGAGCCTAAAAATTATGAAGTGATCGTTGTGGATGATGGTTCTACAGACAAAACAGCAGAGTACATAAAGTCTTTAAAGTTACCTGTCAGGATTATTAATAAAGAAAATGGTGGGGTAGCCAGTGCCAGAAATGCCGGCATTAAAAACGCTAGAGGTAGATATATAGCGTTTTTAGACTCTGATGATATTTGGCTGCCGGGAATTTTAAAGGCTCAACTTGCCTATTTAAAATTTCACCCAAATATTCCATTGGTGTACACAGATCAGTATATTCAGGTGAGAGGAAGAAGGCGTAAGAAGACAAGGTTTAGTTATCAACCACCTAGAAATATGTTTAATCTACCTGGGTTCATAGATAAAGTCCCAATTCACTCATCATCGGTTATGGTTAGAAAGTCAATTTTTGAAAAGATGGGTTCGTTTAATGAAAATCTGAAAATTCACGAAGATACAGAGATGTGGAACAGGATTAGTGAGCGTTATAAACTTGGTTTTATCGACAAACCTCTTGCTATTTTTCGGTGGGAGGTAGATCCTCGGCATTTACTTAGGGAAAGCGAGAGAAAAAAGTTTGTACAAGAAGGGAAGAAATATATGAAGTTGTATGAAGATAGAAGACAAAACAGGGAATTGACTGATGAAGAAAAGAAAGCCATAAAAAGAAGTAGATCTATTCTAGAAAGAATTGAAGCTAAACTTTATCCAACAAATTCTCGATCGAGAATATAGTGAAAAATAATTATAAACCTCTCTTGATTAAATAACTACTTTGTGAGTAAACTGGAAGTAGTCCCACTTCGTCAAGACTTCGCGGGACAAAGAAGGAGGTGATTTAATAAAATGAAAACACTTCATATGGTAGCCTTTACCCTGTTGGTGGTTGGTGGTTTGAACTGGGGCCTTTGGGCTTTGTTTAATTTTAACCTGGTTAACACTGTGTTGGGTGCTTGGCCAACAGTTGAAAAGTTAGTGTACATTTTGGTTGGTGTATCAGCTGTCTACATAGCTGCGACACACATGCAGGATTGTAAAGCGTGTGGAAAGTGACGCTTTGCGTCATCCCGAGGAGCCATTAAGGCGACGAAGGATCTGGTAATTATTTTAATCCCGCACCTCATGGTGCGGGATTTTTGTTAGAATACAAACATGAAAATCATTAAACCTCCCAAACTTAATATTGGAGATACTATTGGAATTGTTGCTTCATCTCTGCCTGTATTACCGTCTTTTAAAGAAAACTATGAACGTGGGAAAAAACTAATTGAGGAGATGGGTTTTAAGATCAAGGAGGGGAAAACAATAAGTCAGACTCGCTGGTGGATGGCAGGCACACCCAAAGAAGTGGCTTGGGATATCAATAATATGTTTGCTGATAAAAAAATCAAAGCCATCATAGCTCAAACCGGTGGCTATTCTGCAATATCTATTTTAGAACATCTTGACTACCCGCTGATTGCTCAAAATCCAAAACCATTTATAGGTATGTCGGATGTAACAGCATACCATTTGGCAATTTTTGCAAAAATTGGCATGGTGGGATTTCATATGGATGATGTGACATTTGGGATGGGTAGGGAGTTGAAAGAAGGACAGCAGGATTGGCCCAAGTTAGATCAGGAGTTTTTTTTAAAATTTTTAACAAGAAATGAAGCACCTGGAATCATTAAACCAGTAACTGAATGGGAAGAATGGAAAACAGGGAAGGCGGAAGGTCATTTAATTGGAGGGATATTGGAGAGAATTTCAGTGCTTGCAGGTTCGCACTATTTTCCCAGGCCGGAGGTATTTGAGGGGAGCATATTATTTTGGGAGGAAGTGGGAGTAGAACTGACTGATATTTACCAGTATCTTTACCAGCTTAAAAATATGGGGATTTTGGAAAAGATTCATGGAATGTTGATTGGTAAATTGAAATATATCAAGCCTGCAATGGAGACAGAAATAATTGAACCAACTGCCAAAGAGATGATTTTGGATGTTTTAAAAGATTACAGATTCCCCATCATGGCCAATTTGGATTTTGGGCACTTTACAGTCAATATCCCCATGCCAATAGGTATAAAAGTTTCTTTTGATACTTCCAAAAAGCAGTTAAAATTTTTAGAATCTGCTGTAGTTTAACCTCTAATCACTTTACAGTTGGGGCAGCGTAAGGAAGTGTCTTCATAAATTTTGGCAACTTGGTCAGAAAGTTTAAACTCTAAAGTTGTGCCTTCTGAAATAGAGAAAACATCAGGACTATTATCAAAAGTGAGTGTGGCTTTTCCTCTGACTAGCTGGAAGCCAATTTTGTCAAATCCGTCTGCTTTATCATACTCATCTTGATTTAGATATATTGGTGCTGTCTTTTTGGTTGTATTATTAAATGCCAGAGCAAAACCGTCGCTAAAAGATTCACCGGTAATACTTTTAAAATAACCTGTTGAACCAAAGGGTGTAGATACGACAATACCATCTCCTATGTAAATTTCTCCAGGGGTATCATCTTGTAATGTTTTAAAGCGGATTGTATGTATTGGTTCTTTATTACGGACAACAAAATCATTTAATGCAAGAAGAGCCTTACCATACACACTTGTGTGAAGCTTTTTATATTCTTTGAGTTGTAATTCCTTCTCCAGTAACTTTTTAAGTATAACTTTATCCTCATGGTTTAAACATTTTTTGCAAATTAAGCTATCTCTTATCGGAAGTTTTGGCACACCTGGATATTTTTTCTCCGAAGAAAGCAGAGTCCCATCCCCGCCATAACTTATTACCACATCCGGATTTTCGGTTACTATCTCAAATCCTAAACTTTGTATCAACCCTGCTATATTTTTTGCATTATTACCATGCAGCAAGACTTTCATGTAGCTAATGATACTACAGATTAGGTATACTTAAAAATTAAGTTATGAGACCTAAAATTTCTCCTTTTATAGTCCTTAAGGTAACCCACTTTAGAAGTTATCTATTTGGGGCATTTATTTCAGAGATTGGTAACCAGATGCAGACAGTGGCAGTTGCCTGGCAAGTTTATGAACTAACCCGAAATCCTGCATCTTTGGGACTGATTGGTCTGGCCAATTTTTTACCAATAATTGCTTTTTCCTTAGTCGGAGGATTGGTGGCTGATAAAGTTGACAGGAAAAAGTTGTTAATTTTTGCACAAGCTGCTCAGTTAATTTTGGCAATCATTCTTTTTGCCATGACTGTTTTTCATCTTATTAACCCTCTAATGATTTATGGTATTTTAGTGTTGGTTGCAACTTCACAATCATTTTCCATCCCGGCCAGGCAAAGCGTGTTGCCCCATCTTGTGCCAAAACAATATTTTATGAATGCAGTTTCTTTAAATGTTTTGCAGTTTCAGGGAGCCACCATGATTGGTCCCGCCGTGGCGGGATTTTTGATTGGGGGAGTGGGAATATCAGCAGTGTATTTTCTTAATGCCTTATCTTTCTTATTTTTTATAGGAACACTGTTTACTTTAAATGTTTCTTTGCAAAAACATGATGCTGGGGAGGTGGAATTTAGTTTAGCATCCATTATGGAAGGGATAAAATTTGTGGTCAAAACCCCCATTCTTTATAACACCATGATTTTGGATTTTAGCGCTACTTTTTTTGGTACAGCCACTATTTTAATGCCTGTTTTTGCCCAGGATGTTTTGCATGTTGGCCCAAAAGGTTTGGGGCTTTTATACTCTGCTCCAGCCATAGGCGGGGTATTGGCAGGGCTTTTAGTTTCTGCTTTACATCACAAGATCAAACATCAAGGCAAGGTAATTATTGGGGCGCTCACTGTATATGGATTAGCCACAATTGGGTTTGGTTTATCTAAAATTTTCCCTCTTTCCATATTATTTTTAATCATGCTTGGTTTTGGAGATATGGTCTCCACTATTATCAGAAATACCATCAGACAAATGATTACTCCGGATCATTTAAGGGGCAGGATGGCCTCTGTGATGAGGATTTTCTTTCAGGGCGGGCCACAGCTGGGGGATATGGAAGCTGGATTTTTGGCCAAAGTAATTGGCGGTCCAGCCTCTGTGGTGGTGGGTGGCATAGGAGTGCTGGCAGTTTTGTCAGTACTTACTTTTAAAGGTAAAGCTTTGAGAGAGTATCACGGTAAAGACTTGGCAGTGTAAATTATTTTGAAATCTTCAGTGATGAAGCAACTTTTAATAAAGTATCTCCTACTAATTCTCCCGCATTAGGCGCAGATCCCGCACTTAAGCTAAAAATATCGGAGTTAAGTTCAGGTTGGACAAAAAGTACCCCGTAAGAATATGCAACTGTACGAGGGTCTGGCGAAGGGGATGGGAATATGAGTAACTCATTTTGGCCATTTATTGTGGATACGTTTCTGCGAACAGTTCCTTGTACAATCTCTGGAATGAAAGGCTTAAGATAATAATCTGCTGCTTGTTTTACAGTTGAACCAAATACTCTGTCAAGCTTTGTTATCCATATTGAATTATTCTGGTTGCTTTGATCTTTAATAGTGACCACATACTGCGTTCCGCCTTGTGGATTAAGACCCTCTTCAGCTTCCCAGTCCGCTGGAATTTTTACGCAGAAATTTAGGTTGTTACTACAAAAAGTTTTCTCGTTTTGTACAGGAAATGAGGTAGGTTGTGGGGTTTGCTCGCCTCGATGAGTCGAAGCGGGGGAAGTTACCACTGGATTAGCTGCGGGTTTTGGAGAAGTGGATCTACCCAGAAAATATGCTCCACCAGCAATTAGTATTATTAAAGCCCCAACTATTATCCAAATCAGTATTTGCCCTTTTTGCATACCTTTATTCTAACAGTTTAGGATATAAAAGAATTAGCAAAAAACTTATGACCAGAGCTGAGAAAAATGGGATTTTAATAAAAACACCCTTTTTATCAAGGTTAATATCCCAAGGCAAACGGGGAAACTTGGGAATAATATTCTCTACCAAACTCATTAAAAGAAAAACCGTAAAGAAAACAATAAATTCCTTTCATACTGTTTTATTATAAATTGACTGTTACTTAATTAAAATACTATGATTAAGTTAATGTCCTTTTACCTAAAGGCTCTGTTTGCTTTCACAGCAATCATGCTTTTTCTTCACCCAGCCCCTGTTTTTGCCCAAGCAGGGGGAGGGGGACCAGCCGGGATACCCCTGATTGAGTATATATTTGCCAGAATAGTTTGTGTGGCTGTCCCTCTGGGGTATACAGCATTGCTGGTAGTTTTAGTATTTGCTGGAATTAAGTATTTAATCTCCGCGGGTGAGGCTAAAGCTGTTCAAGCTGCCCATCAAACAGTCACCTGGGGACTATTGGGAATATTATTCCTGACTATAGCCTGGTTAATCCTGCTGCTGATTCAAAACTTTACAGGAGTAAAAGTGACACAGTTTACCCTATCCTCATTACCTGGTGTACAGGGTTTTACTGGATCATGCTGGGCACCGGCACCAGTTGCCCCTGAACCACCGCCATCTCTTATGCAAACCACCCCTGCTAGCAACCTGATATCCCTTCCTCAAGATAAGCCGCTAGCTGCCGTTATTTTTGTTCGTGAATGTAGACACTTACAAAATTTTATTAGAGCCAGTCATGTTATGCAGCCTCTTCTTCCAGCAGACCCTCTTAGGTTATTATATAACTCCCCTGCCGGAAACCCCTATCCTAATTATGTAAACCCTAATCCGGATGATCCAGAATTGGCAGATCTTTTTGATGAAAATAAGGATGTACCAAAAGAGTGGCTTCATAATATTGCAATAGATGCTTTATTAGTAATACCACCATGGTTTAGTGTCGGATATGAAATTGATGTTCCAAAAACAGTCACAAAGCTTCCCCTTAAAATAGCTTATATGCGTGATTTCTCTCCTGTTGCTCCTCAATACGACAGATTTATTGGATATACCAGCCTAACGAGAGGGTATTTCCCACCAGATTATCCGGATGAATTGTTCTGGCACTTCTATAACCTCGGCGGGACTAGTCACTTAATAAAAGTACCTGATGACCCTGATAGGCTACCTGAGCGGTTCAAAGAAAATCCTCCTCAAAGGATGCACCATTATTTTTACAGGAGTAGTTACGGGTTTTGGATGGTTCCTAAGAATCGCCAAAGCGAAGTAAAAGACTCACCTTTTGTGGACGTCTCTCCTTGGGGATATCTTACATCTGATAAAACTGTTGCACTATACAAAAGAGATGTAATCCCAGAACAGAGGATTCCTTTGGAATATGCAAATCATTTACCCTTTGGGCTGACCTTTGATCCAGAAGAAGCACTCAGGCTAATGGATGATACAACGAAGTCTAAGAGCGGGGGGTGGGGAACTTATTCATTTCCATCTATTATTTCTTGTCCGGAGGGTGAGATTTGGCAATTTCCAGTAAATATTCATGGATCCTAATAAGTTAGCTGAAAATATCAATAACAAGGGTGGGTTCAGAGCTGTATGGCAGTGGTTAAATCAATCACCAACCAGGTTAACAGGAATAATACTACTTGGTTTGTCTTTTGTATTGTTTTTGGCTTTGATGGTGATAATTTCTCAAAAAAACATTTCTAAAAAAACAGTATCTAATACACCTTATCCAAGCCCAGCTGCTCAACTGAAACAAAATATCCTTTCTCCCCTGCCATCACCAAAACCTGATGTAACTTTAAACTGGACAGTTCTTACAAACATTTATGGATTTCAGATTAAATATCCTTCAGGCTCCAAACTAACACCTGTCTTACCTCAGGCTTACTCCTCAGCCACACTGCAAATAACCTCTGCTGCTTCAACTTTAGCTTTGGATATTGTTGATAAAAACAATCCAATCATAAAAGGCAAATCTTTAAAAGAAATTGTTGATTTAATAAGGGAGAAAAATGCTACATCTTCTGCAAATATAACAGTCAAAAAGGTGCTCACTAAGCCTATTTTAATTCTTTATGGGGGGAATGAAGGATATGAGTGGTATTTGGAATCAAGTGGGCTGATAGGGTTGGATGCAACATATACCTCTAAGTTGGGTAAGAACCGCATTATTGAGTTTGATAAAAACAACAAACATTATCTGATCTTTACCAGTTTTGATGATTTGGGGGAACAGTTGTTATCAACTTTGAATATAATTCAATAAATTTCGCGCTCACTCATGATCTGCGGGTCGAAAATTCGACCCTTGACAAAGATTAGCAGTCATGGTAGATTAGTGCTAATCTTATGGTTGATTTATCTGAAAGACAACGGGCACTTTTAAAAGCAATAGTGGAAGAATATATTGAGTCGGCTGAACCTGTTGGGTCTGAAGTTATTGAGCGAAAGTATGATCTTCGTGTCTCCCCTGCCACCATTCGGATTGAGATGGGAAAACTGACAGAGGCAGGTTTCTTACGCCAACTCCATACTTCTGCAGGAAGGACACCCACCTCTTTGGGTTTTAGGGTTTATATACAGGAACTGATGAATGAAAAACAACTGCCTGTTACTGCGGAGGTTTCCATTAAAGAAAAGCTTTGGCAGGAAAGGTATAAAAAAGAAAGGTTACTGCAAGAGGCGGTGAAAGCTTTGGCAGATAGGTGTGATATGTTGGGTTTGGCAACAGATAATGAAGGTCAGATCTACTTTGCGGGTGCTGCCAATATTTTGGATTGGCCGGAGTTTTATGACATTGATGTCACCAGGTTTGTTTTGTCTTTGTTTGATGAGAACCCAAGGTTAAAAGAGATTATAGGGAAGGCTGTTGGTGCTGATCCGATCCATATACTTTTTGGGGAGGAATTGGGGTTTGAGGATTTGCGTCCCACAGGGTTTGTTTTTACAAGATATGAGGCAGAACCAAAAGAAGGTGTGGTGGGAGTGATTGGCCCTGCCAGGATGAATTTTGCTATGGTTTTGCCTTACATAAAATATGTCAGGGATTTATTAGTGGAGGCTGGACGAATGTAGAATTCAGAGTTTAGAGTTCAGAATGGTGTAGAATTTAGAATTCTTAAATTAATTATAAATTTTGTACTATGGGTAAAAAAGCGAACGATCGAATAAATGAAATTATAGGGAAAAATAAAGAGCTCGAGGCTCAGTTAAAAAGAGCAGTAGCTGATTATCATAATTTGGAAAAAAGAGTATCTGAAGGAAGATCAGAGCTAACTTCTTTTATGGGAGCAGAATTGGTGAAAAGACTTTTACCAGTATTGGATCATTTAGAACAGGTAGTCGACCGTGGTCGACCTATCCTGAGCGAGCGAAGTGAGTCGAAGGACTGGTTTAGAGGAGTTGAGCTGGCTGTTAAAGAGTTAAACCAGGTTTTACAATCTGAAGGGTTGGATGAAATATCAGCAGATCCCTCGACTTCGCTCGGGACAGGCTCCGTATTTGATCCAAGCCTTCATGAGGCAGTTGACACAAAGGATGGGGAAGATAATAAAATAATAGAAGTAGTCAGAAAAGGTTATAATTTAAATGGAAAAGTTTTAAGACCAGCACAAGTGATTGTCGGGCGGAAGCAAGACAATCATCCTGAGGAGCGAAACAGCGACGAAGGATCTAGTATGGAAGATTCTGGACAAGCCAGAATGACAGAGAACGAAGGATCTGAAGGAAGTACAAACTAATATGGCTAAAATTGTGGGAATAGATTTAGGTACAACAAATTCAGCAGTGGCGGTGATGGAGGGTGGTAAACCCAAAGTCATCCATTCTGCTGAAGGGGAAAATATTATCCCATCAGTTGTTAATCCCACCAAAAATATTGTGGGTAGGGTGGCCAAACGCCAGGCTGTGGTTAATCCCAAAGAAACGATTTTTTCCATTAAAAGATTAATGGGTAGAAAATTCAAAGATGCCGAGGTTCAAAGAGATATTAAATGGCTTCCATATGCTATTAAAGAAGGCAAAAATGGCATGGCTGTTGTGGAGGTGGAAGGTCATGAGTATACTCCACAAGAAATTTCTGCTCAAATTTTACAAAAAATTAAGACTGATGCAGAGAGTTATTTAGGAGAAAAAGTGACAGATGCAGTAATTACTGTTCCTGCATATTTTGATGATGCTCAAAGACAAGCCACCAAACAAGCTGGAGAAATAGCTGGGCTTAATGTGCAAAGAATTATCAATGAACCAACAGCTGCTGCGCTGGCTTACGGACTTGATAAATCTCACGCTCACACCATTGCTGTTTATGATCTGGGCGGCGGAACTTTTGATATCTCCATTTTGGAACTGGGGGATGGAGTAATTGAAGTGAAATCAACTAATGGCGACACACATTTGGGTGGAGATGATTTTGATCAGGTTATTTTAGATTATTTAGCAGAAGAATTTAAAAAAGAACAAGGCATTGATCTTAAAGGAGACAGACAAGCTTTGCAAAGATTAAGAGATGCTGCTGAAAAAGCCAAAATTGAGCTTTCTTCCTCAATGGAGGCTGCAATTTCCATACCATTTGTGACTGCTGATTCATCAGGGCCTAAGCATTTGGAGATGAAACTTTCCCGAGCCAAGCTGGAGGGATTGGTTAAATCTTTAATTGATAAATCCTTTAATGCAGTTAAGGCATGCCTTAAAGATGCAAAGCTTGAGCCAGGAAAAATTGATGAAGTGGTTTTGGTTGGTGGAATGACCAGGATGCCTGCAGTGCAGAAGGCTGTGCAGGAATATTTTGGCAAAGAGCCACACAAGGGTATTAATCCTGATGAGGTGGTGGCTGTGGGGGCAGCAATACAAGGTGGAGTTTTGGGTGGGGAAGTCAAAGATGTTTTGCTTTTGGATGTTACACCTTTGACTTTGGGAATTGAAACTTTGGGTGGAGTTAGAACGCCTCTTATTAACAGAAATACCACAATTCCCTCTTCCAAATCAGAAGTTTTCTCAACAGCAGCTGATAACCAGCCTGCTGTGGAGATTAATGTGCTGCAGGGTGAGAGGGAAATGGCAGCTGACAACAAATCTTTGGGAAGATTTGTTTTAGATGGGATTCCGCCTGCACCAAGAGGAGTTCCACAAATTGAAGTCACTTTTGATATTGATGCCAATGGTATTTTAAATGTGTCTGCCAAAGATAAAGCCACAGGCAAAGAGCAAAAAATAACCATCACAGGTTCAACAGGTTTGGATAAGGCAGAAGTGGAGAAAATGACCAAAGAAGCAGAAGCTCATGCAGAAGAGGATAAAAAGAAAAAAGAGGGAATTGAAGTAAGAAATATAGCAGATAGTTTAGTTTATCAAACAGAAAAAACCTTAAAAGAACAAGGGGATAAAGTGCCAGCTGATGTTAGAACAGAGGTGGAGCAAAAGTTAAATGAGCTTAAAGATGCATTAAAAGGAGATAATGTTGATGATATTAAGACCAAAGGTGATGCGCTGGGGGAAGTTTTGCAAAAAGTAGGTTCTGCAATGTACAAAGACCAGGGTACAGGTGACAGTGGACAGGGTACAGCAGGACAAACCGAGGAAGCTCCAAAAACAGAGGATTCGTCATCCGAAGCTCCAGCGAAGGATGAGGCTGTTGAAGGTGAAGTAGTGAGCGAAGCTTCTGCTGACGCAGTAGAAGAGGAGAAAAAATCGGAGTAACGCTCCAGTCGGCAACCCCGCTCGCTTGCTCATCAACGCAAGCGTCCTGCGACTAATCGCCTCGGATACGCTCGCTTCGCTCGTCTAGGACTCACTGCGCTCGGGGGCAGCCTCCTTCCGCTCTCAGTTTCGATAAGTTGATATAATTCGATTATGGCTAAACGTGATTATTATGAAATTTTAGGAGTTAATAAAAGTGCCTCGGTAGATGAAATTAAATCTGCTTACAGAAAACTGGCCAGAAAACATCATCCTGATGTGGACAAATCTGCTGGTGCTGCGGAAAGGTTTAAGGAAATTGGTGAAGCGTACCAGGTCCTATCTGATCCGCAAAAAAAAGGAGCTTATGATCAGTTTGGTCATGCTGCATTCGATCGAGGAGCTGGAGCAGGTGGAAATCCCTTTGGCGGTGGATGGCAGCAATATAGTTGGTCAACAGGTGGTGGTAACCCCTTCGGCTCCGCTCAGGGCGGGCCCAATATCCAATTTGATTTCGGAGGATTTGAAGATCCGTTTGAGTTATTTGAACAAATTTTTGGTGGTGGGTTTGGTGCTCAAATGAGAAGAAGGCCAACATATCAATTAAATTTAAAATTTGATGAGGCTATAAAAGGGGTTGAGAAAGAAGTTGAGATAGAATCAAGAAATCAAGCAGGCAGATTAGAGAGAAAAAGGATGAAGATTAAGGTTCCTGCAGGGGTTGATAACGGAACCAAAATGAGATTTGGGGATTTGGATATTGTGTTTAATGTAGGAAGAAATCCGCAATTTTTAAGAGAAGGAGCAGATGTATTTTCTGAAATTACCATAAATATTCCACAATTGGTTTTAGGAGATGTGTTTGAGGTGGAAACAGTACAAGGGAAAGTTAAGGTAAAAGTCCCTCCAGGCACTCAACCAGGATCTTTGGTAAAACTTAAAGGAAAAGGCGCCCCGCGTTTGGGAAGTTCATCTCACGGTGATCATTATGTCAGGGTAAACCTTAATGTGCCACAAAATCCTTCAAAACAAGAAAAACAACTTTACGAAGAACTAAAAAATTTAGCCTCCCCGCCTGGCGGCGAGGCAAGCAGGAAAAAAGGCTGGTTTTAAGTCCTCTGATTTTCGAATAGTTGACAAAGTCTGGCGAACCTGACTATTGTGATTACAACTCCCATGAAGAGATTGTCGAACATAGCAGATTTCATTAAACAAAAACGGAAAATTCTGGCTTCATTATTTTTAATCGTTGGTCTGTTAAGTGTTATGGTAGATGTGGTTATTCTCTCACAGCGTCCCCAGATTTACCATTCCAAAGCAGCCGAACAAACAACTTATATTTTGCAAAATACTGTTGAATTTACCTCGCCGAAAACTTTTTACAGGATTTCTTATGATAAAAGGTATTGGACCACCAGCACTTTTGGCCCCAGAGTGATCTTTAATCTAAATAAAGAATATGGTGCTGCGAGGTTGGATATTATAGAAGGAGAAAGCGAAAAAGATTTAAACATTTTAACTGATGAAATAGTAAAATCATCTACGGTAACCCCTACTAAAATTGAACCTGTTTCATTGAAAGAAAAACCTGCCTCACTTATAACGTATAAAGAACAAGTTATTGACCAGGATGTGTATTTTGAGAAGCTGATTGTCAAAGAGGGTAATAGATTTGTTACTCTTGAGAAGAGAGTCCCAAAATTGGGTTATGATCAATCATATTTAGATAACTTACTGCAAAGCTTTTCTTTTAATAACTTGCCAAACTCAGAACAAGTAAAAGGAATCTCGCAACTACCAGCGGATCTGACAACAGTTGAGTTGGTTGATCTTGTTAGACCTTCCATTGCCAATATTGTCTATGTTTATTGTTTGGATATTATCAATCTTCAACCCAATTTATCCCTTCTTTCAAAACCTCAATATCAATTTTGTGGTTCGTCAAAAGGCTCTGGTTTGATTGTTAACGAGGGAGGGGTGGTGGCAACCAATGGTCATGTAGTGAAAATCTATCCCGAAGAAGGTTTGGTAATCAATCTTTTAAATATGGGGAGTAAACTTTTTACTGATGATTTAATTAGGGGAATCTATCTATCAAAAGGTCAATTACCCACACAAAGTCAAGTGGACGATTTTGCGAAAGAAATCAATTCTAATCCTCACTATTTAGACAGGTTGTTAGAGGAAATTTTTGACCTAATCGGGAAAAAGATTATATCTTTGAGTACCAGTGATGAGAAATATTATGTTAATGTGGGTAATGAACCGACTAAAATAGATTATCAAAAACTAGGCAAGGGTGATGTTTTAAATTCTGTTATCCCTTCCGGAACAACTTATACTGCTAAGTTATTAGATTTTAATTATCCTAACAGATATTCATTTGAGGCGATTGTCAACAAAAATTATAAACAAGGAGCTGATGTGGCTTTATTAAGAATAGATACTTCCAATCACTTATTTCCGGCGTTGGAACTGGGGAACACAGAGAATTTAAGAGAGGGTTCCGAGATAATTATTGCAGGATACCCTACTTTAGTGGAAGGAGCGGAGGATCCTCGATCGGCAGTCAGTTTTAAGACTTCCACCAAGCCTAGTATTACCCGAGGAGTTATCAGCGCCGTGAAACAGGATGTAACCGGTAAAACTATACTCCAGACAGATGCTTCCATAGATCATGGTAATAGTGGGGGGCCCGGGTTTAACTCGTCTGGTCAGGTGATAGGAATAGCCACCTTTATGGCTGAAAGTCAATCCGGTAATTTTAATTTCTTAAGAGACGTATCGGAGCTTAAAAACTTGATGTCAAAAAATAAGGTGGAAAATAAGCAGGATAAACTAACAAATTATTGGAGAAAGGGTTTAGATGACTTTAGAAATCAATACTACAATCAAGCTATTAAGAACTTTAAAGAGGTTGAAGCATTAAGTCCCTCCCATCCTACTGTCAAAGAATTTATAGAAGCTTCGGAAGAAGCAATTGCCAGAGGAGAAAGTTTGGAAGGATTAGCATCTTTTGTTAAAGGCAAAAATTCCAATGTGTTACTTATGGTATTTGGGGGAATTGCAGTAATCAGTTTTATGTCTGCCGGATTTTTAACAGCGCTACCACTTTTTGCAAGAGACACTAACTAGTCTTTTTAGGAAGGAATGAATTCACTATTACTACTCCTAAAGTTAATATTGAGACCATAAAAGGAAAGCCATGAAAGTAAGTGTATCTGCTGGTTAGGCTGACTACTAAATCAACAATTAATCCCAAAGTAATGGCGTATAAACTTACTTTATATGATTGTCCAAAGCCAAGAGTTCGTCTGAAGATCTTACTAAGCAACCAAATTAATGAAGCTAAGAGAAGCAGGTGGATTAATCTGAGGATATAGGCAAGGTAAAGGCCAATAAAGCTAAGTAACAATAGCATGGGTCCTACAAATTTAAGATAAGGAGAAAACTTTTGGTAAAAAGAGTTTAAAACTTCCTGATTTAATTTAAAATCTTTAATTTGAGCAAGACTATATGTTCTGCTTTCTACATCACTTTTTTTATAAACAATAGAATCTTTAGTTATCCAGGCAGCAACTTGATATTCATCAAATTTGGTTGAAGAATAAGGAGTTTTAGTATCAATCACCACCAGATTTTGACTTTTATCTCCCTCACAAGAAGAAATAAAATATGGTTCCTCAGCATTAATAGTTACTTGTCCCTTAGTAATTTTAACTTTTAAATCTTTTGGATAACAATCAATTATATCTGTAGCAAAAGTTTGTAATGCTTGGGCGGTTTCAAAAAATAATGGACTGATTAAAGTAATTAGGCGAGTAATTGTTAGAAGTAGTATTAATAGAAAAAAGTAACTTAAATTTTTTTTAAAAGATTTTGTTAAAACAATAGAGTAAAACTCGGGTGAATAAATGCTATTTATGACGGTTTTAAGAAAGTTCATCTTAACCTCAGGATAACATATTCCAATTCTTGACTTCAATTTGGTAAAAGAGTAATATAATTGTGGTTAATAATCCAAAGGACCGAAAAGGTGGGCTAGTCCCACCTTTTATTTTAGGTAACAGGGTACAGTGAGCAGGTTACATTAATCGCAAAAAAGCTGTTACCTGTAGCCTAAAATCTGTAATATTTACTAACATGGCACAAGCACGAACAGAATTTGCAGCAGCACTTAATCAAATAGCCTCTGAAAAAGGAGTAGATCCTTCCGTGGTTACAGAAGCAATTAAAGCCGCTGCTTTGGCTGCTTATAAAAAGGATTTAATGCTTAGAAATGAGCCTGTGCCTGAAGATTTTGAAGAATTTACCTCTGAAGTAGATCCTGCAAGCGGGGAGATCAGGATTTTTGATAAAGATAAAAATGTCACCCCGCCTGGTTTTGCCAGAATTGCAGCCTCAATTGCCAAACAAGTTATCATGCAGCGTCTTAACGAGGCAGAAAGAGATGCCATCCTCTCCGAATATGAAAACAAAGTTGGGACAGTTATTTCCGGCAGTATACAAAGACAGGAAGGAAATACCTGTTTTGTAGATTTGGGTAGGGCAGAAGGTGTACTTCCTCCTCAAGAACAAGTTCACACGGAAATATATAGCCAAAACCAAAGGTTTAAGTTTTTAGTTAAAGAAATAATAGAAGGCGGTAGAGGTTCGGAGGTGGTTGTTTCCAGATCAGATCCTGCTTTGGTTTCTGCCCTCTTTGCGCTTGAGGTGCCGGAAATTCAATCAGGTGGTGTTGAGGTAAAAGTGATTGCGCGGGAAGCCGGGTCAAGGACAAAAATTGCGGCCGTATCAACCCAAGAGGGTGTTGATCCTGTAGGCTCTTTGGTGGGACAAAAAGGTGTCAGGGTTCAGGCTGTAATGAGTGAGCTTGGGGAAGAAAAGATTGATATTATTTCATATTCGGATGATCCGGCAAGGTTTATAGCATCCGCCCTGTCTCCTGCCAAAGAAGTTCAGGTTAAATTAAATGAAGAAAATAAAGTCGCAACAGTGACTGTCCCTCAAACCCAACTGTCTTTGGCAATTGGAAAAGGTGGACAAAATGTCCGTCTGGCTGCAAAATTGACAGGTTGGAAAATAGATATTGTGGGAGCAGAAGAGCCCTCTTTCGCCAAGGCTTCGGAGGACAAGCCTAAAGAAGTGAAAGAGGGTTTACCCTCCGAAGTCTTGACTAAGGAGGGGACCGGGGAACAAAAAGAGCAACCCCAGGTTGGATCACAAGCCCCAGTAGATGATACGAAAGCTGCTCAAGATGTTAAAGCTGATGTGGAAAAAGCAGATAAAGAAGAATCAAGCAATAAGAATAAAGAATAAAGCTTATGAACATAGACTGTAAAATCCTTTATTCATAATTCTTACTGCGGAGTAAACAAATGACAGAAGTAACACGTCCACCTATCGTGACAATTTTAGGCCATGTTGATCATGGTAAGACTACACTTTTGGATTTTATCCGCAAAACTAATGTAGCTTCTCGTGAACATGGTGGAATAACTCAACATATTGGAGCATATCAAATTAGTGCACAGGGTACAGGTGACAGTGGACAGAAAGACAAAAATTCACTGAAACCTGCAACCTCTAACCTAATAACCTTTATAGATACTCCAGGCCATGCGGCTTTTGAAAAAATGCGATCCAGAGGTGCCAAAGTTGCGGACATAGCAGTATTAGTTGTGGCGGCAGATGACGGGATAATGCCGCAAACAGATGAGGCTATAAAACATATACAGGAGGCCAAAGTACCGATGATTGTGGCAGTAAACAAAATAGATATGAGTGGAATTGATGTTAAAGTTCAATTGGAAAAGATTAAAAAACAATTATCCGACAGGAAAATTCTGGTTGAAGAATATGGTGGAGATACGCCGGTTGTGCCAATATCGGCAAAATCAGGTGAGGGTATTCCGAAGCTTTTGGAGATGATAACGCTGGTGTCAGAGCTAAACGACATAAAAGGTGATCCGCAAGAGGTTGCTTCCGGTGTTGTGATCGAGTCCAGTTTGGATAAGTTTAAAGGTCCGATTGCCACAATTTTGGTAAGAGATGGGACCTTGAGAAAAGGAGATCAAATCATGGTAGGGGGCAGTAAAGGTAAGGTAAGGGGAATGTTTGATTTTAACGGTAAGAGTTTGGAGGCTGCTGGTCCTTCAACTCCTGTTGAGGTTTTAGGTTTGGAGGGTGTGCCTGCTGTGGGGGGACTTTTAGGCAAAGAGTCACCCTCCAAAGCTTTAGCGGAGGCGGACAAAGAGGTGAAGTCTTTGGTGGATAAATTAAGGCAGGGTGCCCCTAAAACATTAAAACTTGTTATCAAAGCAGATAAACAAGGATCTTTGGAGGCAATTCAATCCTCTTTGGAAAAGTTTAATGAGGAAGGGGAAGTGGTGAATTTTATATTTTCCGGCACAGGCGATATTGGGGAGGAGAATATTAAGTTGGCAGCAGCTGTAGGAGCAATAGTTTTAGGGTTTAATGTAAAAATTGCCCCAAATGCGCAGAAATTAGCAGAGGCGGAGAAGGTTTTGATAAGAACCTACAATATTATCTATGAATTGATTGAGGAAATGGAAGAGGTGGTGGAAGCTCTCCTGAAGGTTGGTCAGGTGGAGGAAGTTTTTGGCAGGGCAAACATTATTGCGGAATTCCCCTTTGGCAAAGGGGAAAGAATTGCAGGATGCAGAATAATAGAGGGGGAGATAGCAAAAGGGCGTAAAATTAGGATTGTCAGAGAAAGTGCAGTGATTGGTGAGACTAAACTGAAGTCTTTAAGAAAAGTTAAAGAAGAAGTGCAAAAGGCGGAAAAAGGAAATGATTGCGGCATGCTGTTTGATCCGCCTGTTAATTTTCAAGTGAGTGATGTTGTGGAATCATTCAGAGTGATATAGCTTGCAATTATGGGATAATCATGGTAGAATCCCAACCATACTGCCTCAATATAAATGAAATACGATTCACAAATTGTTGAACTGAAAAATTTGCTCCCAACTGCCAAAAATATTTTGATTGCTCTCCCGGCGGATGCTGATATGGACAGATTAGCTGCGGGATTGGCATTATTCTTAACTTTGGAAGCAGCAGGAAAGGAAGTTGCCATTGTCAGTGAGACAGCTGTAAAAGTTTCCCAGTCCCACCTTTTTGGGGTTGATCACATTCAGAATAACTTACCGCAAACAGAAGGTGGAAATCTGACTGTTACTTTGGAAGGCGTTGCCGCATCTGATGGTACGGTTCCGGCTTTAGAAAAATTGGACTGGTATGCAGAAGGTAGTAATTTAAATTTGGTTTTCCATGTTCTTTCCGGCCAGACTTTCCAACCGGCCAGAATTGTCCCTCGTTACCAAGGGAGCGGTTTTGGCCTTATATTCGTTATCGGAGCAGTAAATTTGAATGTTTTAGGCAATATTTATCAGGCCAACAACCAGGTTTTTTCCGGAGTTCACACAGTAAACATTGATACACAAAGTGCCAATACCAGTTTTGGGCAAACAAATATAGTAGATACAAATGCTTCATCTGTTTCAGAGGTGATGACTAATCTGGTGGCTGATTTAGGATATAGCTTGGATGCAGATTCAGCCAGCAATTTATTGGTGGGAATTTTTGATATTACAAATAATTTATCTAATGCAAAAGCATCTGCCGAAACATATATGGCTGTTGCACAATGTCTGCGTGTGGGGGGAAGAAAACCTGGTTTGCAAGCCTCCCAGCCCCAAGTTGCTCAACCACAAACAATTTCTCAACAACCTGCCTATGATTGGTCTGCGCTTCTTCCGAAGGAAGCGATGACTATGCCGAAAAACGAGCCTCAAGAATATACCACTCCACCGGTTGTCTCCCCGATTGATGCAGGGGATCATGCGCCACAAGCTGCTGTACAGCCTTCACCGGAGGAGCGACCTGCAGGAGAAAGAGTAATCTCTGAAACCCCTGAACCAGATTGGCTGACCCCCAAAATCTTCAAAGGTTCATCTTTGGGGTAACCATTTGCATAATCATAAGATTTCTGTTAGAATACCCGCAAACTAATTTAGAGCAACGTCTTGGCACCGAGGTTGTCTCAAGAAAGGATTAAGATGCCACTTGACCCAAAAGTTAAGCAGAAAATAATTAAAGAGTTTGCCACCAAGAGTGGCGATACAGGTTCTCCGGAAGTTCAAGCAGCGCTTTTAACAGAGCAGATTAAACACTTAACCTCTCATTTAAAAGAACACACACACGACATACATTCTCGGCGTGGCCTTTTATCTATGGTTAACAAAAGAAGAAGACTGCTGCAGTACTTGTTTAAAAAGGATGCGCAAAGGTATACAATAGTTATTGAAAAGTTAGGATTAACAAAGTAAGAACCGTTTATGTTATAATGGTTGTGTAAGAGAGATTTGGGGATTGCAAAGAGAGAATTAGTTTATCGTTAATTGTATATCGTTTATCGTCATTCAAAACGATACACGATAGACCAAGAGCCGTAAGGCGTTACGATATACGCTAGTTACCTCTTCCACAGTTTCCAAATCCTCAAAAATTAATGTCAAAAATTATTGTCAAAGAAATCGATCTTAATGGTCGTAAATTACGTTTAGAAACAGGCAAGCTGGCAATGCAGGCAGATGCTGCTGTTTTGGTGTCTTGGGGTGAGACTGTAATTTTGGCAACGGTTGCCACCCAGCCTTTGGCGGAAGATTTGGGTTATTTCCCCCTGTCTGTTGAGTATGTTGAAAAACACTATGCCGGTGGAAAAATTTCTTCCTCCAGGTTTGTCAAAAGAGAAACTAAACCTACAGATGAGGCTGTTTTAACAGGTAGACTGATTGATCGCTCCATCCGCCCGCTTTTTCCCAAAGATTTCAAAAACGAGGTACAAGTAATTTTAACTGTTTTATCAATTGATCAGCTTAATGACCCTGATGTTTTAGGTTTAATTGGTGCTTCAGCTGCTTTATCTGTCTCATCTGTGCCTTGGAATGGACCACTTGCCGGTGTGCGAGTAGGCGCGCGCGAAGGATCATTGGTGGTTAATCCCACCATGGATCAGATAGAACATCTGGAAATGGATTTAATGGTTGCTGCCGGTAAAGAAAAAATTGTCATGATAGAGACAGGAGCTAAACAAGTTGACGAACAAGTTATTTTAGCAGGAATTAAAGAAGCCCACAAACAGGCTCAGGAAATCATTGCTTTAATAGAGATATTTACCAAAGAGGCAGGTAAAACTAAACAGGAAGTGTCACATCTCGAGGAAGCTTTGGAAGAGGCTTTGCTGGTTGAGGTAACTAGCTTGACCCGCGAACGAATTGAAAAAGCCCTATTTGATAATGAACATCCTTGGCATGAGGCAACAGGGGATGTAATTAAAAAAGAGCTAATAATTCAATATACTGAAAAATTAACTCCACAAATTATCTCCGGGATTTTTGACAAGGTGGCCAAAGAAATTTTGCATGAGACAGTACTTCAAAAAGGTCAAAGAGTGGATGGCAGGGCCATGGATGAAATCAGACCACTTAATATGGAAGTAGGACTCTTACCCAGAACGCACGGCAGTGCCTTATTCCAAAGAGGAGATACGCAGGTTTTATCTATTGCCACATTAGGTGCCCCTTCCCTGCAGCAAACTTTGGACGGTATGGAAGGAGAAAGGCAAAAAAGATTTATGCACTATTACAATATGAGCATTAATCCGTTTTCCGTGGGAGAAGTTAAAAGATTGGGCGCTCCAAACAGGCGCGATGTCGGGCATGGGTCCTTGGTTGAAAAAGCACTACAGCCGGTTGTTCCTTCGGAAGATAAATTCCCTTATGCCATAAGGGTAGTGTCGGAAGTTCTGGCTGCCAATGCTTCCACATCTCAAGCATCGGTTTGCAGCGCAACACTCTCACTTTTAAATGCGGGAGTACCTTTGGAAGAACCTGTAGCAGGAATTGCCATGGGACTTTTCTCAAATGAAAAAAAAGTACAGGTGGTAACGGATATGAGGGCTGTTGAGGATTTTTACGGAGAGATGGATTTTAAGATCTCCGGGACTAAAAACGGCATTACCGCAATTCAGATGGATACAAAATTGGCAGGCTTAACCTTTGAAATCATTGACACTGCTCTGCAAATGGGTAAAAAAGCCAGACTGGAGATTTTGGAGGCTATGCAACAAGTCATCCCTGCTGCAGGACCTTTGTCTGTTCATGCCCCGAGGGTGGAGATTTTGCATATAAAACCCGAGGAAATTGGATTATTAATTGGAACAGGCGGAAAAACTATTAATTCGATAATTAATAAAACAGGCGCACAAATTGATATTGAAGATGATGGGACGGTAATGGTTTCTGCAGTCAAGAGTGAGGGTGTGGACCTCGCAATTGAAGCAATAAACGGAATGTTTAAAGAGATCAATGTTGGAGATGAGTTTGTCGGTAAAGTTGTCAGGTTGGCGGCGTTCGGCGCATTTGTGGAAATTGCTCCTGGAAAAGACGGATTAGTGCACATCTCCCAGATGGCTCCAGGTCATGTGGAAAGAGTGGAAGATGTTGTATCCGAAGGTCAGGAAGTGAAAGTGAGGGTCACAGATGTGTCGCCGGAAGGAAAGATTGGTTTATCTATGCTTTTTGGAGCGGATATGAAGCCTGAATCTGAAAATCGGCCAAGATCAGGAGGCGGGTTTAGATCAGATGAGCGAAGATCGTTTAGTGACAGACCCAGATTTGGTGGGGGCGATAGACCAAGATCAGCTGGCGGAAGTTACAGATCAGGAGGATTTGGTGGAGGCGGGAGATCTTCAGGAGGGTATGGTGGAGAAAGACGAGGGGGTTTTGGTAGATCTTCAAGCGGAAGGCCAGGCGGTTTTGATAGAGGTGGAAGAGGTGGCCGCAGTGGCTCGGGCAGAGGCGGATTTGGAAGATAGTTTTAACCTTTATGCTGTAGTACAATTACTTTGGCCTAGTGGCTAGGACTTATGGATTCTGCCCATTCAACTATTGAAGAGTTAAAAATTAAAATCTCACAAGCGAGTTTGCCAAAAGATGTTGAAGAAAAACTTTTAAATCTTTTGTACTTTCCGGGTACAGGTACGGAACTTGAAAAACTGGTTGCTTATATTAATTTTGTTATTGGGTTGCCTTTTGGAAAATACAGTGAGGATATTTTGGATCTTAATAGGGCAAAGCAGATTCTGGACAGTCATCATTACGGTTTACAATCAGTTAAAGATAGAATTTTAGAGTATCTTTCTGTTTTAATTTTACACAAACAAAAAGGGAATTTGAGTTCTTTTCATGCACCGATCCTGGCGTTTATAGGTTTAGTTGGAACCGGAAAAACATCAATTTCCTACTCCATTGCCGAAAGCTTGGGTAGACCAATTATGAGGATTCCTTTTGGAGGATTAGGAGATCCTGCCAGTCTGCGGGGTCAATCCAGGGCCAGGGCAGATGCGGAGCCCAGTCAGATCATCAAAGCGATCAGGCAATCAAAGGTAGGCAATCCGGTTATTCTTTTGGATGAGATTGACAGAGTTGCAGAGGAACATAGAACTGATTTAATGGGTGTTTTGGTTGAACTGTTGGATCCTGCTCAAAATCAAGCGTTTGCGGATCATTATTTGGATTTTCCATATGATTTATCCCAAGTTTTATTTATTACAACTGCCAACAATACCACAAATATTGCCACAGCGGTTTTGGATCGGTTGGAACCGATTCAAATGCCTATCTTTTCGGACGAGGAAAAAGCCACCATCGGTCGCGATTATCTTCTACCAAAAGCAATGGAAGAAGCAGGTATAGAAAAGAGTATGTTATCCTTTGATCAAAGTATGTGGTCACAAATCATCAGGCCTCTGGGGTATGATGGCGGGATTCGGTCTTTGGAGCGTTCTTTACAAGAAATTTGCCGCAAAGTGGCAAGGAAAATTGTGGAAGGAGAGATTGGTCCGTTTAAAATTTCTCAAGATAACCTTGGGGAATATTTGGGAGGGTAAATTAACCTAATTGACCTAATTTCTAATTGATCTAAATAATGATTAAATGTCTTAAGTACCAATTAGAACATTTTGTCATTAAGATTTGTTTAGAAATTAGAAATTAGAAATTAGAAATTAGAAATTTTTAATATGAAGTCTTTTGCACCAAAACTTACATTAAACCAGAAAGGACAATCATTAAAAGTAATTCCCTTAGGTGGAGTTGGTGATGTGACCAAAAACATGTATGTATACGAATATGGGAATGACATTATTATTGTGGATTGTGGGGTAGGATTTCCGGATGAAGGCATGCCGGGGGTTGATTTGGTTATTCCGGATATCTCATATTTGAGAGATAAAAAAGACAAAATTAGGGGAATCCTTATCACTCACGGACACGAGGATCACATTGGGAGTCTTCCATATATTTGGCCCGCTTTACAGGCTCCAATTTATACTCAAAGATTAACTGCGGGATTTATTAGGAGTAAATTTATAGAGCATGATTTACCGAGAAACAAGATTGTCGAGATGAAGATTGATCAAAAATTAGACCTTGGATCGTTTAAGATTTCTTTTTATCAGGTGTCACATTCAGTACCTGATTCTACCGGGATTGTCATAGAGACCCCGGTTGGCAGGATTATTCATCAGGCAGATTTTAAAATTGATTGGACTCCTGTTTCAGGACAAGTGACAGATGTGGGAGAGGTGGCCAGATTGGGTAGCGCGGGGGTATTGTTTCTTTTGATTGATTGTTTAAGAGTAGATAAACCGGGTTTTAATAAATCGGAAAAATCAATAGAGGATACTTTCGAGAAAGCAGCAGTTGATACATCGGGCAAACTGCTTCTGACAATGACATCATCAAATGTTTCCAGAATGCAGCAGGCGATTAATGTCGCTCAAAGAGTTGGCAGGAAGGTGGCTGTTTTGGGGCGCTCTTTTGAAAAGAATTTTCAGGTTGCCAGAGATTTGGGATATTTGCATGTTCCGCCGGGAATTATCATTGCGCCGGATGAAATAAATTCTTTCGCAGCAGGGAAAGTTTTGGTTTTAATTGCAGGATCTCAAGGTCAATCCGGCTCATCATTATCTCGTGCTGCCAATGAAGAACACAAGCAAATAAAACTTAAGGAAGGTGATAGCGTGGTGTTTTCTGCAGACCCTATTCCTTCCACAGAATCTGCCCAAAATGCTTTAATAGATTCAATCGTGAGACTTGGGGTAACTGTCCATTACTCTGCTGTTCTCTCGGATTTACATGTTTCAGGTCATGCTGCACTGGAGGAGTTAAGGTTAATGGTCAATCTTATCAAACCAAAGTTTATTTTGCCTATTGGCGGGACATTTAGGCATATGAGAAGTTTTTCTAAGATGGCACAAGAAATGGGTTATCAGAAAAATCAAATTATTGATGCAGAGGATGGGGACATATTGAATATATCAAGGGAGACCGTCAAGCTTGATGGCAGGGTTGATGTACAAAATGTTTATGTTGATGGGTTAGGGATTGGGGATATTGGACATATAGTTTTAAGAGACAGACAAAAAATGAGCGAGGAAGGGGTGGTTGTTGTTGTTGTATCTTTGGATAGACATACAGGTAAGCTTACTGGCGATCCTGACATAATTTCCCGGGGATTTGTGTTTGAGGAATTTGCACAGGATCTTTTGGATGAGGCCAAAAGAGTGCTTTCGGATAATTTGGCACAACATATTCATAAAAATACAGACTGGCGTTTTGTCAGAAAATTGGTTGAAGATAGTTTGGAAAAATTCTTCTATGATGCAACAGGAAGGAGACCGCTGGTTCTGCCCACAGTTGTAGAGATATGATGAATATCTTATAGTATTATGTGGTATAATATAAATTATGGCAAGACGTCGCTCTATTTATAAATTGCCCAAATTAAGATTGAAACAAAAAGCCATTACTGCTGTTGGAGCTTTGGTTGCTTTTGCTTTATCTATACTTTCTGCAGTTGCGCTAACAACCCATTCCCAAACTCTTGAGTTTTGGAGAAGCTTTTTAACAGATCTTTTCGGTTGGACGAAAATTTTCTCTCCTTTGGTCTTTTTAACTGCCGGATTTGTTTTAAGCCGAGCCAAATGGAAATTTGCACAAACTAATGTTTTGCTTGGTTTAATATTGATTATTTTATCTGCCGCCAGTTTGACTTCGCCCGTAAGATTTACAGAGGCCGGATTCTTGGGCCAAACAATTTGGACTCAACTTGAATCCTTTGTCACCAGGCCAGCTGCTGCGGGGCTTTTGATACTGGCGTTTTTGGTAGGATTGGTGGTTTTGTTTAATACATCCCTGGGCCAAATTTTTAAGATATTTGGCTTAATTTTTGAATTTTTAAACGGACAGATCATTAAACCGATCTTCCGAAGACCAAGAACTTTTGAGGCAAAGCATATTCCTATTAAGGTGTCAGGGTTGGATGAACGTTCTGCAGTCAGAGCACATCAGCCTCCTATTCAAAAAGAAAGTATTTTGGTAGATACGCTGGTGCAGAATGTGGCGGGTAAGGCTCAAGTTTGGAAATATCCTCCTTTATCCGTGTTATCTGAAAAAGTTGGGTCAGCTGCGGATCGGGGAGATGTCAAGAGAAATGCGGATATTATTGAGAAAACTCTGGATTCGTTTGGGATCCAGGCAGATGTGGCAGAGGTTAATGGAGGTCCTGCCGTGACTCAATATGCATTAAAGATTTCAGCAGGGACCAAAATTTCCAAGATTGCCAATCTGCAACACGATTTGGCTTTGGCTTTGGCAACACCAACTGGAACAGTGCGGATTGAAGCTCCAATTCCGGGAAAATCTTTGGTTGGGATTGAAGTGCCAAATAGATCTTTGGAGATAGTGGGGCTTAAAGGAATTTTGGGTTCGGATGAGATGGGTAAATACAAATCAAAATTAGCAGTTGCGCTGGGACGCGATACCTCCTCCAAACCGATGATTGTTGATTTGGATAAGATGCCGCACGTTTTAGTGGCTGGTACCACCGGATCAGGAAAGTCAGTTCTTTTGAATGCAATTATTGGTTCTCTGCTTTTTAGAAACTCTCCGGATGAGTTAAAAATAATTATGATTGATCCAAAAAGGGTGGAGTTGACAAACTACAACGGCGTTCCCCACCTGCTAACACCGGTTATCACGGAGCCGGAAAAGATCCTGTCATCTTTGAAATGGGCCATGGCTGAAATGGAAAGACGCTATAAATTATTCCAATCTGTGGGGGTCAGAAATATTAGCGGTTACAACGAACTGTCCGGCTTCCAGGCTTTACCTTATATTGTAATAATAGTTGATGAGTTGGCGGATTTGATGATGTTTGCGCCTGTGGAGATTGAGGATGCAATTACCAGAATTGCCCAGCTTGCCAGAGCAACAGGTATGCATCTTGTGGTTGCCACACAAAGGCCTTCTGTTGATGTTATCACAGGTTTGATTAAAGCCAATATTCCTTGCAGGATCGCTTTTAATGTTTCTTCCATGGTGGATTCAAGGGTAATTTTGGATGGGCCGGGAGCGGAAAAATTATTAGGGCGCGGAGATATGTTATTTTTACCTCCTGATGCTTCAAAACCCATGAGAATTCAAGGAGTTTTAGTGCAGGATGAAGAAATAAATAATTTAATAAAATATCTTAAGAATACTGGCATTGCTCCGGAGTATACGGCCGAGGTGACAGAAATGCCTTTAGGCAGATGGGGTGGAAGAGGCGGGAGGGAAGGAGATCAGGATGAATTGTTCGAGGAGGCAGTCAGGACTGTTTGTCAATATGACAGGGCTTCTGCATCATTACTGCAAAGGAGACTTAAAGTCGGGTATGCAAGAGCTGCTAGAATTATCGATGAGCTTGAGATGGCAGGGATTGTCGGGGTAGGCGAGGGTAGCAAGCCTAGGGATGTTTTAGTCAAAAATGCCGATGAATACTTTGCTGCCCAATCATCATCTACCGGTGAGAGTTAATTTCCTCTGGCAAGAAAACAATTAAAGAGCTAGAATTTCCTTCATGGATAAAAATATCTCAGATCTTTTAACAAAGGGAGAAGTTGGAGTGATCCCTACAGATACTATTTATGGAATTGTCGGGTCTGCTTTAAATCAAGAGACTGTTGAAAGAATATACCAATTAAGGAAAAGGGCAGCTGATAAACCATTCATAATACTTATTCCATCCATTGAAGATTTGAAAAAGTTTGGGATTCAACTAACTGAAAAACAAAAAGAATTTTTGGAAAAAGTTTGGCCCAATCCTGTAAGTGTAATTTTGCCAGTTAAAAATGAGAAATTTAACTATCTTCACCGGGGTAAAAATTCTCTGGCATTCAGAATGCCTAAAAATGAGTGGCTTTTGGACATATTAAAAAGGGTTGGGCCATTAGTTGCACCAAGTGCTAACATTGAAGGACAAAAACCATCTGAAACTATTGATAATGCAAAACAATATTTTGGTGACAATGTTGATTTTTATATGGATGGGGATAGAATAGAATCTCAACCGTCAACGCTGATACAACTTACAAGTTACGGTTCATATAATATTTTAAGACAGGGGACTTTTCAGTTATGAGAACTGTCGGACAAGTTTTGAAAGAAGAAAGAGAGAAAAAATTTTATACTCTTGAAGAGGTTGAAAAAGCTACCAAGATAAGAAGAGAACTTCTGGAAGCTTTGGAAAGAGGTGAGTATCAAAGACTTCCACCACCAACTTTTATTCAAGGATTTATTAAAAATTACGGTAAATTTTTGAAATTGGACTCCGTCAAACTTTTGGCAATTTTCAGAAGAGAATTTTCCGATCAAAAACACCCCCCCAAAATTTTGGATTCTTTTTCAAACCCGGTTGAAAGAGGAAAATTTAAAATAACCCCGGCAAAATTTTTGGCTACCCTAGTTTTAGGATTGGTGATAGTTTTTTTTGCGTACCTTTGGTTTGAATATAGATTTTTAGTAGGAGCTCCTTTTTTGGAAGTGACAACACCAACTGATCAGATAAGCACGTCAATTTCAAAAGTGCAAGTTTCAGGAAGAACCGAACCTGAAGCAAAAGTAAAAATTAATGATCAAGAAATTCTGGTTGATCTTTCCGGTAGATTTGTTCAGGAGATTACATTGACAGAAAATGTCAATAATTTGGTTATAACAGCAACGTCGAAAAGCGGGAAGGTAACTAAGATAGAAAGAACTGTTTTTTTAAGGCAATAATTGGTATAGTGTTTGACACCTATGGATTTTTTGCAAATAGCTCTAATATTTTTAATGCTTTTACTTTCGGTTTTTCTGACAATTACTGGCATCCAGGTATTTTTTATTTTAAGAGATTTAAAAAAAGCTTTGGATAGATTAAATAGAGTGTTGCAAACTGGGGAGGAAATTGCCGAAGATTTGGAAAAACCTGTGGCGGCCGCATCCGGGTTGATTACCACTTTGGGAGCTGGAGCTAAGGCTTTGAGGAATGTGGTTAAAAGAGAAAAGAAAAAAGTCCCTAATAACCGCAGGTTCTACAAAAAAGTTCTTTAAGCTATAATCCGACACTTCTTGTAACGCGTTGCGTTATAATACCCTCATGGATTCGAAAACTTTAAGAGAGAAATTTCTAAAATTCTTTGAGAATAATGGTCATACCATTATTCCCTCTGCTCCATTGGTACCATCGGATGAAGAACAATTAGTTGGTAAAGAGAGAGTTTTATTCACTGGTGCAGGCATGCAGCCCCTGATTCCTTACCTTATGGGTAAACTACATCCAAAAGGAAATAAATTGGCCGATGTGCAAAAGTGTGTAAGAACTGATGATATTGAACAAGTTGGAGATGCAACTCACCATACTTTTTTTGAAATGTTAGGGAACTGGTCATTAGGAGACTACTGGAAAGATGAAGCAATAAAATTATCGTTTGAATTTTTAACTAAAGAATTGGAAATTCCAATAGAAAAATTAGCAATATCTGTTTTTGCTGGAGATGATGATGCGCCTCGTGATGAAGAATCTGTAAAGAAATGGAGAGAACTAGGAATCCCAGAAAAAAGAATTGCTTATTTAGGAAAAGAAGCAAATTGGTGGCCTACTGGTGAAAAATCAGGTCCATGTGGTCCTGATACGGAAATGTTTATTTGGACAGGAGAAGGTTCCGCGCCAGAAGAATTTGATCCCAAAAATCCAAAATGGGTAGAGGTTTGGAATGATGTGTTTATGGAATTTAATAGAAAAGAAGATGGAACTTTAGAGGATTTACCACAAAAAAATGTAGATACTGGAATGGGGTTGGAGAGAATGTTGGCAGTAATAAATGGTAAAGATAATGATTATCAAACAGATCTTTTTTTAAGTGTAATCAATAATCTTGAATTATTTTCGGGATACAAATATGGAGAAAATACTGAAGTTGATCAGGCATTTAGAATAATTGCAGACCACATGAAGGCGGCAACCTTCTTAATAAAAGATGAAGTTTTACCAAATAATAAATTACAGGGGTATGTATTACGTAGACTGATTAGAAGGGCGGCGGTAAAAAGCAAAAGATACTTCAAATATGACTTAAATTTATTAGCGAATCTCTCGAGTAAAATTGTTGCTTTTTACCATGATACTACTGATTATTTTGAATACCAAGATTTAATTAAAATACATAGTATTATATTTCAAGAGGTCAAAAAGTTTGAGGAATCATTAAGTGCTGGTTTAAGAGAAATAGATAGGCGACTTAATAAATATGATACTCAAGGGGGATGGTTAGATTCTCCTGAAAATGCAGCAAAATTCGCCTTTGATTTGTATCAGACATATGGATTACCTATGGATGCGTATTTTGATGATGTACTTAAAAAATTTGGTATCGCATATGCATGGGGGCAAAAAGAAGACTTATATAAGGAATTTGAAAAATTAAGAAATGAGCATGCAGATCTTTCTAGAAATACTTCTGCCGGAATGTTTAAAGGAGGACTTGCTGATCATTCGGAAGTTGTTACCAAATATCACACTGCTACTCATCTTTTGCATCAGGCTTTAAGAGACGTATTAGGTCCTGAAGTTTTTCAAAAGGGATCTAATATAACTAGTGAAAGATTAAGGTTTGATTTTTCTTATGATAAAAAAATGACAGATGATGAGATTAAAAAAACAGAAGATATTATTAACAAAAGAATTGATGAGGATTTAAAGGTTGACCACATGATTATCCCGCTTGACGAAGCAAAAAAGATGAATGCCATCGGGCTTTTTGATGAAAAGTATGCAGACAAAGTAAGTATTTATGGTGTCGGCCTTGGCTACGGAATAGATTCACAGGCCAAAGACCAAAGAGATAGAGGTGGGTATTATTCTTTGGAATTTTGTGGTGGTCCCCATGTGGAGCAAACAGGAACAATTGGAAAAATTAAAATTACCAAAGAAGAAGCAATATCTGCAGGCATTCGCCGAATCAGAGCCCAGATTGTTTCTTCTTAGGTCATTCCCCGAAGTGCCAATATGTGCTAAGATAACTTTATTCCATATGAGTTTTTTTGATAGAATTTCTGCTTCAATACCCTTTGGAAAACAAAAAGAACAACTTGAGTACTATTTTGCCTTGAACATTTCCTTTGAAAGATTAACAGCTGCCCTTTGGACAATTGAAGGAAAAGAATTAAAAATTTTGGATACTGCGGATAAATCATACTCCGGAACAGAGCAGATCACACTTGTTGCCGACTCTCTTTTGGATTCGGTTATAGGAACAAAACAGATTGAACCACAAAAAATCCTTTTTGGAGTACCCCATTCCTGGCTTGCTGACGATAATTTAAAAGATGAATATTTAAAACTGTTAAGAGGATTAGTCAAGGAATTGGAGCTTACCCCTATGGCTTATGTTGCTACAACTTCCGCCATAAACCATCTTTTGGAAACACAAGACGGGATCCCCCAAACAGCGATTTTGATTGGATTTGAAAGAAAGCATCTGACTGTTACGGTTGTAAGAGCTGGCAAGATTGATGGGGTGAAAATTTTGGAAAGAGGTGATAATTGCGGTGCGGATATAGAAAAAGCACTGCTGACTTTTACGGACATTGAAACCCTTCCATCAAAAATTTTACTTTTTGGTTTAGATCGGGAAGATCTGGAAAAATTAAAAGGTCAGCTTTTGTCTTTTGCTTGGATGGCAAAACTGTCTTTTTTACACTTTCCTAAAATAGAAATTCTGCAGGATTCTTTGGAGATAAAAAGTGTTTGTCTGGCCGGAGCAACAGAGCTACAAACTCATGTTATCTTCAAAGATAAACTGCTTCAAAAAATTCAAGAAGCAACAATAGAACCTAAAGAGAGATTAGAGAAAGAGACGCCGGAAGGTGACAATTTCGGATTTGTTTTGGGGGATGTATCTAAACAAGTTCAAATTAAGGAAGTGGAACGCAAAGAATCACCAGAGGAGGGATTAGATGGGGAAGGTTCAGGGAGCAGTATGGAAATTGATGATTTTGAGCCACAAGAAGTTTTATCAGCACAACCTTCTATTTTGGATAAATTTAAACTGACAGTATTGAAAAAATTCATTCCCAAAAGGAATTATATAGTACACACAATTCTGTTAGGTTTAATTGGGGTGACTGTTGTTTTAGTTGGTGCATATATTCTGCTGGTTAAGGTACAAGTTAAAGTTTTTGTTGAGCCAAGAATTTTAGAGAAAAATGCTCAAGTTGTTGCTGATCCAAAACAAAAGGAGGTTTTGGAAGATGCAAGGATAATCCCGGGTCAGATCATTGCAACAGAAGTTTCCGGAACTGCTAAGGATAGTGCCACCGGCAAAAGACAAATTGGGGACCCTGCCAGGGGAACGGTGATCATTAGAAATAAAACTGATGCAAGTGTAACTTTATCAAAAGGAACAGTTTTTGCTGCTAACAATCAAAGATTTAATTTGGATGTTTCAGTCACTATTGCTTCACGTTCTGCTGATGATGGAACTTGGGGCCGAGCCAATAGAGAAGTGACTGCCCAAGCAATTGGGGCAGATGGTAATTTGCCATCTGGTACTGATTTAACAATTTCAGGTCACCTAACAGATCAATTAATTGCTAAATCAGAAGGTAATTTCTCCGGCGGGACTTCTAAAGAAGTGACTGTTGTGTCAAGTGAGGATCAAAAAAGACTTCTGGCGTCTTTAGCATCAACCTTGCGGAAACAGGCTCAACAAAAGCTACAAGGAGAATTACCAGAGAAAAAGATTTTAGAGGAAGCTTTATCAGAACAAATTTTAAGGAAAGATTATAACAAAAATGTTAATGATCAAGCCAATGAGTTTTCACTTAATATGGCAACAAGGTTTAAGGGTACGGCCTTTGAAGAAAAGGATTTGAAAAGAATTGTTGGGAAACTTGTCACAACCGAGGTTCCGCCAGGCTATGAGTTGAATTTGCAGGATACGGAAACGCAAGCAGATGTTGCCAAACTTGAAACTGATGGAAGATTGATATTTTTGGCAAAATTTAGAGCAAAAGTTTTGCCTAAACTTGATAAAGACTGGATTAAAAATCAAATAAAAGGGAAAACTATAAATGAAGCGGCAGCAAGACTTAAAAGCATGGAAAATGTGTTAGGATCCGAGTTTCAAATGAAACCTGCCTTACCAAGTTTCTTGCAGCGTTTGCCGATTCTTTCTCACAATATGGAGGTTGAGGTAGGTTTGAAATGATTACCATACCGAAGATAATATCGTTAAGTTTTCTTTTTCTTGGAGTGTTTATTTTAATACAAGTTGTCATGCCGATTGTGTCTTTTGAAGTTTGGGAATTAGGTCAAAAATTTGATAAGGAAACTACTCTGATCAGCCCGCAAAAAGGACAATCGGTATTAGGTGTGTCAATTGAAAGCAAGGATAATTTTCCTGCCTTTGTATCCAGTGTAAAAAGAGAAATAGCCCCTTCCTACACACAGTTTAGGATAAATGTTCCAAAATTACAGCTTTCTGAAATTACGGTTGATGTAGATAGTAATGATTTGACTCGCGGGTTGGTACATCTTCCAGGTTCTGCTTTGCCCGGAGAGAGGGGGAATGTTTTTATTTCCGGTCACTCTGCCGTAAGTCCCCTGATTTCTTTGAAGACTGCTTTTTTTGGTAAACTTCAGGATTTAAAAAAGGCAGATAAAATTATTGTTGAGGCGGAAGGGACAAAATTTACCTATCAAGTTATTGATGTTAGGGCGGTCAACCCGAACGATACCTCGGTCATCAAGCCTCCTGATAAAATGGGAAGGTATATAACTTTGATGACTTGTGTTCCTCCAGGGTTAAATTTCAAAAGACTAGTGGTTTTAGGTAAAATTATTTGATTCATGAGATATTTAGGAATAGATTTTGGGTTAAAGAAAATTGGCCTTGCAATTTCGGAAGGAGAACTAGCTGCCCCACTGAAAGTTTTAGAAGCTTCTAATTTTCAAGACGCCTTCAGTAAAATAAAAAAAGAGGCAGCGGATTTTGATAAAGTTATTATTGGAAAACCCGAAGGGAAAGTGGGCAAAAAAGTTACGAAACTTGTCAGTCTCTTAAAGAAAGAAAGTATGGATATAGAGGAGTGGGATGAGACTTTGTCAAGCCAGAAAGCTATGGCATATATGATCCAATCCGGATTAGGAAAAAACAAAAGGAAGATAACGGATGCATATTCTGCAGCGATCATTTTACAGGAATATTTGGATGAGAAAAAACATTAAGATACTATGAAAAAAATAATTGGATCAGCTGTTTTGGTTATCTTGGCAGTATTTTTAATTCGTGGTTTTTGGGATAGTCAACTTACTCCCGTGTCATCGGAGAAAGAGACTAAATCTTTTGTAATTACAAAGGGTGGGAGTTTTTCGGAAGTTTCCAAGAAATTATCGGATGAAGGTTTGATTAAGTCTTCATTTTTCTTTACTTTTTTTGCTAAACAATCAGGTCTTTCGGATAAAATCCAGTCCGGTACTTTTAAATTATCTCCCTCAATGTCTGCAGAGGAAATCTTAAAAACAATCACAGGTAATCCTGTAGACGATTGGGTGACCTTGCTTGAAGGATGGAGAATTGAGGAAATGGCAGAGAAACTCAATTCAGAATTCAGAATTCAGAATTCAGAATTTTTGAAAATTGCCAAGGAAGGATATATGTTTCCTGATACCTATTTGTTCCCAAAAGATTATTCGGCGGAGCAGATTGCAAAAATTATGATGGATAATTTTGAGAAAAAATATACAGAAGCGCTGCGGACAAAAATTAAGTCTTTGGGACTATCTGAAGATCAAGGAGTCATATTGGCATCAATAGTGGAAAGAGAAGCGAGGTCGTATGAGGCAAGAAGGATGGTTGCAAGTATTCTTTTAAAAAGACTAAAAATTGGTATGGGGCTTAATGCCGATGCAACAGTACAATATGCCACAGGTTACCAGCCCCAAGAAAAAAGCTGGTGGAAAAGACATTTAACAAAAGAAGATTTAAGGGTGGAATCACATTACAATACTTATATTTATTCCGGTTTACCGCCGACACCTATTGCAAACCCGTCTTTATCATCTCTTCAGGCAGTTGCGGATGCAGATTTGTCAATACCGTATCTTTATTATTATCACGATTCAAAAGGCAATTCATATTATGCTAAAACCTTGGATGAACACAACCAAAATATTGCAAATAACCCCTGATGAATAAAAAAATTCTATATCTCCTGGCTTTTTTGATAAAAGGGTGGGAAGTATCCTTACTTTTGGTTTTGCCTATTTTACAAACACAAGGCAGAATAAATTTATTTGAATTGGGAATACTTGCCGCAACTTTTTCCATTTTTCAAATAATCACATCTCTTTTCTCTGGACACTTGGCGGAAAAATTTAGTAATAAAAGAGTAATGACTGCTGCTATATTTTTTTATGGTTTAGCCTGGCTTGTTCTTGCTACACCGATCAGTTTTATCTCTCTTTTGGTAGTGTGTTGTTTAGGAGGGATAGCCACAGGGTCGTTTATACCCCTTGCCAATTCCCAAATTGCGAAAATTGCCAACCAAAACAGAGCCAAAGAATTTGGGGACTTTAGTGCTTTTTCTGACATTGGGAGGGTAGTTTTGGTAAGCATCACAACTTTTTTGATAGGCAATGTCAGTTTATTTACCACCTCTTTAGTGTTTGCTGTTTTGGGGATTATTTCAACAGCAATCCTTGCTAAAGTGACGATTTTAAATTTTAAGGAGGAAGACTCATTGAAAAATTTACAAGCTGTCAGGTTACACCACTTATTAAAAAATAAACGATTTATTTTTGCGGTTTTAACAGGCATGTTTGATGTATTTGCAAGTGCGTCACTTTTTATTTTCATCCCGCTGCTTTTGATACCAAAAGGGATTGATATTTCATCAGTTGGGTTTTTGAGCGCTCTATTTTTTGCAGGGTATCTTTTTGGAAGAGTCTTATTAGGGAGAATGGCAGATCAATTCGGAGATGTTAATATTTTGGTGATAGCACAAATTTTTATGGCAGTTTTGATTGTATGCCTTATATTTATAAACAATTTGATTCTGGTATCTACAATACTTTTTGTATTAGGTGTGTTTACAAGAGGAACCTCACCTGTGATTCGTGCTATGATGGCAAACGCTGTTTCCGAAAAGCATAAGTTCGATAAGGCTTTTAGTATTCATTCTTTTTCCCTAAATACCGCAAATGTTACCAGCAGATCTGTTTATGGTTTTTCTGCAGGCATTTTTGGGATTGCCAGTGTTTTTTATTTATCGGCGCTTGTTGCATTGGCAACTTTAGTACCGCTGTACCTTTATCAAAGGTCCAAAGATCAAGGAGTCTGAAATGTATGAGCAGGGCTTGCGACTTCGTCTAAAATTCTGGGGGAAAGTAAGAAAAGCAAATCTTAGAGGGAAAAAGTTGGGATTTCCTACTGCCAATATGAATTTATCTAGAAAAATACCTGAAGGGATCTATATTTCTAAAGCTAGAATAGCTGGGGTAGAATATAAATCACTGACCTTTATAGGTGAGGCCAAAACATTTGGCGAAAAAAAATTCCAAGCAGAAACATACATTTTGAATTTTAGTAGAAATCTATATGATAAATGGATTACAGTAGAACTTTTCAAAAAGATTCGTGGTAATAAAAAATTTAAATCAGCTAAAGACTTGGTAGAGCAGATGAAGGAAGACGAGAGAAAAGCAAGAGATTTTTTTTACCTCTTGACGAAGAGGTAAGATTTGTGCTATCTTATAAATAATTAAATAAGAAATATCAGAGGCGTACGGGAACGTATGCTTCATTTCGTTGATTCGCTAATACAGAAGGATATTATCGAGCAAAGCTGTCCAAATAGGCCATCTACTAATGTCTTTACAAGCTTTTGAATTAAATCAAACCCGTAAGTCGTGGAGCAAAGCATCTGCCTTGACCCCGGAGCTCAACCTAATAAAAATTCAACTTGATTCTTACAAATGGTTTCTCACTGATGGTATAAAGGAAGTATTAGAAGAAATAACCCCGGTTGAGGATTTTACAGGCAAAAATTGGTCTTTGGAACTCGGGTCATATTCATTTGGTAAGTCAAAATACACTCCGGAGCTTGCCAAGATGAAGGGAGTAACTTTCGATGCGCCTCTTAAGATAGAGGCCATTTTAATAAATAAACAAACAGGAAAAAGGACCAAACAGGAAGTGTTTTTAGGTGACATCCCCCAAATGACAGAGAAGGGAACTTTTATTATAAACGGGGTTGAAAGAGTGATCATTAATCAATTGGTTCGTTCCCCTGGAGTGTTTTTTTCGGCAGCGGACGACCCCATTACAGGAAGAAGGCTTTACTCTGCAGAAATTAGGCCATATAGAGGTTCTTGGTTAGAATTTTCAATATCCAGAACCGGTGTGTTAACAGCCAAAATTGACAGAAGAAGAAAATTTGCGGCAACCACCTTGCTTCGCGCCTTGGGTTTTTCCGAGTCCGAAACCATCATTGAACTGTTCAGCGATGTGGATACCGCGGAGGATAAACGTATCGAGACAACGCTGTCGAAAGACCCAACACAAAACAGCGATGAGGCACTGCTGGAGATTTTTAGAAAGATGCGGCCCGGGGATCCTGTAGTTTTGGATAATGCCAAAAGCTTACTGGACGGGATGTTTTTCAACTCCAGGCGCTACAATTTAACCAGAGTAGGACGCTACAAAATAAATAAAAGATTAGCATTAGATACCCCAAATAGTGCGGACAATTGGATTCTGACGAATAACGATATTGTAGCCACCTTAAAATACCTGATAAAACTTTCAAATGGTTTGGGGAAAGTAGATGATATAGATCATTTAGCCAACAGAAGAGTTAAGTGTGCGGGAGAACTGGTACAACAAAATGCCTTCAGAATTGGAGTATTAAGGTTAGAACGAATTATCAAAGAAAGAATGAGCCTGACTGCGGCAGATCAGGAACCTACTCCCGGCAGTTTAATCAATGCCAAGCCTGTGATTGCAGCAGTCAATGAGTTTTTCCGTTCATCTCAACTTTCTTCTATCTTGGATCAGGTTAACCCTTTGTCAGAATTGGATCATTTAAGAAGATTGTCTGTTATGGGTGTAGGAGGAATCACCAGAGATCGGGCTTCCTTTTCGGTTCGTGATATAAATCATTCCCAATACGGCAGAATTGATCCAATCCGCTCTCCCGAAGGACAAAATATCGGTTTGGTCACTTATCTTGCTTTATACGCTAGGATAAACGAATATGGGTTTTTGGAAACGCCTTACAGAAAGGTTGTTTTAGAGCGCGGAAAGCCTCGGATAACCAATACAATAATCTATCTTACGGCTGACGATGAAGAGGATTATCATATTACGGAAGCAACTGTTAATGTTGATCCAAAAGGCAATATTGTAGATGATCGAGTTCCAACTAGATTCCAAGGAAGTTTTTTTGAGGGCGAATCAAAGCAAATTTCTTTAATTGATATCTCACCGCAGCAAATTTTTGGCACATCGGCAGCATTGATCCCCTTTTTGGCAAATGATGATGCAAACAGGGCTTTGATGGGAACTCAAATGCAATGTCAGGCCGTACCTTTGCTTATCCCTTCCGCTCCAATCGTAGGTACTGGTATGGAAAGGATTGTTGCGGATAACATGGGAAGAGTAGTAAGAGCTCCTGAAGATGGAGTTGTTATATCTGTTGATGGTGAAAAACTGATCTTAAAGGGTAAAAGGCAGGAATATAAATTTGAGATTAAAAAGTTTATTCATTCACCTCAAGGAACCTGTTATTCGCAAAGGCCCGTTGCCAAACTAGGACAAAAAGTTAAAAAAGAAGATCTCTTGATTGATGGCGTTGCAACACAAAACGGAGAATTGGCTTTGGGTCAAAATCTTTTGATTGCTTATATGAGTTTTGAAGGGTTGGGTTATGAGGATGCAATAGTTATTTCCGACAAACTTGTCAAAGAAGATCTTTTGACCTCAATCCATATTGAAGAATATGAAGTTGATGTTGTGGAAACGAAATTAGGATTGGAGGAGTTAACCCGCGACATTCCCAACGTGTCTGAAGATGCGTTGAGAAATTTGGATGAAAAAGGGATTGTCAGAATTGGTGCCGAAGTTGGGCCAAACGATATTTTGGTTGGCAAAGTTCAACCAAAAGGCGAGACGGAGTTAACTGCCGAGGAAAGACTGCTTAGGGCAATATTTGGAGAAAAAGCAAAGGAAGTTCGCGACACGTCTTTAAGGGTTCCACACGGTGAGCGGGGGACAGTAATCGGGGTGCAGATACTCTCACGCGACGAAGGAGATGAGTTGGATACCGGGACGCTGATGAGAATTAAAGTCAAGGTGGCACAGATGAGAAAAGTGACCGAAGGGGATAAGTTGGCAGGAAGACATGGGAACAAAGGGGTTATTTCAAAGATTGTTCCAGTATCGGACATGCCTCATTTGGAAGATGGGACACCGGTTGATATTATTATTTCTCCCTTGTCTGTGTTATCCCGTATGAATTTGGGTCAGCTTTTGGAAACCCACTGGGGTTTTGCCGCACAAAAATTGGGTTATAAAATTGCCGCTCCTGTTTTTGAGAAGATGCCGGAGGATATGTTAATTATCGAGTTTAGAAAAGCAGGACTTCCGGTTGACGGGAAGGTCAGACTTATTGACGGAAGAAACGGAGAGCCGTTTGATAACACAATTGTTGTCGGAAGAAATTATATTTTAAAGCTGATCCACATGGTTGAGGAAAAAATTCATGCCCGCTCTACAGGACCATATTCCTTGGTTACTCAACAACCTTTGGGAGGCAAAGCTCAAATGGGTGGACAAAGGTTGGGAGAGATGGAAGTTTGGGCTTTGGAAGCGTATGGCGCTGCCCATATCCTACAGGAAATGTTAACTATCAAATCAGATGATGTGGTGGGCCGAGCTAAAGCTTTCGAGGCAATTGTCAAGGGGATTGATATACCTCAAGCGTTGGTTCCCGAATCATTTAAGGTTTTAGTAAAAGAATTGCAGGCTTTAGGGTTGTCAGTTGAGACTTTGGGAGCAAAAATAGTGCAAGTGCCTGAAGTTGAAGAAAAAGCGGAAGTTTTACGTGAGGTAGCTCAAATGGAACAAGTTTTAGAAGCAAAGCCTTTGGCCACCGAAGGTGAGTTGGAAGCGGAAGGCAGCCCGTTTGAGGTGGTTGATGCGAAGGAGTAAATATTATGAACGATCTTTTGGATTTTGAAAGCTTAAAATTGACTGTGGCAAGCCCGGAACAGATCCGCAGCTGGTCTTTTGGGGAAGTGACAAAGCCTGAAACTATAAATTATAGAACCTTAAAGGCAGAAAAAGACGGGCTATTTTCGGAAAATATTTTCGGACCGACCAAAGATTACGAATGTTACTGCGGAAAATATAAAAGAATAAGGTATCGGGGGGTTATTTGTGATAAATGCGGAGTTGAAGTAACCCAGTCTAAAGTAAGGCGTGAGAGGATGGGTCATATCAACCTGGCCTCCCCTGTTGCGCATACCTGGTTTGTTAAAGGCGCGCCTTCAAAATTATCACTAGTACTTAATATTTCTCCTAAAAATTTGGAAGCGGTGGTTTATTTTGCATCATACCTTATTATCGCTGTTGATCCCGAAGGAAAAGCGAAAGCTTTGGAAAAATTAGAGAAAGATTTGCAAGATAAAATTGAGGAGTCTAAAAAAGGACTGGACAAAAACAGTAAGGGTTTGGACGATTTGCTTACAAAGGACCTTGCGCTTTTGAAGAAGAAACTGGAAAAAGAAAAATTCGAGCTTGAATCACAAGAATTGGAGCTAAAAAGCAGATCAGAAAAACAAAAATTAAGGGATAATCATGTTGTGGAGCAGGGGCAGCTTGAGGGTATTTTCAAGGCTGTTTCGGATTTGGTAAAGTCTGTGGTGCCTTCGGAACTGTTATCGGAGGAAGAATACTACAAACTTGTAGAATATGGAGTGGCGGATTTTGTGACAGTTGGTATGGGTGCTGAAAGTCTTCTTGAGACTTTGAAAAAACTTGATTTGGACAAACTGTCAGCACATTTGCGTGATGAGGTAAGAAAATCCACAGGACAAAAGCATATTAAGGCCACTAAAAGGTTGAGGATTATTGAAGGTATGCGTTCTGTCGGGATTTTGCCGGAATGGTTGGTTCTCCAGGTGTTGCCGATTCTCCCTCCGGATCTTCGTCCGATGGTTCAACTGCCGGGTGGAAGATTTGCCACATCGGATCTTAATGATTTATACAGAAGGGTCATTAACAGAAATAACAGATTAAATAAACTGATTAATTTGGGTGCGCCTGAAATAATTTTGCGAAATGAAAAAAGAATGTTGCAGGAAGCGGTTGATTCACTTATTGATGCATCATCCAGATCATCAAGAAGGGGAGGTCCGGCAGTTTCCCACAATTTAAGATCTCTTTCCGATATGTTGAGGGGTAAACAAGGGAGATTCAGACAAAACCTTTTAGGGAAAAGGGTTGATTATTCGGGAAGATCGGTGATTGTGGTTGGACCAAAACTTAAGTTGGATCAGGTAGGACTGCCTAAAGAAATGGCCTTGGAAATGTTTAAACCTTTTGTTTTAAGAGAACTGATTGCAAGAGGGTTGGCATCAAATGTTAAGGGTGCAAAAAATGTTTTGGAAGCCCGCCCTTCCGAAGTTTGGGATATTTTGGAAGAAATTATCACCGGCCATCCGATTTTGATAAACCGTGCCCCAACTTTACACAGACTGGGTATTCAAGCATTTTACCCGGTGTTGGTTAATGGCTCTGCGATCCAGGTGCATCCTTGTATTTGTGCTGGGTTTAATGCGGATTTTGACGGAGACCAGATGGCAGTTCATGTGCCCTTATCACAAAAAGCACAAGATGAGGCAAAGCAATTGATGATGGCAAGAGAAAATATCTTTGGTCCTGCTCATGCACAACCCATCACTGTTCCAAACAGAGAAATGGCCTTAGGTTGTTATTACCTGACATATATTCCTGATTCTGAAAGTTTGAAAGAGCTCTCCGATTTTGTATCAGCGGAAGATGCGATCAGAGCTTATCAACTAGGGAAAATTAAAATTCAACAAAAGATCAAAGTTAAAGTAAATGACGAGATTTTGGAAACATCCGTAGGCAGGATTCTTTTTAATCAGGTTCTGCCAATTCATATGAAATTTATTAATTCTGTTGTCAAGGGTTTGACCATCAGAGATCTAATTTTGAAAGCAACAGAAACACTTTCTAAACAAGAAGTTTCCGATCTGATAGATAATATCAAAAGAATCGGATTTTGGGGCGTAACATTATCTGGAATTTCAATTTCGATTTTTGATGCAAGAATTGTTCCCGAAAAGCAAAAATATTTGGATGAGGCAGAAATTGAGATAGAAAAGATTGAAGGCAATGTGACCAAGGGCTTAATTACACCCGTAGAAAAATTACAATTATCACAGATGGTTTGGATTAAGACAACGGAAGATTTGGCAAACGCTACTTGGGATTTCTTAGGCCCGCAAAACCCAATCAGGATGATGGTTGAAGCAGGGGCAAGAGGATCAAGAGATCAGGCAAAACAGCTTTCAGCCATGAGAGGATTATCAACAGACCCAACAGGTAAAATTGTGGAACTGCCGACAAAATCAAATTACAGACAAGGTCTTTCTGTATTTGAATACTTTACATCTGCAAGGGGGGCCAGGAAAGGTGTTGCGGATAAAGCCTTAAAAACTGCCGATGCAGGGTATTTGACCAGAAGATTGGTGGATATTGCTCATGATGTGATTATCAGAAATGAAGATTGCCAAACATCAGAGGGGTTGGAGTATGACATTTCAAAAACTTCCTTCAATACCGCAAGAGAGAAGCTTTTAGGAAGAGTGGTTTTGGAAAATATTACCGCAGCTCACGGCCGCAAAGTGTTGTTTAAAGCGGAAACAATTTTCACAGAAAAAGTCATACAAACTCTTATTAAAGAAGACATTACCAAAGTTGTAGCCAGATCTCCGCTTACTTGTAAGGCGCCTTATGGGATTTGCAGCAAGTGTTACGGACTTGATTTAACCACAAGGGAGCAAGTTGTAATTGGTACACCGGTTGGGGTTGTTGCCGCCCAAGCAATCGGTGAACCCGGAACACAACTGACCATGAGAACATTTCACACAGGAGGAATTGTGGGTTTAGATATTACTCAAGGTTTGCCAAGAGTTGAAGAACTATTTGAAGCTAGAACTCCCAAAGTTGTCGCTCCTATGTCTGAAATTGCAGGAAAGGTTTCTATCTTGGAAACCGAATTAGGGATCAGAGTCAGAGTGAAAACTACCACCAAACCATACGAGGAGAGAGAATATATTATTCCCGTAACAGCCACCCTTTTGGTTGAAGAAGATCAATTGATTGACGGGGGGACAATTTTGGCCTCCGGCCACATTGATATAAAGGAGATACTGCGGGTACAAGGCTTGCGAGCGGCACAAAGATATATTGTAGATGAGGTAAGATCGGTTTATGAATCACAGGGTGTACCTATTAACGAAAAACATTTTGAGGTAATTGTCAGGAAGATGTCTGATAAAGTAAGAATTGAATCTCAAGGGGATACTAACCTGTTGCCGGGTGAGATCGTGGATCAAATTAAGTTTGAGGATGAAAATAAAAGGGTTTTGGCATCAGGCGGTGAACCGGCAACAGCAGAAGTTGTGATTTTGGGAATCACCAGGACTTCTTTGCAAACAGACAGCTTTTTGTCTGCTGCTTCATTCCAGGAAACCACCACCATTCTTTCTGATGCGGCAATTCAGGGTAAAGTTGATCACCTGCTAGGCTTGAAAGAAAATGTTATAATTGGTCGTTTGATCCCAACAAGTCCCGAGAGAGTAAAAATAAGGGGATAAAGGAATTAAGGAATTTGAGGTATGCCAACTATAAATCAACTGGTCAGAAAAAGCAGAAAAAAGATTGTCAAAAAAGTTAAGGCAACTGCTCTCCGTCGAAGCTTTAATGGTAAAGACAGACGATATACTCAAAATTTTAACCCGCAAAAGCGGGGGGTGGTGACGCTGGTCAAAACCATGACTCCTAAAAAACCCAATTCAGCCTTGCGAAAAGTGGCCAGAGTGAGACTTTCGAACCGAACAGAAGTCACGGCATATATACAAGGAGAAGGGCACTCTTTGGCAGAACACGGAATTGTGCTGGTTCGAGGCGGAAGGGTAAAGGATTTACCTGGTGTAAAATACCATTTAATTCGCGGTAAACTTGATTTGGCAGGGGTACAGGGCAGAAAACAGGCAAGATCAAAGTATGGAGCAAAGGTTGGGGGAGCAGTTGCTACCCCAAGACCTGTTGGTCTGTCAGGCGGGGCGCCAGCACCTGCTGCACCGGAGGGAATATAATTTATGAGGAGTAAAAAGGCTGAAAAAAGAATCATTGTCCCTGATCCGCTTTATAATTCAAGATTGCTTGCGAAATTTATCAATAAGGTCATGAAAGAGGGTAAAAAGAGTACAGCACAGACAGTAGTTTATAAAGCCTTGGAGATTATCAAGGAACAATCAAAACAAGAGCCTTTGGGAGTTTTTGAAAAAGCTTTGCAAAATGTTTCCCCAAAAATGGAGGTTAAACCAAGAAGAGTGGGCGGAGCATCATATCAGGTTCCGATTGAGGTTCGTGGGGATAGGAAAGAAGCTTTATCAATCAGATGGGTTATTACCGGGGCCAGAGCAAGGTCAAATTCCACATTTCATACTTTTGCCCAAAAACTGGCAGCAGAACTTTTGGATGCTGCCAATAATACAGGTTCTGCTATCAAAAAGAGAGATGACATGCTGCGAATGGCTAATGCAAATAGGGCATTTGCCCACTTTAGATGGTAATATAAATATATGTCTGTAGAGAACGTTGATAAAAATCCTTCAGGTCGATTAGGTCCAGCAACTCTAAGAGAACTGGTGGGAGATCTTAGTGATCATGATAGGCATCATGAAGCTACAGATAGAATAGAAGCCTTGGTAAGAATGGGTCCATCATTAGGTACTTTAGTTAGGGGGTTATCATTAGAGCCATCTCTTCCTGGACGTTCTTCGCGTTCATATCACAGGTCCAGAGGCCGAAGAAGGTTTTCTGCACCAGGATTTGACTTTTAGGTTCAAAGTCAGTATCATTAATACTTGGCCTCCTGAAGTTTGAGGGGGCTTATTTTTTTAGATGGAGTAAAATGAATTTATGGAGAAAAAGTTGAGGAAAGAAAAATTGAAGATGTGGAGAGAAAACCTCCAAAAATTAGAGGAGCAACTTGCTGCTGTGCAGCTTAAAAAAGGTGCTGCTGCGCAAGAGGGAGATCTGTCCGAAAATGCAGCCTACATTATGGCAATTGAGGATGCCGAGACCTTGCGGGTACAAATTGAACAGGTGAAAAAAATAATTCAAGAATTGGAGGAAGGGTAAAGGGGGAAGCGGAAAGGGGAAAGTACATATATAACTTTACCCTTCACCCTTGACGCTTTACGCTAAAAACTATGCCAGTTCAAAAGACCAAACGGGATTTTCCGTTAGATCGCATACGCAATATAGGCATTATTGCCCATATTGATGCAGGGAAAACCACTACAACCGAGCGAATCCTCTTTTATACAGGCAGATCATACAAAATCGGAAATATTGATGAAGGCACAACAGTGACTGACTGGATGGAGCAGGAAAGGGAGAGAGGAATTACTATTGTTTCTGCTGCTGTCACCACTTTTTGGACAGTTAAATCTGGTCTTTTTGAAGGAACTGAAACAAGAATTAATTTAATTGATACTCCCGGACACGTTGATTTTACGGCAGAAGTTGAAAGATCTTTGCGAGTATTGGATGGAGCAGTAATTGTTTTGGATAGCTCTTCCGGTGTGCAATCTCAAACCGAGACTGTTTGGAGGCAGGCCAATAAATACAGTGTGCCCCTTATTGCCTTTGCCAACAAAATGGATGTGGTGGGTGCGGATTTTGCCGCTACTATTCAATCTGCCAGAGACAGGTTAGGTGCAAATGCTGTTGCTTACAATTTACCCATGGGAAAAGAGAATGATTTTAAAGGAGTAGTAGATCTTTTAACTGAAAAAGCAATAATTTGGGAAGGTGATCCCTCGACTCCGCTCGGGACAAGTGATACCGGTGCCAAATTTACCGAAGTAGCAATACCTGCTGATATGGTGGATCAAGTTAAAGAGGCCCGTGAGAAGTTGGTGGAAGAGATTTCAGGGACAGATGATGTGTTAATGGAAAAATACTTGGCTGCAGAGGAAATCAGCATCGATGAACTCAAAAAGGCTTTGAGAAAAGCAGTTATTGATAATAAAATTGTGCCTGTTTTGGCAGGATCATCTTTGCGCAACAAAGGCGTTCAACCTATGCTTGATTCAGTGGTAGAGTATCTGCCATCCCCACAAGATATTGGGCAAGTGTCGGGCCAAAACCCTCAAACAGGTGAGATGGTTATACGTAAAGCTGATCCCCTCGCTCCCTTATCTGCTTTGGCTTTTAAGATTCAGGTTGATCCGCACGTTGGAAAACTTACTTATATTAGGGTTTACTCTGGAACTTTAAAAAGTGGTTCTTATGTTTACAACTCCACTAAGCAAATTAAGGAAAGAGTCGGCAGACTACTCTTGATGCATGCCAATGACCGGGAAGAGATTGAGGAAGCTTATGCAGGGGAAATTGTGGCTGCAGTAGGACTTAAGGATACTATCACCGGAGATACACTTTGTGATGAGATTGCTCCTATTATTTTAGAATCCATCTCATTTCCTGATCCGGTTATTTCCTTGGCCATTGAGCCGAAAACAAAATCCGATCAGGAAAAATTAGGCTATGCTTTACAAAGACTGGCAGAGGAAGATCCAACCTTCAGAATAAAGAGCGATCCTGAAACAGCCCAGACTATTATTGCCGGAATGGGGGAATTACAGCTGGAGATTTTAGTGGAGCGAATGAGGAGGGAGTTTAAAGTGGATGCCAATGTTGGCCAGCCTCAGGTTGCCTATAAAGAAACCATTACTAAAATGGCAGAGGGAGAAGGTAAGTATATCAGGCAAACTGGTGGTCGGGGTCAATATGGTCACTGTCTTTTAAGAATTGAGCCTTTGCCTCGTGGACAAGGAAGAGAATTTGTTTCCGAAATTACTGGCGGAGCAATACCACGGGAGTTTATTTCTCCCATTGAAAAAGGTGTTATTGAGAAAGAAGATACCGGAATTTTGGCAGGATACCCGTTAACAGATATTAAGGTGGCAGTATACGATGGATCTTTTCATGATGTTGATTCATCAGAGGTGGCATTTAAAATTGCCGCTTCTTTAGGTTTGTCTGAAGCTGCCAAAAAAGCAGATATGATTTTGCTCGAACCTATCATGAAGGTTGAGGTGACAACCCCGGATGAGTTTATGGGGGATATTATCGGTGATCTATCTTCCAAAAGAGCCCAAATTTTGGGATCGGAAAAGCGGGGAAATTATACCATCATTAATGCTTTGGTACCCTTGGCAGAGATGCACGGATACGCAACAGCTCTTCGCAGTATGTCCCAAGGTCGAGCCGGCTACTATATGGAGGCTGATCACTACGAACCGGTACCAGCCCAAATCACTGCCAAAATAGTTGAATCCTCTGGATTTACAGGCCGTGTTGAGCATTAGAATTATTACGGGGAGTAAAATATTTGCTGATTTTTTGGCGGATATCTGGGAATCAAATATCTGTTTTGACAAAGCGTACGGAAAAGCGTACACTGCTTTTATATGACCACAGTTTCTGTAACTCAAGCCCGTGCCAATTTATACGATCTTATTGATAAGGTTTCTACGTCTGGTAAACCAGTTGGAATTACCAATAAAGGTCAAACAAAAGCTATTTTAATTTCTCCGGAAGAGTTAAGATCTTGGGAGGTAACCATGGAAGTTATGAATGATAAAGAGTTGATGGAGCAAATCAGAGAAAGTAAGAAAGATATTAAAGCTGGGAGGATTTACTCACTTGATGAAGTAGAAAAGGAGTTAAGATCAGTAAGGGATGTATCAGGTAAACCTATCAAATCAGGCAAGAAAAAGTCTAAAAAAGCTTGATTATAAATTCCAAGATAAAGTATTGAAATCCCTGAGACTACTTGAGGTTGATCCATTTCTGGGTGAAAAAATGGGTGGACAATTCAAAGGATCTTTCCGAATTAAGATTCCGCCTTTGAGAATAATTTATACTCCGGATTTTAGTCGGAAGATAATTTTAGTTGAGGCTATCGGCCACAAAGGAGATATCTACAAATAAATATTTTCTGTTGCCAGGATCCAGATGGCAACATCTTCGGCCTCTTGAAATCCAGTGATTTTTATTAGAAAATAGATTTATCCTTTAATTTGAAGGCATTTTTTTACTTTTTTCTATAATAGCCGCAACACGAACTATAAAATCTTGGACATCAAGGAAGAAATTAGGATATGCTCTTTTTAAAGAATTTATATCACCTGCAGATACAAGAACAGGTTCTATTTTCTCACCATTAGCTACCCTAGCTTCAGCCTCAGTATAGTCCTCGGAGGCTTTCTTAATGTTGTCCTTTGCGTAAGATGTTATTCTAACCTTTTTTTCTAAAGAATTTAAGATAATTAAATGGTAATAAGAACCCTTTCCTTTTTTATCTGCAATGATTTTCAAAGCAAATTTATAGCTCTCCATAGCATTTAATGCTCTAATATCTTCAGCAATATGAGCAACAGCATCAAAAGTTTCTTTTTTGTCCATTTTATTATATTTTGAGATTCTAGGCGTACCTTCAATATAAGCAAATGCTGAAGATGTAATAGCAAAAAAGTCGCGCCACTTTTTTTCTCCCTCTCCAGATTTAAGTGCCTGTCCGAGATAAGTTCCCATTGTTTCAACAGCGGTAGCCCATGCGTGTTGTAGCTTTGTCCTAATTTGTAGTTCTAATAAGAGTCCATTATATTCTGGTTTAATTTTATTTTTATACCTATAGACTAAATGTACGCTACGATATCCATCCTCTTTTGGATTCTGAATATAATCATCCGTTCGAACCAATCTATGCTGAAACTTTTTATCCATAAGATATATCGATTCGAGTTGGGTAACATCTTTGATAGATTTAACAACTGCTCTTAAACCACCTATGTCCTGCATTCTAGCAAGTTTCATACCTCTGAATCTTCTCAATTTATCAATTATTGTGGACATACGTTTTAAACGCTGAGCTACAATTGCATTTGATTTCAATCTCCTCAATCTGGTTCTTAATGTAGCTTGAAAAGTATTCATTGGGTAACCATGACAAGCGCGCCAATTACTTAGAACATCGAGAGCATGATTAAATTGTTCTTGGTCATTAGATTTACGACTGATTAAGATATCGCCTGCTCTATCTACTGCGGAATTTGAATAATCGGGTTGTGGAAATACCATAGCGGTTATTATACAAATATCCCAGAAATAATCAAAAGACACCTTGGCTACGAAAGATTTTAAAACGTTTTTACCTCTTGCATAATCAGGCAAATTATTGTATATTTATATCTGTTACCAGCTTAAGGGGCTGGTATTTAATTGTCATTTGTCATATTGAGTCTGGACAAGATGAGATGGATAATGATAAAATAACAAAATTATGGCTGAACAGAAAAAGTTTGACAGAAGTAAACCCCACGTAAATATTGGTACCATGGGTCATGTTGACCATGGTAAAACCACTCTTACTGCAGCTATTACCAAAGTTTTAGCTGGCAAAGGTCTGGCTGAAGCTCGCTCTGTTGACCAAATTGACAATGCTCCTGAAGAAAAAGCCCGCGGTATCACCATCAATATCTCCCACCAGGAATACGAAACCGAAAAAAGACATTATGCTCATATAGACATGCCTGGTCACGCAGACTATATTAAGAACATGATTACCGGCGCCGCACAAACAGATGGCGCCATTTTAGTTGTTTCCGCGCCTGACGGCCCAATGCCGCAAACCAGAGAACATTTGCTTTTGGCAAGACAAGTAGGAGTTCCAGCAATTGTAGTATTTTTGAACAAAGTTGATATGGTTGATGATGCGGAACTGCTGGATTTGGTGGAAGAAGAAGTCCGGGATCTTTTGAAAAAATATGAATATGATCCGCAGTCACCTATTATTCGCGGTTCTGCTAAAAAAGCTTTGGAAGGTGATGCGGAGGCTGTGAAGGCTGTTGAAGAACTTATGGCCAAGGTGGATGAATGGATTCCAACACCGGTCAGAGATGTGGAGAAACCATTTTTGATGGCTGTTGAGGATGTTTTCTCCATCAAAGGCAGAGGAACTGTGGTAACCGGAAGAATTGAAAGAGGCAAGGTTAAAGTTAATGAGGAAATTGAAATTGTGGGGATTAGACCTACCAAAAAGAGTGTGGTGACGGGAATTGAGATGTTTCACAAAATGTTGGATGAAGGACAAGCCGGAGATAATGCCGGCATACTGCTTCGAGGTATTGAGAAAGATGATGTGGAAAGAGGTCAGGTTTTGGCCAAACCCTCCTCAATCACTCCTCATGCCGAATTTGAAGCAGAAGTTTATATTTTATCTAAGGAAGAGGGCGGAAGGCACACGCCTTTCTTCAAAGGTTACAGACCACAATTTTATATCAGGACCACAGATGTAACAGGTGAGGTACAACTGCCGGAAGGTGTGGAGATGGCCATGCCGGGAGACACGGTTAAAGTTACCGGTAAATTAATTACACCGGTTGCTATGGAAGATGGTTTAAGGTTTGCTGTCCGCGAAGGTGGTAAAACTGTTGGAGCTGGGGTAATTACGAAAATTATTGCTTAAGTTACTTAAGTAACTTAAAATGCACATTGAAAGGGAAATCCCTACAGGGATTATAATATGCCAAGAGGAAGAATCAGAGTAAAACTGAAAAGTTATGATTATCGGGTGTTGGATCACACCTGTGAGTCCCTTTTGGATACAGCCCTTCGAACCGGTGCCAAGATTGTTGGCCCAATACCTCTCCCTACAAAAATTGAAAGAATTACTGTTTTAAAATCTCCTCATACAGATAAAGATTCAAGAGAAGCTTTTGAAATAAAAACCCATAAAAGAATGATTGATATTGTAGAACCTACCCAAAAAACCATAGATTCCCTGATGCACCTTGAGATCCCGGCAGGCGTTGACATTGAAGTTAAGATGTGACACTCTGTGTCATCCTGAGGGCGAAGCCCGAAGGATCTCTGAACTTGTTTCAGATACCATCTAAAAGATTCTTAAATGCTGGGTTAATGGTTTTTATAAGTGCCATTTTCCTTTTTCTTGTCCAACCCTTTATTTTCTTCTCTGCGTTTATGGCGTCCATAACTTGGTCAAATTCTTGATAATAAACTAACTTATTTATATTGTATTTACTTGTAAAGTGATATTTCTTTATTCTATGTTCATGTATCCGACGCTCTAAATTGTTAGTTACTCCCACATAAAGAGTATTGGATTTATTTGTTAGGATATAAACATAATAAGACATGATTAGAAGTATCTCACATTCGTGAGAGATGTTTCGCTTCGCTCAACATGACAATTGTCAGCTTGCATTTAGATTCAGCCTCTGTTAAAATTTCCTTACTGATGATTTTATTGTCAGGTTGATTTAACAATTGTCAATTTTCAGTAGATCGTGCGTCCTACTCCGCGTAAAGCTTCGCAGGATACGACGATTGAAAGCGAGATACTGAGTGAGAGCCTGAGTGGTTCGAGTACCCTCACCATTGAAGGCCTCACTCTTTTTAATGCTTTAAATTATGATTAACAGTTTATTAGGAATTAAGAAAAATATGACATCAACTTATGACTCTCGGGGAAGAAGGGTGGGGGCGACTGTGGTGGAGATCCAGCCTAATTTAGTGACTCAAATTAAGGCAACTGACGGAAAAGATGGATATGATGCAGTGCAACTGGGAATAGGAAGCAAAAAGTCAGTTAAAAAGCCCCAGCTTGGACACGGTAAAAAGGTGGGAATAGAGAAACCGATCCGCTGGTTTAGGGAAATTAGAATTATGAATCCCAAATCAAGCTTAGAAGATTTACAGCCTGGACAAGATATAAAACTTGACCAGGTTTTTTCAATCGGAGATGCGGTTAAAGTTAGCGGAACTTCCAAAGGTAAGGGATTTCAAGGTGGTGTCAGAAGGCACGGATTTCATGGTGGGCCAAAGACTCATGGTCAATCTGACAGGCATCGTGCCCCGGGAGCTATTGGTTCAGGCACCACGCCGGGAAGAGTTTATAAAGGCAAAAGAATGGCAGGACATATGGGTAATACCCAAGCCAGTATTAAGAATTTGGAGATAGTTGGTTTGGATAAAGAGAAGAATTTATTGATGGTAAAAGGCGGGATACCAGGTCCAACAGGAAGACTTGTAAAGATTACAAAGTTAGGAAGAATCAAAGGTTACACTCCACCACCGGAGGAAAAGGTGGAGGAGAGTGAAGAGGGTAAAGGGGAAAGCGTTAAGGGTGAAGAAAAGACAGAAAGTCAACCAACTGAAGAAGCACCAAAAGAAGGAGAAGAAAATGCCAAAAGTTAAAAAAGTTGGTAGCTCCAGTCGGCAGTCGTCAGTAAAAAAAACCACAAAACCAGTGGTCAGAAAATCTAGTGCTTTATCAATCCCAGTCTATTCTCTGACTGGAAGAACATCTGGAACAATGACTCTTCCAAAAGAAATTTTTGGTGCTGATGTCAATAAAAAACTTTTGGCACAAGCAATCAGAGTTTATTCAACCAATCAAAAGACAATTACCGCTTCCACTAAAACCCGCGGAGAAGTTAGAGGTTCAACAGCCAAAATTTACAGGCAAAAAGGTACAGGTCGCGCCAGACACGGTGCTATCCGTGCTCCGATATTTGTCGGTGGAGGAATAGTTTTTGGACCTAAGCCCAAAACAGTCAGATTGGAACTGCCGAAAAAAATGAAAAAAGTGAGTTTAATTTCTGCTTTATCATCCAAAGCAATTGATAAATCCATTATAGGAGTGAGTGGTTTGGCAAAAGCAACAGGTCAAACAAAAGAAATTGCAAAATTCATGTCGTCAGTCGTCAGTCGGGGCGCCAGCGCATTAATTGTGATTGGAGAAAAGACAGATAATGCAGTTAGAGCAGCAAGAAACATTCCAGGGATTAATGTATTGCCGGTGAATACCATTAATGCATACGAGATTTTAAAACACGACATTTTGGTTTTAGCCAAAGAAGCTTTGGAGAGACTGTCCGGAAAGGCAGAAAAAAGATGATAGTAATCAGGCGACCAATAATTACCGAAAAATCAATGAGGCTTGCCAAAAAAAATCTTTATACGTTTGCAGTGGACAAAAACGCCACAAAAGATTTGATTGCAAAGGTTGTAGCCAAAAGTTTTGGAGTGAAGGTTTTAGGAGTAAAGGTGACAAATGTTTCAGGCAAGACCAAAACGCAAAGAAGTACGAGAAAAACCTATCAGACGAAAGGTTTTAAAAAAGCCTTTGTACAAGTTGGCAAGGGTGAAAAAATCGCCATTTTTGAAACACCAAAAGAAGAGGAAGTGGTGGTAACAAGCGCAGAAAGTGAGCCTCACATCATGAAGGAGAAAAAGGATATTTTGGGAAGAACAAAGGTCAGAGTGGAGAAACGTGCGGTAGGAGCTGCTCCAACAACCCAGAGAAAGGTAATAACAGGAAAATGAAAACTTTAAAAACTATACTCAAAAAGCACAGTGGTCGTTCTCGTGGTCGAGTGACTGTTAGGGGTCAGGGAGGAAGACATAAAAGATATTATCGGGAGATAGATTTTAAAAGGGATAAGTTGGGAGTTTTGGGAGAGGTGGTCTCAATTGACTATGACCCAAACAGAAACGTGGATATTGCTTTAATCAAATACCAAGATGGGGAGTTTAGATATATCCTCGCACCATCGGGGTTAAAAATTGGAGATAAAGTTGAATCAGATGAAAAAGTAGAGGTAAGGGTGGGGAATACCATGAAGTTGAAGAATTTAACTGTAGGCGCCTTGGTGCACAACGTAGAGCTTATTCCAGGAAGAGGCGGACAATTGGGCAGGTCTGCCGGAGTTGTATTACAGCTTTTGGCAAAAGAAGGAGGATTTGCTCATCTTAAGATGCCATCAGGTGAGGTGAGGATGATACCTCTTGAGGCCATGGCAACAATCGGCACCTTGGGTAATGAGGAGATAAAGGCAAGGGTCTTGGGCAAGGCTGGTAAATCACGCCACATGGGTATAAGACCGACAGTGCGGGGTGTTGCCCAGGATCCGGATTCTCACCCTCATGGTGGTGGAGAAGGTAGGTCTGGAATTGGTAGAAAGAAACCTATGACCAAATACGGCAGACCGGCTGTAGGGAAAACTAGAAATAAAAAGAAGTGGACAAATAAATACATAATACAAAGGAGGAAATAATACAACATATGAGTAGATCAACAAAAAAAGGACCATATATTGATGCAAAGTTACTGAAAAAGGTAATGGTTCAAAAAGGGGCTGCTGGCAAAAAAGACCCAATTAAAACCTGGGCAAGAAGGTCGCAAATCCCGCCCGAATTTGTGGGACATACTTTTTTAGTTCATCAGGGAAAAAACTTTATAACTGTTTTTATAACCGAATCTATGGTAGGTCACAGACTTGGTGAGTTTGCACCCACCAGAATTTTCAGAGGTCATGGAACTGTGACCAAGCGGGTACTGGAGAAAACTTAATGGAAAACCTATGGAAATAACAACTATTCAAAAATTTATACATACCAGTCCCAGGAAGTTAAGACTAGTGGCGGATATGGTGCGTAAAATGGCACCTTTCCGTGCAGTGGATGTTTTGAAGGTGACACCGAAGGCAGCTGCCAAAGACTTGGTGAAAGCAATAGAAACTGTTTTAGCAAATACCAAACAGAAAGGTCTGGACGTGGAAAAAGTAGTGTTTAAAAAAATTGAGATCAATGAGGGTACGAAGATGAAAAGATACAGAGCAGGGACAAGAGGCAGGACTAAGCCTTTCAAAAGAAGAATGGCACATATAAAAATCGTTTTGACAGATGAGATAAATCTCAAATCTCAAATGTCCCGTCAAAGACGAGGCTCGCCTCTGGCGGTAAATGTCAAAACTGAAACTCAAAACTTAAAACTTAAAAAAGAAAAAGGAGGTAAAAAGGCTAAGGTCGTAATGGACAATTCGGCAGAGAGTGCCAAGCAATTGTCTAAGATACGTACCGAATTAGTCCAAAACAAAGATGGGACAGAAAATTAATCCGGTCGGTTTTAGGATGGGTATTGCCACCAGTTGGAGGTCCCGTTGGTATGCACCCAATGGAAAATATAAACAGTATGTTGCGGAAGATTTAAAGATCAGAAGTCTTTTGATGAAGAAATTAAAACCTGCAGGCATTCAAAATATTGAGATTGAGCGGGCAGTTAATAAATTAAAAGTGATTATTTTTGTATCAAGACCGGGAATTTTAATTGGAAGAGGGGGAAGCGGTTTGAGTGAACTGAAAAAGTTTTTATTAAAAGAGTTAAAGATTAAGGAAGAGGGAAGTCTGGAAATTGTGCCAATGGAGCTAAAATCTGCAGATCTTGTAGCTTTTCTAGTGGCGCAATCTATTGCAGAACAACTTATTAAAAGATTACCTGCGCAAAGGGTGATGAATCAGGCAATAGATCGGGTGATAAGATCCGGGGCAAAGGGTGTCAGAGTAGTGTTATCAGGAAGGATTGGCGGAGCAGAGATTGCCAGGCGTGAGTGGAAAGCATCCGGGACTATGCCCCTTCATACTTTAAGAGCTGATATAGATTTCGCCTCATATCCGGCATTAACCAAATCAGGATATGTTGGAGTGAAAGTTTGGATCAACAGAGGAGAGGTAGAAATATAATGGCACTTTTGCAACCAAAAAGAACAAAATATCGAAAAGCTTTCAGAGGAAAAAGAGGAGGAGTTGCCACCCGTGGCAACAGGCTGGCTTTTGGTACCTTCGGAATAAAGGCATTGGCATCCGGTTGGATCTCTGCAAGACAGCTTGAGGCAGCCCGTCGTGCCATGGCCCATTATACGCAGCGAGGCGGACGTATTTGGATTAGAGTTTTTCCCAATAAACCAATCACCAAACATCCGGCAGAGTCCAGAATGGGTTCAGGAAAAGGAGATGTAGAAGGGTATGTTGCTGTTGTAAAACCGGGACAACTTATTTTTGAGATGGGCGCTGTAACAGCAGATATTGCCGAGGAAGCTTTAAGATTGGCATCTCACAAGCTTCCTGTTGATACAAAGTTTGTGGAGAAAGGGGTAAAAAACGTGATATGAAGAAAAATGATTTTATACAAATTAAGGGATTGGATATTAAAGATTTGAAAGATAAAGCAAAAGCCCAAAGGAGTGAGATTGAGAAACTGACGATGGATAAAAATATGAAAAAATTAAAAGATATCAAACAAGTCAGCAAATCGAAAAAAGATTTGGCACAGGTTTTGACTGTCTTGAGGCAAAAAGAATTATTAAGTCAACTGGAATCTAAAGTCAAAGAGTCAGGAGCTAAATAATTTTATGATCGGACGAGTTATTTCAACAAAGATGCAAAAAACTGCAGTAGTTGTTGTAGAAGGTAAAAAAATACACCCTTTATACAAAAAGGCGTTTGTTAAAAGCAAAAAATATCTGGTTGATAATTCTTTTGGAGTGAAGGATGGAGATTTGGTGGAGATTAGTAAAGTTGCTCCTGTTTCCAAAAATAAACACTGGAGAGTGACAAAAGTTGTAGGTAAGAATTTGGAGGAAATTACCAAAGAGCACTTGCAGGCTGAAGCAGAAAAGATAGTTTCGGAAGTCATGCCGGGAGAGAAAGAGACTGAAGAGCTATCAGCTATCAGTCGTCAGACTAGGAAAAAAGTAAATAAGAAGCAGGAAATACCTAAGAAAGAAAAGGAGCAGTCTGATAGCTGAAAGCTTTGGACTGAAGACTGATTTATGGTACAACACAGAACCAGACTTAATGTTGCAGACAATAGCGGTGCAAAAGTTTTACAGGTGATTCAGCCGCTAGGCGGTTCCGGCAAAAGAAAAGCAACTTTAGGCGAGACAGTTATTGGGGTAGTTAAAGGTGCTGATTCTAACGGTCAAGTAAAAAATCATGAGATTGTCAGAGTAGTTATTGTCAGGACCAGAAAAGAAGCCAGACGCGATGATGGTTCTTATATTAAATTTGATGATAATGCGGGAGTTGTCATAGATGCTGATGGAAATTTGAGGGCAACAAGAATTTTCGGGCCGATTGCAAGAGAAGTGAGAGAGGCGGGATTTACAAAAATTATATCGCTTGCCCAGGAGGTTTGGTAAGAATCATGAAAAAGCTAGCTAGTCACAGTACAAAGATAAAAATTAAAAAGGGAGATAAAGTAAAAGTATTGCTTGGTAAAGACAGGGGTAAGGAAGGAGCGGTTGCTTATGTTTTGGCAGGTAAAGGAAGAGTATTTGTGGAAGGAGCCAATCTGTATAAGCGGAGCTTGCGGGCTGATGCTCTAAAAAGATATGGAGGACAAGATGCTAAAGGACAAATTATAGATATACCAAAATCTTTGGATATATCTAATGTTGGTTTGATTTGTCCAAGTTGTAAGAAAGTTACAAGAGTGGGATACATGATTGGGAAAGAAGGAAAAATTAGAATCTGTAAAAAATGCAGAAAGGAAATATGAACAGATTAAAGCAAAAATATATAGAAGAGATACAGGTTAAGTTACAAGAGGAGCTGGGTGTAAAAAACAGACTGGCAGTTCCAGCCTTGAAAAAAATTATTATTAGTATGGGTTTGGGTGAGGCAAAAGAGCACAAGGATGTTTTGGATAAAGTAAAAGTTTATCTGACAGCATTGGCAGGACAAATCCCGGTCGTGACATATGCCAAAAAATCAATTGCATCGTTTAAAGTAACTCGCGGTCAACCGATTGGGATGATGGTAACTTTGAGAGGCATAAGAATGTACGCTTTCTTGGACAAACTAATTAATATAGTGCTGCCGAAAGTAAGAGATTTTAAAGGTATATCGCAAGAATCTTTTGATAATCACGGCAATTTAAATATCGGGATTGGGGAGCAAACTATCTTTCCGGAGGTTGATTACAAAACCATTGATAAACAGAGAGGTTTGGCAGTAACCATCACCACAACCAGCAAAAGTCGCGAGGAAGGCAAGAAGCTTTTGGAGCTTTTAGGAATGCCTTTTAGAGGTTAAGATATGGCAAAAGTATCAAACATTGTTAAAAAGAAATTTAAATATGAGGTGCAAAAACACAACCGATGTTTACGTTGTGGTAGGGCTCGAGGGTATTTGCGAAAGTTCGGGCTTTGCAGATTATGCTTTAGGGAACTTGCTCATTTAGGGCAGTTGCCTGGAGTAAAGAAAGCGAGTTGGTAATATGGATCCGATAGCAGATGCATTAATAAGAATTAAAAATGGTTATTTGGCCGGTAGTCAGTTGGTCACCATTAAGTATTCAAAAATAGTTTTACATATTCTCAAATTACTTGAAAAAGAAGGATATGTGGACAAAGTATCTTCTAAAAAGACTACTATTATTGTTGGACTAAAGTACGAAAACAGAATACCGGCCATAACCGAGATCGAAAGAGTATCAAAGCCTTCACTCCGAATTTATAAAGGCGTTAAGCAGTTACCGCGTGTTTTAAATGGTTTGGGAATTGCAATAGTTTCCACCCCAAAAGGTGTGATGACCGACAAAAATGCCAGAAAACAACAAGTAGGAGGCGAGGTATTAGCCCTCGTTTGGTAAATATGTCAAGAATTGGCGATGCACCGGTTTTAATAGTTTCTAAAGTTACGGTTGAAAAAACAGGAAAGACCTTATCTGTTAGCGGGCCAAAAGGTAATTTAAAAATTGAGGTCCCTCCCGCCATTACTGTGGAGATTGAAAAGGACCAAGTGATTGTTAAAAGAAAGAGTGAACAAAAAAATATTAAAGCCTTACACGGTTTAACCAGGAGTTTGATTGCAAATATGGTCAAAGGGGTAACAGATGGTTGGAGTAAAAACTTGGAGCTTGTGGGAGTTGGTTTTAGGGCGCAGAGTGCAGGGAATGAGTTGATACTAAATGTCGGGTATTCGCATCCGGTTAATTTGACGGCACCGCAGGGCATAACATTTGAGGTATCGGAAAATACAAAAATTAAAGTATCAGGAATTGATAAACAATTGGTCGGGCAAGTTGCAGCCAACATCAGAAAAGTAAGAACACCGGATGTTTACAAGGGGAAAGGAATCAGATATGAAGGTGAGTATGTTAGAAAGAAGTTGGGGAAAACAGGTAAGATAGGAGCTGCTGTCGGAGGAACAGGAGGTAAGTCGTGAACCAAAGAAAAAAAAGACACATAAGAGTGAGGAAATATTTAAGCGGTACGAAGGAGCGACCGAGACTGGCAGTTTTTCGTTCCAGCAAACACATTTATGCTCAAATTATTGATGATAGTTTGGGTAAAACTATAGTTTCTGCATCAGATGTAAAAATAAGCGGTACTAAAAAGGAAAAAGCCTACAAAACAGGCAAACAATTGGCAGAAAAAGCTTTAAAAAGTAAGATTACCAATATTGTATTTGACAGGGGAGGATTTTTGTATCATGGTAGAGTGGCGGAAGTTGCAAAAGGTGCAAGAGAAGGAGGATTAAAGTTTTAAGATATGAATCCACAACAAACAGAAAACGAATATTTTGAAAGAGTAGTGCAGGTAAATAGAGTCTCTAAAAAAACTAAGGGTGGGGATAAAAGATCGCTGTCGGTTTTAGTGGTTGTTGGTGATAGAAAGGGGCAGGTGGGAGTTGGTTTAGGCAAGGCAACCGAAGTTCAAGCAGCGATCAGAAAAGCCACCACCTATGCCAAAAAGCATATGATCAAAGTTTCTTTAAACGGTAGGACTATACCGCATTCAATTTTGCTTAAAAAAGGCGCTGCACAAGTGCTTTTAAAACCCGCCCCAGTTGGTAGCGGTGTTATTGCAGGGGGAGCAGTCAGAGTTGTTGTTGAAGCAGCGGGAATCCATGATATAGTTTCGAAGGCTTTAGGTACTGAAAATAAGGCATCTAATGTTTATGCAACACTTGAGGCATTGAGTAGACTCAAGAAGATAAAACAATGAAATTACACGAACTGAATAAAGTGACAACAAAACCAAGAAAACGTATCGGGCGGGGGCTTGGATCGGGTAAGGGTAAAACCGGCGGCCGAGGAAGCAAAGGGCAAAAGGCAAGAGGAAAAATCCCGGTAGGATTTACAGGCAGTCTTCCTTTATATAGAAAATTGCCTTTAAGGCGCGGAAAAGGTAATCCCAAAATATCTAGGAAAGTTAAAGTTATTAGTATTTCTGCGCTAAATGTTTTTAAATCAAAAAGTGTTGTTGGTGTTGAGGAATTAATTAAAGAAAAGATTATAAGTCCAAAAGATGCAAAGAAAGGTGTAAAAATTTTAGGCAATGGTGAAATAAATACTGCTTTGACCGTCAAACTTCCGGTAACTAATTCTGCCCAAAAAAAGATAGAAAGTAAGGGCGGAAAGGTGAACAATGTCTGAATCGAAGACAAGCTTTGCCTATATCTTATCCCCCATATTTAATGCCTTTAAAATTCCGGAATTGAGGCGAAAAATACTCATCACTGTTTTAATTGTTATTATTTTTAGAATAGCTGCACATATTCCGGTAGGAGGGGTAGATTTGGTTGCTTTAAAGCAACTTTTTTCATCCAATCAATTCTTGGGACTTTTGGATATTTTTTCCGGCGGAACTTTGGTTAATTTTTCAATTATTTCTTTGGGATTAAATCCGTATATTAATGCTTCAATCGTGATGCAACTTCTAACCATGATTATACCTTCCTTGGAGGCTTTATCAAAAGAAGGAGAAATGGGGAGACAGATGATTAATCAGTATACAAGATATCTGACAATACCTTTGGCGTTGGTACAGTCAATTGGGATGTTTGCTCTGCTTAAAAATCAAGGCATCATCACCCAAATTACACCGGTTCAGATTGCGGCCATTGTTGTGGGGATGACTGCAGGGACTATATTTTTAATGTGGCTTGGAGAGTTGATTACGGAATATGGTATAGGAAACGGTATATCTCTTCTTATTTTTGCAGGAATTGTTTCAAGAATTCCGGTGGTATTTTCTCAAACAGCTTCTGTTTTTGATCAACTGCAGACTTTAAACGTGTTGATTTTTGGAACCTTGGCAATTTTGGTGATTGCTGCGGTCGTATTTATAAATGAAGGAAGAAGACAAATTCAGGTGCATTACGCAAGGAGATTTGTCGGGGAACGGGAAACAGGCGGAGCCGCCAAAACGTACCTGCCGCTAAGAGTTAATCAGGCAGGAGTTATACCGATTATCTTTGCGGTTTCTTTGGTGTTAGTACCATCATTTCTAGGATCATATCTTGCTCAACTCCCCAACCCTCAACTGTCATTTTTGGGCAGGTGGCTTGCAGCAAATTTTAATCCTTCAAGTGTTACTTACAACTTAAGTTACTTTTTATTGGTTGTAGGATTTACCTTTTTCTACACTGCCGTTATCTTCAACCCTACCAAAGTTGCTGATGAGATTAAAAAATACGGAGGATTTATTCCCGGCATCAGGCCCGGTACTCAAACCGCAAGTTTTCTAAATTATATTATGGTAAGGATTACCTTGGCAGGAGCTATATTTTTAGGGTTGATCGCCATCCTGCCTTCTGTTGCATCGGTACTCACAGGTATTACTACCCTTATTATAGGGGGAACCGGACTTTTGATTGTTGTTTCAGTAATTATGGATACAGCAAAACAATTCGAGTCAAAACTTATTGAAAGAAGTTATGAGGTATTTGCAAAAAGGTAATTATGAAAAGAATACTTTTAATTGGGGCACAAGGTTCAGGTAAATCTACCCAGGCAAAACTTTTGTCGGAATTTTTAGGAGTACCTGTTGTCAGCACCGGAGAAGTATTCAGAAATCTTGCTGCATCTGAAAGCGATGAAGGCAAAATGATTAAGGCGATTTTAGATGCGGGAAAATTAGTTGACGACAAAATCACCTCGGAAATTGTCAAAAAAAGGCTTGATGAGGATGATTGTCAGAACGGTTTTATAATGGATGGTTATCCAAGAAACTTGGAGCAAGTGAATTATTTTGATCCGCAGTTTGACAAGGTTTTTTATTTAAATGTGTCGGATGAAGAGATTATAAAAAGGTTAAGCGTAAGAGGGAGGGAGGATGATACGCCGGAGCTTATTAAGACCAGGTTGGATATTTATAGCGAGGTTACGGTACCTCTGCTAAAACACTATCAGAAGCAAGGGGTTTTGGTTGAAATTGATGGTATGGGTCAGGTAGAGAAAATCCACCAAGATTTAAGAAGTAATTTTCTGTAATGGTCAAGTTAAGAAATCAGTATGAATTAAAGTTGATGAGGGACAGTGGAAAGATTGCAGCAGCTGCTTTAAAAAGAGCAATTGAGGGGGTAAAGGTGGGAGTAAGAGAAATAGATGTAGATAAAGTTGCAGAAAAAACAATTTATAAATTAGGAGGGGATTTGTCCTATAAAACAGTTCCCAATTATCCTTTTGCAACCTGCATTACGGTTAATGATCGGGTGGTACACGGTTTGCCTACAGAAAGGCAATTTGTCAAAGAAGATATCGTCAGTATTGATTTGGCAGTCAAATTCAAAGGTTGGCATACTGATTGTGCATGGTCGGTACTTTTGGGGAAAGATCCTAAAAAACAAGTGTTCTTAAAAGTTGGGGAAAAGGCTTTGTGGGATGGTATTGAAAAAGCAGTTGATGGAAATACAGTGGGAGATATATCGAATGCTATTCAAAGTAGAGTCGAGAGAGCTGGCTTAAGCGTGGTAAGAAGTTTGGTAGGTCATGGGATTGGAAAAAATCTACATGAGGATCCTGAAATACCCGGGTACGGACCAAAAGGAGCTGGGATAAGGCTTAAATCGGGAATGACCTTGGCAATAGAGGTTATTTACACAAATGGAAAGGGAGATGTGGTGTTGGATGAGGATGGTTGGACATTCAAGACAGCGGATGGTTCTTTGGGAGGGCTTTTTGAAATGACAGTAATCGTTGGAAAAAAAGAGGCTGAAGTTTTAACTGATTGGCGGAAAGTTTAATAGAAATTACTATTATGGGTTGTATTACGAGGTTAGTTCTGATAAAATACTTTGAGCCTGAAAATAATGAAAGATACGCTTGAAGTAGAAGGTAAAATTTTGGAAGTTTTACCGAATACTTTGTTCAGAGTAGAAATTGATAAAAGTACTGACCTGCCTGAACTTATGGGGAGGGTAATTTTGTGTCATATTTCTGGAAAAATGAGGATGCACTATATCAGGCTTTTGGAAGGAGATCGGGTTAGGATACAGATGAGTCCGAAGTATGATCTTGACAAAGGAAGGATTACATTTAGATTAAAATGAAAGTACAAGCAAGTATTAAAACAAGATGTAAATTTTGTAAAGTAGTTAAAAGGGAGGGCATTTTGTATGTCATCTGCCCACGTGACCCAAGACATAAGCAAAGACAAGGGTAAAATAAATTATGGCAAGAATTGCAGGAGTTGATTTACCGGAAAATAAAAGAGTGGATATAGGACTTACCTATCTTTATGGGATAGGTCGTTCCAATGTGAGATTGGTTTTAAATGAAACGCGGGTTGATCCTAAAAAGAAAATTTTGGATTTAACAGAGGGTGAAATTAACAAGATTCAAAAGGCTTTAGAGCAGTTTACAGTGGAGGGAGATTTGCATCAGGAAGTTAACCAAAATATTAAAAGATTGGAAGAGATTGGAAGTTATAGAGGATTGCGACACAGGAAGAATTTGCCAGTGAGAGGACAAAGAACAAGATCTAATGCAAGGACAAAAAGAGGTAAAAGAAAGACCATTGGCGCAATGAAAAAAATTGATCGAGCAAAGGTGGAAGGACCAAAGACAGATGCCTAAGAAAATCAAAAAAATTAAAAAACAAAAAATAGAGAGAAAGTATAGTAGCGGTAGAGTGTATGTGACAGCTACATTTAACAACACCATAGTTACTTTAACTGATAGTTTGGGAAATACCCTAGCTTGGGGGACATCCGGCGGAGCTGGATTTAAGGGTGCAAGAAAAGCAACCCCATATGCTGCAATTTCCGCAATGGAAGCGGTTGCTCAAAAAGGCAAAGGTATGGGTATATCTTCTGTTGAACTGTATATCAAAGGACCAGGTCCAGGGAGAGATGCCACGATCAAAGCTATCAGAGGTGCCGGGATTAACATCACTATGATTGCCGATGTAACACCTATTCCGCACAACGGCCCCAGAGCAAAAAAAAGGAGGAGGGTTTAATCTATGGCAAGATATACGGGCCCCAAAAGGAGATTATCAAGACGAGAAGGTTTGGCATTGTTTGCAAAGGATGCTAAGTCTTTGGAGCGGAAAGGTGCAGTGCCTCCAGGTCAGCATGGTGCCAAAAGAAGAAGGAGAATCTCCGAATATGGTATACAACTTAGAGAAAAACAGAAAGCAAAAAGAATTTATGGCATTTTAGAAAGACAATTTAAAAAATATGTTTTGGAGGCAAATAAAATTAAGGGTGCAACCGGTCTGTCACTCCTGCAGATTTTAGAAACAAGGTTGGATAACGTAGTTTATAAGTTAGGTCTTTCTAAAAGCAGAGCCGGAGCAAGACAATTGGTTTCTCATGGTCATATTCAGGTAGATGGTCAAAAAACGGCCATCCCTTCATATAAGGTAAGGACGGGTCAGACTATTGCATTATCCGCCAAATTATCGGATAATACACAAGTTAAAAAGAGTCTTGAAGGATTAGAAACCTTGCCAGAGTGGCTTGAAAGACAGGCTACAGTAGGCAAGGTTTTAAGAAAACCTGAGAGGGATGAGATGGAACAGTCAATTGATGAACAACTGATTGTTGAGTATTATTCAAGGTAATATTAAAAAAAAATGGTTAAATTTCACATAAAAACAGAAAAAGAAGTAGAAAATTTTGCAAAAATTGTTATTGAACCGTTGGAGGTTGGGTTTGGCCATACTTTGGGTAACAGCCTAAGACGAGTTCTCTTAACATCATTGGGCGGTTCGGCTGTAACATCAGTTAAGATAGACGGAGTTTCACATCAATTCTCAACAATAGAGGGAGTGTTGGAAGATGTTATCGAAATAATTTTGAATGTTAAAAAAATCCGCCTTCAGGTGGATTCAGAAGATCCGGTTAGATTGTTAATTAAAACATCAGGGAAAAAAGAGATTAAAGCCGGAGATTTTGAAGTTGCGGGAGCCGCACAGGTAGTGAATCCCGATCAACATATAGCAACTCTGACGGATACAAAATCCAAACTAAATATGGAGATGATTGCAGAAATTGGAAAAGGGTATTCTTTGGCAGAAGAGCGGAAAAGCAATGAAATAGGAATTATCGCAGTAGATGCATTATTCACCCCTGTTGTAGCAGTAAATTACAATGTTGAGCCGACAAGGGTTGGAAGAAGAACGGATTTTGACAAATTGGTTTTAGAGGTGACAACAGACGGATCTATTACTCCACAAGATTGCTTAAATGAGGCTGCAAAAATTTTATCAGATACTTTTAAAAAAATCTATGAGCCGGATATAGAAGAAAAAGTTGAAGAGACAAGTCTCGCAATTTCTGAAGAAGTGTTAAAAATGACAATAGAAGAGTTGGATCTTCCTGTGAGAATAACCAATGCTCTAAAAGCTATAGAGATAAATATCTTAGAGGATTTGATAAATATTCCTAAAGCGCAACTTTTAAAAGCCAAAAATTTGGGTACCAAATCAATTAGTTTAATTTCTGATAAATTAGTTGAGAGGGGGTTGTCTTTGCGTGAGGCATAATGTATATGGTAAAAAATTGGGAAGAAATAAAAACGAAAGAACTGCACTTTTTAAAAGTTTAGTGCGCAGTCTTTTTAGTTATGGAACTATTGAGACTTCCGAATCTAAAGCCAAGGCTGTAAAAGGGTTAGTTGATAAAATTATCAACCTGGCTAAAAACAAAAGCACCCAGCATTTATTGCAATCATATTTAGTAAACAGAGATTTACAACAAAGATTAATTAAAGAAATTGCTCCAAAACTTTCTGATAGGATTTCCGGGTATACTACCATGTTGAGAATCGGTACAAGAGCAGGTGACAGATCAACAATGGTAAGAGTGAGTCTGATACATAACGAGCAGTTAAAGCCAATAGAGAAAAAAGAATTAAGAATTAAGAATCGAGAATCAAGCGAAAAGATAGTAAGGACTGAAGTAAAAAAAACTGTTTCCGAGAAGAAAGGTAGAACTGGACAATCTGTTAGAAAAACTCACGTCACAAAGAAGAGGACTTCAAGATTGTCCAAAACAAAATGAGCACCAGTTCATTATCAGCAAAAAATATACAGAGGAAGTGGCATTTGATAGATGCCAAGGATCAGGTATTGGGAAGGCTGGCTTCTGATGTTGCAAAAATTTTAATGGGTAAGAATAAACCGATCTTTGTTCCATATTTGGATACGGGTGATTTTGTGGTTGTAACAAATGCTTCACAAGTTAAGGTATCAGGTAAAAAATCCCAAACCAAAAGATACGTCGGACATTCCGGTTACCCTGGTGGTTTGAGGGTTGAGATATTTGATAAGATGATAAAAAGAAAACCGGAATATGTTATAGAGCATGCAGTTTTGGGAATGCTCCCCAGGAATAAATTAGGTAAACAGATGATAAAAAAATTAAAAGTTTTTGCCGGGGAAGAACACCCATACAAACTACGAATAGAGGGAGGATCAAAATAATGGAAGAAATAGTAAAAGGGAAGGAAAGTAAATTTATTTCATCAGTTGGGAGAAGAAAAGAGGCTGTTGCCAGAGTTAGATTAATGGAGGGTAATGGTCAAGTTACAGTTAATGGGAAACCTATTGTTGCATATTTTTCAGGTGCGGTTTTCCAAAGACTTTACTCAAAACCTTTTGAGATTACAAAAACGCTTGGTAAATACGCAATTTCAGTAAAAGTTGGGGGTGGAGGTAGAGTCTCACAATTAGGAGCTGTTATACACGGGATTGCAAGGGTTCTTTCCAAAGCGAACCCGCAATTTCGTGTAACATTAAAAAGAGAAGGTTTGTTAACACGCGATGCAAGGGTAAAAGAGAGAAGAAAGTTCGGTTTAGCTCACAAAGCAAGGGCTAAAAAACAGTCTCCCAAACGATAGTTTTTTAGACCGAAGTCCTGGAAGCAGTCACCAAAGAGATAATTTCCTGCCCAAATTTCTACATGTAATTATTGTAAGGGTTTGTTAAAATACTTTAAGAGTTTAATATAGTAAATAAACAAACTTATGCCGCTTCTTAAAAAAACCATGTTTCGTGAATATGATCTGCGGGGCCGGGAAGCAGACGACGAGCTTAACGATACTTCAATGTACTATATTGGTCGCGGTTTCGGGGCATATCTTCACAAGCGTAGCATTAATGAAGCAGTGGTTGGTCATGATGCCAGGGGTACTTCCGAAAGTTTTCACCAAAGTGTCATAAAAGGATTAACTGAAAGTGGTATTAATGTAATTGATACCGGGATAATTACCACCCCGATGGGTTACTGGTCTCAATATCATTTAAAAGTTAAGGGGCTGGTTACTGTTACAGCTTCTCATAATCCAGCCGGATGGAACGGAGTAAAGCTTGGATCAGATCTGTCATATACACTTCTGACTGATGAATTACAGGAAGTTTATAATATCATTGCAAAAGAGGAATTTGTTGATGGAAAAGGAACAATTAAAAAAGCAGAGATATTCAAACCCTACAAAGAAGACTTAACTGCAAAGGTTAACATTGTAAAGAAATTCAAAGTTTTAGTAAATACCGGCAATGGAACTGCTGGATTATATGTACCGGAAATCTTGAAAGCTGCAGGATGTGAAGTGGTTGACCACTTTACGAATGTGGACCCGACTTATCCAAATTACACTCCAAATCCTGATGGAACTGCCATGATGGAAGATACTGCCAAACAAACTATAAAAAATAAATGTGATTTAGGATTTGCTTTTGATGGCGACGGCGACAGGTTGGGGTTGGTTGATGAAAAGGGAAATGTGATCTGGCCAGACAGGTATATGATTTTGCTTTCCCGCCTTATTTTATCTAAACGACCTGGGGCCAAAATTATTTTTGATGTTAAGGTTTCAGAAGCTTTGCCAGAAGATATTAAAGCTCATGGTGGAGTTCCTATTATGTGGAAGACTGGGCATTCTCATATTAAAGCCAAGATGCATGAGGAAAAAGCAGCTCTGGCAGGAGAAATGAGTGGGCATATTTTCTTTTCAGATGGCTATTATGGTTTTGATGACAGTATGATTGCCGCCTTAAAACTTTTGGAATATTTAGCTACTCAAAACAAACCATTATCAGAAATTATTGATGATACTCCTTACTACATATCTACCCCGACCATTCAAGTCAAAACCACTGATGAAGATAAATACGATATAGTGGAGGAGTTAACTGCAGAATTTAAAGCTGAAGGGTATACAGTGATAGATATTAATGGAGCTAGAGTTTATACAGATAAAGGTTGGGGACTGGTGAGGGCTTCTTCCAATACACCAACACTAGTTTTAAGATTTGAAGCTAAAGACGAAAAAGAACTAGAGAGATTAAAAAAAATGATGAAAGAAAAATTGGATAAATTTGAAAAAGTTAGTAAAGATTGGGATACGAGCGGACACTAACAATTAATTTTCCACTTGCCAAAATAGGTAATTTGTGGTTTAATAATAATGCATCAAGAGTGCCGCCTAAAAGGCGAGCCGGCAACCGAAAAGTTAACGGTGCCAAAGATGATGTGCCCTGCTACATAAGCGAGGAAAACTTAATCCTCTCTTATGAGAGGTTTTTTTAAAAAAATATGGCAAAAAACAGTACTACTACTTTTACATCAGAATCTGTTTGTGCTGGTCATCCGGATAAAATTTGTGACCAAATTTCCGATGCCATTTTGGATGAAGTATTAAAACAAGATTCGCATGGTCGAACAGCGATTGAATGTTTGGCCGCCAGTAATAGATTAATTATTGCAGGAGAAGTGGGCGCTCGGGCAAAAGTAGATTTTAAAAAAATCGCCCGAGAACAAATAAAAAGACTTGGTTACACAAATAGCAAATTTAATTTTTCGGACAAGTCTCCAATAGATGTATACGTACACGAACAATCTCTGGAAATTTCGGTGGGAGTGAAACGTAAAGGTGCCGGGGATCAGGGAATGATGTTTGGTTTTGCTTGTAAAGAAACAGCTGTGTTAATGCCTTTGCCGATTATGATTGCACATGTACTAACCAGAAAAATGGATCAGGTTCGGGAAGAAAATATAGTTGATTATCTTCGCCCGGATGGTAAATCTCAAGTAACGATAGAATATAAAAATGGCAAGCCTGTAAAAATTATACAAGTTGTTATAGCAATACCACACAAAGAATCCGTAGCACTAGATTACGTCAAAGATGATGTTTACAGAGTAATAGTGACACCGGTATTGGAAACCTTTGGATTTAAAATGAAAAAGGACAAGCTGATTGTGAACGGTACAGGTATTTGGCATAACGGCGGCCCTGCATCAGATTGCGGTTTAACCGGTAGAAAAATTGTGGTTGACACATATGGAGGTTATGCCAGAGTTGGTGGAGGTTGTTTTTCCGGTAAAGAACCCTCAAAGGTAGATAGGGGTGGTGCATATGCGGCAAGATTCTTGGCCAAAAATGTGGTGGCACATGGTTTGGCGGAAAAGGCGGAGGTCAGACTGGCTTATTTTATTGGGGCTAAAAAGCCTACCATGGAGGATATAGAAACTTTTGGGACTGCAAAAAAGTCTCACAAAGTAATCCTTTCTTTTATGAATAAAATTTTAGATACATCTGTTGAAGGAATTTTAAAAGGATTGGATTTGCAAAGACCAATTTATTTACCAACTGCCGCGTACGGTCACTTCGGCCGTGAAGAATTCCCCTGGGAAAAAGTAGTCTAATATATTTCAAATTGTAAAAAGTTTTTAAGTTTATCTTCAGTTATTTCTACTTTTTCTACTTCTGCCATGGATGGGCCAATATAGCACCATTTAACAAATTTATCTAACTTTTCTTCTTCTCCTTCAGCTTCTATGTAAACTGATCCATCAGGAATATTTTTGGCAAATCCAACAATACCCAACAAATCTGCTTGCTCTTTTGCTGTTGCTCTGAAAAATATTCCTTGAACTCTGCCGAAAACTTTAATATTTAAATGTTTTCTCATAATTTAGGAAAATTCCAGTATCATCGGCAAATGGTCTGATATTTCTACTTCAAGTACTTGAAAATCTGAAACTTTAACATTTTTTGAAATAAAAGTATAATCTGCAAATTTTTGAAAGTTAGGTCCTCCATAAAATGGACTTAAATTACTTCTAGTTCTTAAGATTTGGTATTCTTTTATTAAGTTTCGCATCCCCTGTCCTAAAATCTTCAGACTTTCAGTTTCAGGAAGGAGGTTAAAGTCCCCAACTAAAATTTTTGCCCCTTTTTTATTTTCAATGATATTTTTTGCCTTTTTTACCTGCTTTAATCTATTTGGAGCATCTAGTTTATGTGTGAGAGGATAGGGCGTTCCATGATAGTTAAAAACTGAGAATTGTTTGTTATTAAAAGTAAAAGTTAGATACTGTAAGGGTGTTGAAAGATTGGAAAAATTCTTTTTTAATGTATCAAGTTGCCTGCTTTTATAAATAAAATAATCTTTATGTTCGTCAACTCTGATATTATTTTTGATAAATACTGCTAATCCATATTGTAAGTTAAAGTTAACTGGTTCTGTTTGATCATCAATACCAAAAAGAATTGGAAAATAAAATACTTGATAATCCGGCAATATTTTTTTGATCTCTTTCAATAAATTAGCCCTAATTCCTTGGTATTGTTTGACCTCGGAAGTTGTATTGTATATTTCCTGCAGGCAAAAAATATCAGTATCTGCAGACGATTGTTTTATAAAATTAATAAGGGGTTCAAAAACCTTCCCACCCCAGGTATTTAGCGAAATTAGTTTCATACATAGAATTATAGAGTATCAGATGGTAAAATTTAAGACTGCGGGGATTAGGTCATCGGTAGACCGCTCGGATGGGGTCCGAGAAGCAGAGAGTTCAATTCTCTCATCCCCGACACACCCCTATTTAAATATATGTATCCATACACCCAAACAAATGAAATTTGGGGTATTGTGTAGAAGGTTTTGTTTTGCTATAACAAATTCATGGCGCAAAATGATGAAGCTAAAAAAGCTGCAATCGCTGCCGCTATGGCACAAATTCAGAAATCCTACGGCACAGGTTCTATCATGAGATTGGGTGAAAGAGCGGAGAAACTGACTACCCAGGTCATTCCCACCGGATCAATTGCGCTGGATTTGGCTTTAGGGGTTGGAGGGATACCCAGGGGGCGTATTATTGAAATTTTTGGCCCGGAGGCAGGTGGAAAAACTACCTTATGCCTTCACATTATAGCGGAGGCGCAAAAGAAGGATGGAGTTGCCGCATTTATTGATGCAGAGCACGCCCTGGATCCCCAAAGAGCCCAAAAAATTGGTGTTAATTTGGATGATCTTTTAATATCTCAACCGGATACTGGCGAGCAGGGGTTGGAAATTGCTGAAAGCTTAATTAGATCAGGTGGAATTGATGTATTGGTAATTGATTCTGTGGCAGCCTTGGTGCCCCGTGCAGAATTGGAGGGCGAGATGGGAGATGCAGTCATGGGTATGCAGGCAAGGTTAATGTCTCAAGCTTTGCGAAAATTAACCGGCGCTGTTTCCAATACCAACACAATTGTGATTTTTACCAACCAGTTGAGGCAAAAGATTGGAGTGATGTTTGGAAATCCGGAAACAACTCCTGGAGGATTGGCGCTGAAGTTTTATACGTCAGTTAGACTTGATATTAGAAAAATTGAGAACATTAAAGTGGGAGATACAGTTGTTGGCTCAAGACATAGGGTAAAAGTTGTAAAAAATAAAGTTGCTCCTCCGTTTAGAATTGCCGAGTTTGATATGGACGAAAACGGTATATCTTACGAAGGTGAGCTTTTGGATATTGGTATAGAGCTTGGGATTTTGACAAAAAGCGGGGCATTTATCAAAAAAGGTGAAACTATCATAGGTCAGGGCAGGCCTGCTGCTATAGAATACTTAAAGAATGATAAAAAGGAAGCTCAAAACCTGGAAAAAGAAATCAGGGAGGGATGGGGAGAACAAAAAGAGGGTAAGGAGAAAATTGTAGTAGGACCACAAGAAGAGGCAGTAGGTATAGAACAAGCTGTCTGATATGCCCAGAGTAACTGCCGTAGAACCTCAAACTCTTCGACTACGCTTGGGGCCTAATCGGAGATTTAATATATTTTTAGATGGAGAATTTGCTTTTGGAGCAGATGAGGATTTGGTGGTGGAATGGAGATTGATCCCCGGTAAAGTACTTGACACACCCGATGTGGAAAGATTGTTATTTGAGGCAGAGGTAGGGAAACTGATGGAAAGGATGTACCGACTTTTTAATATCAGACAAAGAAGCGAAAAAGAGGTTAAAGACTATTTGAGGAATTTGTCTTTTAAAAGGAAAGTTAAAGGTCAAGAGGAAATTTCAGAAGCAGCTATTGCACTTTTAATTAATAAATTAAAACAAAAGGGTCTTCTGTCTGATGAACAATTTGCTAAAGCTTGGGTGCAGTCACGAAGAAAAACTAAAAATAAAGGAAAAATCGCACTTAAAGCTGAATTGTATCAAAAAGGAATTAATCGAGATTTAATTGAAGAAGTACTTGAGGAAGAATCCACACCAGAATCTGAAAAGCAGTTAGCTCAACAAGCCTTAATGAAAAAAATGAAGACTTGGAAAAGCTTACCGTTGTTGAAATTTAAGAAAAAATCCTACGAGTTTTTATTAAGAAGAGGTTTTGAATATGAAGTTGTTCGGGAAGTTATTGAAAATTATCTTAACAAGAGGTAAAATACTAATACTTGGAGTATAGAGGTAAATTCTGATATGGGTACCAAGATTTTTCAAAAACTTGCAAACTTTATCAGCCGATAATTTCGGTTCCTCTGCTATTCTCCCAAAATTGTATGCAAAGATCATTTGGTCCAATTACATCAAATCAACAAAGTTCTAATTCTACAGAACTTGCCAAACGAGAGGGAATTTTAGAGGAAAGAGAAAGACAAATATCACAAAAGAGTAAAATTTTAGATGAAAAGTTAGACCAAGTTGAAAAAACCAGAAAAGACTTGGTAGAAAAGCTGGAAAAAGCCTCCAGGCTATCCAAAGATGAAGCTGGCAAGATATTATTGGAACAGGTAGAAAAAGATCTATCTGTTGAGATTTCCAAAAAAATTAAAGAAGCGGAAGAAGAAATAAAGCTGGCATCAGATGAGAAGTCAAAGGAGATTTTGGCTGATGCTATGAGGCATGGATTTACAGATGTGATTTCCGAATTTACAACCTCAAGGGTTAATCTTCCTGATGAAGAAGTTAAGGGGCGGATTATCGGCAAAGAAGGAAGGAATATCAGAACTTTTGAACAAGCAACCGGGGTAGATGTGATTATGGATGATGAAACTCCCAATAGTTTGATAATTTCATCATTTGACTCTGTCAGGCGTGAAATTGCCAAAGTTGCTTTAGAGAAACTTTTGGCTGATGGAAGAATTCAACCACAAAGAATTGAGGAGATAGTTGCCAAAACCAAAGAGGATTTTGAAAAAATTATGTTACAAGCAGGGGAAAAACTTTGTACAGATGCCGGAGTTTATAATTTACCCACTGATTTGGTAAAACTTTTGGGAAGATTTAAATATAGATTTTCTTTCGGGCAAAATTTGATCCAACATACATTGGAGGAAACAAGAATTGGGGTGGTTTTGGCAAAAGAAATTGGAGCAGATGCAAACATTGTTCGTTTGGGCTGTTTGCTGCATGATATTGGAAAAGTAGCAACAGAGGGAGATGAGGGGACTCATGTTGAAAAAGGAGTGCAAGTTGCCAAAAAATTCCAAATGCCGGAGGCAGTTGTCAATTGTATTGCGGAACATCATGAAGATAAACCATTCTCCTCCATTGAGTCGGTGTTGGTCTATATCGCGGACGCAATATCCGGCGGAAGGCCGGGAGCAAGACACGAAAATGTTGAGGATTATATAAAAAGGATGGGGGATCTGGAAAAAATTGCCACCTCGTATGAAGGGGTTGATAAAGCTTTTGCACTGCAAGCAGGTCGTGAAGTTAGAGTTATAGTTATGCCGGATAGAATATCCGATGATGAATTACCAAAATTGGTACACGATATAGCAACAAGAATTTCTCAAGAAGTTATGGTTCCTGGGGCAGTCAAAATTACAGCAATCAGAGAAACCAGAATAACGGAAACTACAATGACGACTCCGCAGTGATACTTCTTACTTTGGGTCTTTACATAGGGTAAAACTTCTGGTAATTTAGTGTCATGACAAAGAATCAGCTTATAGAAAAAGTTGCTAAAAAAGCCAGTCTTACTAAAAGGGCAGCAGCAGATGCGGTAAATTCCACATTTAATTTTATTAAAGACGGTTTGGTAAGAGGAGAAAAAGTTGTCATTACCGGATTTGGGACTTTTCTTATTAGATCTCGTGCAGCAAGGCGTGGCAGAAATCCTCAAACAGGAGAAACAATCCAAATTCCCAATAAAAAAACTCCGGGATTTACAGCAGGAAAAACTCTTAAGAGATTAATTAAGTGATATTACCCAGTCTTTAAATTTATTATCAGACTGATAATTTGGTTTAGGTTTTAATGATCCATCAAGAAATCCCCCAATTCCTCTGGCAGCCAAAATGACTTTTAATTTATCTATGTTGTAACCGCTCATTACTAACATGGATAATATCTTCTCGGCCTAATCTTGATTTTGGAGTACACTGAACACTCTTTGAATGAAATATCCGATATCATAATATTCAACCCCATTTACCATAGCGTGTTCTCCATCAAAAAGTCCAAGTTTATCTCCTTTTAGAATGATTAGATGCCAGGGAGTAAAGTCTCCATGCCTGGGTCTTTTTTGAAGTCTAGGTATACCATTTTCCACAATTTTCAATAAATCCATCACTTTGTACCTTTCCCTGATATCTTCCGGAATGTCACCATACCATGATTTCGTTTTCTGTAAGAACCATCTCTGATGTTCAGAGTTTTCTTGATCAGATAGTTGATCAATACCTAGTTCTTGAATCAATTCTGAAAATTCAATAACAGAAGGCAGGAGATTTTGAAGAATTGTTGATACCCGTATCCTTTCTGGTCTTTGGGCAAGTAATTCCCCATCAAATTTATCGGTTATTAAATAGAAAAGCTTATCTTTGTATAGTCCGCAATCTTTGTTTTGAGGCACCCAAAAATTTGAGACAGATCTTGATACTAATTTATTAAATTGTTCGTTCCATCTATATTCATTTTTTGTGACAGTAGAGATGCCCTCGGTAGTTGCCAGTTTTAAAAATAATACTTTGTTCCCCTTTTCTAATATACCAAGAATGTGTCTTCCACCCGACCAAAGTTTTTTGATGAGGTATCTTTTTTCAAAAAAGGCCTTTGTCTTACCTAAATCCAATTTTTTACCCAAACGATAATCTAAAACTCTGCCGTTTACCTTGATTTGGAAGGCTTTGAGATTTTTTCTCATATAAATTGATTATATCAAAGGTTTTCTGTATTATTGTATGGATACGTGAATCAACTCAAAAGTCAAAACTCAAATGTCAAAACCTAAGATTAACAAGGGTATTCAGATTCCAGATCAAATTTTACGAGAGTTGTTAACTGTCTCCGAATGGAGAATGTTAAAGAACCGCTTTCAAATAAAGAACCTTTTGGAAGAAGGATTATCCATAAGATCGGTGGCAAGTCAGGTTAGAGTTGGTACTGATACGGTAGTTAGGGTAGCCAGGATCATTGAAAAAAGTAACTTGAAAATTTTGAAAAAAGTAAAAAAACTGCCATTTAAAACTTCAACCCCTTGGATTTTTGGGAAAAGTGAATAAGTAGATTTCTTAAAAAGGATTTTTTGACATATTTATTAAGAAAAACAATTTGATGAATTCTTTGGGGATGGGAATGCCAGTTAAAAATGGATAGACTAAAATAAAACTTAAAATCATTAAGCTAAGAAAAATAATAATCATTGGTTGACTCTTTTTTTTGTCTAAACCTAAACTTAATTGGTATCCCAATGCCAGAGATAAAAATGGAACTGAAGGACTAAAATAATATATAAACATTAACCTGGGAGAGATAGCCCAAGGTAACCAGAGAAAGAAAAATCCAGCCAAAACCAGTAATAAACTCTCGGAACGTTTTTTTAGATAATCCCTAACAGTTAACAAAATAGCGATTGTGCCTACCCAAAAAACAACAGGATTGCCGAAGGCAAAAATATTGGCAATTTTATCTTTTTGATAGTCTACAAAATACCAAACAGGATAAAGATTAAGCGGCCAGGACCACCAAGAAGAAGCATAATCATGAGCTGCTTTCAAATGAGTATGATACCACCACTGCTGATTTATAAGTTGCAGAAATTGATTGAGTGTATGACCAGTTAAAAAAAAGGGTAAATAGATTAGTAAATAGATAACAGGAGGGATAACTAGAAATTTGAATATTTTTATCGGCAGACGGTATTTTATCAGCAGTAAAATAAAAAGACCCAGTAGATAAACAGCTGTCCATTTATTCGCCAGCGCCATTCCCAAAAATATTGCAGAAATGCTAAATTTGTTTTTTATGAAAAACACAAAACTTAAAAGACAAAAAGTAACCAGATAAATATCCAACATGCCGGTTCTTGATTGGACAAAATTTAAGCCATCAATAGAAAAGATCAAGGCTGAAAGTAAAGCTATAGTGTCTTTTTTGAAAAGTAACACTCCAAGATAATAGACCAGATATACAGATAGCACCCCCATTACTACTCCTGGTAAACGCCAAGCGAGACTGTCAGTATTTTTCAGGATAAACATTGACCCGGCCATTATTTCTTGAGCTAGCGGTGGATTGACCCAAGCATAGGCATGACCTTCAGGAGCTTTTGTCCACCATTCCCAAGCTTCCTTATTCCCCTTTAGATACTCCTTTGCTGTAAATGGGTAGTACACCTCATCAAAAACATAATTTTTAGGATAATCAATTCTTATAATCCGCAAAAATAGCGAACTAACAAGTAATAAAATGAGAAGCAAATTAGTCTTTTTCATAACACTTTTTTAACTCGTATATTAATCTCAAATAGAGAAAAATAAAATAGATTACTATAAATCGAAAAATTATATCCAAAATAAATCTCAATTCATGTGTTAGCCTAAAATAAGAAAACAAAACTGTAGAATTGATTAAGTCAAATGGCCACCAAATGCTAATAGCAGGAATTTGGAGTAAAGATACAAAAGGCAAAAACCATAGCATGTATTGAGGAGTGTTGACATGGTTTCCTAAAACAGCCGTAAAGATTGTGAGATAACAAAGGAGTAAAAAATTTTTATTAGTTAAACTGCTCTTTTTGTAGAAGAACCAACTTATGAACCAGGCGATCAAAAGTAAACTAAAAAGTAGTAAAGTGCGGTAATGATCAAACCCAAAATAAATTAGATAATAAGATAACGTATTAAAATCATACATTTGAGGATTCTGACTTTGCCAAGTATAAGGAAAAAGCCAAAATTGAAAATTGTAAAGAGCAAAAGGAAGGTTAATTAGAACTATGGTAGTTATAAAAATTATCAAAGGTAAAATAATAGATTTTTTTCCTAGTTGGTACAATATGAATAAAGGTAATAGAAACCCAGGATAAATTTTAACTGTTGTTCCAAGAGCCAGTATTAAAAAGGCCAGTTTTGACTGATTTTTTATCAGTAATAAAATAGCAAGTAGAGTTAGTAAAGTCGGCAATAAGTCATAGTTAGTAGTTGAAGCAATGAGAAAAGTGGGTGATGCAGTCAGGTAAATAATAAATCTTTTAGATTTGGAGTTGACAATCGTTGCTAAGCGGTCTAAGCAGACAAAAATTAAAAGTCCTGCCGGTATAAAGATAAAGGCATTTCCCAGAATAAAATTCTGATAGGAAAATCCACCCAGAAGCATACTTATAAAATAAGCAAATTTTTGTATCAGTATATAACCTACTGGATACTCAATAGGAAAAAAGAAGCTATGTGCTATATATTGACCGTAGTAATGGTAAAAATACCACCAATCCCCCTGATATGTACCTAAAAGATTAACGAACGGCCAAAAATTCAGTCTAATATAGACTGAAAATATTAAAACGATTGCAGGGAAGAGCAAATAAAGATTCTTGATGTTCATCTTAGAGTATATAATATTGTACCGTATGAAAAAAATTTTAGTGATTTTGGGTCCAACTGCAACAAGAAAAACTGACTTGGCTTTATATTTGGCCAAAAAACTTAATGGAGAGTTGGTGGCTTGTGATTCTAGACAAGTATATAAGGGATTAGATATTGGCACTGGAAAGTTACCAGCCCCAATGTCAAATCTCAAATGTCCCGTCAAAGACGAGGCTCGCTCGCCTCGCAGCGAAGCAGCGGGCCTCTGGCGGCAAATGTCAAATGTAGAAAAAAAGAATGGATATTGGAAGATTGATGGGATAAAAATACATATGTATGATGTTGTTTCTCTAAAGATTCAGTTTACTGTGGCAGATTATGTTAAAGATGCAAATAGGGTAATTAATGATATTGAGAAAAGAGGGAAATTGCCAATTATAGTGGGTGGGACAGGATTGTATGCTAAAGCATTAATTGAGGGATTGTCTTCTCTTGAAACACCCGTAAATAAAAAATTAAGGCAGAAATTAAACTTTTTATCTTTAAAACAACTGCAAAAAAAACTGCAAAAAATTGCATCGGAGAAATGGCAGTCTTTGAATCATTCCGATAAGAATAATCCAAGAAGATTAGTTCGGGCAATTGAGTTAGAAATTAATAAGGGAGATACGGGAAATCGGGGCAATTGGGGAAATCAGAGATTAGCAAGAGAATTTGATATTTTAAAAATTGGATTAAATGCGTCTAGAGATATATTGTATGAAAAAATTAATAAAAGAGTTTATAAGTGGATTGAGGAGGGAATATTAGAAGAAGTTAAAAATTTAAGGAGTAAGGGGATAAGCAAAGATAGGTTTAAAGAATTGGGACTAGAGTATTCGGTTGCTTTGGAATATTTGGATAAAAAAATTACGCTTGAGGAAATGGTAAATAAGATGCAAACTAAAGTCAGGCAATATGCAAAGAGGCAAATTACCTGGTTTAAGAGGGATAAAAATATTTTTTGGTTTGATATATCGGATAAAGATTATCTAATAAAAGTAGAAAACTTCATCACTAAATGGTATCATCAGTTAAAGATAACAAAATATGCCGCAAAAAATTGATATCTCTTATAAAACAGTAATTTTTATTGCGATCTTCGTTATCACTCTCTGGGCAATTTATTTAATACGAGATCTGCTGGTTATTCTATTTGTCTCAATCATTTTTATGTCAGCCTTAAATCCCCTGGTAAGTTTCTTTGTAAAAGCTAAACTACCGAAAGTTTTGAGTATTGGTATAACCTACCTTATTATAATCGCTGTTGGCGCAGCAGCGTTTGCCGCCATTTTACAACCGCTTATTGAAGAAAGCAGACGGCTGATCTTGACTTTGCCGTATCTGTCGGGGCAATTTTTTAACATCGCTAACATAAATGAATCGGTCTTTCAGTCCGAACTAACCAATCTTTCAAAAAACGCATTCACTATAACGCTTGCTATATTTGATAATTTATTGGCGATAGTATTTCTTTTGGTGATCACATTCTACATGCTTTTGGAACGCGATAATCTCAAACAGCGGCTGGCGTCTCTATTTATTGGAAAAGAAGATAGAGTAAAGAGGTTAATCGTCAGAATTGAGGAGAAATTGGGAAGTTGGTTAAGAGGACAACTAGTTTTAACTTTGATTATTGGTCTCCTATCTTATATAGGATTAACTATTTTAAATATCCCTTACGCCCTCCCACTAGCTGTTCTGGCAGGAATATTGGAGGTGGTACCTGTAATTGGGCCTATTATTTCTGCTATTCCGGCGATACTCATTGCCATCACCGTATCTCCCTTTTTAGGACTGGGTGTTGCGGCAATGTATGTTGTGATTCAACAATCGGAAAATCATTTAATTGTTCCTCAAGTTATGAAACGGGCAGTAGGACTGAATCCTTTAATGGTGATTTTGGCAATTGCTATCGGATCGAGACTGCTGGGTTTCGCAGGAGCATTGCTCGCTGTTCCATTTACGGTTGTATTGCAGATTATAGTTGCGGAAATTATGGAAGATAGAAAAACTTAGTGCCTAGGAAGCTAGTAAGCCAGATTCTGTTTTCCCGCTTCGACGAATCGAGGCGAGTAGATGATCATTTATCTAGAATGTGATTTTTAATAGTCACATCTTCCCGGTTTTACGGGATGCTCCTGACTCCGGTTATTGAACGAGCTACTCAACCGATTCTAGGATTGCAGCAGGGAGGATTATCCCTCTGTACCAGAAGGTACAGAGAACCCGGTAGCTTGGTCGTTTCATTCGGCGCCACCCGATTCGTCACTGTTACTCTATACTGGGTCTTGCGACCCCCCGCTTGTGCGGGGCACCTTGCTCTATGCTGTCTGGACTTTCCTGTCGCCCGCAACTGCGTAGCTGTTGGCGACCGATCATCCTTCTTCCTAGGCTTCCATATTTTACTATATAATGAGTCTAGATTCAAATAAGGACCTGCTTCGCACTTACGCTTGTGAATATTTTAGCTCGTGCTCGCAGAACCTGTTAATTTTGTAGAAACAAAATTATGCTCTCAAAAATTTACTCAGGAGCCAATATTGGGCTGGATGCTGTTACAGTAACTGTAGAAGTTGATGTTTCATCAACAGGATTACCTCATTTTATTATGGTAGGACTGGCTGATAGAGCTGTGGAAGAAAGTAAAGAACGGGTCAGATCAGCCATAAGAAATAGCAAAGTTGAATTTCCGGATCATAAGATTACTATCAATTTGGCACCGGCAGATTTACCCAAAGAGGGTCCACATTATGATTTGCCCATTGCGTTAGGGATACTGTTGGCCTCCGGTCAAATTACAAACAGGGCAGGTATAGATTTAAATCAGTCCTTGGTTGTAGGGGAATTGTCTTTGGATGGGACATTAAGATATACCCGTGGTATTTTACCGATTGCCTTACTTGCCAAATCTTCCGGTTTCCAAAAAATTATCGTTCCTTTTGAGAATGCGAAAGAAGCATCTGTGGTTGAGGGGGTTGAGGTTTTAGCTTTTCATTCATTGTCTGAAGTAATGAGAGTTATTTTAGGTCAGCAAGATTTGACCCCTTTTGTACGAGAAAATCTAAATTTGGGAGAGGATTTAATATTTGAGTATGATTTTTCCCAAATTAAAGGTCAAGAGATGGCAAAAAGAGCGCTTGAGGTTGCAGCTGCGGGAGGACATAATATTTTACTTAAGGGTCCACCTGGTGCAGGTAAAACTATGTTAGCTCGAGCTTTTCCTTCGATTTTACCTCCGCTTTCATTTGAGGAAGCAATTGAAGTGACAAAGATTTATTCTATTGCCGGACTTTTGGAATCGGGTAAGTCTTTGGTTACAACAAGACCTTTTAGATCCCCTCATCATACTGCATCACATGTAGGTTTAATTGGAGGTGGGAACAATATCAGACCGGGAGAGATTTCACTTGCTCACAGAGGAGTGTTATTTTTGGATGAGCTACCGGAGTTCCCCAGACAAGTATTGGAGGTTTTACGACAGCCAGTGGAGGATCATAAAGTGACTATTTCCCGCTCCTCCGGTTCTCTGACCTTTCCTGCTCAATTTATTCTTTTGGCTGCCCAAAACCCCTGTCCTTGCGGGTTTTTGGGAGACTTGAAAAAAAGTTGTACTTGTATGCCGGGTCAGATTGCAAAATATCGAAAAAGAATTTCAGGACCTCTTTTGGATCGTATAGATATTTACCTTGAAGTACCTGCGGTTGCAGTTGATAAATTGACAACCGGGGAAGATGCGGAATCTTCCCATCAGATTAGAGATAGAGTCAACAAGGCGCGACGCACCCAAAAAACAAGATTTGGGGGTAGAATTTTAACAAATTCCGAAATGACCAACCAAGATATAAAGCAATTTTGTAGCATCACTTCAGAGGGATTAGAGATCTTGAAGAAGGCGATTTCTTCTTTAAACCTTTCTGCCAGAGGTTATCATAGAGTATTAAAGCTCTCAAGGACTATCGCGGATATTTCGAATTCGGATAATATTCAATTGGAGCATATAGCCGAGGCACTGCAGTATAGACTTCGAGAAGAAATTTGAAATTGACAACAATTGAAAAACCACGTTTCAATTTACATGAACGTGGTTTTTCAAAATGGTGAATTCACCATAAATCGTGTGGGATTAACCACCGATTTTAAACATTGAGGTGCTACAAACCGGGCATCTGCCTTTTGAGGCTTTTTTACCATTTTTCATGGTTACCCCTTGGACATCTTCAGCATCTCTTTTTTGGCGGCATTTGACGCAATACATTTGCATACTAAAACTCACCTCCTTTCAGAATATATTAATATTCAAAACATTATTTTTCATTAGAAAATAAAGGATGATTTGTAAACCCAATGCAGTACCTGCAAAGATAGAAATCTTCAGCAGATCTTGACGAAGGTAGGTGGTGTCATCGATAGTGACTTCCACTTTTGTGGTAGACGGCTCGCCTCGCTGTCGCCCTTGGCGAACCTCGTCAAAGACGGGCGAAGCGGGCAGACTGTAGATGTTAGACTGATCATTCCTGCCATAGAATTGCTGGCGAAGGATCTTGAGGCGTTTTTCCAAATCTGACTGATGTTTGCTCTGGTGTAGGGCCATGTTAGGTTCAGCTACGCACACTTGAGCCTTAGAGAACATACAATTGAGTTCTCGCAGGATCAAATCGATTAGATTTGAGCCTATCACGCACAGTGTACGCTTGTCAAGCACCAAATGAACCTAAAACTATCGGATAAAATTAGTTAGGTTATTTTTTTCAAATAACAATAGATTGTCATTGACAAATAATCGCAACAAAGTTATATTAAAAGAGTAACTTATGTATTCGGATTGGGTTGGTCCCGCCATAGCGGGATTTTTGGCAGTTTGGCTTGGGGTTTTAAGTTTCTTAATTTGGAAACAGGGGAATTTCTTGCAGTCTCTTTTTCCAAAAGATGGAAAAAGAGATATAAGACGCAAGTTTGAGGAAGTGTTGGAGGCTCTAGAGGAGTTTAAGGAAGAGTCAAAAAAGACCAAAGCAGATTTGGATGAATTGAGAGAGGAGGGGTTATTGCATATTAGCCGTTTTTGGCTTTTACGATATAACCCGTATGAAGATACAGGCGGGGATCAAAGTTTTACAGTTGCTTTGTTGGATACGAGGGGATCGGGGTTTGTATTGACCAGTTTACACGCAAGATCGCAGACTCGGGTTTTTGCAAAGCCGATTACAGACGGTAAAAGTAGCAAGTATCGTCTATCAAAAGAAGAAGAAGAGGTTGTAAAGAAAGCAATGAAGAAATGATGGTAAAAAATCTTTTGCAAACATATCAAAATCTTAATAATATCCAAAGACTGTTGGTGTTGATAATTTTGGCAACTGTTTTATATGGCAGTTCAACCAGTTTATCTTACTCGTTATTGGGTAAAATAGGTAAAAGTTCTACGTCCCCAGAAGAATTAACTTCTGCACTCCCAAGCATAACCGGATCAGTGCAAGAAGACCCAAATGAACCAAAAACAGAAACCTGTCCTTTAAATGGACGTTTGCATACCAAAAAAGCAAAAGATGCTTGGGAGCAAAAAAGACCTTTGGCAGTCATGATTGAAAACCACACGGAAGCAAGGCCGCAATCAGGTTTATCTTCAGCAGATGTAGTTTATGAGGCTGTGGCAGAAGGAGGGATCACCAGGTTTATGGCTGTATATTATTGTAATCTACCCGATGTTCAAGTTGGTCCTGTCAGATCCGCTAGGACCTATTATTTAGATTGGCTTTTAGAATATGATGCCTTGTATGCACATGTGGGAGGAGCGAATACCCCGGGTCCTGCCGATGCTTTAAGTCAGATCATAAAGTATGATGTTTTAGACTTGAATCAATTCTCCATCGGCTTCCCTGTTTTTTGGAGAGATTATCAAAGATTAGGCCATCCTGTTGCAACAGAACATACTATGTATTCAACAACCGCAAAACTTTGGGAAGTAGGTGCAAAAAGAGGCTGGAGCGCAGTTGATTCCAAAGGTGTCAGATGGGATAAAAACTTTACACCTTGGAAGTTTAAAGATGATCAGGGTGGTGGGACTACGACTAATATGACGGTTAATTTCTGGGAAAGCCAGTCAGCATACCAAGTGCAGTGGAGCTATGATAGTGTCACCAATTCATATAAAAGGAAAAATGGGGAACCTCATACTGACTTAAATAACAATAAACAGCTTGAAGCAAAAGCGATTATTGTGCAATTTGAAAGAGAATCTAATGCCAACGATGGGTATCCGGGCAATGTTCATTTGCTATACGGAACTACCGGTACTGGAAAGGCTTTGATTTTCCAAGATGGTAATGTCGTGGAGGGCAAGTGGATTAAGCAATCCAGAACAGCGAGAAGTAAATATGTTGACTCCAAAGGGAAAGAGGTTGAATTAAATAGGGGTCAAATTTGGATCCAGACTGTCCCGGAAGGATCGAAAGTAACGTATTAACCTTATTGCCTGCCTGAAAGGAGGTGGCAATGTTAGAAGAATTATTTGTTTCAAGAGTCCGGGTAAAAATATTACAGTTATTTCTATCTGCTCCAACTAATGCTCTTTTTCATGTCCGAGAAATAGTAAGACGTGTGTCAGAAGAAATAAACGCCGTCAGGCGCGAGTTAGCAAGAATGGAAAAGTTCGGAATGGTTTCTTCTGAATGGAGAGCAAATAGAAGACTTTATGAATTCAGAAGAGATTATCTTTTCTACAAAGAACTACTATCTTTAGTTGCAAAAACTTCCGGTTTGGGCGGGAATTTAATTAAAAACAAGAACAAACTGGGTAAAATTAAATTTATTTTTGTTTCTACTAAATTTGTAAAAGGATTACCCGCAGGTAGCGAAGATGTCAATCTTTTGGTTGTAGGCAGTATAGTTTTGCCCGAATTGCAATCAATTATCGCGGATGAACAGGCAAAAAGAGAAGCAGAAATTAATTACTCTTTTATGGATGAGGCAGAATTTAAATTTAGGGTAAAAAGAAGAGACTCTTTTATTTTAAAGGTTTTGATGCAGCCGAAGATTATGCTGATTGGGGATGAGGATGAACTACTAGAGGGAGTAGTTGCATAATATAGAGGATGGCCTCCAGAAAAATTTTATGGTTTATTGTGTTTGTCATCTTACTTTCAATTTTCATAGATCTACCGAAATTACCGAATTTTAATATTCTTGGTAAGAGCATGAGGTTTGATTTCCCGCTAAAGTTAGGATTGGATCTTCAGGGTGGAACCCAACTGGTGTTAGAAGCCCAGATGGACAAAATTGAGCCACAAAATAGAGATAGTGCTCTGGAATCAGCCAAAAATGTTTTGGAAAAAAGAGTCAATTTATACGGAGTATCTGAAGCGGTAGTGCAATCTTCCAAAATAGGAAATCAAAGAAGAATTCTGATTGAACTGCCGGGATTAAAGGATGCGTCTTCGGCGGCACAACTGGTTGGTAAAACTGCCCAGCTGGATTTTAGAGAGATGATTGGTACTTCTTCTGAAGCCACTCAATCAGCTGTAGCATTGCTTGATCATTTTAGACCAACTGGATTAACCGGAGCAGATTTAAAAAAAGCCCAAGTTACTTTTGGCAGCGATACGAGAGTTCAAGCAGGACCACAGGTGGCAATTGAGTTTACCTCGGAAGGAGCCCAAAAATTTGCCGAGATCACCAAAAGAAATGTTAATAAACCTCTGGCTATGTTTTTGGATGATATACCAATTAGCTGGCCACCACCTGTTGTTCAACAAGAAATTATTGGTGGTTCAGCGGTAATTACCGGGCAATTCACCACTCAAGAAGCTAAAGAATTGGCTATTCAACTTAATGCCGGAGCATTACCTGTGCCAATCAAGATTTTAGAGCAAAGGTCAATCGGCCCCACATTAGGACAAGAATCTGTGAATAAGAGCTTAGTGGCAGGCATTATAGGGTTGGTGATAGTGGCCATATACATGGGGGCATATTATGGAGTGTTAGGACTGGTGGCAGATGGTGCTTTGGTTGTCTACACTCTTTTGATTCTGGCAATTTTTAAAACCGGTCTTTTTATTTTACCTCCTGTTACTCTAACCTTGGCAGGAATTGCCGGATTTGTACTATCAATTGGAATGGCGGTTGATGCAAATATCTTGATTTTTGAAAGGATGAAAGAGGAAATCCGCTGGGGTAAAAGTCAAAGGTCGGCTTTGGAATTGGGGTTTACAAGAGCCTGGTCCTCGATTTGGGCCTCCAATGTTTCATCTCTTATGACCGCTGCAATTCTTTTCGGAATGGGTACAACTTTAATTAAAGGTTTTGCAATTACTTTGTCAATTGGTGTTTTGGTATCTATGTTTACAGCAATTGTAGTGACCAGAACGTTTTTAAGGTTAATCATTCACTGATATGAAATTTAAGTCTAAAAAGCCCCATTATGAATATCTTAAGAAAAAATTTAAAGCAAGACATAGGAGTCTGCAGGAAAAATTCTGGGATAAACACGGAGAAGCACTCAAGCAAATAGCTTTGGGATCTTTAGGAGGGTTATTACTGCTTTCTCCTCCAACTAACCTAAGTTTACCTTTTCCAAATCTAACAACAAGTAAAGATGATGCTTTAAAAAGTTTTGACAAGAATGTGTTACTTGCTGCTGAATTGGAAAAAATAGTTCCGAAAGATATCAGGCCGTTATCAAAAGAGGAAGAGAGGGAAATCACTGGTACTTTGTCAAGAAATTTCGGTCTTGCGGTTTTGCCGGAACTTGAGGGTGTTAGACTAAACAGAAATTACGGTCTGATTGGAGGAGAGCAACACTTATATAGATACCCGGGTGATAATTTATATGCGCACGCTGAAAATACAAGTGATTGGGCAAAATATGGTTCCTCGGGTATTGCACCAAGTCTGGGGGCTTGGGGTTATTTTACTCCTTCTAAAGAAGAATTTAGTGAGCTGGACAAATCAAGAGAAAGATATTATCTTGCTATACAAACCTTTTTAATACCTGGTTTCGCGGAAAATGTTTCAAAGTTTAGGGATTTTTTAAAATTTAGAAAAATGCTGGTGGTAAATCCAAAGAGCGGACAGGCAGTTGTAGCAATTATCGGTGATGCAGGACCGGCAGAGTGGACAGGGAAACATTTGGGGGGTTCCCCTGAAGTCATGGATATTTTAGGCTTAGCAGGTGGGATGAGAAAGGGACCGGTATTATACTTTTTTATTAATGACCCCGAGGATAAGATTCCTTTGGGTCCCATAAAGGTGGTCAACAATGAAGCATAACCAAAAGTTTTTTTACAGCCATCTTATAGAGGTGGAGTCAATTATTATAGAGTTGGATAAAATGGATTTATCAGTTGATGAGAAACTACATCTTACTCAACTGATTGATTCCAGTTTGCATCATGCTATCTTGGATGCAGTTTTTTCCGAACTTTCCAATCAGGACAAAAGAGTTTTGGTAAATCACCTTAATGAGGGTGACCATGAAAAGATTTGGAGTTTCTTACAAGGAAAGATAGAAAATGTCGAAGACAAAATAAAAAAAGTGGCAGATGATTTAAAAAAAGAAATACATAAAGACATGAAGGAGAGTAAGATTAGAAAATGATTAACTTGATGAAATTCAAAGTAGCGTATTTTATTTTTTCGTTACTAATTATTATACCGGGTTTATATTATTTGATAACTTTCGGACTAAGACTGGGTGTAGATTTTACCGGTGGTGCCCTATTGGAATATAAATTTGAAAAAACTATTGATAAAAATGAATTAAGAAAACAGATTGCTTTATCAGGGATAGAAGTAGGACAAATCATCCAATCTTCAGACGAGACCTATATTATAAGAACAAAACCTCTGGAACAGGAAAAGATTGGTAATTTAAAATCTGCCCTGACAGAAAAATTTGGTAAATTGGAGGAAAAAAGATCGGAATTTGTAGGCCCTGTTATAGGATCAGAACTGAAGCAAAAAGCGGCACTGGCTTTACTGTTGGCATCAGTTGTAATTATTGTATATATTGCTTTTTCTTTTCGTAAGGTACCAAGGCCTGCTTCTTCCTGGAGGTTTGGTGTTGCTGCAATTGTGGCACTATTGCATGATGTCTTGGCGGTAGTAGGAGTATTTGCCATTTTAGGAAAATTTTTAGGAGTTGAAGTAGATACTCTCTTTGTGACAGCACTTTTGACTATTATTGGTTTTTCAGTTCATGACACAATTGTGGTATTTGATAGAATCAGAGAGAATTTAATCAAAAATATTGGAAAGAAATTTGTAGATATTGCTAACCTTTCTGTTGTTCAGACTATTGGCAGGTCATTGAATACCTCACTGACTGTGGTATTTGTACTGGTGGCACTACTGCTTTTTGGAGGAGAAACAATTAAGTGGTTTGTGGTGGCGCTTCTGGTGGGAATTATTTCTGGAACTTATTCTTCAATTTTCAACGCCACAGCGCTTTTAGTATGGTGGGAGGAAAAACTAGGCCATTAAACCTGCTTAATTTTACTCAAAAGGTATTTGCGATTATTCTTAGATGAGTCTTCTAATACTTCCTCAAAAAGTTTTTGCAGGATTTCTCCTACCTTGGGTCCTGGTTTGATATTTAAAGTTTTCATAACATCATTACCGTTTACTTTTAGATCTGCTATGGAAAATGGTTTTTTTAACACTTCTTTAATCCTTTGTCTAAACTTTTCCATTCTCCAGGATACTGCTTTTTGAGTACCTCCTCCAAGTCTGTCTCCAATCCGTACTGCCATCATATCTTCAATATTTTCTACTCCAACATTTTTAATAAATCTTCTGATAGCAGAATCTGTTTGGTTTTCATCGACTGTAAATAAATGCCACCTGACAAGTTGATATAATTTATCAGTTTGTTTGTTTGATAAATTAAACCTTTTGGCAATTTTTAAAGCAATCTGACCACCAACTGTATCATGGTTATAAAAAGTTACATTTCCGTCGTTTTGTGTTGCAACTGTATCAGGTTTTCCAACATCATGAAGCAGGGCAGCCAGTCTGACGAGCGGATCTTTTGATGAACATTCTTTAAGAGTAAGAAGTGAGTGTTCTCCAATATCATAAATCCTGTCATGTTTTGGGCCCTCTTGTTTTATCCCAAAACACCTTTCTAATTCCGGTAATATAACCTGTAATATCCCTACTTCCCTAAGTGTTACTATCCCCATGTATGGATTCACACCACCTAGAATTTTGAAAAGTTCATCTCGAATTCTTTCCCAGGCGATTTCTCTTAACAGATGGGCGTTTTTTTTGATGGATTCAAGAGTTTTTTCATCTATACCAAATTCTAATTCTGTGGCAAACCGAACAGCTCTGATTAAACGAAGAGCATCTTCCTGAAAGCGAGTGTTGGGGTCCCCAACTGCCTTAATTAGCTGATTTTCAAGGTCATCTTGTCCATGGAATGGGTCAATTAGAATAAAGCTAAATGCTTGATTCTTACTGCTTAATTCTGCGCGAAGCGCCATGGCATTGACAGTAAAATCACGCCGAGCCAAATCCTCCTCAATTTTATTGGTCCATGCTACTTTATCAGGATGTCGGTAATCCTTATATGTGCCTTCCTTTCTCATTGTTGTAATCTCATAGATTTCGGCAGTTGTGGTTGGAATACCTACAGTCCCGAACTTATTATCATAAAAAGGTTCTCCAAAAGTCGAACCTTTTTGCGAGCTTCGCTCTAAAAATCCTTCTTGGAAAAGTTGTAAAATCTCATCAGGCTTCGCGTCTGTTGTAAAGTCCCAATCGGAAACAATTTTGTCCATTAAAAGATCACGAACCGCCCCTCCAACAATAAAAATTTGGAAATTAACTTTTTGAAATTTATCTAATATATTTTTTATATGACTGGGTATTTTATAAGCCATGAGGTAATTTTACCCTCTTAGTTGGTATGATACAATGCAGCATGATATGAGATGGAAAGTAGCAGGTAAACAAAGTGCTGGTCTCATCCAACAACTGCTTCTCAATCGTGGGATTAAAACTAATAAAGAAAAACAAGATTTTTTTAACCCGAATCTAGCCTCGTATAAAAAGGATCTGGATATTCCCGGAATAGAAAAAGCTCAAAAGAGAATATTTGAGGCAATAAAAAATAACGAGTTGATAATAGTATACGGAGATTATGATGTGGATGGAATTTGTGGGACTGCTATTTTGTATAAAGGGTTAACCTCACTTGGAGTAAAAGTTTTACCCTACATTCCGCATAGAGAAAAAGAAGGTTATGGATTATCAAGGATAGGTTTGGAATTTGCTAGGGATTCAGGGGCATCGGTTGTAATAACAGTTGATAACGGAATTGTGGCGATAGATCAGGCAAAATTGGCAAAAAGTTTAGGATTGGATCTTATTATTACCGATCACCATATCCTCGGAAAAGTTAAACCGGATGCATACGGGATAGTACATTCTACAAACATGTGTGGAGCAGCAGTTGCCTGGTGTCTTATCAATTCACTGATTAAAAAAGAGTTGGCCCAAGAACTTTTGCAGTTTGCAGCAATTGCCACTGTTTGTGATCTGCTTCCATTAATGGGCTTGGGTAGAGCATTTGTTTTTGAGGGACTAAAGATTTTAAATCGCACAACCAACTTGGGGTTACTTGCTCTTATTAATGAATCTGGTATTAGCTTGGGTAATATCGGCTCATATGAGATAGGTTACATTATTGGACCAAGGCTTAATGCCATGGGCAGGTTAGAACATGCCATAGATTCTTTACGCTTACTTTGTACTAAGGATCCTGCCAAAGCTTCGAAATTGGCCAAACTTTTATCAGAAACAAATGTCACCCGTCAAAAGATGACAATGGCGGCAATTGATGAAGCAAAATCATTAGTGGACGAAAAGAAAAAGATTCATATTTTAAGCAGTAAAGATTGGTCTGCCGGTATTATTGGATTGGTGGCAGGCAGGATCACTGAACAATATTTCCGTCCAACAATTGCTATTTCTTTGGGAGAGACAGTTTCCAAAGGTTCTGCCCGTTCGGTAGATGGAATAAATATTGTGGAGGTAATCAGAAAACACTCTGATATATTAATTGATGTCGGAGGGCATCCTGGTGCAGCTGGTTTTTCCATCTTGAGTAAACATATAGACATTTTTAAAAAGAGAGTGGAAAGCGAGGAGATAGCCTTGCCAGAGTCAGAGCAGGTTTTAGCAATTGATGCCAAAGTTCAAACAGAACAATTAAACAAAACTTTAGTGCAGGAGTTGGAAAAATTTGAGCCGTTCGGTTTTGGCAACCCCAGACCAATTTTGGCAACATATGGAATGAGTATTTCTGATATTAGAATTGTAGGGGGAGGAAAGCATTTGAAATGTAAAGCGGATGGGATTGATGCCATTGCTTTTGGAATGGGAGAGCAGGTTAATCTTTTAAGATCCGGCCAAATAGTAGACTTGGCATATAACTTGGAACTTGATACTTATAATAGCAATGATAAGTTACAATTAAAAGTTAAGGATATAAAAATTATTTAGAGCCGTTAGTTCGATCTTCCACAGGCTCATAGGTTCTTGTAGTTGTATTAAAATACCACTCTTCAGAAACACCAGGGCATTCTCTTGGTCCTACTCCATTCCCAAAAATATTAGTACGAAGAGTTGCTTCTGGTACCAACCTACGGTCAGGTGTATTTTTAGGGCGATGATATGCTTCTAATCCTCCTCTTACTTCTGTTGTCATTTTATTCCTCCTCCTTTCCGCACTTGTCTCAATGAAGAGCGAAGTGACTTTACCCCCCTACTGTAGACAGCACTATCAATAACTCCTGCAGCTAATTGGGTTCTAATTCTATGTATTTTTTCTTCAATCTCAGCTAGTGGTGAGGATAATACTTGGTAATGTATGGGTGAACCGTGAGGTGACAACAGACGTCTTCGCCTGCCCCTATCAGCTAATCCTATCGCGCTTTCTGCTGTTGGATCTTGCCACTCTCTAAAATAACGTTCTTTCATATTTTTTCCATTAAAAAACCTCCCGTTTGGGAGGTCTGATTCCTTTCTATTTTAGGTTAAATTTACCTAAAAAGACCTCCCCAAAAAGTGGCCAAAATGACCACCAAAATAAGGAGGCCTACAATTAACAAATTTTCTCTTGGTAAACTAATCACTTTTGACATATTTAGTATTGTATCTTGTTTAAGTAAACAATGCAAGTGTCCGCAATATTCCCCATAGAAATTCGAGAATAGCGAGAAAAAGTTGCGTTTTCGTAAACTTTATATTAAGATTGCATCTTATAATAATGTCTGCAGAACAAGATAAATCATTTTTGGTAATCGGCGGAGCTGATGGTATGGGTAACTGGCTTGTGCGCCGAGTCTTTGGACAGGTATCAGGAATAAATCGTATCACCCTTCTTGATGTTCGTCCTGTTGATCAAATTCCGAATGCTAGATGGTTAAGCGAGTTTGGCCAACTCCCTAATCCCATAGATGGTATTCAGGTAGATTATTCTGTCAGTCCTGACAGATTAATCCATGGATGGAGACCAATCGCTACAAATTCTACTCCTCCAGAAAGTAGGCTTCCGTTATCTGAATATGATATCGTTATGCTGGGAGTACCTGCAGATCAAATATCTACTGCTGTCGCCAATATTTTTCCGCAATTGAAAAGATCCGTCTGGATACTTGATATCTGTTCTGTTAAGCAGAAGCCCATAGAAATTATGCATCAACAAGCTCCGGAGGGAGCTTCTATTATTGGTACGCACCCACTTTTTGGGCCAGCTGTACCTGATCTTATAGGGCAGAGGATGGTAATGGTTGAGACTCCCTCAACTAATTCTGATCATTTTAATTGGCTGACCCAGCTCTATAGAGATCGTGGTGCTCTGATAGTGCAAGCAGCACCTGATGAGCATGACTATTATATGCAATTTGTACAGGGACTTACACACTTTAGCTTCTTCCTGTTTGGCGAAGTTTTAAGGCGGGCAATGTACAGAGGCTTTAATTTTGATCGTTCGTTTGATTTCATGACACCCCCATATGCAGCTGTTGCAGGGTTTCTTGGAAGAATAATTTCAGCTAACCCTAGGGTTTATGCCCAAATTCAGGCTGATCCTACCATGTTGCCTATAAGGGATTTGCTAGTTGAGTCAGCCCGTTCCTTAGTTTCTAGTTTCAGAGATTCTGATGAAACTGGAATTATTTTGGCAATAGAGGGTATAACTGGTCCTTTTCAAGAGCGTGGAGTTGCAAAAGGCATTTCTCTTTCTGCATCTTTTGTAGCAGCAAATCAGGCATACTTTCGTTTGCTACAAGAACGTAAAGTTGAGGAGCGATTAACTGTTGTACAGGTAGTAGATCCTATAGATACAGGTAGGGAAAGAGTTTATCATGCAGGACGACTAATTGATTTTGATGGTGAATCTTTAGTGCTTAGAGAACGTACCTCCTTCATAGATGGTAAGTTAATCATAGTCTATGGTCAAGAATCCCAACGTGGTGCTGAGCGATTATTAAGAAAATTTGGAATGGGATTACCTAAAGGTAAAGAGATTCGTATACACCATAAGAGAGCCCGTGTTTTGTCTGATCCAGAGACTGACCTGTGGAGAAGACTTAACCTATTGCATCATGTATCTGATATCCCAGTTATAACGGAAGTACCGACGCGATTGGAAGGACTTATAAGAAATATCCCTTTGCTCTGCCCAGATGTTGTCTCCTTAGCAACAAGAACAGTAGAAGAAGCTCGTTGGTTACAGCGCTATGGATTAACTAATCAAATTTTGCACCTCACAGTTTATGGAGATAGGAATATGGCAGAAGTCCAAGCACAAGTAATCCAATTACTCTCCGTATCAGGACTAAAGCTACATCAGGAGGTTAACAGTTAATTATCAGCACCAATGCAGATTGATTTTAAATCTCCTTAATCTCTTCTTAAGATAATTTTTCAGAAATGAGTTGGGCTAATGTTGGTGCTTTTCCTAGCCCTAATTTTGCCCTCCTAAGATTAGCGGTTTCAGTATCGAATTTTATTTGATTTAAATTTGCCACAATTTCGGCTATTTCAGTTCTACCAGTATAAGGTCTTAAGTTGCTGACATAGACCTGAAGAGCACTAGGGGTTCTTAAATCTTCAATAGTTGGTTCACCTCCAAAGCGTTCAGCAATTGGAATTCTTTGATAGGGGGCATGGAGGTGCTTTGCAGAAATAACTGTTCCTATCTCTTTATCTCGAGCAGGTTCCCATCCAATACCTTCAACTTCTTTCATAAGTAGTAAATATCTTAACTCTGAAGCAGGCATAAAGTTAATTCTCCGCTCACCGTTTCTTGCAAAAAGTAGCTCCTCTTGGCTGTACCCCCATGCAGGTGGATGAGTAAGTAGATATATTAGTGGTCGTTGAGGAACATCTAAGAGATGATCAGTGGTACCATTTCTATTATAGCGTTCTGCAACTTCTGCCAGACTAGAAGCAATAGTTGGATGAGTAATTTGAATATGCTGTACAATTGGTAACAAATGTTCTTCGGTTTCGCAGGTAATTGGGTTTCCTGCATCAAGAGTTACTCTTACACCACTTAATTCAGGATAATAAGCATCTTTATACGCCTCAATAAATCCCCTGATTTGTTGTGCATTAGCCATCTGGTTATCTATATCTCCGCCATTGGCGTACACATTGCTATGACAAGGACTCATAATTCTAAGAGCAGCAAGGTTTACCTGATTAACCTCACGAAGGCGGCGGGACAAGCTTAATGCTGTACTTACATAACCAACTACTCTCGCAGGCAAATCAGTAGGACGAGTATTGGGCATGACAATCACGATACTCATTTCTACGGACTGCTGTCCTTCTCTCCAACCGTGGAGAAAATCTGGAGTTCGAATGTCATGTGAGGCAATGAGGGGAGAATTTATTTTTCCGTCTGAAGGATCAGTCAAAAATCTCCAACCCATTCTAGTTAGTGCCTCATAATACTGATTCGTCCATGGTTGATTGGCATGTCCTCTTTCCATGGTCAGTTAATCTCCTTTAAAGAAGTTAAAAATTTTTTATTTTTTTCTTCATCAGCGATAGTTATTCTTACAAAACCCATATTTTCAATTCCTTTTGACTTTCTAAAATCAGCAGTGAGAATACCCTTTTTTAAAAGTTCTTCGTATAAGTCTTTCGTTCTATGTTTCAATAAATAAATATTTGTTTTTGTATCTGCTCCTAACTCTAGATTTTTTAATTTAGAAATTTCTCTAAAAAGATTTTCCCTTAACCTTCTTGTTTCTAAGGTTGTTCTTTGAATGAATGTTTGATCCATAAGAGCAGCCCCAGCAAGATTGATGATTAGTCCAGAAGTCATCAGCATAGTATCTCGATAATTCTCAATTACTTCTATCATTTTTGAATGAGCTAAGGCATAACCAAAGCGTAAACCCGCTAATCCATAAGCTTTTGATAGAGTACGAAGAACAATTAGATTTTCATACTTATGAATTAATTTAATGGCAGATTTTTTATGCTTTGGATCGTAAAATTCAAAAAAAGCTTCGTCTACAATAACAAGAGATGGCGAATTTTTTACAATTCTTTCGATTTGTTCTTGTTCATAAACTTCTCCAGTCGGATTGTTGGGATTACAGATCCAAATAATACTGGCGTTATTTTTGTTAGCTGAGTTGCATATCCTGTCAATCAAGATCGAATCAGGCTTAAAACAATTATTTGCAGGTAAGTTTAGATATATTACCCCACCTTGCATTAATAGTGAAGCTTCAGAAAATCTATAAAACGAGGGTACAACAATAATACTTTTGCTATTTTTATCCACAATCATTCTTGGTAAATAATCAATGATTTCATTGCTACTATTGGCAATAGTTACATTATTCATTGAAAGGTTATATAAAGAGGCAATGATTTTTTTGATTTTGCTATTGCTGGGGTCGGTATAATAGGCTAGAATTTTTTTATCAATAGCCTTTAAGACGGTTTCAATATTGACACTGCCAAGTAGATTCTCTCCTAAATCAAGTCTAAGGTATTTAGAAAGATCATCAAACTTTTGATCCTTAGAGAGATATCCAGTGACTCTAATCTTTAAATATTTATTGGTAATTGTATTTAGTTTCATTTTTTTCATTAAAAAACCTCCGACACAAAACGGAGGTTAGTCTATTTAGCTGATTTTTATTTCACAAAAACCAACCTCCGTTTTAAGCGAAGGTAAAGAAAAAGCCAACAGCCTTTCTTTGTAGTTTTTGCACAGAGAGTACTTTATCATAAGAATTCAAGCCTTGTCAAGTTCTTTCACAAACTGATATTATGCAAGCATATATGGATCGCACATTAATTTTGGATTGTAAAGAGAAGGTTGGAAAAGAGGTGAAAATTTGTGGATGGGTTGTAACTGGCCGAGATCACGGAAAGCTCGTTTTTCTGGATGTCTTAGACAGAAGTGGAGTTATTCAAGTATTAGCATCTGGGGCTGACAAAAATGTTCCAGAGCTAAGACCCCAGGATGTAGTTTGTGTTACAGGAACTGTCAATAAAAGACCACAAAATCTGGTTAATAAAAATATCCCTACGGGTGAAATAGAAATTTCAGCAGAAACTATTGAGGTTTTATCAAAAGCTCAAGAATTGCCTTTTGATATGGGAGGTAAAGATTTGGATTTGCAGTTGCCAACTCTTTTAGATTTCCGATCCTTAACTTTACGTCACCCTAAGCTTAAGTCTATTTTCAAAGTTCAGGCAAGTCTGCTTGAGGGATTTAGGCAAGCAGCTTTAGATTTAGACTGTACAGAGATTGTAGTACCAACAATTGTGGCAGGAGCAACAGAAGGAGGGGCAGAAGTTTTTAAGATAGATTATTTCGGCCGTAAAGCCTACCTTTCCCAAAGTCCCCAGCTTTACAAACAAATGTTAGTGCCTGTATATGAGCGGGTCTTTACTATTGCTAAGGCTTACCGTGCCGAACCCTCGGTTACCACCAGACATTTAACCGAAAGCACACAACTGGATATTGAAATTGGTTTTATAGAATTTGAAGACTTGCTGGATTTCCTGGAGGCAGTGGCGGTTAAAATGTTAACTGTTGCGGAGGAACAGTGCGGAGATATTTTATCTGAATTTGGTGTTGAAAAAATTGCTTTTGGCTCGCCTCGCTCCGCGGGCGGAGCGGGCAAAATTCCCAGACTGACCTTAAGAGAAGCTCAAGAAATAATCTTTAAAGAGTTTGGCAGAGATAATAGGAATGAGAAAGATTTGACCCCGCAAGATGAGATAGATTTGTGTCAATGGTCGAAAGATAAACATCAATCGGATTTTGTCACCATCACTCATTTTCCAACTTCGGCAAAGCCATTTTACACCATGCCTAATCCAAAAAATCCAGAGTATAGTTTAAGTTATGACCTTCTTTTTAGAGGGGTAGAAATTTTAAGTGGTAGTCAGCGTATTAATGATTATCAGCAATTGCTCGATAGCATAAAAGGTCGGGGTATGAATCCTGATAATTTTCAGTTGTATCTTCAGGCTTTCCAGTATGGTATGCCCCCGGAGGGAGGATTTTCCTTCGGACTTGAGAGGGTTACGATGCATGTTCTAAATTTATCAAATATTAGGCAAGCCAGTCTTTTTCCAAGGGATATGGAAAGAGTTGATATCAGATTATCTCAAAACTCAAATCGCAAATCTCAAAACTAAAACTTTAAATCTTAAAACTTTTTAAAGATTTTACCTTTAAGATGTAGATTTGACCCATTCGGCTTCGTTCAGGGTCATCCTGAGCATTGTCGAAGGATGACATCTAAGATATAAGATTTGAGATTGTTAATAATGAAATATTATTTTTATTCTGCTGGTTTAATTATACTGGCTATTATTTTTGCAACTACTTTACCAATTCTTACCGAGCAAAGTGAAAACACCCTACTTAGTCTACAAATTCCACAGAATAACTCCGCAGTTGCCGGTATTCAAAAGTACAATATCCCCCCTGTTAGCAAAAATATCCTCCCTCCGGAAATTTCCGCCCGATCTGTTTTAGTGAAAGATCTGGGAACAGGAACTATCCTTTATCAAAAGGATGCAAATCTGCCGGTACCTATCGCATCAACCACTAAGATTGCAACAGCCTTGGTTGCCAGCGAATATTTTAATCCCAACTCAATTTTAACAGTAAATCTGGGAGCAGAAATAAGCGGTGCAAAAGTAGGTCTTTTAAAGGGGGAAAACTTAAGTTTTAGGTCTCTTCTTTACGGGATGTTACTTAATTCCGGAAATGATGCGGCTTTCGCAATTGCGGAAAACTACCCCGGCGGAGTATTAGGTTTTGTTTCGGCAATGAACAAAAAATCAAATGAATTAGGGTTGAAAAGCACACATTTTGAAAATCCTGCCGGGTTTGATGGTCCCAATCATTTCTCATCTGCCTTGGATCTTTCTAAACTGACAGAGGAGGCTTTGAAAAATTACCAGTTGGCAAGGATTTTTGCCACCAAAGACACCAGTATTGTATCCTTGGATAAAAAATATGAGCACCAACTCCATAATTTAAATAAGCTTTTGGCTGATGTTAAGGGAGTGCTTGGTGTCAAAACCGGTTATACGCAAGCAGCAAAAGAAAATTTAGTCACTTTGGTTGATAGGGATGGTCACAAAATACTGGTTGTTGTTTTGGGTAGTGATGATAGGTTTGGGGAATCAACTAATTTGATTGAGTGGACTTATGATAACTTCATATGGCCCCAATTTTAAGGATTTAAATACTCCGAACTGACGGCAGGAACGTACGCCACAAAATTGGGTCCCTCAAAAACAAAAATCGGTTGCAAATACGGCGAGTAGTTTTGAGAAAGGTAATATCCAAGATAAACAGAAGTGATGGATACTTGGGGTTTATCAGGTTCCAAAACTACAACTCCTCCCCCTCCTTTTAAATCCTCAAAAGCTTGTTCGGCAGATTTGGTAAGATACGTTGCAAATGTGGTATTATCCAATACATAATAAGTAAAGTTTGCTGAAAGGTAATTTCCCAAATTGGCAGCCGAACCTAAAACAGTTGCCTTAACCAAAGCCTCGTTAAAATTGGGGGTAAAAATAGATTTTCCATCGATTGCTTTTGGCCAAATTGACACTTGGGCTGCAATAGCTTCGGATCTTAAAGTAGTGGAGATAAGTTTTTCACCATCCTTTTTTAAGAGAGTAATTTTAGTGCGACCTTCTCTTAAATCCCCGTTTAGATAACCTAGGGATTCTAGAAATCTTTCAAAGTCGGAAAGAAGTTTGTTATCATCATCCAAGTTTTCAGCCCCCGAAATAGTTGCCTCCTTGGTGTAGGAAAAATTACCGGTATCCAAATCAACAAGTAAGCTTTTACCATTTTCTTTAAATTTATATTGAGTTTCACTTAAGATTTGTGGGGAGGTAAGTATTGCAAACTTTTTTGCCAAGTCCTCGCTTCTTTCGGGCGATAAAAGTGTGGCAAAAGACTTCACAATAAAATATACTTTAATAATTTTTTCAAAGCCGGTATCTTGTCCAACCTTCGGTAATCCTCCTGTTTTAGTATCCAAAGAATAAGAAAAATTGGAGGAAGATACGGCGGCAGTTGGAAAATCAGGGTAGGGTAGAAAGCCAAATTTTGTATCGGGTTTTTCTTCAACCCGGGGGATAGTTGACAGATAATAAGCATACCAAATCTTATAACCTATAAAACCCAAAATACCCAAAATTAGCGCTACTGCTGTCAAAACAATAATTTGTCTACTTAAAATTGCAGTTTGAGTTAGAGTCATAGTTTTTGTTGCGAGCCTCTACTGTTATTATACAGGATCGAAAGGTATAATATGTTTATGAACGTGAGAGTCAGGATTGCCCCATCCCCAACAGGATCACCACATATCGGGACTGTTTGGCAAGCCCTTTTTGATTTTGTTTTTGCCAAAAAAAAACATGGCAAATTTATTTTGCGGATTGAAGATACAGACAGGGCAAGATATGTTGCCGAAAGCGAACAGGAAATTGTCGAAACATTTAAATGGTTAGGTTTTGAGTTTGATGAAGGTCCCAATATTGGGGGGGATTTTGGTCCGTATAGACAATCGGAAAGGCTTGAGATATACGAAAAGTTTGCCAGGGAGTTGGTGAAAAAGGGTACGGCTTTTGCAGATGAAGGAGCAGTCAGATTTAAGACAAAAAAGACAGGAGTAACCTCTTGGCACGATTTGGTGGGAAGTAAGCTGATAACTTTTGAAAATTCCACACAGGATGATTTTGTGATTTTAAAATCAGACGGATATCCCACATATAACTTTGCCAATGTTGTGGATGACCATTTAATGGAGATAACCCATGTGATCAGAGGGAATGAATTTATCTCATCTACCCCAAAGCATTTGATGATATATGAATCCTTTGGTTGGCAGCCTCCTCAATTTGCCCATCTGCCGGTTTTGGTTGGGGCCGATCGGAGTAAATTATCTAAAAGACACGGGGCAAAATCCGCACTGGAGTTTAAAAAAGAAGGATACTTGAAAGAGGCGATCCTAAATTTTCTGGCTCTTTTAGGGTGGACACACCCGGAAGGCAGGGAAATTTTCACTATAGATGAGATGATAGGTCTTTTTAATTTTAAAGATTTTAACTTGGCATCGGCTTTTTTTGATACTACAAAGCTTGACTGGTTGAATGGGGAATATATTAGGAAATCTCAAAACTCAAAACTCAAAAGTCAAATTTTGGAATATTTAAAAGATATCTCAGGTGGGGCAATCGAGCATCCCACAGAGCAGGAAGTTGAGAAAGTAATACCGCTTATTAAAGAGCGGATTAAGAAATTATCAGATTTTATTCCTCTGACAGATTTTCTTTGGGAAAAGGCTGAATATGATTTACAAATATTTCAAAAATTAAATATTAAAGATCAAAAAGAAATTCTAACCAAAATTATAGAAGAGCTGAAAAACATGGAAAGACCTTGGAAGGCAGATATTTTTGAGGCAACCTTTAGGAAACTGGCAGAGGATTTGGGATTATCAGCTGCACAAGTTTTTCAACTAATCAGAGTGGCAGTGTCAGGCCAATTAGTTACTCCGCCTCTTTTTGAAAGCATCCAGATATTGGGAGAAAATGAGACTGTCAAAAGAGTTAATGAAGTTGCAAACATTATAGGTTCGTGATAATATCGCCACCATGGAGGATCCCAGGTGGCTGCGACTAATAACTATCGGGTTGGTTTTGGCAGCCTTGGCTGTTGGTTATTTTCTTTTAACAGGCAGGTTATCTCCAAATAGCACAACCAGGACACAAACTCAAGTGAATAAGGCAGTTGAATCCCCAACTCCTAATGCAGTTCCCGGCGTTACTCCGCCATCTTCTCCCACCCCTACCCCTGCTTCTGCCTATTCCAGAATAGTTGAGCGTACTCAAGATGGAGTAAAGAGTTTGCCTAAGACTGGTTTTCCGCAGGCTTTGTTAACAGTTATTTCAATTGGGGTAATGATCTCCGGTTTGGGTCTTCGTAAGTTTCCGTATTAATTCTTAATCTGTTTTTCCGCTTAGGAGAGCATCAATTATATCGTGAGGTAGCGCCGCCGCATTTAGCAGAGCTTTTCTGACTAAACTGCCTGCTTCTGATCCAATTTCATCAGCTGCTTTAAGAATTCCCATGACAGCACTTTTTGCCAGTTCCCCTGAATCTGCCCCAATATCACCGGCTGCTTGAATAGCTCCCTCAACAGAAGAGATAGCTACTCCCCCAATATCTCCACCGACCTTGGAGGTGGTTTTTACAGCTTGTGATGCAGCCTCACCTGCTGCTTCGGTTGCGTTTACTCCAGTATCTTTTGCTCCATCCACCACACCTCTGACTAAACCTGTGACTCCATCTGTTAAGGAGGCCCCTGTTCCGGATATAGTTTCCAAACCTTCACCTACAACCTGGTCAATTGTTTGAAGGCCGGTGCTTGCCACATCTCCTGCTCCAGAAATAAGCTTGACAACGTTTTCCCGAGCTACATTTTGTACAGTTGAGGCCACATCACCTGCACCGGAGACAACTGAAGAAAGAGCATTTTTAAAATCGTCGGTTACAGACATTAAATTTAGAGTAACATTAGTAATTTATTTAGTCAATACCCCGTATTAGCTATGGGTATTATAAATTGATATAATCATCCCGCATATTGCGGGATGGTGAAATGGTATCACAACTGGCTCTGAACCAGTTATTCTAGGTTCAAATCCTAGTCCCGCAGCCCTTCGACTTCGTCCCAATAAATTGGGACTTCGCTCAGGGCTATAGCCTTTTACTTTCATAAAGTAGAAGTCGAAGGCCCTGAGTGAGCGTAGCGAATCGAAGGGCTATAATAATATCATGCCCTATGTAGTTTATATTCTTAGAACCTCTTCCAGCACTCTCTATATTGGTCAAACTAATAACCTGGAAAAAAGATTAAAAGAACATCAAAGCAAATCCTCAAGATCAGCCAAATATATAAAATACTTTCAGTCTTCTACCTTAGTATATTCAGAAACATACAATTCTAGAACTGAAGCCATTACAAGAGAATGGCAGTTAAAAAGATGGACAAAAGCAAAAAAAGAAGCGTTGATCAAAGGCGATACAAACTTATTGAAAAAGTTATAAAATACAGCCAAGACGGGCATCCTAAACAATCGAGGTGTCTTTAATGCTATGCCAAAAATAAAATCATCGGAGCAACAACTATCGCGAGAATCATTAAATGAGTTAAAACTCCTGATTGAAAAAAAAGGATGGAGTCTCGTACCAATCCATCTCGAGGATGATTTTGGGGCTGACGGGCAAGTAGAACTTTTTGTCCGAAAGAAAAAAGATTACGAATATAGTCCTTATTCTTTCAAGTTTCAGTTGAAATCGACAACTTCTGGTAAAAATACAGAAGATTTTAGTCTTATTGATTTGAAGACATGGTGTCATAGTCCCATTCCTTTCTTTCTGTTTTTTTGGAATAAAGCTGAAAATAAATTTTACTGGATAAACCTACATGAATTTTGTAACAATTTAGAATTAACCAGCCCAGAAAAATTCGAGCAGACTTATTTAAAAATTAACTTTGAGAACGAGCTAAACGTGGATAGTTTTAACCTTATTGAGATGAACACAAGAAACCTTTGCAAAATGGCGGCGAGGGCAATTAATGATAACGTAGGTAAACAAGTTGCCGTTGGGGATCTTGCTAAACAGGGAGAACCAATCATAGCTCTCGGCTATTCTTTTAAAAAAGCTGATCTTTCAAAAATGGATATGAGGAAGGCAATTATGATGGGTATTGATTTTAATAATGCTGATCTTTCTCATGCAGATATGAGATCAGGTGCATTTATGGGAGCAAATTTTAAAGGCGCTAATTTAGATGGAGCAGATCTTCGAAGTTGTAGTTTTATGGGCGCGTTTCTTGAAAAAGCTAAATTAAGAACAGTAAAACTGCAGGGAGCGGCTTTTATGGGAGCGTTTGTGGAGGGAGCAGATTTTTCAGGAGCTGAATGGGATGATATTTCCCTATGGTCAATAAGCAAATCCTATGATTTCGAAAAGGCCATATTTGATGAAGGTATTTTAGGTAAAATTGTTAAACTGGGCAAAATAAACAATCTTGCTGTTAATAATTTATCTGTTGTAAATAATAAACAAGATATTTCTGTTATAGACAAATGGATTGCAGTTAAAACTGAAAACGAACAGGGCGCTGATTATCGGTCGGTTCCGCTTGAGGGTAAACCGTTAAATAAAATTACCTTTAGGATTAAACCCATGTCGCCTTTTTGGAGAGCAGGTTTGAAAATTGTTGATCCCAACGGCTCATTCCTACCATTAAGAAGCGTGAATAGTATTCTTTTCCATTTGGGATCTACAGTAACTAATAATTTTTTCGGTATTACCGCGTATGTAAATGGTGAATTAGTAGGAGCTGTTAATAAATCCTTGAAATATGACCCCCTTCAATCAATAATAATTAGTTTCGAGGTTAACCAAAATAACTTCGTTAAGTTTTTTGTGAATGGATCTGTCGAATTTGAACCGAACGAGAGAATAAACCCTCGTCTATTAAAAAAGGCTTGTCTAGTTGCATGGGGTGATATTAATGACTACAAGGTTGGATTTGATGAGATAAAATTTTTACCGAGAGCGGCATAGAACATAGTAAATGAGTCATAAGGATAGAAGGGTTCGAAACCGATACGTTCAGCTTTTAAAATGATTAAACTTGTTGCTTTTGATTGGAACGGAACTATTTTTGCAGATACTCATGCAATTTTCGAGAGTGAAATAGGGATTATGCGCAAGATGTAGTTGAACTATAGGGTGATTGGTGATATACTACAAAAATGGGAAAAGAAGAAGAACGTATTGCCTATCTCCGACAAACTCCTATGGAGATTGGAACAATTCAAGCACGATATAGAACGGCGCTTGAAGTTGCACAGAGATTATTAGGAGATAAGACTTCTCTTTGGTTAGATATTGGATCCAATCTTGGATTTGGATTACAGGAGTTATGTCCATCTATAAACAGAGTGATAGCAGTTGATATAGACCCTGAATATATCCAGCTAGCATCAGAAAGAAATCCTCAGGTAAGAGGAGTAGCAATGGACGGTTGCCAACTTGGTTTTCCTAATGAGCGTTTTGATTTAGTAAGTTTATTTGAAGTGATTGAGCACACGGGAGAAGTACAGCAAAGAAATTTACTTGCGGAAGCAAACAGAATTCTCAAACCTGAAGGGATACTCCTTCTGTCTACCCCAAATAAAGACGCTCATGGTAGAAGACAAATGGGTATTGATCACGAAAGAGAACTAAGACCTCAAGAACTTAAACAGCTGTTAGCAGAAGGAGGATTTATTATTCAGGATACCTTTGGACAAATATTTTTAAATGGCAGCTTATTTCACGATATACTTCAGAATGTAAGAGTAAACCCTTTAGCTACTTTTATATATTATCAACTTATTCCGTTTTCTTTAAGAAGGGGTATAAGCGATTTTACTCTTTCTTCTCAAAGTCCATTACAGGTAAGAAGCCCCAAACCATACGAGATACCAAGAATAATGTTTGTTGTTTGTCAAAAAAACTTCAACAGTTCGTTTGAAGACTACACTACATAACCTATGGTTAAAAGGTTATCATCAAATCTTTTGTATGAAAGATTTTTTAAATGTATGGATTGTGAGATAGTTTGAACTCCTTGTCCAGCTATGGCACTGATGGCCTTTTTTCCACCAACAAGGATAGGAGCATGAAAGGCATATACTTTATCAACCACTTTGGCATCCACAAAACTTCCCAAAACACTTCCTCCTCCCTCCACCAAAATACTGATTATTTCTTTTTCCCTCAAGACTGATAAAAGATCATGGATTTTTTTAGCTTTTATAATTAAGACATTTTGATCCCGCAAAACTTGGGCATCATCTGGAATTTGCACTCTTTGGCCCAGGATGATCCGTAGCGGGTCTTTTTTCCCTTTCATCCTCACACCTAAATGGGGATTATCTTTTAAAACTGTATTTATTCCCACCAAAACTGCCTGATACTGCCCCCGCAAACTTCTGGCATATTTCCTTGCCTTTTCATTGGTAATCCATTTTGATTCACCGGTTCTGGTGGCAATTTTACCATCCAAGGAGGCTGCAAATTTTAGGGCAATAAAAGGACGCTTTTTCTCATGAAATGTAAAAAATGCTTCATTTAAGGTTCGTGCCTCACTCTCTAACACTCCTACTAAAACTTCAATCCCTGCTTTTTGCAATTTAGCTAAGCCAAAACTTCGGACCTTTGGGTTTGGATCCAGTGTCGCACAAACCACTCTGGTTATTCCCGCTTGGATGATGGTATCAACGCAGGGTGGTGTTTTGCCAAAATGGGAGCAGGGTTCCAGATTAACATATAATGTTGCTCCTTTTGGATTTTCTTTACACTTTTGCAGTGCCTCAATTTCCGCGTGTGGCAGACCAAATACTTTATGATAACCTTTTCCGATCATCCTGCCGCCCTTTACAATAAGGGCTCCAACCATAGGATTAGGATATGTCCAGCTCACCCCTTTTTTGGCAAGTTTTAATGTTTCATTAATGAAAAATTCATCTTGGGTATAAGTCATGGGAATTAAACCTCTCTTAGATGGTGAGACAGTTTTTGTTTTTTGGTGGCAAGATATTGTTTATTATTTTTATTAGGTTTTATTTCCAGTGGCACAGTTTGTAAAACATCTATACCAAAACTGGAAAGTTGCTGCTCTTTATCCGGATTATTAGTTAAAAGATATATTTTTGAAATACCTAAATCTTTTAACATATCTGCTGCAATTTTGTAGCCGCGAGCATCAATCGGTAAGCCTAATTTGGTATTTGCTTCAACAGTATCAAGACCCAGATCTTGCAGTGCATAGGCTTTTATCTTATTTGTTAATCCAATTCCTCTTCCTTCCTGATTTAGATAGAGAATTACACCCTGCCCCTTTTTTTGAATCAGCTTCATGCTCTGGTGTAGTTGCGCTCCACAATCACACCTAAGTGACAGTAGAGTATCACCTGTTAGACATTGAGAGTGTACTCTGGTCAGTATTGGGTTTGTAATTTTGCCTAAAAGCAGTACCACATGCTCACTTTGATCAGCCAGAGATTTGTAAATGAATAATTTAAATGTGCCATATTTAGTAGGCAAGAGCGAATAGGCTGTTTTTACCAGCTCTTCTTTCTCTTTTGTTTCTCCCAAGGGGTGTTTTTTAAGATATTTAACCAGTCCCTCAATTGCCACAATTTTAATATGTAATTTTTGGGCCAGTTTTTTAAGATCAGCTAATCTGGCCATCCTGCCATCACTTCCTATAATTTCACAAATCACTCCTGCCGGGTTAAAACCCGCAAGTTGAGAAAGATCTACTGCTGCTTCGGTATGACCGGCTCTTTTTAACACCCCGCCCGTTTTGGCCACCAGACCAAAAACATGACCTGGTTTTATCAAATCTTCCGGTTTTGATCTGGGGTTTGCTAAAATTTTAATGGTCTTTAGCCGATCAAAAGCAGATATCCCTGTTGAAACATTGTTTTTAGCATTGACTGAAACAGTAAAGTTTACTTTGGTTTTTTCGGTATTTTCCCAAGGTGGAGCCATCAACGGTAAGTGTAGACGGTGGGCTTGAGATTGGGTAATGGCACAACAAATAAGACCTCCCCCCTGGCGAATCATGGTGATTAGATGCTGAAGTTTTAGCTGATCAGCCGGTATATAAAAATCAGCCTCATTCTCACGCTTAGGATGATCTACTAAAATTAACATATTGCCTTTTTTAATCTGTTCTAAAGCCACAGATATGCTTGAGAAATTACTCATAGTTTTGACATCAGTCTGATCATTTCTAAAGCAGTCAAAGCTGCTTCCACTCCCTTATTTTCTTTTTTACGAGTTGCCCGCCCTATTGCATCTTTGAGATCATAAACTGCCAATACCTCAAAAATAACAGGAATTTCATATTGTAAGGATACTTCCATACAACCCCTGGCGCACTCCATCCCAATTTGCTCAAAATGGTAAGTTTTGCCTTTGACTATTGCCCCAAAGGCAATAATGGCGTCATATTTTCTTTTTTTGGCCAAAATTTTAGCCAGTAAAGGTATTTCTAAAGATCCGGGTACTCTAAAGATGTCTACCTGATCCCTACCTATCCCTTTTTTGGAAAGTGTAGTAAGGCAATTTTTCTGCAAGCTTTTCGTTACTTCTTCTCTGAAGCTACTACCTACAATGGCGATTTTAATATCTTTAATTTTTTTCATGTCCTTTTCCTTTTAACAGTTTTCTTGTGTATTTGGCTAAAATATCTACTTCAAGATTGACAAAACTACCAATTTTGACGGCGTGTAGCATGGTTGCTCTAAAGGTGTAGGGGGTAATTGCCACTGTAAAAGAATCTTTTTTGGTTTGGACAATTGTTAAAGAAATGCCATTTACCGCCACTGATCCTTTTTCAACTATAAACTTAGAAAGCCTTGCGGGATGCTTAACTAATAAAATTTTGCTGTTTTTTTTGTTTTTAATCTCCTTAATAATGCCCACTCCGTCAACATGACCCTGCACAATATGTCCTGATAGAAAGGTATTCATAGTAACCGGTAATTCTAAGTTAACTAGGGTATTAGGTTGAAGATTGCCTAGCACTGTTGCCTTAAGGGTTTCTGGCATGACATCAGCATAAATAGTGTTGTTTTTAGCTTTATTGACAGTTAGGCAAACACCATTAATGGCAATACTGGTGCCTTCAGAGATTTGTTTCATAAGCTTTAGCGGAATTGCAAAGACAAACCCTTCTGGTGTTCGTTTAACAAATGTTCCTAAATGGGTAATGATGCCAGAAAACATAAAAAATCCCCTTTCGGGGATACAATAAACACCAATTGGTGTATTTTTCTTTCTTTCATCCCGACTGTACCCTTCGATACTTCGACTTCGCTCAGTACTCAGGGTTCTTCACTTTGTGAAGAACGGTCGGCTTTGGACTTTCACCAAATCATCCATATACCGTTTCTGGTATGTGGTCGTGGGCTATACCACCGATTTTGACTTACACAAAACCCCGAAAGAACAGCTATAGTATAACACAAAAAAATACATTCGACTATGCTCAGTATTTTTTTTGTGCTGAGTAATATCGAAGCACAAAAAAACTCGCGCAAGGCGAGTTTTCTTGAGAACCTACTTTTCAGTAAGCCAAATGTTTATATCAAACAGATCAAGATGGGTCAAGTAGTACAAAATAGATCATGATACAATTAAGATATGGTATACCTTGGTACTGATCATGCGGGGTTTGAGTTAAAAGAAAAAATTAAAGGGTTTTTAAAGGAGCAGGGATATGAGACCGAAGATTTTGGTGCACATTCTTTAGATTTGGAGGATGACTACCCTGATTTTATATCAAAAGCTGCGGAAGCTGTTTCCAAAAATCCGGAAAGCAAGGCAATAATTTTGGGAGGTTCAGGACAAGGAGAGGCCATAGTTGCTAATAAATATCCCAATGTTAGAGCTGTTGTATATTACGGGAGAGCGCAGCAGATACCTGCTCTGGCTCGCCAACACAATGATGCCAACATCTTGTCTCTGGGAGCCAGATTTTTAACCGAGGAAGAAGCATTAGAGGCTGTTGGGTTATTTTTGCAAACTCCATTTACTAAAGAAGCGCGTCATGTCAGAAGAATAGAAAAAATAGAACATATAGAGCAAAGTCGTTAAATGGTACAAATTATTCCGGCCATACTTTCTACCTCAGAGGATGATTACGCAAGAGATGTCTCGCGTTACCAGAAGTCTTCATTCTTCCAAGAAGGTTGGGTTCATATTGATTTCATGGACAATATTTTTGTTCCAAATAAAAGTATTGAACCGCCAGTAATAGCTAAACACCCGATTAATTTACATAAAGAAGCTCACCCCATGGTCTTACATCCTTTGCAATGGGTTGACAGTTTAGTGAAGGTGGGATTTGAGAGGATAATTTTTCATATAGAGGCAGCAGATACTAGTGAATGTATAGAGTATATCAAGAGTCAGGGACTTGAGGTAGGACTGGCTATAAATAATAAGACCCCTATGGAGAAACTAACACCTTTCATTGCTAAAATAGATGTGGTACTAGTGATGTCTATCATCCCGGGTTTTCAGGGACAACCGTTTATTCATGAGTCTTTGGATAAAATCAGAAAATTAAAATCTAAGGAATGGAAAGTCCGAATCGGGATAGATGGAGCAGTGAAAGATGATAATATTAGGGAGATTGTTGATGCGGGAGTAGATTTTATCACAGTTGGTTCGTATCTTCTTAAAGGGGATATTGATGAAAATTTAGAAAAGTTATGGGAGGTAATCAATGAATGATAATACTTTAAGAAAAGCTAAAAATATTGAGCAGGTGGCAATTTTCGGATCATCGCATGCAGCGCTTGACAGCCAACTGGCAAAAGATACATCTGAAGTTTCCAAAAAATTAGCAGAAGCGGGATATATTGTGGTGGATGGCGGAGGACCGGGGGTTATGAGAGCGGCAACAGAAGGGGCAAAGTCTGTTGGAGGTAAGGTGATAGGGATAGTGTTGGAAGCAGATGAGCACATGCATTATGAGGGAAGGGATCCCGAGAATAAATTTGACATAGAGATTAAGGCAAAAAATTTTGTAGAAAGGACAATCGCGCTGATGCGGGAAGGTCAGGTTTATGTGGTATTTAATGGTGGGACAGGCACCATATCGGAATTTGGCATGGCGTGGGGGTTAGCCAAATTATACTTTGGTCACCATAAACCGCTTATTTTGTACGGTAAGTTTTGGGAAAATATTATGAATACATTTAAAGAAAATATGCTGATAACAAACGAGGAGAGAGAGGTATATAAAATTGTAGACTCCCCAGAAGGTGTTTTAGAAGCAATTATTCAGTTTGAAGAAGAATTGGAAAAAGGGGAGCATAAGTATATTCAAACAACCAGAGGTGATTTCACAAATTAGTGATACTATTAAAGTTATGACTTTAACTGATACAGATTATCGTAAGTTGGAGGAGAAAGCCAATTTAATCCGCCAGGATATTATTAAAATGCTTTTGGAGGCAGGTTCCGGCCATTCTGCCGGACCTTTGGGGATGGCAGATATTTTTGCTGCCTTGTATTTTAATATTTTAAAGCATGATCCTGCTAAGCCGGATTGGGAAGATCGGGATAGGCTAATTTTATCCAATGGACATATTTGTCCGGTACGTTATGCGGCCATGGCTCATGCCGGTTATTTTCCTATTTCCGAACTTAAAACTTTGAGAAAATTAGGGAGCAGACTTCAAGGACATCCACACAGAGGTGCACTTCCAGGTATTGAAACAACATCAGGTCCCCTAGGATCCGGATTATCACAAGCAATAGGGTTGGCATTGGCAGGCAGAATTGATGGGGCAAAATGGAGAGTAATTTGCCTCATGTCAGATGGAGAGCAGGATGAAGGAAATACCTGGGAAGCAGTAATGCTTGCCAGTAAATACAAACTACACAATATGACTGCCTTAATGGATCGTAACAATATTCAAATTGACGGGTTTACGGAAGATGTAATGCCGCTGGATTCCTTAAAAAATAAATACGAAGCTTTTGGTTGGTATGTTTTAGAGATTGACGGCCATAATATGGAGGAAATAATTGATGCTTTCAGTCAGGCCAAAGCAATTTTTGAAAAACCGACTTTAATTATTGCCCACACAATTCCAGGGAAAGGTGTTGATTTTATGGAGAATAAATTTGAATGGCATGGAAAACCACCCAATAAAGAAGAAGCAGAGCTGGCTTTAAAACAGCTACAGAAATCAGGGGAGTAAAATTATGATAAATAGAAAAATGAATTTAAACAGTAAACTTTTTGATGATGGTGTAGAGCAAATTCCCAGCCGCAATGGTTTTGGAGAAGGGTTAGTTTTGGCAGCAGAAGAGAATGAACAGGTGGTCGGACTGTGTGCAGATCTGACTGAATCTACCAGAATGCAAGCATTTGCCGAAAAATTCCCGCAAAGATTTATAGAAGTTGGTGTAGCTGAACAAAATTTGGCAACTGTGGCAGCAGGAATGGCTCTTGGAGGGAAGATTCCTTTCATCGCATCTTATGCAACTTTCTCCCCAGGTAGAAATTGGGAACAAATCAGAACAACTATTTGCTATAACGATGTGCCAGTTAAAATTATCGGTTCTCATGCCGGAGTTTCTGTTGGACCGGACGGAGCAACACATCAAGCCTTAGAGGATATAGCTATGATGCGTGTATCACCAAATGTGGTGGTAGTTTCTCCAGCAGATTCAATTGAAGCTAGAAAAGCCACTTTAGCAATTGCCCGCCTCAATAAACCTTGTTATTTGAGACTCTCCAGAGACAAAGTTCCTGTTATCACCACCAATACTACCCCTTTTGAAATAGGAAAAGCAGAGGTTTTCTATGAAGGAAAGGATGCTACGATTGTTGCAACAGGACAGATGGTATATAGAGCCTTAATGGCAGCAAAAGAGTTGGAATCGAGTAAAATTTCTGTTCGAGTAATAAATTGTCACACGATAAAACCAATAGACCAAGAAACTATTTTAAAAGCTGCAAAAGAAACAGGGGCAATAGTTAGTGCGGAAGAGCATCAAGTTACAGGAGGATTGGGCGGGGCGGTGGCTGAAGTTTTGTCCCAAAATTACCCTGTACCTTTACAGATAGTTGGTATTGAGGACAGATTTGGTGAATCAGGTGCACCGAATGAACTTATGGAAAAATTCGGATTGACAAAGAATGCAATTATAAAAGCTATAATGCAAGTTTTAAGAATGAAAGGAAAATGAAGATGTGTGAGACTTGCGGGCAAGCTTTTTCCTCATTGGTGGCGGGGGTAATATCGCTTATCTCTTTTATCCTTTTTCCCCTACTTCAGCTTTTTTTTGCCTCAATTAGATTACTTTTGAGTAAGGTTGGTAGGATCATGGTAACAATTCGTACTATTACAACAAAGGCAGCAAAACCGAAAGTTATCTGGCCAACCACCCTTTTGATTACTAAAACTCCATTGACAGATTCAACTAAATAAAAGTGTAAAACTGCCAAAATTAATGCCAGATATGCTGTTGACTGGACAATTTTCCAAATCTTAGGGCTTAAAGAATTTAAAGCCAGCTTGTTAGAGGTTAAGGTGACTGCCGAAAGTATTAATAAAGAAGCCAGACCAGCCAGCAAGCCAAGGTATTTGGGACTGGCCGGGTTAAATAATTTGGCTAGATTGTAATTAACATAGAAAATATAAATTAAAATAGCATGGGATAGGGCAACAAAAAAGCTCAATATTCCCCAAAATTTCCGGTGGGCTTTTAAAACATCCAAGGTAGGGAAAAACCTGCAGGCAGGGCCAATCAGTAAAGTTAGGGATAGCAGGGCAACAGACATTAGGCCGGTGGTTTTAACCATTTCTTGAGGGGAAACTTTGCCAAAATTGTAAAACTGAAAATACAGCCAGAAAAGGATGAGCGGTACCCCAAAATCAATTAATCTTTGGGTTATATTTTTATCTTCAGAGTAATGATAAGGATGGACTTTATTTTTCATTGACTAAATGGTGTGTATTAAAGATTATACCACATGAGATCTTGACATATCCCCTATGGGGGGATATAGTATATGGATTATGTACAGACCTAAAGATACACAGGAAAGAATTCTGCATAGACTAAGGATCGCCAGGGGGCATCTTGATAAAGTGATCAAGATGATTGAGAATGGGGACTACTGCATTGATATTATCCACCAATCCCAGGCTGTTCAAAGTGCTCTGCGAGAAGCTGACTCCTTAACTTTAGAAAACCACTTGAAAACCTGTGTGGTTGATCATATTAAAAAGGGCGAGACAGAGACTTCTATCAAAGAAATAATGTATGTTTTTAAGAAGAATAAGCAATAAGATGAATGACAAAAAAATTATTATTGGCTTTGTAGTCTTAACGCTCTTAATACTGGGAGGTGGAGTTTATATTTTAAGTGTTACCACTGCTAATCCTGCTGTGGTTAATCTTGCCCAAAATGCCAAAGTGTCTGTTGATCAAAAAACTCATGATTGGGGAAATATCCCTTATAGCGGAGGTAATGTCAGCAAAACTTTTACTATTAAAAATACAGGAACTGATTCCTTAAAGCTGACTAACATAAAAACTTCATGTGCTTGTACTTATGCTCAAGTAATCATCGATGGGAAGACAAGTCCTAATTTTGGTATGCACACCACTTCTTCCTGGGTGGGAGAGGTGGCTCTAGGTAAAGAAGCCAACTTAACGGTCGTTTTTGATCCGGCTTTCCATGGTCCGTCAGGTGTGGGAGCTATTGAACGGTTGGTGTCGGTTGAAACAAATGATATTCAAAATCCTAAATTAGAATTTTCCTTAAAAGGGGTAGTAGTGAAATAATTCAAAATTCAAAATGCAAAATTCAAAATTACAATTAAAAATTCAAAAATTTTTATCTAAAGCAGTGCCGCTTTGGATGGTGCTTTTGATTGTTTTAAATTCCACCCTAATCATGGGTATTATCCAGTACTATTTGATGAAGCAGGAATTGGATAAAAATATCCGGCAGCTTGCAAAAACCACTCAAACTCCCCAGCAACTGGCGCAAATTTTAAAACAGGAGGTTGTGCCTCAAAAAGGTTATGTGACCTCTTTAAAATGGAAAGATTTAGGCAAAAGATTAGTGGAGACAGGGGCTATTGATAAGAAAAAATATGAGGAAATCTTTACTCAAAATGTGGATGGAGGGGATCATATGAAATATATGGATGGAAATTGGGAGGAGAATATTGCTATTAACGAGCAAAATGCCCGTTTTATGGTTAATACTTTTTGGGCTTTGGGGTTGGTTAATAAGAGTAAGGTTTTAGATGAAGGGCCAATGAGGGGAGAGGGTATTGAAACCGGAAACATGGCTTCAACCGCAGGTTGGACTTTGGGTAGTAAACCTGCCATGGAGCTTTATTCTTCAAGTCCAACAATTCCTTTAACTGCCGAGCAGCAAGAACTGGTTAAAAAGATTGCCCAAAATGTTTTTCGTCCTTGCTGCGGTAACTCAACTTATTTTCCGGACTGCAACCATGGTATGGCTGCCTTAGGATATATTGAGTGGGCAATCTATAATGGATTATCTGAAGACCAAATTTATAAAGATCTTTTAGCCTTTAATTCTTTCTGGTTTCCGCAAAATTATGTAGAGATGGCAGTTTATTTTGATAAGCAAAATATCAAATGGAAAGATTTAGACCCAAAATTGGCACTCTCTGCCTCTTATTCTTCGGCGCAAGGTGTGCAGCGTATAAAACAAGCCATACAATCTGTTCCCGGGGTTTCCGGAAGCGGCGGAGGTTGTGGTGTATAAATGGAAAGTGTATTTTTTCAAACATCACTGGTAGCAGCTTTTGTGGCGGGAATGGTGGCTCTGTTTGCTCCATGTTGTATTACATTTCTTCTTCCGGCATATTTAGGATCTGTTTTTAAAGAAAAAGAAAAGATAGTTTTAATGACTTTAGTTTTCGGGGCGGGAATTTTTGTAACTTTGATGCCGGCAGTTTTAGGGGTGGCGCTAATTTCCAAAATGCTTTTTAGATACCATGATGCAATTTATATTACAGGCGGCTTGCTGATGCTTTTTGTGGCAGCAGTTACCTTTTTAGGCTTAAAATTACCAATGCCCTCATTACCAAATGCAAAGATTGGCAGGAGAGCAGACATATTATCAATTTTTACTCTGGGTATTTTCTCCGGTATCACATCTGCCTGTTGCGCACCGGTTTTGATTGGAATTATGACTTTGACTTTTCTTTCTCCCAGCTTTTTCGGAGCGCTTTTGGTGGGTGGGACTTATGTATTGGGGATGGTAGTACCGCTTCTTATGATGGCGGTTTTTTTGTCGGACAAGATGCCCAAAATGGTCTTTTTAAGAAGGCCGGTTACCAGCATTAACCTTTTCGGCAGAACTTATATGGTGGCATTGAGTAATCTGATTGCCTCGGTGATATTTTTCGCAACAGGCATCCTGGCTTTGGGGCTGACTTTGACAGGGAAATTGTCTTCTCAAGATATGGACATATTCACCAAAACCATAACAGGAGTATTAAATAACGTGAATAATGTTTTTGGCAGCAATATTTTTGTAAATATTTTATTCGTCGTGGTCTTGGCATTCCTTATTTATAAAGTTTCGAAAAAGCTTTAGACTGGATTTAAGGAGGTGATTTTAAATGATGGGTTATGGAAATTGGGGGTATGGCATGATGAGTTCCGGATTTGGAGTTTTGGCAACCGTTTTCTGGTTGGTTATTTTCATTGACCTTATTCTTATAGGTATTTGGCTTTGGAAACAGATTCAAAAGAAGTAAGGAGGTGAGAAAAATGTTAAATGCAAAAGCTTTTGCCAATGCGGCATCAGCCGTGATGGGAATTTGGGTGGTAGTTTGTGCATTAGTTTCATATATTGCACCGGACCTTTTGTTTACTATAGCCCAATCCTGGATGCATACCATTAATTTGGAGGTAGCCAAAACTACTTTCAGTCCGAATTTGGGATTATTACTTTTGGGGCTGGTAAGCGCAACAGGTCTAACCTGGATAACAACCTATGGCACCATCAGTTTATACAATAAGTGGGTAAGATGATTGAAAAAAATATGTATATTTGTCCAATGCATCCTGATGTTATATCCGAAAGAGCAGGTAAATGTCCCAAGTGTGGTGGCATGGATTTAGTGGAGAAGAAAGAGGAACATGGTATAAGTCACGATATGCACGAAGTTGATCAGCCCCAAAGAGCCGGTATGTATTACAGCTGTCCTATGGATCCGGAGGTGATTTCCAAAAAGCCTGGTAATTGTCCCAAATGCGGCATGGAGCTTATGCCAATAACAAAAGAACATGGGGGTTTGGATCATGCAAATATGGAAGAGGGTTTCAAGCGAAGATTTTTTGTCACCTTACCTCTGGTATTTATTATTGTAGTGCTTGCCCCAAAGATTCAGGAATGGTTCAGGTTTAGCCTCACATTCCCGGGAATGGAAATTGTGACCTTTGCCTTAACCTCGGTAATAGTTTTCTACTCTGGTTTGCCTTTTTATCAGATGGCCCTTGGTGAAATTAAAGCCAAAAAGTACGGCATGATGACTTTGGTTTCATTGGCTGTTTTATCAGGGTATTTTTTCTCTGTTGCCGCAACTTTCCTTTTTCCGGGAGAAAATCTTTACTGGGAAATTGCCACATTGGTTTTGGCATTTTTGCTGGGTCACTGGATAGAAATGAGAGCTGTTCGGGGCGCAACAGGGGCACTGGCTGAATTGGCCAGACTTATTCCTCCCACGGCCCATAAGATAGTGATAAGTGGCAAGAGAAAAGTAATTAGTGATGTGGGAACAGGACAATTAAAAAAGGGCGATCTGATTCTGGTTCGTCCAGGAGAAAAAATGCCCATTGATGGGGTGGTTTGGGAAGGAGAATCTGCTGTAAATGAGTCAATGGTGACAGGAGAGTCTGTTCCTGTAGAAAAGAAAAAAGGGTCAGAAGTGATAGGCGGGACGATCAACAGTGACGGTTCTCTGACAGTTAAGGTCACAAAAACCGGGGAGGAAACAGCCATCTCCCAGATGATGGAGCTGATTCGGCAGGCACAAGAGAGTAAACCTGATGTACAAAAAATGGCTGATCAAGCAGCCAGCTGGTTAACATTTACTGCCCTGACAGTAGGTATAGGCACCTTTTTGTTTTGGTTTTTTGGATCAAACCAGGGGGCTATTTTTGCCGGAACTTTGGCGATTTCCGTAATTGTTATTGCCTGTCCTCATGCTCTGGGTCTGGCTATCCCGACTGTCACCACTATCACTACGGCTTTGGCTGCCAAAAACGGAATTTTAATCAAAGACATGAGGGCTTTGGAGATTGCCAGAAAACTTAACTGGGTGGTTTTGGATAAAACAGGAACGTTAACAGAGGGGAAATTTGGAGTGTCTGATGTGGCAACATTTGGGAAAATATCGTCTGTGGAGATTATTAACTTGGCAACTGCTTTGGAGTTTCATTCTCAACATCCGATTGCCCAGGGTATTGTGGAGGAGGCCAAAAAAAGGAGAATGAATATACAACCTGCCAAAAATTTTAAATCTATTCCCGGCAAAGGAGCAGAAGGTTTGGTAGATGGAAAAAAAGTGGTAGTGGGGAATCAGGCACTGATGGAAGATTTAAGAATTAAGAATATAGAATCAAGAATTAAGGGATTTAAACAGGAAGGGAAAACTTTTATTTTTGTGGCCATAAATAACAGATTAGTTGGGGCAATTGGGCTGGAAGATGTCATAAGGCCACAGTCAAAAGAAGCAATAGATGCTTTTAGGGAAATGGGCATTAAAACAGCCATGCTGACCGGTGATCATGAAACTGTTGCAAAAATGGTGGCTGAAAGATTGGGTATAGATACTTTTTTTGCCCAGGTTCTACCCGGGGATAAGGTTAGCAAAATCAAGCAGTTGCAAGAAGGGGGCAATGTGGTGGCGATGGTGGGGGATGGGATTAATGATGCGGCCTCTTTAACCCAGGCTCATATTGGTATTGCCATTGGGGCAGGCACGGGAGTGGCCATTGAGTCTGCAGAAATAGTGCTGATGAAAAATGACCCCAGGGATGTAGTTAAAGCTATAAAACTTTCTCAAAAAACCAACATTAAGATGGTGCAAAATCTTGCTTGGGCAGCAGGTTACAATATCATTACCATCCCCATGGCAGCCGGTATTTTTTATAACCTGGGAATTCTGCTGCGCCCTGAATGGGCAGCGCTTTTGATGAGTGCCTCATCTGTGATCGTGGTTTTCAATGCCTTGCTTTTAAAAAAGGAACGTCTTGACTGAAGATCATTGACAAAAGTAAAATAAATTCCTATCATTTGTATAGATATGCAAATGAAGAAAAAAGAAACTCTCCAAAATGAACTTCAAGATAACGCCAAAATTGAGGCGTGTGCTGAAAAATTTGGCACTACAGGCGACCGAACCCGAATGAGGATTTGCTACCTTCTTTGTCACCATCCAGAGTTAACAGTTTCTGAAATAGCTGAAATTATTAGTTCTCCAATCTCGACTGTGTCTCACAGCCTAAAGAAGCTAAAAGAAATACAGGTAGTTGACCACCGAAGACAAGCAAAGCAAGTTTTATATTCTTTAAGTAAAAACAAATTTGTTTCAGTCATTAAAAGTCAATTATTAGGAAACAATGAATAAAAAGATACTTGTATTAGCACTAATTATAACGGCCTTTGTTGCAGGTTATTTTTATTTTTTCTCATCCAAGCCGCTATTTAATTTTTCTCCCAAGGAGTTTCAACAGGAAACAAAAGGGTTGGTTAACGAAGCATTAGCTGTAAAATTTGATTACCTTTCCAAGAATGGTAATTCTTCTTGTTCGGGAGCATTCCGAGACTCTATCGCTTCAATGCCAGACAATGCTCGTTTACAAGGTTCTTGCTGCAGCCCCATGAGTATGCACCGCTACAGCGAGCAAGTTGAAGGGCTAAAAAAGTATCAACAAATCTTGGAAATCCCTCCTGATCCTTATGATATTGAGGCAAAGCTGGCTAAAAAGTTAATGGCAGATTATGACAATATTCAGTTAACTGCAGAAGAACAGAAAGCTTACGATTTTGCCATGCAAAATTCTGATGAGAAAGGCCCTTGTTGCTGTAAGTGCTGGAGATGGAATGTTTACGGAGGATTAGGAAAGTATTTGATTAAGAATTACAAATTTACTGGACAGCAGGTTACCCAAGTGTGGAATTTATCTGATGGATGCGGTGGTGATAATGACCATCATCACAGTTCATAAGTATGAAGAAACGAGCAATTAAAAAACTTAAAACTAAATTTCTTACAGCAGCGTTCTATGGCTCCATCGGCTTAACAGCCTCACTTGCTCTATTTCTTGTCTTTTATTGGAGTTTGAGCCTAAATTCAAGTATTTACAGCCTTATCAACAATACGAAAGGCGAACCTATTTATCTTTGGGTCTATGTGTTTCTTACTTTCGGCACCATTTTCTTGTTTGGTGTTAACGCTGTACTTTTTGTTTATCGGTGGAGGAAGTTCGGGCCTCCTAGACTTAAAGGTCAAGGCGGAAGCGGTTTGGGAGCTTTGGTAGGAGTGGCGGCTTCAGCTTGTCCGGTCTGCGGTTCTGTTCTTTTATCTGCCATTGGTATTGCCGGAGGATTGGCAGTTTTCCCGCTTCAAGGTTTGGAACTGAAAGCGCTCTCTTTTGGACTAATGGCGCTCCCTGTTTGGTTAACAACCAGAGAGTTAAAATCTTTAAGTTGCGGTGATGAAACTTGCCCGACTCCTCGTCCTACTTGGTTTCAGGCAAAAGACAAGCCTTATCTTATAGCCTCTTTAGCATTAGTTACTGTTTTGATACTTATTGGCTGGAATATGCTCAAATCAGACCCGATAGTTTATGGTTTTTTCAATAAACCAGAGGCAACAAAGGTTTCTTCAACAATCAATCCATTGTATGACGAAGTAGTGGCTAAAGTTTTGCCCTCCCAAGGTTTTCAAAGCAAAATTTTCTTAGGAGATAGCTTCTTAAAATTGGTACAAAATGGTGTTATTGACCAGAGTAAGTTTGAAGCAATTTATCAAGAACGCGGAGGATTGTCAGCCCAGTTTAAAGAAGTCTTAAGTGAGCCTTCATACAAACCAATTCTTCTCACCCGCGAAAATGCCAACATCTACGTCAATCTTCTCTGGGCATTAGGACTTTCCAACTATATGTCAACAAATAAAGATAGCCCTGTTAACGGCAAATCTCTTTTTAACTTTGCTTCAACTGGAGGCTGGAATATAGGGAAGGAAGAAAATGGGGGAGCGTACTTCAATAAATTCAGAATAGTTAGGCTGACACCCGAGCAAGAGGCTCTAGTCACTCAAATTGCCAAAGCAACCTTCCGTCCCTGTTGCAATAACTCTACCTTTTTCCAAGATTGTAACCATGGTTCTGCTCTTTTAGGGCTTCTCCAACTCGGAGCTTCACAAGGACTCACTGAAGATGAGTTGTACAAAGAGGCTCTCGCTTTCAATTCCTTTTGGTTCCCGCAAAATTATATTCAAACAGCCTTATATTTTAAGGTAGTTAAAAACACAGATTGGGACAAAGTTGACCCAAAAGTAGCGTTGGGAGCTAATTACTCAACTGGCAATGGATGGAGCAAGAATGTGCAAACAGAGATTGCTAAAATACCAAACCTTATCCCCCAAACAAACGGTGGAGCAGGATGTGGGGTATAAATACTAAAGGAGGTGATAAATTATGTGTCCAGATTGCAACTAGATTATGAGTGCAAATATGTTTGATTTAATTATTATTGGTGGTGGAGCAGGCGCTTTTGCTGCTGCCATTAAGGCTAATGAACTCGGAGCAAAAACTTTATTAGTTAACAAAGGACTGCCTCTTGGTGGGACCTGTGTTAATGTTGGTTGTGTTCCATCTAAAACTCTCCTTTGGGCCGGCGAGGTGATGCATCTTGCCAGAAACCACAAGATTCCGGGAATAGATATAGAGGTTAAAAGGTTTGATTTTGCCCAAATTGTCCAACACGAGCTTGATTTAGTAGAAAAGTTAAGAGCTGAAAAATATGAAAAAATTTTAAATGGTTTAGAGAGTGTTACTTATCTAGAAGGACAAGCGACTTTTGTTTCTCCTTATGAGATCGAAGTTAATCCTTCGACAGAGCTCAGGACAGGTGGTCAAAAGTATCAGGCTAAGAAATTCATTATCGCTGCTGGATCAACTGCAACAGTACCACCAATTGATGGGATTAAGGAAGTAGGATACTTAACTCACATTGAGGCTCTACAGATTAAACAGCAACCAAAGAAACTAATCGTAGTAGGTGCTGGTCCTTTAGGACTGGAGTTTGCCCAAATGTTTGCCAGGTTTGGTACTAAAGTAACAATATTACATAGAGGACAATCCATTTTCCGTGGTGAAGAAGAATTAACAACTAGACTTGCTGAAATACTCACTGAAGAAGGAATAACTATTAAAACTAATGTCCAAATAAAAAGTGTCAGAAAAGATGGAGAGAAAAAGGTTTTAGTATACAAAGAAGCAGACTTGTCCGCCGAAGCCTTGGTAAAGGCGGATGAAATACTACTAGCTGCAGGTAAAACTCCCAATACCCAAGGAATGGGTCTTGATAAAGCTGAAGTTGGGATGGATGAGAAACAAACGATTAAAGTCAACTCCTACTTTCAAACTTCTCAATCGCATATTTATGCTATAGGTGATGTGACGGATAGCCCGCTAAGACTTGAGCCAACTGCAGGGAGGGAGGGTACACTAGCTTCAGAAAACGCCTTAAATAATGCCAAAAATAACATTGACTATAATACTGTGCCCTGGACTATCTTCACTGATCCGCAACTTGCAGGAGTAGGACTTACAGAAGAGCAGGAGATGGAGCAAATAGGAAGATGTTTATGTCGGACTGTTTCTTTTGCCAACGTACCTAAAGCCATAATAATGAATCGTACGGAAGGTTTAATCAAGATGGTTGTCCACCCGGATACAAAAGTGATCCTGGGCGTTCATATACTGGCTCCAAATGCAGGAGAGTTAATTGCTCAAGCAATGGTACTTGTCAAGAACAAAAATACCATTGATGATGTTATCAATTCTTTACCAATGTTTCCAACTCTTTCAGAAAGTATAAAAACCGTTGCGTTGTCTTTTACTAGAGATATAAGTAAACTAAGTTGTTGTATATAAAATGGATCTTTGGTTAATTTTCCTGACCGGTTTAACTGTAGGGGGGTTGACCTGTATGGTAGTACAGGGGGGGCTTTTGGCCGGGGTTTTGGCGGCAAAAGAAGAAGAGGATTTTACAGAAGGCAGTCAAAGAAAACACAACGTACTACCGGTTTTGGCATTTTTGATAGCTAAACTTATTGCGTATGTAACTTTAGGTTTTATACTGGGTACTTTTGGTTCAACGCTGGCCATTTCCGATAATACCCGGATTGTCATGCAACTTATTGCAGGGGCGTATATGATAGCCATAGCTTTGGATCTTTTGAATGTTCACCCGATTTTTAGATATGTTGTGATCCAGCCTCCTAAATTTTTAACCAGAATGATTAAGGATACCTCGAAAAGCCGCGATTTATTTGCCCCGGCAATTTTAGGATTTTTGACTGTTTTTATCCCCTGCGGTACTACTTTGGCCATGGAAGTTTTTGCCATATCTTCCGGCAGCGCAATTTGGGGGGCTTTGATTATGGGTACATTTACTTTGGGAACCTCACCTTTGTTTTTGGGATTGGGGTTTATTACAACTGTGTTGGGTGATACTTTCAGGACGCGATTTTTCAAGTTGGCCGGGGTTTTGGTTGCGTACCTTGGGATCACTACCTTCAATGGAGCGCTGGTTTTGGCTGGATCGCCAATTACTTTGCAAACAATCAGAGATATGATCCCCATTCAAATTGATCTTTCCGGTGGAGCGCAGGCAGCTTCAGATTCTAATGTGCAAGTTTTGGCAGGAGTACAAACTGCAAACATTTTGGTTTACCCGACAGGTTATAGCCCAAACTACATACAGATTAGATCAGGAATTCCCGTGAGGTTTAATTTGGCTACAACCGGGGGTTTTGGTTGTACATCCCAGTTTCGGATTCCCCAACTTGGGCTTAGCAAAAATTTAACTCAAAATAGTATAACTTCTGTAGAGTTTACGCCGCAGACTAAAGGTAAGATTGTCTGGACTTGCTCAATGGGTATGTATTCGGGAATAATGAAGGTGATATGAGCGAAGCGAGTATCATCCCTTCGGGTCTGAGCCTCAGGGTCGAAGACCTGAGCGTAGTCGAAGGATCTATTTGATGGTTAAGAAGAAATTAAAAATTCAGGATATACACTGTTCGTCTTGTTCTCTGGTAATTGATATGGATTTGGAGGATTTGGAAGGGGTCATAAATGTTAAAACAAGCTACGCCAAAGCTGAAACAGAAATAGAATTTGACCCTGCCAAATTAGATGAGGAGCAAATTTTGGCAACCATCAAAAAATCCGGCTACACAGCCGTCCCTATTGAAACTTAATACTAAATACTTAATACTGAATACATGCTGGATTTAATCTCTGTTGGTGATGCCACTATTGATAATTTTGTCCAAATTCATGATGCGGAGGTAAAGTGTAATATTGACAAAACCGAGTGCAAGCTTTGCATTGATTATGGAGATAAAATTGCTGTTGATAAGTTGACACACCTTGTTGCCGGTAATGCTGCCAATAATGCTATTGGGGGAGCAAGATTAAAATTAAGATCGGCAATTTATGTCAATGTCGGTTCAGACCCCTCGGGTAAACAAATAACAGAAAAGTTAAAAGAAGAGGGTGTCAGTACAAGATATGTTGTGATAAACGAAGGCATGGAATCCAACTTATCTACAGTGATTAATTTTCAGAAAGAGCGGACAATTCTTGTATATCACCAAGCCTGGAAGTATAAATTACCTGATTTAGATTCGGCAAAATGGATATATTTTACCTCCGTGTCAGCATCTTTTACCGAGTCAAACTTGCTTAACGAATTAACAGTCTATTTGGAAAGAACCGGTAGTAAGCTCCTTTACAACCCGGGGACTTATCAAATGAAAGCGGGAATTAAGAAAAATCCAAAACTTTTGGCCTTGACAGAACTTTTTATTGTTAATAAAGAGGAAGCAAAAAGGATTTTAGTTGGTAAAGATGATGCGGATATCCCGATAAAGAAGCTACTTAAGGATATTGCGGACTTGGGTCCCAAAATGGTTGTGATCACAGACGGGGAAAAAGGATCTTTTGGATTTGACGGACAAAACTATTACCACTTGGGAATATTTCCTGCTAATTTAGTGGAAATGACCGGTGCGGGAGATGCTTATGCAACGGGTGTGTTGGCAGGACTTTTTCATGCAAAAAGTTTACCAGAGGCAATGAGATGGGGGGCTGCCAATGGGGCTGCTGTTGTTGAGCAAATCGGTCCCCAAGCAGGCCTCCTAACTTATGAGGGAATGCAGGAAAAACTAAAAGAAGATTCAAAGATTGTAGCTAAAGAGATATGAAAAAGTATACCCCATTTTTTAAAGTTACCCCCTATGACAAAAGAAAATATCTTCTACCAGAAGATAGGGATTATGAAATCTTGGATAAATGTAAAAGATTGGAAAAATCGAAATTAACAATAGAGGATAAGTATTTAGTAAAGTTTATAAAAACACAGTTAAAGAAGGACTGGAGAAGACCATTATTGGTAGAACTGGATAGATTATTAAGAAAATATAGTTAAATTGTCATTCTGGGGACCCTGGCTTGTCCAGGGGACTCCAGAATCTTATATGGGTAAGGCAATGTATGTCTACATTAAAGAAGATTCTGGACAAGCTCGCCCCGTCTCCGACGAGTCGGAGCGGGCCAGAATGACAGAAAAAATCAGTTTTTAATCATGTGATCAAGAGAATATTGGAAAGTAGCATCTACTTTTTTGTGGGGATTGAAGATATTTTTGGGGTCAAAGATTTCTTTTACTTTTTTAAATAATTGGTAGACCTCTTGTCCATACATTTCGGGTAAATATGGACCTCTGATAAGTCCGTCATTGTGTTCTGCGCTCATGGAGCCTTTGTATTCAAAAACCAATTTAAAAACTTTTTCCATCAGTTCCGGAATGATTCTTCTGACGTCTTCCCTTGCAAGATCCATTAAAGGAATAATGTGGAAGTTGCCATCTCCTATATGACCTGCCAAAGTATAAACCAGCCTGTCTTTATAGGGAGTAATCAGAGCATTGAGTTTAGGCAAGAATTCCGGCAGATATTGAGGTTTAACAATAATGTCATCAATAAAAGATGAGGCTTTGGCATTTTTTGCGTATTTCATAAGTAATCCAAAACTTTTATGCCTGATTAGCCAGTATTTTTCCTGACTTTCCGTGGTACCTTTTATTTCTGCTTTTAGATTAAACTCTGATATTGCCCTTTTTGCGGCGTTTGCCCTCTCCAAAGCTTCCTCAAAAGAGTCTGAAGAAAAGTTAGCAAGAAGTATCAAATTGGGTAATTGTTGTTTTTTATCAGAGAGTAAGCTGAAATATGCAAATAATCTATTGCTATGTTTAAAATTAGCAGACATATCCCAGGCATGATCTAAAGCCAGTTTTAAAGTTTGGTCATCAAAACACTCAAAAGCTTCAGGTTTATATTCCAAAACCGCTTTTACAACAACGTCAAGCTGTAACAGATCAGGTAGTGAGATTACCAGCAGGACTTGATGTTTTTTGGGTTTGATTAAGCTTAATTCTATTTCTGTAATAATACCCAGAGTGCCCTGGGAGCCAATAATTAATTTGCTTAAATCAAAATTATTGCCATCCCAAACTTCCCAGAGATCATAGCCTGTGGAGTTTTTAGAAGTTTGGGGTTTGGCGTTTTTTATCAATTGCTGATTTTCAACGATTAAATTATAGATTTCCGAGTATATTTTTCCCTCAAAATCTTTTTGAGCAATTTTTTTATCCAATTCAGCTTTATCTAAGGCTTTAAAAGTGTATTCGTTTCCGTCGGAAAGAATAACTTTCATGCTCTTAAGATACTTATTAATAGGTCCGTAGGTTAATTCCAGTTCCCCTCCGGCGTTGGTGGCAACCATGCCTCCAACTGTGCAAATTTCTCGAGAAGCCGGATAGGTTGGTAAAAGTAAACCCTTTTTTAATGTTTCTGTCTCAAAATCCCTATACAACATCCCCGGCTGCACAACTACCGAAACCTGATCCAATTTTATCAACTTATTAAGGTATTTTTTGACGTCCACAATCACCCCTTCGCCTATTGCTCCCCCAGTCATGTCCGTGCCTGCCGAGCGCACGGTGATAGATAAATTATCATTTAGATGGCCATTGACGTATTTAACAACTTTTTTGATGTCTTGTGAATCTTTGGTAAAAACTACAACTTGTGGAGAAATTTCAAAAATAGAAGCATCTTTTGAATATGCAGTTAAGGTTTGGGTGTCATCTAAAGCCTCACCTTGTATGAGTTTTCGTAAATCACCTTTTATGGGCATAATTTTATGTTACCATAGATATGTGGAACAAAATCTGCCGGAGATTTTTGATACCATTGTTATTGGCGGGGGAGCTGCAGGTATTACTGCGGCAATTTATACAGTCAGAAAAAACCTCAAAGTATTACTGTTGACTAAAATTATTGGAGGGCAAGCTGCCCTATCAGGAGATGTAGAAAATTATCCGGGGTTTACCATGATTACTGGGGCAGATTTAGCCCGTAAATTTAGAGAAGATCTGATGAATTTTGAAAATAAAGGGCTATGGATTAAAGAAGGAGTTGAAGTGACTGATTTATCAGGCGCTGATCCTGACTTTATTGCCAAGACTGCTGATGGAGGTCAATATCACGGCAGAACTGTGATAATTGCTTCCGGGAGAATCCCTAAAATGTTGGGTATTCCAGGCGAGAAGGAGTTATTTGGAAAAGGAGTGGCAACTTGTGCAACATGTGATGCACCATTCTACAAAGACAAAGATGTGGCAATAGTTGGGGGAGGGAATTCTGCTCTGGATGCAGCTTTTTCGCTGCAAAAAGTTGCCCGAACTGTTGTAATTATCAATACTACAGATACCTTGAGGGGAGATGAGATATTAATGAAAAATGTTACTTCCTCGCCAAAAGTTAAAGTTTTAAACAATCATGAGGCTTTAGAGATTTTGGGTGATCAAGCAGTCGGAGGAGTAAAGATTAAAAACAGGCAAACCGGGCACCAACAAGTAATTCCTGTTTCAGGAGTATTTGTAGAAATTGGCTGGACTCCTGCAACTTCTTTTGATAAGTTAACAAATAAAAATGACAAAGGAGAAATAGAGGTAGATGAATATGGTGCAACATCAGTTCCTGGAATTTATGCAGCAGGGGATGTTAATGATGTTTGGGGAGAGCAAATTGTGATTGCGGCAGGTGAGGGTGCCAAAACAGCATTGCGAGTTGCAGAACATCTTTCAAAGGTTCCTCATCCAAAAACTTCAAATCTGCATGACGGCTAATGGATATAGACTCTGGTGCCGGGATTTTCGGCTGTTGCCCTGACTACATTTTGGCCGGGTGGTACAACAGGTCCGGCCCAATCAAAGATTTGGGCGGCATATGCAAGCGGTGAATTAACACACCCGTGACTCATTGGCTGGCCAAAATTGTTGTGCCAATACGCTCCATGAATAGCATAACCTTTGTAGAAGAACATATTATTAGGAACGTTTGGCAGGTTATAATAGGTACCTAATGTTTGTGAACCTCCAACCATGCTTTGGGATCTAGTTTTGTACCAGATATTAAATGTGCCTTCGGGGGTTGGGGCCCACTTACCTGAAGAGATGGGAAATTCCATGACAATTCTCTTTCCTTCCCAAGCCTTAAGTCTTTGGTCCGAGAGCGAAATCTCTATCCATTTTTCATCTCCGGAAGTATTGGTGGTACCCAAAACCGCCTGATTTTGATTTTCTTCTGCTAATTTTTTTGACTGCTCAAAACTGTAAGCAAGAGATGTTTTAGGGTAATTTATTATTTGGTTATCAAAAATTGCGGTTGATGAGTTTTCATCAAAATCTCCATTTGAGGATAAGATCTGTTGAACTGTGCAACAGGAAGTCGTAGGGTCTCCTGATATGTGTAGTTTATAAGCAAGATCGCGCCTGATTGTTTGAAAGTTAAATGCAAGATAAAAAAGAGCGGAGATTATTAAGATCGCGGGCAATAGACGGTGCAGCATATCAAAATTTATGCTCCGTCCAAGCATTAAATTAATTGTGGAATAGAATAAATTGGACGTCAAGAGGCAAGTTTTGTATGATAGAAAATTACATGAAAAAGTCCTTTTTTTTAGGTTCAGTTTGTCTGATAATTATTCTTTCTGCTCTTTTCCTATCACAAAATTTTAAAAGCGAATCTTCAAAACTCATTTCTCCCGTTCCCCACAGTAAAGTTTTAGGCGTTAATCTTTGGTTTCCCAAGCAAGTGTTCCAAAAAGAAGCTGATGAGCCAAAAATCACCGCAAAATCCGCTCTTTTTATAGAAACAAAAACAGGAGAGGTACTTTATTCAAAAGACGCCAATAAAAAACTGCCCATTGCCTCACTTGTGAAAGTTATGACTGCTTTGATTGCTTTGGATCATAGGGGAATGGATGATAAATTTATTGTTTCAAAGCAAGCCTCGGAGATGGAAGCGGATAAAATGCTGCTTATTGCAGGAGAAAAGTTAACTTTGAAAGAATTGTTGTTTGGCATATTCTTAATTTCCGCCAATGATGCGGCAGAGGTTTTGGCCCAGGGTACAACAGGACAAAGAGATGAGTTCATAAAGCTTATGAATGAAAGGGGGAAACAACTGGGGATGAATGATACATATTTTGCAAACCCAACAGGATTGGATGAAGATTCTAATAATTCGTATTCTACAGCCTACGATTTGGCAATACTGACCAGGTATTTGATCAGGGAGCATCCGGAAGTTGTGGAAATATCAAAGACCCCGCATATTTATATTGACAGGACAGATGAACATCAGGATTATGATATGTATTCGGGAATAAATTTATTAACAACATATCCGGGAGTTGTTGGTTTTAAAACAGGTTATACGCCGGAAGCAGGTTTAACTCTAATTACTCTGGCAAGAAAAAACGGGCAAGAGGTTATTGGGGTTTTACTGGGATCAGAATATAGAAGAGATGAGGCCAGAGAACTTTTGGATTATAGCTTCAAGAAATTAGGCATCTGATAAAAATAATACTTGTAACAGTATAAGTTTAGGTGATATAACGTTGGCGATGTTTACTAATCAGAAAGTGTTGGGGGTGATCTTGATTCTGTTTATTCTGGGTGCGGTAGGCTATTTTTTTATGAGTAAGTTTAAAAAAGATACAGCTGTTTTCTCATCTCCTACCCCTACCCCTGCAAGTTTAGACTTTAACTTTAATCCGCAATCTGCCCAAAACCAGCAGACCGAACAGCAACCACAAGCCACAGAATTGCCTTTGGCTAAAAACAAAAGGTTGGATAAATTTCCAGGCATTTTAAAACCGGAAATTTTACAAAACAAAAAAGCGGTTATCCAAACCAAAAAAGGCATTATTCAACTTCAGATTTATCCGGAAGCCTCAATGGCAGCCTCCAATTTTATGCTTTTGGCTGCCAATGGTTTTTATGACGGATTGATCTTTCATCGGGTTGAAGATTGGGTAGTTCAAGGAGGTGACCCAATAGGTACAGGCGGAGGAGGGCCGGGATACCAATTCCAGGATGAGCTGGTGAGGAAGGATTACACAAAAGGGATTGTGGCGATGGCAAATAGCGGACCCAATACAAACGGCAGCCAATTTTTTATATTAAAGACAGATTATCCGCTTGAGCCCCAGTATACTATTTTTGGTGTTGTTATTACCGGTATGGATGTTGTGGAAAAAATTACTGTCGGTGATATTATGCAAAAAGTAGTTATTCAAGAATTAAAGTAGCTTTCTGCTGTCAGTCATCAGTCATCAGACAGTCGTAATTTTAGTCTGAAAGCTGATAGCTGAAGTCTGATGACTATACTATATATTGTATCTTGACATTAACAGATATCAACATGTTATGCTAAACTAGGTATTGTGAAATGTCCATTTTGTGCGAGTAATTTATCAAAAGTGGTAGATAAAAGATCGGTTGATAGCCGCGGGGAAATCAGGAGAAGAAGAGAATGTTTGAAATGCGGTAGGCGTTTCACAACTTATGAGGCCATGGCAGCCTTGGAGATCTCCGTCATTAAAAAGGATGGCAGAAGAGAACCCTTTGTGCAAGAGAAAATTAGGATGGGTCTTTTGAAAGCTTTGGAGAAGCGTCCTGGTATTGAGAAGGTCTCAAGCATTGTGGATAGAATCGAGGCCAGGATCAGAGGACGGCATTTAAAGGAGATAGAGTCGCAGACTCTTGGAAAATGGGTTCTTTCCGAATTGAAAAGGTTGGACTCGATTGCATATTTGCGGTTTGCATCTGTTTATCGGACTTTTTCCGACCCGAGAGATTTTAAAAGAGAGCTTGAGACATTAAATTAAAAAATGAAGACAACCAAGACGAAAAATACAATACGAGAAAGGCCTGCTCTGCAAGTTGTTTCCGTGCCACGCGCCCATGGGAAAAGCGTTCGTAAAACTAATGGTTTTGGCAGAAATGGCCGTGCATTTGAGACAAGGTTTATTCCGCGTTATAAAGTTATGCCCATCATTCCGGATGGTTTACCCATTCCCACTTTTTCCGAGAGTTCCAATAAGATTTTAAAAGAAAGGTATCTTTTAAAAGGTGGGAATCTGGAAGTTGTAGAGAGCGTATCGGAGCGGTTTTGGCACATAGCTTATGATATTGCATCTGGTGATTTTGACTTTAGGGCGAGTACCAAAGAGGTGATGGATAAGGCTGTCGAATTTTATAGCATGATGGTGCGCCAGGAATTTTTGCCAAACTCCCCAACCATTATGAATGCCGGAAAAATTAACGGTTTGCAATACTCTGCCTGCTTTGTTCTGCCAGTGGGAGACTCGCTTCCTGAAATCTTTGATTCGGTCAAATATGCTGCTTTGATTCATCAAACAGGAGGCGGGACAGGTTTTGCTTTCTCCAGGCTTCGTCCGGCGGGATCGGTTGTTAACACAACAGGAGGCGTGGCATCCGGTCCGGTTTCGTTTTTGCGGGTTTTCAATGCAGCAACAGAATCTATCAAACAGGGTGGTACAAGGCGGGGAGCTAATATGGGAATTTTAAGAATAGATCATCCGGATGTTTTGGAGTTTATAAGATGTAAGGCAGAATTGGATGATTTGAACAGGCCAGTATACGAAGGAGTTGCACCAATGCTGCCGGATGATGAATCGAGGGATTATTTCAAAACTCTTCTTTTAGATAAACAAATTGCCAATTTTAATATCTCTGTGGCGGTAACCAAAAAATTTATGAAAGCAATGGAACAAGGTGCAGATTATGAGCTGATTGCTCCTCACAACGGTGAGATTGTGGGAAAACTAAATGCAAAGGAAGTTTTTGATGAGATAGTTGAGCGGGCCTGGAAAACAGGTGACCCCGGACTGATCTTTATTGATCGGATTAACGACTCTCCTGCCAACCCGGTTCCCAAATTGGAGACAATTGAATCGACCAATCCTTGCGGTGAGCAGCCCCTGGCCCCTTGGGATGCTTGTAATCTAGGTTCTATTAATTTGGGTAAGTTTGTTCACCAGCTTAAGGATGGCAGTTTAGATGTGGATTGGGAAGGCTTAAAGAATGTGACAAGATTGGCAGTACACTTTCTGGATAACGTGGTTCAAACAAATCCTTACACCTTAAGACAGATTTATGACGAGGTACACCAAAACAGAAGGATTGGCCTTGGGGTAATGGGTTGGGCTGATATGCTGTTTAGATTAAAGATTGCCTATAACTCCGATGAGGCTTTGCAATTGGCAGAAAAGGTAATGGAGTTTATAAACGACGAAGGACACAAAATGTCGGAGGAATTGGCAGAGAGGAGAGGTCCTTTCCCGAATTGGGCAAATTCCATTTATGCTGATAAAAAATCATCTGCTTTTTCCGAAAGACCGCGTAGTTATGCCTATCATAGTAGAAAACCCATCAGGAATTCAACAATTACCACAATTGCCCCAACAGGAACGATCTCTATTATTGGTGACTGTTCATCAGGAATTGAGCCTGTTTTTGCCTTAGCTTATATACACAAAGCCAAAGGGGTGGGGGATGAATATAGAATTTTAACAATCGCCAATAAAACTTTTGAGGAAATTGCTAAGCTTGAGGGTTTTTGGAGTGATGATTTGGCCAAAAAAGTTTTGGATAAGGGTTCGGTTGCGGGATTAGACGGAGTACCAAAGAGGTGGCAGGAAGTTTTTATTACTGCCCCTGAAATTGATCCGGTAACCCACGTTAAAATGCAGGCAGTATTCCAAAAACATACGGATAATGGGGTTTCCAAAACCATCAATCTTCCAAATTCGGCAACTTTAGATGATGTAAGAATAGCTTATATGATGGCTTGGGAGACTGGTTGTGATGGTATCACAATTTATCGCGACGGCTCCAAAAGTACCCAGGTTTTGAACGTTTCCTCAACCCTTAAGATGAAAACCCAAGTGGATCCGCAAGCACCACTCGAGTCCGACTCGGCTCCTATTGCTCAAAGACCGATGATTCTTCGGGGCAGGACCTACAAAATCACCACACCTGTAGGTGAGGCATTCATTACCATTAACCGGGACGAGCAGGGTCAGCCCTTTGAAGTATTTGTAACCGTGGGGCGGGGGGGAATGCATACTATGGCGGATGCAGAGGCGATGGGAAGGTTAGTTTCTTTGTCGCTGCGTTTAGCAAGAGGAGCAAAAGAAACAGACCCAAAAGCTGTTGCACAAAAGATTGTCAACCAACTTAAAGGAATTGGAGGAGCAAACCATGTTGGGTTTGGCAAAAATAGGGTAATGAGTCTGGCAGATGCAATTGCCAAGGTGCTGGCAGAGGATCTGGCTTTGGTGGAAAGCCAAGATGCGGCAGAACCGATTCCCCTTAATCTGACAAACGGAGAATTACTTGATCTCAAAACTACCAATCTTGCAACTTCCTTCGACGAGACCCAAGACAAATTGCTCGGTAATGTGGATCTTTGTCCAGACTGTGGTTCAGCTTCCTTTGTGATGGAAGAGGGCTGCAAAAAATGCCACAGCTGTGGATACTCTATGTGCTAAAATACCTGCGTGGATTCTGAAAAAGGATTAGTTATTTTATATACAGGTGAAGGGAAGGGCAAGACTACTGCGGCTTTGGGGTTAGTGCTTCGAGCTTCGGGATATAATAAAAAATGTTTAATTGTCCAGTTTGGTAAAATTTGGTTTACTGGAGAGCTTGAAGGTATTAAAAAATTAGCCCCCTTTGTAAAAATAATTCAGGGAGGAAAAGGATTTGTTAAAATTTTGGGAGACAAGCTACCTTTAAAAGAACACAAAAAAGCAGCCAAAAATACTTTTGACTTGTTATATAAAGAGGTAATTTCTGATAAATGGGATGTGATGGTGGCAGATGAGATAGTGGGAGCTTGCTCGTCTGGATTATTATCTATTAGTAAGGTAGTTAAGTTAATTAAAGACAAGCCAGATAGGTTGGATTTAGTTTTGACAGGCCATCATGCATCCAGAAAATTACTTGACTTTGCAGATTTGGCAACAGAGATGGTAGAATTAAAACACCCCTACAGATTGGGAATTTTAGCAAAACAAGGGGTTGACTTTTAGCACTCAAGGTAGTAAACTGCTAATTACAAAGTAAAAATCATGGCTGATTTTATAAAACCTATTTTAAATGAGCCTCTAAAACTTAAACCAACCATGCCGGTTGGGCCGCTACGAGATACAGTGATCTTTCCTGGTAACTCTGTTCCCATAATTTCCGGTAGACCCAAATCAAAGGCTGCTTTAGATGTTGCCTGGAATTCTGATAAGCTGATTGTTTTTGTCACCCAAAAAAATAGCAGAATTGAAGATCCATCAGATAAGGATCTTTATAAGGTAGGTACTGTTTGTTTGATAAGAAGAGTTGTTAAAAATCCAGAAGGTGAATATACCCTTCAAGCAGAAGGAATGGCAAGAGTGTTCATTAAAAATTTCACCCAAATTGATCCATATTTGGAAGCAGAAATTGAGGAAATCCCGGAGCTTTATGAACGGTCTGATCAAACGGAAGCACAAGTTCGAACGGTTAGAGAGCAGGTTCGCCGTTTTATGGAGCTTGGGGGTAGTCCTTTCTTTGATCAGAATATTTTTACCAATTGGTCGGTATTTTCTTATACGGACGATCCAAATCAACTTGTTAATACTATAACTCAAGCAGTTGATTTCAAAACTATTGATAAACAACAGATTTTGGAGATGGTTTCCGCCCAAGAAAGATTGCAAAGACTGTCCGAGCTTTTGGCAAAAGAAATAAGAATTATGGAGATTTCCCAAAAGATTTCTTCTCAAACTCAAGAGCGTGTTTCCAAGATCACAAAAGAAGCCATATTAAAAGAGCAGATGAGAAGTATTGAGGAGGAGCTGGGCGGGGGGGATTCGGAGCATCAGGAAATTAAGGAATTTGAATTGAAAATTAAAAAGAGTGGTATGCCAAAGGAAGTTTTGGAGAGGACTAAGAGGGAGTTATCAAGGCTGGCCAAGATGTCCCCATATAATCCCGAAGCGGGCTACATCAGAAATTACTTGGAGTGGTTAACTGATCTTCCTTGGAAGTTGGAAAAACAGCCGAAAGTAGATCTTAAAAAAGCCGAAGAAATCTTGGAAGAAGACCATTATGGTTTAAAGAAAGTGAAGGAAAGAATCCTGGAATACTTGGCAGTACACAAACTGGCAGGTAAAATTCACGGTCCTATCCTTTGTTTTGTGGGGCCTCCGGGTGTTGGTAAAACCTCTATCGGAAAATCCATTGCCAGAGCACTGTCGCGAAAATTTATTAAGGTTTCCCTGGGAGGAATCAGGGATGAGGCAGAGATCAGAGGTCACAGAAGAACTTATGTAGGGAGCATGCCGGGAAGAATAGTCCAAGGTATAAAACAAGCCGGCACTGTTAATCCTGTATTTATGCTGGATGAGATAGACAAAATCGGTGCAGACTACAGAGGTGATCCGTCAGCCGCACTTTTGGAAGCATTAGATCCGGAACAAAATTTTGGTTTTTCAGACCATTATCTGGAAGTATCGTTTGATCTTTCCAACGTGATGTTTATCACAACTGCCAATATTTTGGATACCATTCCTCCGGCTTTGCGGGATAGGCTGGAAATTATCCGTTATGCAGGCTATACAGAGGATGAAAAATTCCATATTGCTGAAAAATTCCTCATCCCAAAACAGGTGGTGGGTCATGGTTTAAAAAAAGATCAGATTAATTTTTCAGATTTGGCCGTACGGTCAATTATTCGCGAATATACCAGGGAAGCAGGAGTAAGAAGTTTGGAAAGGGAGCTTTCAGCAGTGATGCGAAAAGTTGCAAGAAAAATTGCAGAGGGAGATGGGAAAAAACTATTTAAGATTACCCCGGAGGTTGTACACAAATTCTTGGGTCCGATCAAGTTTTTGCCACAACTGGCAGAAATAGAGGATACAATAGGTATGACCACCGGTCTATCTGTCACAGAAGCAGGTGGAGAGATTTTATTTATAGAAGTGACATTAATGCCTGGAAAGGGTGGGTTGCTCTTGACAGGACAATTAGGGGATGTGATGAAAGAGTCAGGACAGGCTGCAATGTCTTATGTCAGGTCTCATTGGTTAAATTTAGGCCTACCGGAAAAATTCTTCCAAAAAGTAGATGTCCATGTCCATGTTCCGGAAGGGGCAATACCAAAAGACGGGCCATCTGCCGGCATCGCCCTCACAACTGCCATAGTTTCCGCATTTAGTAAAATTCCTGTTCATAAAGATATTGCTATGACAGGTGAGGTAACTTTAAGAGGAAGAGTGTTGGAAATTGGGGGACTTAAGGAAAAAGTCTTGGCTGCACACAGAGCCGGGGTGAAAACCATTATTGTACCGGACGATAATAAAAAAGACATGGAAGATATACCAATGTTTGTACAAAAAGATTTGAAATTTATTTTTGTCAAACATATGGATGAGGTTTTGGATGTAGCATTAGTTAGATTTCCAAAACCTGTTTTAAACAAAAGAATTCCGGTTAGTCCTGCCTTTGTCGCATGATGGATTTAATTGTCAATAACATATCAAACATCATTTGGCTTTCTGTTGGAGCCTCCCTATTTTATGGATTGTGGTTAATAATTGATATTTTAAGAAGACCTTCGGGTGATGAGAAAATGAGGGAAATCCAAACGGCGATTCAAATAGGGGCTTCGGCTTACCTGCAAAGACAATATAAAGTTGTGGCTTCTGTTGCTGTAATACTGGCGGCAGGAATTTATTACTTCCTGGGAGCAAATACTGCTTTAGGGTTTTTAATAGGAGCTACTCTTTCTGCGTTGGCTGGGTTTATAGGTATGAATGTGGCGGTAAGAACCAATGTTCGGGTCGCGGAAATTGCCAAAGGGGGCTTACCTCAAGCTTTCTCTCTTGCCTATAAAGGTGGGGCAGTCACAGGGTTTTTTGTGGTGGGTTTAGCATTGGCTGCAGTTTATGGTTTTTATCAATACACTGGCGGGGATATTAAATCTTTAATTGGTCTTGGCTTTGGAGGGTCTTTAATTTCCGTTTTTGCCAGGCTTGGTGGTGGAATTTTTACAAAAGGGGCAGATGTGGGGGCTGATTTGGTTGGTAAACTTGAGGCAGGGATTCCCGAAGATGATCCAAGAAACCCGGCAGTTATTGCGGATAATGTGGGGGATAATGTCGGAGATGATGCCGGCATGGCAGCGGATATTTTTGAGACACATATTGTCACGGCAATTGCCGCAATGATTTTGGGACAACTGCTTTTGCCTAACTTTCCCAATGCCCTAGTCTATCCTCAATTACTTTTGGCAGTAGCTATTTTGGGTTCTATCTTTGGCAGCGCAGTCGTTCGCTTAAACGGTAAAAATATTATGGGCGCTCTTTATAAGGGTTTAACCGCCGCAGTTATCTTCTCCCTAATACTTTTTTATCCGGCAACTTTAGCTTTAATGGGACAAAACCCCCTTTTCCCGGTGATTAATCTGTATCTTTCAACCATTGTCGGTGTTTTAGTAACAGCCGCCATATTTTGGATTACAGAGTATTACACTTCAACAAAATATGCTCCCGTGCAACATATAGCCGAGGCATCAAGAACAGGTCATGCTACCAATATTATCGCCGGACTGGCCACTTCCATGAAATCTACCTTCTTTCCTGTTCTGCTAATTTCAGCAGCGGTGTTAGTAAGTTTCTGGCTGGCTGGTTTGTATGGCATAGCTTTGGCTGCAGTTGCAATGCTGTCTTTGGCAGGAACGGTTGTGACAATTGATGCTTTTGGACCGATCACCGATAATGCCGGGGGGATTGCCGAAATGGCACACTTACCGCAAAAGGTGCGGGATGTGACAGATCCTTTGGATGCTGTTGGCAATACCACCAAAGCTGTGACAAAAGGTTACGCCATTGCTTCTGCCGGGTTGGCTGCTTTGGTGCTTTTTACAGCTTACGCGGAGGAATTGGCAACAACTGGGGCGGAATTATCTTTTTCTCTGACCGACCCGCAAGTTTTGATAGGCCTTTTTATAGGCGGTGCTCTTCCCTATCTTTTTGCCTCATACGCAATGGAGGCTGTGGGAAAAGCAGGCGGGGCGGTGGTTGAGGAAGTCAGGAGACAGTTCAAAACAATAAGAGGGATAATGGAGGGGAAGGCCAAACCGGATTATGCCCGTTGTGTGGAGATAGTGACAGTTGTTGCACAAAAAGAAATGTTAATTCCGGCTTTGATTCCTGTGTTAGCGCCTATTTTAGTGGGATTTGTTTTGGGACCTGTTGCTTTGGGGGGGATGCTTGTGGGAACAATTGTGACAGGGATATTTGTGGCAGTTTCCATGACCACGGGTGGTGCTGCCTGGGATAATGCCAAAAAATATATAGAAACGGGAAAATTTGGAGGTAAAGGATCAGATGCTCACAAAGCTGCAGTCACAGGTGATACGGTCGGTGATCCATATAAAGATACAGCAGGGCCAGCGATAAATCCGATGATAAAAGTCGTTAATATCGTCGCGTTACTTCTTGTGCCTTTTCTTAAATAACGTGTCTTTGTTAGCTTTGTGTTTCTATTGAGGCGAGGTTGGATTTGGGGGAGGGGTGGGTTGACTGCCCATTAGGGCGTTTTTCACCTCCATCACCACTTGATCGGGAGTATAAGACGCCTTAATTAAATAAGCTTGCGCGCCTAATTCAAATCCTTCCTTAATAACCGCTTCCTGTCCTAAATTCGTCAAAAGTATGGTAATCATTTTAGAATTTGGATTTTGAGTCTTAAATTCCCTTAGAACTTGTAATCCATTCATTCCCGGAAGCATGATATCCAAAAGTAACAGATCAAAAGGTTCACTCTTTAACATATTCAAACCACTTTGCCCGTCCATCGCACTTTTAACCTGAAAACCCGCTTTGGTCAGTTGTCTAACATACAGGTCTCTTATAAAGTTCTCATCCTCAATCAGAATAATTTTTTTGGAATTCGGATCCATTAGAATTATTTTAACCTGAACCTTATCCTTCTTTCAACCACAATTATGCAAACTAATTGTGGTCAATAATTAAGTGCACCGTGTTGAATTTCTTGGCCAACAAATTTATCAGATACAAAAGGTTTCATTTGGGAAGCAGCAGGTAACGTAAAGTAAAACTTACTTCCGGATCCTTCTTCGGATTCGACCCAAATTTTTCCTCCCAGTTTGCTAATAATAGATTTGGCAATATACAAACCCAGTCCGGTGCCTTTGGAGGCTTGCTGCGAAGTGTTGGAAACCCGGAAGAATTTATTAAAAAGATGAGGAATGGCTTCTTTCGGTATGCCAATTCCCGTATCGGAGACAACTGTTGTAATCTCAAGCGGTGTAATTTTAAAAGAAATATCGACTTTCCCCCCCGGGTTTGTATAATTTATGGCATTTGCAATAAGGTTTGTGACAACTTCGTTAATTCTAATCGGATCAGCAAGAACTTTGGGAAGGGCATCTTTTGGAAAATTGAGCGTTAAAGAGATATTTTTCTGCTTAGCCAGGTTGCCCAGATCATCAACACTCTTTGTCAAAACTGTTTGATAATCAATCGGTTCCGGTGAAACTGCCAACTGGTCTCTTTCAATTTTATTAACGTTTAAAATATTTTGAACCAGAGCCAAAAGCTGTTGGGCGGAAACTTGGCTTTTTTCCAGAAGGTCAAGTTCCTCGCTTGCTATTTTGCCTCTATTTTCATTTATAAATACAGAAAGGTAGCCGATAATACCAGTTAGGGGGGTTCTTAGCTCGTGTGATGCCATTGAAACAAAATCAAGCTTCATTCTTTCCAATTCTTCTTCTTTTGAAAGGTCACGCAATAGCAACAGGCATCCCAAGTTTGTCTGAACTCCACTGTCTATTTTGGAAGTAGTTAAATTTATCCTTGTCTGCTTACCGTCTCTTCCGACTAAAGTTACTGTTTGGTTAAAAGAGATATCGCAATAAGTTTTAGATAAAATTTCCTCTTGACCGGAGTAAAGACGAACAAACTGGTCTATTGATTTGCTGTTTAATTCGTTTTGTGTGTAGCCGGTGATACTTTCTGCTGCTTTATTGACAAAAACGATATTTTTATTAAAGTCTAATGCTATAATCCCATCAACAATGGCTGATAGTACAGAATCAATTCTATTTCGCTCGGAAGCAAGTGCATCTTTTTCTGTCTCCAATTTTTGAAAAGAGATTGCGAGTTTCCCTGCCATTAAATTGAAAGCATCAGCCACACTTTGAAGTTCATCTTGACTTCTTATATCAAGTTTATAGTTTAGATTACCTTCGCCCAAAGATTTGGCAGCTTGAACGAATTTGCCCAAAGGTTTTAGGATTAAAAATAGGACTAAAGTAGCAATAAATGCTGAAAGCGCGCCAATAATATAAGAAATTGGTGAGTTAAGATTTAGGAAATTTATCGCAAAGATAGGTATAAATACAGCAAATAAGATCAGAATAATTAATTTGAGGAGGAGTGAAATTTTCATTTTAGTATCTAATCTAGCGTACCAGAAGCGGAAGATTTTGACAAGGAAAATTGGTATAATTTAGCAAAATTCGGCTCTGTCGTCTAGGGGTTAGGACACAGCGTTCTCAACGCTGTAACACGGGTTCGAATCCCGTCAGAGCCACTGATTAATATTCTCTTAAAGCCTTCTCTCGCAGGTTTGACTTTGTGGATAAATTAGCATAGAATCTGCCTAAAATAAATGACTAAAAATAATAAGTCAAACAAACTTGCCAAAAATGTTTATCTTACTCAAAAGGGGCTTTCCGAAGCCAGAGGGGAGCTTGATTACTTAAAAAAAGTCAAAAGAGCGGACATTGCCAGCAGAATAAATCAAGCTCGGGAGTACGGAGATTTATCAGAGAATTCCGAATATGACAGTGCAATGGAGGATCAGGCTTTAATGGAAAGCAGAATCAGTGCACTGGAAAACATTCTCAAAGATGCAAAAGTTATTTCAAATAACCTCACCAATGATTTTGTGGTGATTGGGTCAACTGTTAGGATAGAGATGGACAGGGAGATTGATGAATTCACCATAGTAGGCAGAGTGGAGGCAGATCCTGCCAAAAAAAGAATATCAAATGAATCACCTTTGGGATCAGCACTTTTGGGTGGTAAAAAAGGGGAGATTGTGGAGGTCACAACACCAATTGTTAAGTATAAATGTAAAATTCTGGAGGTAAAATGAGGACTAGTAAACCAATTTTATTATTTAAGCCCACTTTAACATTGCTTTCTAAAAATGAAAGTCAAGTTTTAGAGGTTCTTGTTGAGGCAGGGAAGTTAATTATCCCTATATATATTGCTCAAGAGAATCACAATCAATTAGGTGCCAATTTTTATCCAAAAGGTATCAGTAAGGAGGAAATAGAAAAGGCAGCAAAAAAAGATCCTAAAATTCTTTCTCCTTATACAGTTGTGGAGAAAATTAATGGTAAATTAGTGGCCATTCCCTATCATGTTAAGTATGCAAACTTGCTAAAACCTATTGCTGATAAGTTAATTGAAGCTGCAAATATTACTGACAATAAAGAATTTGCCAGGAGATTGTTGATACAGGCTAAGGCATTGCTTAATGGTAGTTATGATGAGGCAACTATTGCCTGGATGAAAATGAAGCCTTATGTCTTGGATATAAACATTGGGCCAGTTGAAAGATATGATGATAAACTATTCTTTACGAAAACTTCGTATCAGGCTTGGGTTGGGGTAATGGATGAGGGTGCTACTAAACGTGCAAGACAATTCAGAGATATTATCTTAAGTGCCAGAAAGCATTCTTTGATGTCTTCAGAACAAGTGGATTTTTATGATAAGGTACAAATTCGGGTTGATGACTTGTTACTATTTTCAGGGCTGATAGCAAGGACAGTCTTTTTAGGGGTGGATGTTCCTAATGATCCAAATTTAATGGAGAAATATGGATCAGAGATTACTATATTTAATCAAGCTAACGAGTACCGTTTTAAGCACGAGGTTCTGCCAGCTTTTAACAGGATATTCTCCGTCTCATTTAAGAAGCTGTTCAGTATTAGAGATATAGAATTAGGGACATTATACTCTACAATTTTACATGAACTGGGACATGTTTATCTAAGATATCGAGATTCTGAAAAGAGGTTAAGGGATCTATTCCCAATAATTGATGAGTTATCAGCCTATGTGACTGGTCTGAAAGTTGGAGGATATCTGTTACTGAAAGATGTTACCGACACAAAACAGCTTGAATCTATGATGGTCGCCTTTTTGGCAAGATCTTTTGAGATGGTTTTATACGAGAAAGATAACCGCTCTAAATATCACTATATGCTTGGCGGGGCCATATTTATAAATTATCTGTTGGAGAGTGGAGCCATTCAGGAAAAAGGTGGTGTTTCTTGGCCAAATTTCACAAAGATGTTTTTCTCATTAAGTGAATTAGCTGTTGTTTTGGATAGGATTTTATCCTGTGGCACAAGAGCAGATGCTGAAGTATTTATTAAAAAATACGGCAACATAAAAAAACTCCAAAGGTTTAAGTAAGCCTATAAATTTGCAAATTATCCTCAAAAAATGTAAAATACTTCAGAAATTTTAATCTTGATGCTTATGATGGAACGAACAAGGGATTTAGACATACAACATGGGAAAGATCTAGTTCGCGGTGTGAGAGCTTGGCAAGAGTTAGAGGACAGAAGAAGAACAGGACTTGATATTATAGACTTTAGACTGGCTCCTTCGGACTGGATCCTTAGATACTCCCCCTTCTTTTATAGAAAGGATGTATTGAGATACTTTCAAAGGTTGGCAGAGGATATTCACAGAGATACTTCAGACGGGTTGTACTTAGGTGCAAAGGTGGATGGTCTCGTCACATATCTGGGGTTTTTAACTATGGAGCCTCGCTCTTTTCATCCTCGAGATCATTTTGAGTTAGGCATGACCAGAATTGCCGGATATATTCCAAGATTAATACCCGGTCCAGAGGTTGATAAGGTAAGAGGAGAAATATCGACAAACTTTTCTGATAGATATGAACTGCCATTTGATAGAAATGGCTGGTTAACGTTTCGTAGGCGACACGGTATTTCTCCTACCCAAGCAAGAAAGGAAATTGCAGCGTCAGAAAGAGCAATCGTGTCAAAAGTAGCAAAAATTGTTGGAGCAAGATCACTCCCAAGAGTAACAATAAGAGTAGTTAACGAGGAAACAGACTATTGGCTAGGGTGGGTAAGAGCTAATTCCTCTGATACAGAATTTAGAATTAACGAGGCTGATATAAATTCGGAACGCTACTATGATGGTGTTCCCGTAAGAATGCTAATTCATGAGTTAGGGGGTCATGGGATACAAGCCCGCTCTTTTGCAGATAATACCAAAGAGGAATCTGTTAACCCTGGTCGGGTAGAAACCACTGTGCCAGGTGTTGAACAATGGCTACTCGAGGCTTGGGCCTCTGAAATTAGTCGACTATACCCTTCAGTGTTTGATGGTTTAACTGATGAACGAAGGCAGAATGCGGAAATGGCAGTGGAATTACAATATCTAACTGATACAGCTTATACAAACGCTCAATATGAACTGCTTATTTCAGGGAGAGATAGAAAGGTGGTAGTGGGAGAATTAGCGGATCTTTTACCTCATGAGCCAACAGCGAGAATAGAGTTAATATTAGAGTTGATGACGACCAGACTTGATAGAATGTTTTATCTTCCTGTATATGGTGATGGTAGCTTCTTCCTAAGACAGCACGTAGAATCATTACCAGAGGAGGCAAAAAGACGGTTTACCAACGAGATACACAGACAACCGATGACCCCCGATCAAGTTAAAAGTTTAGTAGCTCAACTTCAATTGTCAAACTCCTAACTTCAAGGTATACTCATTGCATGGCTTTGCAGGATTTGCAAAAAGAAAGAATTAAAAAGTTAAAAAATATTCAGAGACTTGGGGTTGACCCTTTTCCTTCTAAATCCAATAGAAAACATACTATTTCCATTGCCCGAAAGATGATGGGCAAAAAGGTAGTAGTTGCAGGGAGAATTAGATCTCTTCGTCCTCATGGCAAAATCACTTTTGTTGATATTGAAGATGCTTCCGGAAAAATTCAACTATTTTTTTCCCAGGCAGAACTGCCTGGTGAAAAATATGAGTTTTTAACCAATCTTGATCTGGGAGATTTTATTGAAACAAGTGGTGAAATTTTTAAAACTCAAGCAGGGGAAATTTCAGTTCGGGTTTCCAATTATAAATTGCTCACAAAAAGCTTAAGACCTCTTCCTTCTGCATGGTATGGGTTGGAAGACGTGGAAGAAAGATACAGGCAAAGATATGTAGATTTAACAATGAATCCAGATGTGAGAAAAGTTTTCGAGATAAGACACCAAGTTATTAAATTAATTAGAAAATTTATGGAGGATAAAGGATTTGTTGAGGTAGAGACTCCAACTCTTCAGCCAATCTATGGAGGAGCAACTGCCAAGCCATTTACGACTCACCATAATGCTCTTGATACAAAACTATACTTACGAATTGCTGATGAGCTTTATTTAAAAAGGTTAATAGTTGGAGGATATGAAAAAGTCTTTGAGATCTGTAAGGACTTTAGGAATGAAGGAATAGATAAACAGCACAATCCGGAATTTACCATGATGGAATTTTATTGGGCATATGCAGATTATGAGGATTTGATGAGATTAACAGAGGAAATGGTATCAAGCATTGTCAAACAGATACATGGAAGTTTTAAATTTGAATTTGAAGGAGAAAAATTAGACTTTACACCACCCTTTAAAAGGATTTCATTTAATGATTCAGTTAAGCAATACTCTGGGATTGATTTAGAGAAGATTATTGTTGTAGATGATCTAAAAAGATCAATTAAAAAAAAAGGGATTAAATTGGATTTAGATGGTATAGTAGGATTTGGTTCAATCTCTGACGAACTTTATAAAACTACTGCCAGACAAAATATTAAACAACCAACTTTTGTAGTTGATCATCCTTATGAGATGAGACCCTTGGCCAAACGGAAAGAAGGAGAAGGTAACCAAACAAAATCTGCCAGTTTTCAGCTTTTAGCCATGGGATATGAATTAGTTAACGCTTACAATGAACTAAATGATCCGATAGAGCAAGAACGGCAGTGGAAATTTCAGATGAAACTCGCCAAGGAAGGTTTAGAAGAGCATCAAGTTTTGGATGAAGATTATATAAGAGCGCTAGAGTATGGTATGCCTCCAACTGCAGGATGGGGGATGGGAATTGATAGATTTGTGTCACTTCTTACCAACCAACATACCATAAAAGATGTGATATTATTTCCGACGCTTAGATCAGAAAGGAAGAGGAAAAGATGACAAGAGATGAAGCATACAATTTAATGATTCAGATGCTGAAAAGCAAAAATCTGCAAAAACACGGGTTGGCGGTTGAGGCGATAATGAGAGCGCTTTGTCAAGAATTAAGAATTAAGAATAAGCAAAGCTTGCGATCTAAAGATCTTAAAGAATTAAGCGATAAGGAATTTGATGAAGATGAATGGGCGATAGTTGGACTTTTACATGATGCTGATTATGAGCTGGTGGAAAAAGATCCAAAAAGACACACTCTGGTAACTGAAGAAAAATTAGGAGAAATTGGTGGGGTTTCAGAAAGAATAATCAATGGGATAAAAGCGCATCATGACGGGATTAAAGATTCTCGCGATAACCTAATGGAAAAGAGTGTGTACGCCTCTGATGAACTATCTGGATTGATTACAGCAGTAGCATTAGTCAGACCAGATAAGAAGCTGTCTTCGGTAACCGTTGAATCAGTCATGAAAAAGTTTCCCCAAAAATCTTTTGCAGCCGGGGCCAAAAGGGAACAGATTTTGGCTTGTGAAAAAGAATTAAATATTCCTTTAGAAGAATTTGTGGGAATTGCTTTGAAAGCTATGCAGGGAATAGCAGGTGAATTAGGATTATAATGAATATAGCTGATTTAAAAAAGATTTTAAAAGTATTTCTGACTTTGCAGTGGGCAAAAGAATTGCCAAGACAGGGTTTTATTGCCATGGGTTTTAAAAGGAATGAGGCAGATTCTGTGGCTGCTCACTCTTTCTCCACAGCCCTACTCTCTTACTTTTTGGCAAAACAATTACAAAAAGAAGGGGTAAAAATTGATACTGAAAAAGTATTGAAGATGGGGTTAGTACATGATATTGGTGAGACAATTGTGGGGGATGTGGGAACTTTTGTAAAAGGAATGGCCGGAGGGGTTTTTAAAGATATAGAAGAGGAGGGAGTTAAAGCTTTAGTAAAAGATTTAGACTCTGAAGATGAGATTACAAAACTGGTGGAAGAATACAACCAAAGAAAAACTTTGGAGGCCAGACTTGTAAAAGCAGCAGATAATTTGGATGCTTTAGCACAAGCCAAAGGTGTACCCGGGGCCAAGGATGCGTTAAAATATTTTAAGGAGGTTTATCATATTACCAAATTTGACTGGCACAAAAAAGCTGTGGATTTAATATTGAGTGGGGAAGTAGAACCTGAAAGAAGTTGGCAAAAAAAATAATATGTTAGACATTAATTTTATTCGGGATAATTTAGATAAAGTCAAACAATCAATCGATGCCAGAGCTATAGATTTGGATTTAGAAAACTTGGTCAAATTGGATGATGAAAGAAAAGAATTAATTACAAAAGTAGATGAACTTAGAGCAAAAAGGAATGTTGCAGCTAAAGCTAGGGATAAGGGGGAAGGAGGAAAGGTAAAGTCAGAACTGAAAAGTCTGGAAAAGCAATTAGGTGATGTGGAGAGGGAATGGGATAAACTAATGCTTCAAGTGCCAAATATTATTTTGGATGAAGTACCAATCGGAGATGTAAAAGTTAATAAAGTTATCAGAAAAGAGGGGGAGATACCAAAATTTTCTTTCAAAATAAAAGATCATATAGAATTGGGAAAACTTTTGGATATTATAGATTTTGAAAGGGGGGTGAAAGTTGGAGGATTCAGGGGATATTATTTAAAAAATGAAGGGGCAAGATTGCATTGGGCCATCTTAAATTTTGCTTTAGATTATATAACCCAAAAAGGTTTTAAATTGGTTGTACCTCCGGTTATAAATCGCGGTTTTGCACTTTTAGGTGGGGGACAATTCCCCTGGGGCGAGGAAGATACATACAAATTAGAGGATGATGAATATTTGGTTGGGACCTCCGAGATTCCTTTGATGGCTTTGCATGCTGATGAAACTTTGGACATAAAGGATTTACCAAAAAAATATGTGGCGCTGTCCCCTTGTTTCAGAACGGAAATCGGATCTTACGGAAAAGATACCAAGGGATTATATAGGGTACACGAGTTCGTAAAAGCGGAACAAGTTATTTTATGCGAAGCAGATGAAAAGGAAAGTCTGGGGTACTTTGAAGATTTACAGGATAATGCGGAGGGGATGTTGCAAGAACTTGGGCTTCCTTATCAGGTAGTTTGTTTATCAAGTCAAGATATGGGTAAAAAAGCAGCTTTAACTTATGATATAGAAACTTGGATGCCGGGAAGATTAGGATATGGAGAAACACACTCAAATTCCATAGTGTTGGATTTTCAAACCAGAAGATTAAAGATCAAATATCGCGACAAAGATGGACAAGTGAGATTCTGTCACGCTCTAAACAATACTGCTATTGCTTCCCCCAGGATTTTGATTCCCATTTTGGAAAACTTTCAGCAGGAAGATGGTTCTGTCAAAATCCCGGAAGTCTTACAAAAATACACGGGATTTTCCGAGATTAAACCTAAATAAGATGGCAACTATTGCAGAATTAGAGAAAGAAGTTGAAGCAATTAAACAAAGAAATAAGAGAGTAGAGAACGAGAAGTCTTGGGAAACTAGCTGGACTAGAAGAGTAGTGATAGTAATTCTCACATATCTGGTTACTTCTTTATTCTTTTTATTTGCCGGAGTATCCCAGCCTTTTATTAATGCCATAGTTCCTGCTTTAGCTTTTGTTCTATCCACTGCATCAGTGCCAATTTTTAAAAACTTTTGGTTGAAGTATATTAACAAAAAGTAAGCTAGATTTATTGAGGTTGTCTAATTAAGTCTGCTGCGCGGGTGGCTTGTTGTGTTCCGCTTCCTTGTAACTGACCAAAGTTTGCTGATCCTGTTGCAGTGGGTGTAGGTTGAACAACAGGTGTTGGGATTGGTGCAGGAGGTTTGACTTGTTGACTGACAGGTGCAGTTTCCGCAGGAATACTTGTGGTTTGTTTAGGACTTTGTCCAATCCCTAAAATAAAGTAGGCAGATACTCCGGTCACTATGATTAATAAACCAACCCCAACCCCGATCAGCCACTTTGGAAAACCTTTATGTCCTTCTGTTGGAACAGTCGGAACTTCCGGTACACCATTGGCTGGCGCAACCACAGTTTCAGCTTCACTGCCGGCAGGTTTGGTACTTTCTGGCGGAGCATTGTTGTTAATAAGATGAGAGAGGTCAGTAGGTGCAGGTTCTCCTTCGAACGGATTTGGAGGTTTGGGGTTTTCCAAACCTTGGTCTGCAGATTGGATTGAAGGACTGTTCTGATTAAACCAAGGCGGAGTAGTTTCCGGTTGCGGTTTTGGGGGGGAAGAGAATGTATCGACCGCATCTTGGGTCATGGGTGTAGATCCGTCAATAGGAGGAGGTTGAGTAGGTGCTCCCCAAGGATTATCTAATGGAGAAGTGACAGGTTGTGTACTTTCTGTTGAAAGAGGAGTATAGGTACTGGGTTGAATTGGAGAGGTATCAACCGGTGGGCTGTCCAACGGTTGGGGAGCAGGAGAATATGTTGGAGTTCCGCTAGGTGTCAAATCTTGTGGCGTGGTATTCACAGATGAGGTTGGTTGAGGTTGAACCGGGTTTGGATCCCAAGGGGAAGGTGTTGAGGGAGGAGCAGGTAGATTGGGTGTTTGAGGATTCTCCCCACTGTTAGGTAAAGGTTGAGGAAGTGGATTATTTGATGGATTATTATTGTTTGAATTATCCATGAGGGCAGATATTTTAGTATTGTTAGTGTATAAACTGGAGCAACAAATGTCAATGACTCTTTTATCCTGTATAATATGCAAGATATGCTAGGCTTTTTTGGCAAGTTATTGGATTCAAATGAACGTGAGATTAATAAGTTTAAACCTCTTGTTCAGACTATCAATTTACTGGAAAAAAAGTTCTCCAAGCTGACAGACAAACAACTGAAGGGAAAATTTGCGGAATTTAAGCTGCGGTATGAAAGGGGAAACTCTTTGGGTGAACTTTTACCCGAGGTTTTTGCGCTCGTTCGCGAGGCTGCAAAAAGAACAGTGAAACAACGCCATTTTGATGTGCAGATGATGGCGGCAATAACATTACATCAAGGTAGAATTGCAGAACAAAAAACCGGAGAAGGAAAAACTCTTTCTGCCACTCCGGCTATTTTTTTAAATGCGGTAACAGGTAAAGGAATACATGTTGTCACAGTCAATGATTATTTGGCAAGAAGGGATTGCGGATGGATGGGGCCGATTTTTTATGCACTGGGTGCAACCTGCGCCACAATAGTCCACGATGCGGCCTTTATTTTTGACCCTAAATATAAGGATCCTGCCCGCGATGATAAAAGATTACAACATTTGCGGCCGGTTTCCAGAAAAGAAGCTTATCAGGCAGATATTACTTACGGAACAAACAATGAGTTCGGCTTTGATTATTTACGTGATAATATGGTTTTTAGATTGTCCGATCAATCACAACGCGGACACTATTTTGCAATTGTTGATGAGGTGGACTCTATCTTGATTGATGAGGCAAGAACCCCTTTAATTATTTCTCAACCGGCACAGGAGGCAACAGATAAATACTACAAATTCGCCAAAATTATTGATTCTCTCGCACCTTCCGATTATGTGGTTGATGAAAAACTGAAAACCGCGCACTTAACAGAACACGGAATATTGAAAATAGAGAAGATTTTGGGGGTTGATAATTTATATGAGAAAGATTTTTCCACTCTTCACCATTTGGAGCAATCTTTGAAAGCCAAGACTCTTTTTGACAAAGATCGGGACTATGTGGTGAAAGACGGGGAGGTAATAATTGTTGATGAGTTTACAGGCAGACTTATGCTGGGAAGAAGGTACTCGGAAGGATTGCATCAGGCAATTGAGGCAAAAGAAGAAGTGTCAATTCAACAAGAATCGCAAACCTTGGCAACCATCTCTTTTCAGAATTATTTTAGAATGTATGAAAAACTTTCCGGCATGACAGGTACTGCGGCAACGGAGGCGGAGGAATTCAGTAAAATTTATAAACTGGATGTGGTTGTTATTCCCACAAACAATCCAATGATCAGGACAGACCATCCGGACACAATTTACAAAACCCAATCTGCAAAATACACTGCAGTTGCAAATTTGATTGAAAGCTTGCATAAAAAAGGTCAGCCGGTTTTGGTAGGCACTACCTCAATCGAGAAAAATGAATTTTTATCGGAGCTCTTGAAAAGAAAAGGTATCTCCCACGCTCTTTTGAATGCAAAAAATCATGAAAAGGAAGCAGAAATTATTGAAAAAGCAGGAGAAAAAGGTTCGGTGACAGTTGCCACAAATATGGCAGGCAGAGGTGTGGATATAGTTTTAGGTAAAAATGTTGATAAGTTGGACGGGCTTTATGTTATTGGAACAGAAAGACATGAATCAAGAAGAATTGATAATCAGCTTCGTGGTCGTTCCGGAAGACAGGGTGACCCGGGCGAGACAAGATTTTTTATTTCGTTGGAGGATGATTTGATGAGGATTTTTGGAGGAGAACAAGTTTCCAAGGTTATGGATTTTCTCAAAATGCCGGCCGATGTACCGATCGAGCATGGCCTTGTTTCCAAAGCCATAGAAGGTGCTCAAAAGAAAGTTGAGGGACACAATTTTGATATTAGAAAACACACTGTTGAATATGATGATGTGATGAATCAGCAAAGAAAAATTATTTATGAGGTAAGGAAGAAAATTTTGGAAGCGGCAGAAAGTGAGCAAAGCTCGAGCGCTCCGCGCACTAAAGGCACTCAACTCAAGCAGGAAATCTTAGAGAAGATAGAAAAAGAAATGCAAGCTCTGGTTACAATTTATTCTGAAGAAGGCATTGATAATAAAAAGATTATTGATGAATTTTCAACAATAGTTCCCATTGATGAGGAAAGTAAAAAGCAACTTGTTAGTCAGATTTCATCTTTTTCAACAACAGATGAAGTCAGTAAATTTCTAACAAACCTGTCGGTACAATTTTATGAGGAAAGAGAAAAACAGGTTGGAGAGGATGTGGCAAGGCAAATGGAGGTATTTGTATATCTTAATACCCTTGATACGCTTTGGATTGAACATCTGGATACTATGGATGATTTAAGATCAGGAATAGGACTTCGGGGTTATGCACAAAGAGATCCCTTAATTGAATATAAGAGGGAGGGATTTGAATTATTTGAAAAATTAATGGTGACTATAGATTTTGAAATAGTCAGGAGAATTTATAAAGTTGCCCTCCAACAACCGCCGCCGCCCAGTCAGGTGGAAGTTTTGGAAAAGCGCCCGGAAATAGAAATAGGTGTGGCAACAGAAAAAAAGGAAATAGAAGAAATTGCGGAAGGTAAACCTTTGAATGAAGTTTTGGAGCAAGAGAGCGGGGTAACCAAAGTAACTATTGAAAGAAACGGTCAAGTGATTGCTCAAGAGACTTATGGAGCAAGTGGTCAGTTAACTAAACCTCATGGAAAGTTGGGCCGCAATGACCCATGCTATTGCGGATCTGGTAAGAAATACAAACGCTGCCATTATCCAAATTAATTACTGTGTGTTATGCAGTATTAAGACTTTATCTCTATCTTCTTTAAGAATCTTATAAGCATTCTTGGAGATATTAGGATTATTCAGACTATTTTTGCGAGTAATCATCAAAAAATCATCTTTACTCTGCAAAAGTGAAACAAGTCGTTCTATTTGTATTTGATCTACACGTTCCTTTTTTGAGTAAAATATTGCCGCGGGTACAAAATCTCCATCTATCAAAAGGGGCTGTGGATATTTACTTGCCTCTTCCGATAATATTGCCTCATCTGAAACAAAGGCGGGGATATCAATAAATTGATGCCAAATCATTTTAATTTGGTTAAAGTAAATTATTGCATTAAAGATTATAAAAATTGTATAGATTTGATATTTCCAATTTTTTAGGTATCTTTCCAAAACAGTAAAAGTAAATCCAAAGTAAACCAAGATTAAAATAGGGAAAGTAGGTATCAGGTGCCAAATTTGTATTTTGGGTGAGAAAGCAATTGGAGCCATAAAGGAAACAAAAAAAATTATAAATATGAAAAATCTCTTCTGTTTAAGGAAAACTGACAACATTATCGCTATCAAACTTCCCCAAAACCATTTTCCAATACCACTATGGAGATACTCTTTGGCAAGATTTAAGTTAGCAAGATAGGTAGAGTTAAAAGTTGCTCCGCGCAGGCCTATCCCTAAATAATTTCGGGTAAAGTTATGATCCTGAATTAGTTGAAGTGCAAACCAACCTAATACAGTGGTTAAAAATAACACGACCGGTAATATTAAATCCTGCCACTTATATAGTTTATTCTTGTAAAAAATCAAAATGAGAGTTGGAATAATTACCAGTGGTACCATAGTTTTTGTTAAAAATAATAAGACTAAACTTATTACAAGAGGAACAATAAATCTTTTATTTTCAATAGCCTTAATTGCCAAGAAAATAGTGAGAAGAAAAAACATGGTTAACAAAATATCAAGATCTCCAAGTCGGGATCTGTACACAAACCAAGTGGCTGAAGATAAAGCTATACCTGAAATTAAACCAACCAAAGGATTAAAAAGTTTTCTACCCAGGAAACAGAGTAGAATAATACTGATAATACCTGCTAATGCAGAAGGAAATCTGGTCCAAAACTCATTTATCCCAAATATTTTATAAGTTAACGCCATTATCCAATAACCTGTTGGAGGATGATCAGTATAAAGACGATTGTTCCAGCTCAAGTTTATAATATTACCTGTTTTAAGAATATTTCTGGCCACTTCCGCATACCAAGCTTCATCCCAACTTACTAAGGAAGTCTGGCCTAATTTATATAGAAATAAAGGAAGCGTCAGTATTACTAATACAGAAACGATTAGGTAGAATAAATAATTTGGGCTAATTGTTTTAAACGGTTTCATCACAAGTAGTATATCATCATATAATTAGATATGATTTTCAAAATGAACATTTTTTCAAAAAACATCACGGCGCTTCTTTTTATTTTAATTGTTTTCAATACTCTACTGAGTGCTTACTGGTTATTACAAAAAGATATTCATTATGATGTGGATGTATCACGAGATTTTTTGGTAATGGATGATATAGTTAGAAATCATCATTTTACTCTTTTGGGTCCTCGTTCAGGAGCTATCCCGGGTATTTTCCATGGTCCCTTATGGTTCTATATTAATTTACCAGCCTTTTTAATTGGTGGAGGCAATCCTTTGGTAGTAGCTTGGTTTTGGTTTTTCTTATCAATAATTTTTTTACTGATTGTCTTTTTGGTGGCAAAGAAATTATTTGATTTTAAAGTAGCCATATTTTCCGCACTTCTTCTTTCTGTCAACTCAATTGTCAATCCTTCAATTGGCTTGAAAAATTTTTATAATCCATATGGCGCAGTATTTTTGACTCCAGTATTCTTCTGGTGGTTTTATCAGTACATTACTACTCTAAAGGTGAAATACTTGATTTTTAGTCTATTTACTTTAGGTTTTATCATTCAATTTCAGATGGCTTTTGGGGTACCAGTTCTTATCACTATCACTATTTTTTTACTGTTTTTTTTATTTTATAAAAAAAGACTTTATGATTGTCTAGCTTATTTCATACTAGTAATTCCGCTTATGACTTTTATTATATTTGACCTAAGACATAATGGTTTACAGTTTAATGCATTGGTTCAATTCCTAGGTCAGCACCATGGTTCTGCAGGTATTATATTAAATATCAGTGATCGTGTTAGGGCTGTATTTTTTGATTTTTTTGATTTTTTCTCTCCGGGAAAAAATCTTCTAACTGTTTTTTTTGCAATTTTCTTTCTGACTGTCATCAGCATTCTTTTAAAGAAGAGTATTTATCCACAGAAAAAAATTTATTGGTTATTTATCTATTTATTTTTTGGATTTTGGATAATCTCTTTATTTTTTCAGGGAGGGGTGGGAAATTATTTTTGGCCATTCCTTCCTCTACTAATTATTATATTTTCTTCTTTTTATAATTTCCTGAATAAAAAAATTTTTATGATGGTTTTTATCTTAGTTTATTTAGTCAATCTTTACACAGGTATTTTAGCAATTACTAATTTTAAATCCGATATTAATAAAAGAGGCCCGCATAGTTGGGGCTTTAATTTGCAAGTTGCAAAGGAAATTTATATGGATGCTAAGGAAGATTTTGGATATTATACTTTCTCGCCCGACAGGTTTGCCTACCAACAAAGATACGCAATGATTTATGCTAAAAAGTTTTTTCCAAACTTAAATTCATATCCTTCAACAAAAAAGCCGAACACATATTTAATAGAAGTAGATCCGCCTAAAGATAGACCAGAGCTGGATAGTATTGGCTGGAGAATTAGTGAGGTTGGAATTAACCGTTCTCCAGATCAAACTTTTCGTTTTGATTTTATTCAAGTTGAGAAATACTTATTGTCTGATAAGGAGATTAAAATTCCGGCAAATCCTTTAATTCTTGATTATATGTTTGTAAGATAGTTAAAATGAGATTTTTCCAAAAAACCAAACTTGCCCTTTTATTGATTGTTTTTCTGGGACTTTTCTTTAGGGTATATAAATTAGAAATTTTTTACCCTTGGGGTCACGACCAAGATCTTTTTGCCTGGATTGCCAAAGATATTGTCATAAATCATCATTTTCGTTTAATTGGTCAGGAAACTAGCATTACCGGAGTATTTATTGGCCCCATTTTTTACTATTTAATATCTTTATCATTTGCAATTTTTAATATGAACCCACTTAGTGCTGCAGTTGTGACTATTATTATTAGTCTATTCACCATTTTTAGTATATATTGGGTATTTAAAAAGTTCTTTGGACAAAGTGTGGGGATTTTAGGGTCTTTTTTATATGCAATTTCCCCGGGAGCAGTATTTTTAGATCGCTGGGTAGTACCTACTCAGCCTACAATGCTTTGGACGATTTGGTTTTTGTATGTTTTATTATCTACTCTTACAGGAAATTTTAAAATTGTCATACCGCTTGCCATTTTAGTAGGTCTGATTTGGCATATCCATATTGCTTTCATACCTTTACTTGTTTTACTGCCTGTTGCTTTTTGGTTGTCGGGGAGAAAACTTCAAGATCTTAAATTTAACCTAAAATCAATGTCAATAACCATTTTGATATTAGTTTTTTTTCTTGCTCCTTTTTTTGCTTTTGAGCTGCGACATGGTTTTCAACAAATTAAAGGCATAATTAGAGCAAGCTATCAAAAAGCAGATAATTTAGAAGGGACCAGTAGATTAGGTAAAGTTTTTGAATCCGGTGGAAGATCACTTGCTGGCGCCTTTGTTTTAAGCGGTCCTGCAACAAATCTGGACTCTGGGATTGCAACTGCCTTACCGCTTTTATTATTTGGGGCAATTTTATATCTCTGGTCTATCAAAATTTTGAAAAAGGAGCAAGCAGTATTATTTATGGTATGGTTTGTGATTGTATTCTTAGGTCAGTATTTCTCCAAAAGAATTATCACCGAATATTATTTTAATAATCTTTTTATTTTACTTTTTTTGATTTTGGCTCTTGTATTGAATAAATTAAATAGTTTATCAAAAATGGTACCTGTTAGTTTACTTATGATAATCTATCTACTAACTGTGACAGTTTGGTTTATTAAAAGGGATGATGATCAGGGAGGATTCTTTTATAAAAGGAAAGCTTTCGAATATATTCAAGCTCATTCGGCTAGCAAAAATTATCCTTGTGTTGCTATAAACTTTATTGAAAGCAAACCAGGAGGTGGAAGTGGCTCCAGATATCTTTATTGGTATTACAAGCTGCCTGTAATTGCAGCAGGAAGTTATACTGCTGTCTATAATATTGTCAATCCTTGGACAATTTCCAAAGATGAAGTGAAGGTAAGGTTCGGTAGTCTAGGGGTAATTATACCTTCTCAAGAAAAGGTTGATCCTAGTCAATGCTTAAAAGCAGATCGTCAATTATTACCTTTGTGGGGGTTTACTAACTAAATGAACAAGTTCTTTCCTTCGGAAATGAGATTACTATATTACCTAATTTATGCTTTTATTATGCTAAATATAATGTTAAGCGCTTGGTGGTTGTTTCATGGTGATATTCGCTACGACGTAGATATAGCCAGAGATTTCCTGTTAATAAAAGAAATTCTCACCATTAAACCTTTTACCTTGATAGGATCGCATACCTCAGTAAGTGGAGTTTTCCATGGTCCTTTGTGGTATTACCTCAATGTCCCTGCCTTTTTGATTTCTTCTGGTAATCCTATTTTCATTGGCTGGTTTTGGTGGGGGCTTTCAATTTTAACACTTATGATATTTTTCTTTGTAACTCAAAAATTATTTAATAAACTTACGGCTTCTTTGGCAACACTTCTCTACAGCGCAAGCGCAATTATTAATCCTATATACGGCTTAAAGATGTTTTTTCCTCCATATGGTGCTGTGGTTTTATCTCCTGTATTTTTTTACCTATTTTTAAAATATATCAATAGTAAAAAAGCCAAATATTTGACAGCGGCTTTATTTAGCTTGGGGCTTATTATTCAATTTGAGATGGCTTTCGGAATCCCAATGTTACTTCTTACCATATTATTTTTGACATTTTTTCTATTTACCAAAAAGTTAGTAAAACATTGGTTAGCTTTCCCCGTAATTCTTTTACCTTTGTCTACTTTTATACTTTTTGATCTTCGCCATAATTTTTTGCAAACTCTCTCCTTAGTAAGATATGTGACGTCGGAGGTGGGTAAACGTCAATTTGATTTGTTTACCATTTTTATAGAGAAGATTAATGGAATTTTCTCCGACACATTTTTCTTATTAACACAGGACAGTAGAATGTTAAGCTGGATATATTCTATTTTGTTTATCATTTTAGTTTTCAAAGTTAAACAAAAGACAAAAAAAACCTACTTTTTCTTTTTATATTTTTTCATAGGATATTGGCTTCTTCATCTTTCTCTAAAACCTCTCTGGAGCACTTATTATTGGCCTCTTTTACCTCTGATTATTATGCTTTACAGTGCCTTCGTAAACTTTTTCTCCAAGAAAGTCTTTGTAATAATTTATATTCCACTTTTAATTTGGAGTATGTATATAGGTATAAGTTATATTAAAGATTTTAAGATAGATGTGACTGAAAGAGGTAAATATAGCTGGGCTTTCAATAAGTTAATTGCGGACAGTGTTTTCAAGGATACAGAGAGTGATTTTGGATATTTTATCTTTACTTCTGATCGATGGGTTTATCAAAATTGGTATGCCTTGGATTTTGTGCAAAAAGATTATCCTCAAAAAAAAGCACATCCTTTCACCAAGCAAAAATTAACCTATTTAATAATAATTGATTATCCAAAAGATCGTCAGGATCCAGTGAGTCAGGGATGGAGAATAACTGATCTTAAAATTACATCAGAGCCTCAAGAAATAAAAAATATTGATATTGTGCAAATTCAAAAATATTTCTTAACTGAAGAAGAGATAAAGTCACCAGTAAATCCTTATCTTTTAAATTCAACTTTTTTCAGATGAATCAAGAATTTAGGAATTTAACGAATAGGTGGGTTGCAGGAAAGTTACCAGCAAGACCGCTGGATGCCAATAAAGGGACTTTTGGAAAAGTATTGGTAATTGCGGGTTCCGAAAATTTTCCTGGAGCGGCATATCTTTGTTGTGCTGCTGCTTATAGAGTAGGAGCTGGACTGGTAACATTAATAACTGAAAAGGAGGTCAAAACTGTGGTTTCTAAGAAACTACCTGAAGTCACTTTTCTATCTTTTTCTGAAGTTTTTGAAAAACTGAATCACTATGATGTTGTTTTGTTAGGTCCTGGTTTAGGTCAAAGTAAAAATCTTGTTGAGTTTGTAGACAGATTCTTAAAAGAGAGATTGTCAAAAACAGTCATAGATGGAGATGGTTTGAATATTCTTTCTAAAAAGCAGAATTGGTGGGAGAAATTAAACGGGGAAGTAGTTTTAACACCTCACCCGGGCGAAATGGCAAGATTGACTGACCTATCTATAGATGAGATTCAGGCAAATAGAGAAGAGATTACAAAACATTTTGCAAAAAAATGGAACAAAATTGTAGTTTTAAAGGGCGCAAATACTGTTATTGTCTCCCCTGGTGGGGAAGTGGGGGTAAGTCCTTTTGCAAATCCCGCTCTTGCAACAGCAGGCACAGGTGATGTTTTATCGGGAATAATTGCTGGTTTAATTGCCCAAGGACTGAAACCTTTTGATGCGGCATGTTGTGGGGTGTACATTCATGGGATGGCAGGTGAAGAAATAAAGCAGAATATGGGTGACGCGGGAGTACTAGCAAGTGACCTGCTACCGTTTTTACCAGGGATTTTAAAAAAACTTAGGCAATCTTGACTATTCAACAAACCCAAGCATTGGATCAGTTAAATTGGTATTTTGTCCGCTGCAGGCTGTTTGCATAACTTCTTTGGATGCAATTTCTGTAGGAGGAATTATCCCGATATGACCGTATTTTGCCCTGACTTCTTTTAAAGCATATTCATTGGGAATAACGATGTTATATACGGGACTGCCTCGTCCTGCAACTGCAATATGAGCATTTTTTAAAAAGAAGAAATATCTGAATCCCACATTTTCCCCCGGAGAGGTGATGTAATTTATGGAAAAACAAGGGAAGTTTTTATTTTTTGCATCGTTGGTAATATAATCTACCACGGCCTTCTTTTCTATATAGCCTTTGTGATAAGTATCTTGAGTGATAATGGAAAAGGCATTTTTTAATGCAATGACCACCAAAAGAGCTGCTACCAAGATCTTCCCGTAAGGTAAATTTTTATATAGGTAATAAAGGTAAAGAGCGATAATACCCAAAAAAACAGCTTCAATATTAGTAAAATAATATTCTGAAATAGGCGTTGAGGAGACAGAAAAAAACAAAACTACAGTCAGTACCCAAATATAGAGTGGGATTAGCTCTTTTGTTTTAATCAACTTCTTTTTCACTAGCCAAAGAGCAGAGGTGAGTATCACTAATGGAAAAAGAAAATTACTGGTTGCCTTGAATGTTTGAGGAGCGAACAAAAGACTATTAATATTTTTGGTGATCACCTCTATCACTATTTGAAACTTATACCATCCGCTTGCTCCTTCACGGGGGGTGATAAAGTTTTGCAAAAGATTTGAGGTCTGTTGAAATCCATTTTTAAATTCAAAAATCATTAACGGGAGGGAAATAATAAAAAAGAGCGCTATGAAATTAAAAACTTGTCTAGACTTTGGTAATTTTTTGGAAAGTAAGATCGCAAATGGTATTGCAGTAAGTGTGGGAATTAGAGCAATATGGATATGCCAAATCAGACCCACTAAAATGCCTAACAATAAAAGTGCAGAAAAATTTCCCCGAGATAACATCACTAATGAATAAAAGTACCAGATAGCCCAAAGAGGTGTGGCGACTGTTGGTACTATCCATCTATCAGCATTAACGGTGGTAATTAAAATAGCATATAAAAATGCACCAATTAATCCGGCCTCCTCTTTAAAAAGTTTGGCTAAAATAAAGTAATAGCTAAGAATTGTAAAAAGACCCAAGAAGGTTATTGGAATAAGTACTCCAATTGGATCCATTCTGGTGAAGAGAAAGAAGGGTGCCAGAAGATAATAAAAGGCAGGTCCAATATAAATTCCGGGAGCGGATGTCAGTTGTCCAATCAGTCTTGGGTGATGATTGACAACGATATCTTTTACAACCCAAGAATATAAATCACCGTCATGATCAAAACCAAACCTCTCAACTACCTGATATGTTCTGAAGAATAATCCTACAGCCAGAATTAGCCCCAATATAAGAAGATGCCATCTTTTTTTGAGATAATTGACTACCTTATGCATCCCTCTGATAGTATCAGCAAAAATTTGAATGTGCAATTGTAAGCTGATACACTAGGTCACTATGATTGTCAAATCTATCAAAACAAGAAAATTCCTTCCACCTAAAGATGATCTTTGGGGATTATTATCAGATAACATAAAATCATTAAAGGAAAATTCAGTGGTGGCAGTAACTTCTAAAATTGTTTCTATTGGGGAGGGAAGATGTATTCCTATTGCAGACTTTCCGGATAAAGATAAACTGGTCGCAGAGGAGGCAGATAAATATCTTCCTAGAGCTGCAGCGCCCCATGGCTTTGTGATGCATACAATTAAAAATGGTATGATGGTGGCATCAGCCGGAATAGATGAAAGTAATGGAGCCAACTTTTATATACTTTGGCCAAAAGACCCACAGAAGTCTGCACAGCGGATTTGGGAATTTTTAAAAGAGAAATTTAAGGTTAAAAATTTAGGAGTAATAATCACTGATTCCAGGTTAGTTCCCCTAAAACGTGGAGTTTTGGGAATTGCCATAGGTTATTTTGGATTTAAACCCTTAAGAGACTATAGAGGTAAAATTGATATTTTTGGTAGAGAATTTAAAATGGAAACATCCAACTTACCGGATAGTTTGGCAACAGCTGCGGTTTTGGAAATGGGGGAAGGTAACGAGCAAACCCCAATAGGTATAATTACAGATACTCCATATTTGGAATTTACAAATACCTTACCTGGTGAAAAAGTAGGAAATTTTAGTTTTAAGATTCCTGAAAAGGAAGATATGTTTCATCCTTTGATAGCAGCTGTTAAGTGGAAGAAAGGCGGGAGCGGTAAAAAAGGGTATAGGGGTTAGGGTTTAGGGTATAGAGTTTTGAAGAATTCAATTGTTTTTTTAAGACCTTCTTTTAAATCTACTTTTGCTTCCCAGCCTAGCTCTCTCTTAATTTTTTGGGAAGATGCAACCAGTTTGGGTACATCGCCCTGCCTCTCGCCTTTATCATCAATTGGTACAGCGTATCCTATCAGGTTAAAAATCTCTTTTACAACATCTATTACCTTCATTCCCGTTTCGGTCCCGACATTGTAAATATTTAACCCTGACAAAGAGAGAGGCATTATATGTGCTGCTGCCAAATCATCAATATAGATGAAATCCCGGACTTGTTCCCCTTTCCAAAATAGAGGAACCGGCTGTTTGGAAAGAACTGCTTTTACAAAATTTGGGATGGCGTGTGTTTCCGGATCATGTAATTCTCCGGGGCCATATGGGTTAAAATATCGCAAAATTGCCACATCAAAATTAAAAAGATGATGGTATAGACTACAAAATTGTTCTGTTGTAACTTTTGTAATCCCATACGGGTTTTCCTGCACCCCTTGCGGATCATCTTCTGTGATAGGTAATTTTTTGGGAGTACCATAAACACAGGCGCTTGAGGAAAAGATAATTTTTTTAACTTGCGTTTTTTTCATCGCTTCTAAAAGTTTGACTCCACCCAAGATATTATTTTGGGCAAACTCTGCGGGGTTTCTAATAGATTCCGAAACCTCAATAAAGCTTGCCATGTGGATTACCCCGTCATGACCGGGTAAAATTTTTTCAATAGAAGGTTGATCTAGGAGATCTGCCTGTATAAAAGTTGCTCTTTTATCAATCAGTTCTTTTTTTCCTGTAGACAAATTATCAACAACTGTGACAATATGACCTTGCTTAAGTAGCAGTTTTGTTACATGAGATCCTACAAAACCGGCACCACCTGTAACAAGTATTTTCATATAAGGTTCATTTTATCACACTATATAACATACATTAGTTCATTGCTGTGATAACATACTTAGTGATGAAAAAATTAATCGTCTTCGTTTTATTAATAGGAGTTATTTTCAAGCTATCTTTATCCTCGGACGGTCGCTTTCTTTTTAATATGGATAATGCAAGAGATTTAATTGATGTAAGAGAAATGATAGTTTTAAAAAAATTACGTCTTATCGGACCTTCAACCGCGATAGAAGGTTTTTTTAACGGTCCGGCCTGGTATTATTTGCTGGCAATACCTTTTGTACTTTCTCAAGGTGATCCTTATTCAACCATTATTTTACAGATTATATTCTGGGTAATTGGCGGATATTTTCTTTTAAAGATTGTTTCAAAATGGAGTATGTTTTTGGTAGTCCCCATTGGTTTTTTATGGATTGCATCTGATTATATTAACTTGGCCACATCTTATGTTTTTAATCCAAATCCGATCACACTGCTTACCCCGCTTTTTATATATCTACTTTATAAATATACAGAAACAAACAAGTTGATTTTTGCAGCATTAACTTTTTTGTTAGGCGGGTTATTTTTTAATTTTGAGATGAATTTTGGGATTTTTATACCGGTAATAATTTTCTTTAGTATTTTGTTGTCAAAAAAAGCATATTTTTTAAAAGGTTTAAATTTTTGGATTGGAGCTTCCTTTTATGTTATTTGTCTTATGCCACAAATTATTTTTAATTTTAAACATAACCTTTTAATATCGAATGCAGTAATAAATCATCTGCAGCGTGAAAGCAAAAGTGTTGATTTTCCTAATCGTTTTCAAAGTACAACCTCCATTTTTTATAATATTTTTATACCGACTATTTTAAACAGAAAATTACTCGCCTTTGCTATTTTAATCTTTTCAATGCCTGTTTTGTTAAAATTTATTCGACAGGGTCATAAAGACCCTATAGTTATTATAAGTTTATGCTATATTTTTATTCCCTTTACTTTCTACCTATTCTTGCCTGTTACTGTTAGTCCCTGGCATCTTGGTGGAATAATGTCAGCATCGATTATTTTAGTTGGTTTTCTTTTAAGAAAACTGTGGGAATTTAATTTAGCAGGAAAATTAATATCTTTAAGTTTAGCGATTTTAATCTTCTATTTTTCATTATTTAATATTTTTAAATTTCTTCTTGTTGATATAAAAATTCCCAATATGGATCCTGCGCTTTTTAAGAATGAAGTAGCGGCAATAGATTACGTTTATAAATATGCTAATGGCAAAAATTTTAAAGTTTATACATACCTTCCTTCGATAATAGATTACCCCTATCAGTATTTGATCTGGTGGTACGGATTAAAGGAATACGGTTTCTTGCCGATAGAATATGCTTATGCGAAGAATAAACCCGAGTATATTTCCAACAAAGCAAAATTTTCGGAAACAGAAGAAAAGTTAAAACTTAGAGAGAATTCGAACTTGATTTTTTTGATCAAAGAGCCCAATAGAAATTACACCCGTTTCGGTTGGGAGGGAGATTTTGTAAAATTTGAGACTGTGGATAAACACATGGTAGGGCCTTTGGAAATTGAGGTAAAAACTGAAGTTAGTCAATAGTTATCAATCGTTTATTCCCTTCTAATTTTGCTATAGTTATTTTAGTTGTATTTTTTGGCAAGATTTTCTTTATTTTGCCTGCCCATTCAATTAGGACAATATTTTTTGGATTTGACCAAGTATCATGAAGCCCAAGTTGTTTTAAATCTTTTAATTTTTCCAGTCTGTATAAATCAACATGGAAGAGGAAATTGTTGGAATTGGGAATTTGGTGTTGGCGGATTAAGATAAAAGTGGGGGAGATGATTTTTTCCTTAATACCCAATCCTTGTGCAAATCCCTGGGTAAACATGGTCTTGCCTGCTCCTAATTCACCAAAAAGTCCAATAACTCCACCTTGAAAATTTTTAGCCAGTTTTTTGGCAAGGTCTTTAGTTTCTTTTTCCGAATATGTTAAATATTGCTTCACGTAAATCCTTACTTCGTAAGTATACAAAAGCAAAAAGGCCAATTCCACAAGCTGTCATGAAAAGCCCAACCCAGTTTAAATAATTTGTCCGACTTTCACCTTTGACTACCGTTTGTCGGTTGCTTGATGTTGTGGCTTTTGCGGCAGGAGTAGCTATCTTAATATATTTTTCTAATGAATATTCCGCATCTTTTAAGGATATGGGCGTATCTTTCTTTCTTTGGCTTCCCGTTACACCCAAGACTTCACTATCATCTTCTTCCTCAAGTATAACTTCTTGTGCATTTATTTTTATAACTGACTCGTTACTCCAACTTAAGGATCCATCTTCTGTATATCTTCCTACTTTAAAAATATACTCCCCTGCCCCTTCATATCCGGAGTCTAAAATATCCGGTCGGATTTCTAAATTACCCGACCAATTTCCTTCTCCATTAGTGGTAATTTTATATTGATCTTGATATTTTATGCTGTTTTTTATCCAACTGTTTCCAACTTTTGTCAGGCCGAAATAATTTGTTCCATCTTTCTTTTTAAATGCTCCCTTAAGATAAAAAGTGGTATTGGGTTTGCCGGATAAAGACAAATTAACAACCACATTAAAAGTTTCTGTGGAATCAATTTGAGAGGGGGTATTGGAAATGGTGAAGGTAGATGAAGAAGAGGTGGTTGAGAAGGGCGATGGGCTGGATGAGGAGTTGGGGGATGGGGAAGTAGATGGAGTTGGGGAGGGAGTTGGAGAGGGTGTGGTAAAAGCTATGGTAATATCTTTAGGTGTTTGTTGGTCAGAAGATACTTGGCTATAGCCAGAACTTGTGTAACGTCTTATCCTTAATTTATAAGCACCCAATCCAGGATATTCTGTAGATGTTGGGGTACCGACTTTACCTTGGACAGAACCGTTCCATGTTTGGCCAGAAACGATGGTAATAGGAAAATATTGCGTTCCAGTAGAGCCACTGTACCAACTGTTATTATTATAAGTTTCTCCAAAGTAATTTATAGAGCCATCCTTAAATAAATCAATTCTTAAGTAATTTGTGCCAGCAGATGCTCCTGTGACAGAGACATTAATATCAAAAGTTTGATCTGAAATAGATGAGGGAATATTGGAAGTTGTGACTGTGACAGCGAAAACGGGTCTTACCCCAAAAAAGAGGAAAAAACAAGTAAGAATGAGTAATGTGATTCTCACTACCTTAATAGTAGATCAAAAATTAGGGGATATGCCAATACAAAGTAACTATATCGCTATTATCATGATCCAATAACACCCCTTTTCCTACAGTTCCTGTTAAGTAACAGGCATTGGAGTCTGAAAACTCATAAGCCATCCCGTCTGCAACAGCCTTGATTGGATATCCAGAGGGGTTGGCAATGTCTAAGCCAGTATGTGGCGGCCAGCCGGGAATATAATCTGATCCAGATGCCCCATAAAGAGTAGTTATATCTCCATAACAGGAACTGGTAAAATTACATTTGTTACCAGAGTAGTTATCAAGTGGTGAACCGAACTGAGAATTTATGTAAGGCTTTGGATCTACTTTATTTTCCCGTCCTACTACATTATTATTTTCCACTCTGGCATTGGTCATTACTTCAAAGTGTAGATGGGGTCCTGTGGAACATCCGGAATTACCAACAGATGCAATTACCTCTCCTTTTTTAACAGGTCCTTTTTTTACACCTACCCCGCTTAAGGCACGTCTAATAGAGTCGGTATCTGCTCTAAGCTGAGCAATTAAACCTTGATAGCGAGCTTCATCGTTTTTGGTAATTGCCAAAAGTTCATCCTTGGCCTTTTTTTGTTGAGTCAGTTGATCCTTATAAACAGATAATTCTTTATTTAATTTTTCCGCCTCTTGTTGTCTTGTTTCCTTATCCTGTTTTTGTTCGTTGTAAGCAAGTTTGGTAGCTTGCAGCTCATATAATTTTTTCTTATCATAAGCTTGGGCAACCTGGATGTATTTTAATCTCTCAATTAGTTCAGCAAAACCGTGTGAGGAAAAAAGTAGATCAAAGGTAGTGACGGCATTACCGTATTTATAGGTTTGAATAATTCTTTTTAATAAAATTTCGGAAAGTGTATCCAAAGTTTTGGAAATCCTGTCAATTCTTCCTGATAAATCATTAATCTCCCTTTCTAATTTTTCAATTTTTAAACTCGTTTCCTCAATTTTTAAAGTTGTAACCTTAGTTTGCCCATCAATGATGGTAAGCTGTGATTGTAAAGTCTTTTCCGTGCCTCTCACTTGTTGCAGTTGAGCTTCAAGTTTTTGGATCTCTGCCTGTTTTTCCTGAAGTTGTTTTGATAGATCATCTTGAGATTGTGCGGATACGCCAAGCGTAAACAAAAGATTGATGAATGAGAAGATAAAGATGAAAAACAAGAGGGAAACTTTTCTCATTTGGTGTAAAAATACTCCCTTATATCTTAAGGTAACGCCTAACTGCACCCAAGGAGCCTAATCCTCCAATGACACAAGCCATAAGTAGCACCACTCCCAGTAATGCCATCATGAAGACGGGATTAACCGGCAGCATTTTTACTTCTCCCAAGTATCCTTGCAAAAATGGAGTAAAGTACCAAAGTAAAATATAAATAATTATCCAGGATGATACGGCACCTGCAACTCCATAAAACATACCCTCCAAAATAAAAGGGTTTCTGACAAAGGATGAGGATGCCCCCAAAAGCCTCATTGTTTCTATCTCTCCTCTTCGAAGCCTTATTTTAAAACCTATTATCATCAAAATCACCAGCATAGAAAATATCAGCAGGAATCCAACTATGGAGCCGCCCACCAGTCGTATAATAGTTGTGATGGCGGTTAAGGTTTCAATAACATCCACTGGTACTATTACCTCGGAAACCACCGGCTCTTTACTTACAATTTGGGCGATAGGTTTCAAATCGTCAGGGCTTTTGGTAGATACTTCCAAAGAAGCCGGCAGTATATTGGCGGTCACCAACTCCAAGAGAGTTGGGTCATTTTTATTTTTCTCACGGTAAATTTCCAAAGCTTCCTGTTTTGAAACAAATTTTGTTGCAATAACCCTTGCTTCTGCCTTTAGGGCATTTTCAATTGTTGAAACATCCTGATCGGTTGTACCCTCTTTGAAAAAAACAATTATTTGAGGTTTACTTTCAAAAAATCGTAGAGCTTGCTGTGATCCTGCTGCAACCAAAAGAAAAGCAAGGAGCGCAAAAAAAGTTAAAAACATCACCATTGAGGCGGCAATTGCCTGAATTGGAGTTCTTCTAATATTTCTTTTGGCAAACTCAAAAGATCTACTCATATTTACCCTCCTTGCTGTCTTTTACAATTTTGCCGGTTTTTAAGACAACAACCCTTCTTTTTAAGGTATTTACAATTTCCTGATTGTGGGTGGCCATGATAATTGTTGTACCCCAGGAGTTTATTTCATTTAAAAGTTGGATTACCCCCCAGGCTGTTTTAGGGTCCAAATCTCCTGTTGGTTCATCTGCCAAAAGAACATCAGGTTTCCCTACAATAGCTCTGGCAATTGCAGTTCTTTGTGCTTCTCCTCCCGAAAGTTGTCTTGGGAAAAGATTTCTTTTATCCCAAATTTCAACCAGTTTTAAAATATGCTCAACTCCTTTTTCAATTTCTTTATTGCTTTTTCCCCGAACTTCCAAAGCAAGAGCAACATTTTCAAAAACGGTTCTCTCGTCCAGCAGCTTAAAATCTTGGAAAACTACCCCGACTCTTCTCCTCAAATGGGGAATTTCTTTATGCGGCAGTTTTGTTAAATCCCTTTTATCAAGATATACTTTTCCAGATGTTGGTAGTAGTTCTCTGGTTAAGATTCGAAGGAGTGTAGATTTGCCAGCACCGGAGGGTCCCACTATAAAAACAAATTCGCCCTGTTTTATCTCTAAGGAGATATCATCTAAAGCGATGGAGGAGCCAAATTTTTTTGTGACAGATTCGAAGACAATCATTCATTTAATCTCTTCTATTTTACCAACATCCATTAACCAACCTTCTTTAATGGCTTTTTGGGTTTCACCGAAAACTTTCACTTTTTTATCTTCATATTGAGACAAATCTACAACAGAGGAGGTAAGGGCAACAGGTACAGCTCCTTCCCGCGCAAGCAAATGTGTGCCTTCAACATACTCTGTCGGATTTTTAGGTTGCGGTCTGGCTTGAATTGTACCTTCCGCAAAATCCCTGAAAGTTCTGGTATCTTGTTGTGGAGCGGCAGGGGTTTTATTAGCACCCAACGGGGATATATTGGCTCCACTACCTTTGGAAGAAAGAATATAGCCTGTGACCGTACCCAATAAAATAGCAGCTACCGCCACTACAATCAGCATCCTGATAGGGCTCATGTTGGAAAAATGCTTGGTGATATTTTCATAAGGTGTGGTCTTTTCTTCCATTGTCTTTCTATATTAACAATAAATTGAGTAATTTGTCTATCCTGTATTTTGAACTTTAGTTTCGGCTTCTATGAACTTATCCAAATCCCCATCCAATACTGCATTTGTATCCGAGGTTTCAATTTCTGTCCGTAGATCCTTAACCATGTGGTATGGATGTAGAACATATGATCTAATTTGGGTACCCCAAGAAGCTTGAGTTGCAGTGCCTTTTAGTTGTTTAGTTAACTGCTCTTTTTCTCCCTGTTGTTTCTCCCAAAGTTTAGAAAGAAGTAATTTCATAGCACTTTCTCTATTCTGCAACTGCGATCTTTCGGTCTGTGCCGTCACTGTAAGGCCGGATGGTTTATGCTTAACTCTGACTGCTGTTGAAACTTTGTTAACATTTTGGCCTCCTGCACCACCGGATCTAAAAGCATCAAATTCAATATCTTTCTCATCAACTGCTATTTCCGAAGATTCAATAACCGGTAAAACTTCAACCAAAGCAAAAGAAGTTTGTCTCAACTTATCTGCATTGAAAGGTGACTGGCGAACTAATCTGTGTGTACCCCTCTCTCCTTTTAAATAGCCGTAAGCGTAGGGTTCGTGTACAATCATGGAAAAAGTTTTATATCCTGCTTCATCCCCCAGCATCTCATCTGTTATTTCAAATTTCCAATCCTTTTTTTCACAATACCTTTGGTACATCCGGGCTAACATTGCTGCCCAATCCATAGCTTCAACCCCGCCTGCCCCGGAGTGGACGGAGACAATCGCTTCTGACTCGTCGTGCGGGTTCGATAAAAATAATTTTAGCTCCAGTTTATCCAGGATTTCTTCAAGCTCCTTTGTTTCTTTCTTTAACTCCTCCTCCATTGATACTTCTTCCGAGATTTCCAGGGCATTACTGATTCTTGTCTCCAGACTTTCCAATGTGGATAGTGTTTTTTGCTTATCTGATAACTTCCTACTGACAGATGATGACTCCTTTTGATCATTCCAAAAATCTTCCTTCATGGTTTGAGCCTCAAGTTGCCTGATGTCCCCACGTAATTTATCCAGATCAGTTTGATCGGAAATTTTTTTAAATCTGTTTTGCAAATCTTTTACTTTCTTCTGAACTTCTTCCATAGGGGAAATTATATTATGAACGAGATGAATAATATAGTCCTATGGTTTATATCAGTTTTGAGGTAAAATCTGGGGTATTATGATTTTGCATATTGATACCAGGGGCGGCTCTGCCGCTAAAGATCGTGAAGCAATAATTGTTTCTTTAAAGAAGGATGGGCAAGTTGTGAAAAGTTTATCGGAAAAAAATGAATACGGATCACAGGTGCTTTTGCCGCTGATTGAGAAGCTGCTGAAAAAAAGGATATGGAAACAGTTGGAAGGAATTGAGGTTGGGGTTGGACCAGGTTCTTTTACGGGACTTCGAGTTGGAGTATCTGTTGCAAATGCTTTAGGTTTTTCTCTAGATATTCCGGTTAATGGGAAGAAAATAGAGACAGAACTTAAATATTAATTCAGAATTCAGAATTTATAATTCAGAATTCTAAACTCTAAATTCAATTCTTAATTCTAAACTCTAGATTCTAAATTTTCTTCAGCTCATGTTATACTTTCTATATGCTCTGGCATAAAATTCATCATTGGTTTATCCCGCATAAAGACACCCACAAAAAAGCCCATCTTCTTTCTTGGGAAGGCTTAGTCATCTATATTATGATTTTTATCCTTTTGCAGGTGGGTTTTTCCATAGTAGGGTATACAAAACCTGGAATTTTAGGTATTACCTCAAGCATTGACCAAAAAATGTTGATTGAACTAACCAACAAAGAAAGAGAGAGATTGGGACTTGTTCCTGTGACGGAAAATGAAGCTTTGGATAAGGCAGCTTCGGCTAAAGCCCAAAATATGTTTTCCGAAAATTACTGGGCTCACTTTGCCCCCTCCGGCAAAACCCCCTGGGATTTTATTCTGGGATCAGGGTATAAGTTTACTTTTGCCGGGGAAAATCTGGCCAAAAATTTTTATGATTCCGCAGGGGTGGTAACTGCTTGGATGGCATCTAAAACACACAGAGAAAATCTGCTAAATGCCAGATATCAAGATATTGGGATTGCGGTAGCGGAAGGCGTCTTAAATGGTCAAAAAACAACACTTGTGGTGCAAATGTTTGGCACAACCGGCGCTATCGGTCCGGCTCCGATTGTTGACATTGGCGGACAAAGAATTGAAATTTCAAAACAAGAATATCTTGAAAAACCGCAACTGGTTGCTGCTGTTTCGGAAGGGCGTCCACAGATAAAACCTTTGTTTGATCCATATTTTGCAACTAAAACCTTGGGGTTTTTCCTAATTACTCTTATGGGAGGACTGCTTTTAGTTGACATATTTGTTCTGTACAGAAGAGGAATATTTAGGATAAGCTCGCACTATATTGCTCACATGTCAATTCTTTCAATTGCATCCGCAGGATTAATTTTCGCAAATCCGGGGAGTATATTGTAAGGACCTGCTTCGCTCGCAGTATGCAAAATTTTACTGCTCGCTTGCAGAACCTTGCCTTTTTAGTAAACTAAAAACGTGAAACTAAGAAAACAAAAATTAATCAATAATATCTTTTTTGTAGTATTAACTCTGGCGTCAATTTATTTGATTTTCAAAAACAGAAATTCTACCAACCTATCTTTATCTATAATGCTTGGAGCTGCCAGTATTTATCTTGCCTGGGCGTTAATTTATCATAAGATTGACAAAAGTTTGACATTACCCATTTTTTTGGAGTATCTTTTAACTGCTGTTTTGGTTTTGATATTACTTTTGGGAGTTTTATATAATTAAATAATGAAAGGCATCATATTGGCAGGAGGGTTAGGGACCCGTCTTTACCCTCTGACTAAAGTAACCAATAAACATTTATTACCGGTTTACAACAAGCCGATGATTTTTTACCCCATTGATACCCTTGTCAAGGCGGGTATTACCGATATTTTGGTGGTGACCGGTGGCCCTCATTGTGGTGACTTTATGTCAATTTTAAAGAATGGTCAGCAGTTGGGTATTAAACATTTGGAATATGCATATCAGGAAGATGAAGGGGGGATAGCCCATGCCTTATCTTTGGGGGAAAATTTTGCTGAAGGAGATAGTATTACGGTTATCCTGGGTGATAACACTTCTGATTCGGATATTTCCGAGTCTGTGGCAAACTTTAAAGAAGGAGCGTTAATATATCTTAAGAAAGTTCCCGACCCCCAGCGTTTCGGTATTGCCACCTTTGACCCAAAAGATGGGTCAAAAATAATTAAGATCACAGAAAAACCCCACAAAGCGGATTCTGATATGGCGGTAACAGGAGTTTACATCTATGATAATCAGGTTTTTGATTTTATTAGACAAATAAAACCTTCGGGCAGAGGAGAGTTGGAAATCACTGATGTTAATAATAAATATATAGAAAAAGGACAATTAAATTGGAGTGAGCTCAAGGGCTATTGGTGGGATGCCGGAACCTTTGATACCCTGCTTGAGGCCAATAATTATTGGGCCAAGAAAGCAAAAGGATAATAAACAATGAAGGTTTTAGTGACAGGAGGCGCGGGTTTTTAGAGCGTTAGCTCGCAAAACCGGCCAGCAAGAAACACATGCGTATTTTAGTGACCGGAGGAGCAGGTTTTATTGGATCTAACCTTATCCATTATTGGTTAAAAAATCATCCGGATGATCAAGTTGTCAATCTTGATGCTTTAACTTACGCTGGACATCTGGAAAGTTTAACAGATGTCGAAAATAACCCCAATTATAAATTTATCAAAGGAGATATTACGGATCAGAAAATAGTTTCGGATGCCATGAATGGTGTGGATATTGTTATACATTTTGCGGCGGAGTCTCACGTTGACAGATCGATAATTGATCCTTTGCAGTTTGTCAAAACCAATATTTTGGGAACGGCTGTTTTATTGAATGCGGCAGTGGAAACAGAGGTTAAAAGGTTTCATCATATCTCAACAGATGAGGTGTATGGAGAGCTTGGCCCAAATGATCCGCCATTTGGTGAGAAAAATGCTTATGCTCCCAGGACCCCTTATGCCGCATCAAAGGCAGGTTCGGATCATTTGGTACGTGCATATCATCAAACTTACGGTTTACCAGTAACCATTAGTAATTGCGCCAATAACTTTGGTTCTTACCATGATCCGGAGAAATTGATCCCGCGCTTTATTACCAATCTTTTGGAGGGTAAAAGAGTGCCATTGATGGGTAAAGGAGAAAATATCAGAGAATGGTTGCACGTTTTAGATCATGCTGCGGCCATTGATTTGGTATTAAAAAAGGGTGAGATTGGTGAGACTTATCTTATTCAAGGTGAGGAAAAAACCAATTTGGAAATAACACAAATGATACTTAAGATTTTGGGGCTTGGTGAGGATATGATTGAGTTTGTTGAGCATAGGTTAGGGCATGATTTCCGTTATGCAATTGACGGATCAAAACTTAAATCTTTGGGGTGGGAAAGAAAACACAGTCTGGAAGAAGATTTACCTATTGTTGTTTCTTGGTATAAAGAAAATGAATGGTGGTGGAAACCCCTAAAAGGTAATCGGCCAAATGTAGACAGAGTTGCCCAAAAATCATACAATCAATGAAGAATGAGTGATTTTGTGAAGACTACTTCCATCCCCGGGGTGTTAAAACTTGAGAGACCTACTCATCAAGATGAGCGCGGATTTTTCAGAGAAATTTTCCATTTAGATGAGTTGGAGCAAGTTTTGGGCTGGCAGTTTAAGCCGGTTCAATGGAATCACTCCAGATCAAAACCAAAAGTTTTGCGGGGTCAGCATGCGGAAAACTGGAATAAGTTAATTTATCCGGTAACGGGGGAGGTATTTGCTTCTGTTTTGGATATCAGGTCAGATTCGGCAACTTTCGGAAAAGTTGAAACTTTTCAATTTGACGGTACAAATAGATTTGCGCTTTTTGTACCCAAAGGGATGGCAAACTCTTTTTGTGTAACAGGAGATGAGGATGTAAATTATTTGTATTTGGTAGATAGCTACTATGATGGTTCTGATACAACCGCAATTGCCTGGAATGATCCTGATATAAAGATTGTATGGCCAATAAATGATCCGATAATTTCTGAAAGAGATAAAAATAATCCTAAGCTGCGTGATCTATTTCCCGAAAAATTTAAATGAAGAAACTATTAATTTTTGGCGGTAGCGGCTTGGTTGGCTCCAAATTTATAGAAAGCCACAACCAAACTTTTGAAATTAACGCCCCTCCCGCCAAAGAAGTAGATATTTTAAACAAAAATCAAATCTTAAAAGCGTTGGAGGATTTAAATCCCGACTCGGTTATAAATTTTGCAGCTTATACAAATGTTGAGCAAGCAGAAGAACAAACAGAAGATAAAGCGGGTGTTTGTTTTCAAATAAATGCAATGGGCGCAAAAAATGTAGCAGATGCTTGTCGCATTTTGGATAAACATCTACTCCATATTTCTACAGAATATGTGTTTGATGGAACAAAAGCGGAGAGGCCTTATGTAGAAGAGGATAAGCCAAACCCTATAAATTGGTATGGACACACAAAGTATTTTGGGGAGCAATTTGTTTTAGGAAGTGGATGCAAATCGTCAATTGTCAGAATTTCTATGCCTTACTCTGCATATTATGAATTTAAAAAAGATGTTGCCAGATTTTTTCTTGAGCAACTTAAATTAAAAAATCCGATTAGAGCAGTGGTAGATCAATTAATAACTCCTACACTGGTTGATGATATAGCAGACGCATTGTCAGAAATTGTCAAAAAAAGACTTGAGGGAGTTATTAATGTATCATGTAAAAGTTCAACCACGCCATTTGATTTTGCAAAAACAATTGCGAAAGTGTTTGGTTTGAATGAATCTTTAGTCAATAGCATCAGTCTGACGGATTATAACTTAAATAAAAAAGCCAAGATGTTGAAAAATTCAGCCCTCGATCCTTCCAAGTTTGATTCCCTTTTCCCTGGCGTTTTGCATACTTTGGATGAAAGTGTAAATTTATTCAAGGTAGTTGTTGAATAACTTTAGAAAATCCGATATAGTTACGATTATGGCAGGTAAAAAAGCTTTCATCACAGGAATCTCCGGACAAGACGGATCATATTTAACGGAATTTTTATTGGATAAGGGCTACGAGGTGGCAGGGTTGGTCAGAAGAAATGCTTTGGCGGAATTGGGTAATATTGAGAAATTTAAAGAGGAGGTTAGAATTTACTTCGGGGATTTGCAATTTCCCGAGTCCATTGTATTGGCCTTGTATGATTTTAAACCTGACGAAATTTATAATTTGGCATCTCTTTCTTCTCCCCTTTCGTCTTTTTCAGACAAATTCGCATCAATAATGGTGACCGGAGTTGGGGCTTTGCATGTATTTGAGAGAGCCAAACAGATTGTACCGGATGCAAAAATTTATCAGGCTTCAACCTCCGAAATGTTTGGAGCGCCAAAACAGGTTCCCCAAAATGAAGATACCCCGCTTTCTCCCGCAAACCCATACGCGGCAGCCAAAGAGTATGCTCACAGGATGGCTGTAATTGCGAGGCAAGACAAAAATCAGCCGCAATTTATTGCCTGCGGAATTCTGTTTAATCATGAGAGCCCGCGTCGCGGATTAAATTTTGTGACCAGGAAAATTTCTGCCGCGGTTGCCTGTATTAAAAACGGCAGAAAGGAAGGGATCCCGTTAAATGAAATGGGTGAACCGATTGTTAAAAACGGCAAATTAAAATTGGGGGATTTGAATGCAAAAAGAGACTGGGGGTATGCACCGGATTATATCGAGGCAATGTATAAGATCATGCAACAAAAGATTGCTGATGATTTTGTAGTAGCGACAGGTGAGGTACACACTGTCGAGGATTTTGCCAAAGAGGCTTTTGAGGTTGTGGATTTAAATTATAACGATTATGTTGAGACAGATCCTCACTTTGTCCCGCCTATTCAAACAGGTCCTTTACACGGTGATGCGAGCAAAGCCAAAAAAGTTTTAGGTTGGGAACCAAAAACAAAATTTTCAGATCTTGTCAGAATAATGGTTCACGCTGATCTTGCTAAATTTTCCTGATTTCCCTACAATCACAGCATGCGCAAAGTTTCGGTAGTACTTCCCACTTTTAACGAAAAAGCAAATATAGAAAAAACTGTGGAAAAAGTTTTTGAACAGGAAAAAAACTTACCAGATTGGGAAATCCACATTGTGATTGCGGATGACATACGTTCTTCCGACGGAACGGAAGAAATTGCCAAAAAACTTGCAAGAAAAAATCAAAAAATACACTTTATAAAAGTTGACCCGGGCCTTGGAGTAGGACTTATTAAAGGTCATCAATTTGCAATAGAAAAAATCAAGCCTGATATTTTGGCACAACTTGATGCGGACGGACAGGTTGTTCCGGATGTTTTGGTGAAACTGGTTACTACCATTCAGGAAGGATATAATTTGGTAATTGGATCCAGGTTTGTTACGGGAGGGAAAAATCAATTATCGCTGGCAAGAAAAATTTTTACATCAGGGGCATCCCTTTTTTGCAGAATGGTGATAGGACCCTCCGACATTAAAGAATTTACAAATTCTGCCAGGGCTTTTACACCAGCTCTTTTTGAGAAAATAAATTTAAACAGACTGCCCTGGAGAGAAAGGACTTTTATTGTCCAGCCCGCCTTTTTGCATGAGGCAATTTTGGCAGGAGCAAAATATAAAGAAGTACCCTTAATTTTTAAAAATCGCTTAGAGGGTTACTCCAAAAATAAAGTCTTCAATTATACTTATGACATTATTACTTATGGCATTGATGTAAAACTTCGAAGTCTGGGATTTCATGTCAGGTTTTTTTATTTTTCCCGCAGGGTCAAAACTTTGGTCAAATTTTCTTTGGTTGGATTTGTAGGAACAGTGGTAGATTTCTTCTTCTACAAAATGTTCATTAACGCTTTAGGTTTACCTCCCGCCACCTCAAAGGGAATCTCAACAGAAATTGCCATTATTAATAATTTTATTTTAAATAATTATTGGACATTCAGGTATAGAAAGACTAAAACCAGAATTTGGCAAAAGCTGGGAATTTTTAACCTGGTCTCATTAGGAGGATTGGTGATAGGAGTTTTAATAGTTAAGTATTTACATTTAACATTTGGGGATGGATTTATAAATGTTTTTGGTAGGCCAGTTGCCTACAACAATTTTTACTTTTTTGCCACTATTCCCCCTGTTATGCTTTGGAATTTTATCGTTAACCACTTCGTAACATGGCGTCACCAGGAAGATTAGTTGAAAGGAGCAAGATTTGGTATTGAGGCTACGTTTTGGATAATGAAATTTTGGGAATATAAATAAATTGCCAAAGCAATAATAGGTAAAATAATTTTAAACTCTTTTGAAGTTAAGACTTTTTCAAAAGCTATCAGTACAAACGGTGTTATGGGTAATAAGTATCTGCTGATGTCGCGGTGGGCTATTAATGTAGAGGCCGCAAGATAGGTTAAAACAAAGAATGCCAAAGGATATAATTTTTGTTTTATCAACAGCACCCCGCCTAAAAACCCCAATATAAAAATGTAAACTATATCTTCAAGCCAGATATCCCCGACCCAAAATTGACCCTTGTTGAAAACCTGGAAGGGAGGAAAGGTCAGATGAATATTATCCCCGCTATGAAAGTATGCCCAAAAATCCCCATATGTTTGGCTATATAAATAAAATATTCCCCAAAGTCCTATGAGGATAAGAATAAGGGGGAAATATCTTAAGTGATCAAGATATGCTTTTTTAAACCCGACGATTTTGGATTGTATATAAAATTTATAGTGGATATATAGTGCCAGGGCTAAAAATAGCAATATTCCGGGGGGTCTGGTTATTTGGGCCAGTAGTCCAAATATGGCAGAGATCCAAATATAGTAAGTATTTGAATATTTTTCGAACTTTAAGAAAAAATAAATAGATGTAATGACAAAAAAAATAAAGACTGGTTCGGCAGATCCGACCGAGTGGATGATCACCCATCTTGCCGGTAGAAACAAAAATAGAATGGATAAAAACAGTGGTTTGTTACTTAATTTAAAATCTTTTACCAAAAAGTAGAATGCCCAGCTTGAGAGAATGGTAAATATCAAAGAGACTACAAGCATTGATTTCAAAAATCCCAAAAGCGGTGCAAAAATTAGTATCAATAGAGAATAACCGGGAAAGTGAGCAGCATAGTAATTTGCAGGAAGCGACTGGGGTATTTGGGCAACAAGATTAGGGTTGTAAAAAGATTTGGCAATGACAATATATTCCAATCCGTCAAAGTTGTTATAGATTGTGGAAAAACCTTTTGAAAAATTTAAGCCCCAAAAATTGGGAAGGGATAAAATGTGGGGTAGCCAGATTAGAAGGGTGGCGAGAGAAACGGTAAAAGCGAGGACTAACAGATTAGATATTGTTTTGTTCATTTAATTAATTATACAGGAAAATATGCTAAACTTGAAAAGTGAATCATCTAAAATCCCTCTCTACGAAATCGCTATCTGTATTTTTCCCTCTATATAATGAGGAAGGAAATGTGGAAATTCTGGTTGAAAAAGCCTTAAAAGTCTTGGAGGGATTAAAACTTAAAGATTATGAAATACTTCTTATAAATGATGGCTCAACAGACAACACCGGAAAAGTTGCAGATAAGTTGGCTGTTGGGAATCGAAAAATTAGAGCTATTCACCACCAGAAAAATTTAGGTTACGGTGAGGCCTTAAAGAGTGGATTTTATAATGCAAAATTTGATCTGATTGTTTATACGGATGGGGATGGACAGTTTGATTTTTCGGAAGTCACCAAATTTTTGGAAACAATTGAAGACTATGATTTATTGATTGGATACAGGATTAAAAGGCAGGACCCTATTTTTCGAATTCTCTTTAAAAAAGGCTGGACACTCTCTCTTTGGATAATGTATCAGCTAACCTTAAGAGATGTTGATTGTGGTTTTAAGATGATCAAGCGGGAAGTACTGGAAAAAATTCCCAACCTGGAATCTCAAAGAGGTGCAATGATCAATGCCGAGATTGCCATAAAGGCTAAAAAGTATGGCTTCAGGGTTGGTCAGATCGGAGTGAGCCACTATCCAAGATTATCCGGCAAGCCGACAGGTGCAAGCTTAAAAGTGATCGTTCGTTCGTATGTTGATCTTTTAAGGCTTTGGTGGAAATTAAAAGATCAAAAATATGTTCTTATATTGCTTTTTTTAACTCTCGCGCTGGCAACATCCTTTCGTTTCTATAGGATTGATGCTTATATGACTTTTTTGGGAGATGAAGGAAGGGATGCTCTTATTATGAAAAGAATGCTTTCGGGAGATTTTCCTCTGATCGGTCCTCCTACATCTTTTGGGAATATATATTTGGGTCCGCTGTACTACTATATGATGTTTGTTCCAATGGTTCTGACTGGTTTTAATCCGGTTTCGGCAGCGGCCATGAATGCTTTAATAGGTCTTTTAACTGTCGGGTTTATCTATTATCTTGGCAAAATTTGGTTTGGAAGAATTTCGGGACTGATTGCAGCGTTCCTTTATGCCATATCTCCGGTGACAATAATTTATTCCCGTTCGTCCTGGAATCCTAATCCCGCACCTTTTTTTGCCCTGCTGGGAATTTTTAGTTTATATAAACTAAACAAAGGTGGAAATTTCCGTTGGCTTATTGCAACAGGCGCATCATTTGCAGCTGCTTTACAGATGCATTATCTGGCTATAATTTTAACTCCTATTGGGGCTTTCTTGTGGTTACATGAAATCTGGTACAGATCTTCAAAGAAGATGCACATTAAAAATTTATTTTCAGGAACATTGCTTGGGATAATTTCTTTTCTTGCAGTTATGTCACCGCTTTTTATTTTCGATTTAAGACACAATTTTTTAAACTACAGGGCAATCACAACTCTTTTTTCACAAAGCTCTGCTGTTGGTTGGGATATCATTCCGAATATAGTAAGGATTCCCTCTCTTTATTCTTATAATTTGATCGGAAGATATATGACGGGGGAAAATTACTTATTGCAAGTTATACTTACTGTTTTAATTATTATTCCTTTTGTCAGGAGAAAAACTTTAAACTGGCCGATTTTGGCTTTGGGAGTATGGTTAATTGTTGGTCTTTTCGGGATTTCCTTTTATCAGCAGAGCGTTTATGATCATTACTTGGGGTTTTTAAACCCTGCCCCGTTTTTACTTTTCGGGTCTCTGGCTAACCTTAAATTAGGTTTTCGTAAACTGATATATGTTGTACTTTTCATATTAGTAATTGCTTTGACTTGGGTAAATTTGCAGAAAAATCCTCAACTTAATCCTCCAAACAGGCAGCTTAAAAGGACGCAAGATGTGGCAAAATTTATAATTAATCAAGCAAAGGGTGAGGATTTTAACTTTGCACTACTGGCGAAAAATAATTATGATTCAGCTTATTCATTTTATCTTGGGGAATATGGTCACAAACCAAAGAACGTGCCGTTTGAAAAAACAGATCAATTATTTGTAGTTTGTGAAGATCCTTGTGATCCCATATATTCTCCAAAATATGAGATTGCCGCGTTTGGCTGGACGCTTGTTGAAAGAGAATGGGATTTTGAGGGTATTCAAATATATAAGCTTATTCATAATCCGGAGGAATTAAAACAATGAAATTGTCTGTTGTAATACCTGCATATAATGAGGAAGGAAATCTTAAGAAAGGGGTTTTGGAGGGGGTTGAAAAATATTTGAAAGGGAAAGATTATGAGGTAATTATTGTTGATGACGGTTCAGCAGATGAAACAAGGAAGATAGTAAAAAAATATATATCCAAAAATGAGAACTTTAAGTTAATTGAGAATTCTCACGGTGGGAAAGCAATGGCGGTGATGACCGGGATGTTGGCAAGTAAGGGAGAGGTAATTTTATTTACCGATATGGATCAGGCAACACCGATAAAGGAATGGGATAGATTTTCTCCTAAATTTGAGCAAGGTTATGATTTGGTGATTGGTTCCCGCAGGGGGAGGAAAGGAGCGCCCATGGTGAGAAAACTGGCAGCTTGGGGGTTTTCCGTTCTTCGTGGAATAATTTTAGGTCTGCCATTTTCCGATACCCAATGTGGATTTAAAGCTTTTAATAGAAAATCAATTGAAAAAATTATTCCAAAGATTAAGGATGAGTGGGGAGTGGTGCACTTTAGGGGGGGAGCTGTTAATGCCGGATTTGATGTCGAGCTATTATATCTTGCCAAGAAATACGGCTTTAAGGTTGCAGAGGTTGATGTTGAGTGGAACTATGTTGATACCGAAAGAGTACAGGTTATCAAAGATGCCCTGGCAGCAATATATGATATGCTCCGAATTAGAATTAATGATTTATCAGGTAAATATTAACCCTGTTAGATTTTTTGATAATGTGGTAATTTAATCAAATGAGCGATTCAACTGATGTATGTCCTAAATGCGGTGCTCCCTTGGGAAATGTTACAGAAACACAAAGCGGAAAAAAGCTACAAAAGTGTTCTAAGGGTTTTTGGAATAAAGAAGAGAGAAGAAATGAGGGTTGTGATTATGTTAAGTGGTTGCAAGTTGAACCTCAAGAATTAGATGAAAAATGCCCCAAGTGTGGTAATAATTTAATTTTGCAGGTTACCCGTTTTGGCAAGAAGTTGAAGAAATGCTCAACCGGGGGGTGGGATAAAGAAGCCAAAAAAGCTACAGGGTGTGACTTCGTAGAATGGATTACAGGCAAAACAGAACCTTTGGGTGTAGATTGTCCAACTTGCGGGGAGAAATTAGTTTTATTTACAACAGCAAATGGAAAGAAGATGGAGAAATGTTCAACATCAGGATGGGATTCTAAAGAGAAAAGACCAACAGGTTGTACTTACATTAGATGGTTAAAGCCAGGGGAGACACCTATACCTTCAAAATCAGGAGGATAGATTAGCTCTCTAGCAGAGGAGATTTCTTAACTGCTGTTTTCTTTTTACCTCCGGAAGAGGGGGGTGTTGCTACTTTGATAGGTTTTTCTGTCTCTTGGGATGGTATAACAGGGGACAATAAGCCTAAGATCCTGTCAAGTTTGGCATTGATTTCTTCAAACTTATCCTGCAAAGCAGGAGAGTTTCGCTCATCCCTACCTCCAGCATTCTTTTTATCCCCAAAACAATTGCGGCAAAATACTGGTTTATCACTGTTAGGTTGAAATGGAACTTTACAGGTGTCTCCACAGTCAGCACAGGTAGCGTCAAACATTGGTCTAAGATCGTGAGATCGCAAGCTTTGCTTTAGGTCGTCAGACCGCAAGCTCTGCTTATCTTCAGATCTTTCAGAGTGTCTTCCTTCAAATCTTCTTGAATTAGAACTTCCTCTCTGGTTTGCAAAGCAGTTGCTGCAAAAAATTGGCTTACCGCTGGTTGGTCTAAAGGGTACTTCGCATTCCTTACCACAGTTATCACAAATTGCTTTGTGTAATTCAACAGGACCGCGGCCTGGGCCGCGATTGTTAAATCTTGGTCTATCATGTCTACTTCTATTGAATGCCATAATATTGCTTAGTGTGTAAGTATACCACGTTATCCTCCTTTGTGCTTTAATATAGCAGGAAAAATGTATCCATTGAACTTGCCTTTTTGATACTCAAAAACGTAATATATAAGAGTGAAACTTCTTGTAAAGCATAAGGTTGAATTGTTTATTCTTTTGATCCTTATCGCCTGTTATTTTATTTTAAGGCTTCCAAATCTTACTCTTCAGCCCATTTTTGCGGATGAGGCCATCTATATCCGCTGGGCCCAAGTTATGAGAGCGGAGCCAACCTTGCGGTTTATTTCCATGCAAGATGGTAAAACCCCTCTTTTTATGTGGACAATGATGCCTATTTTTAAAATTTTTGAAGACCCCTTATTTGCCGGAAGGGTTTTATCAGTTACATCCGGTTTCTTTTCACTTTTGGGCGTATATTTCCTTTCCAAAAAAATTTTTAATAAGCAAACAGCTTTTTGGGCCGCCCTTTTGTATGTAATTACTCCTTATACTGTTTTTTTTGACAGGATGGCTTTGGTGGATTCCATGCTTTCCGCATTTGGCATTTGGATAATTTATTTTGCAATTTGGCTGTCAAAAACTTTAAGGCTGGATATTGCCATGATTTTAGGTTACCTTTTGGGAGGAGCGGTTTTAACCAAAACTTCGGGGATGGTAAATTTTTTGCTTGTGCCTGTTTCTATTTTGGGATTCAACTTTGAAAAAAGTAAGAGAAAACCTTTTTTAAAGCTTGCCTTACTTTGGGGAGTGGCCATAGGTATAGGTTTAATAATGTATAATCTGTTAAGACTGGGACCGGAATTTCACCAGCTATCTTCTAGAAATCAGGATTATGTGTTTTCCCCCCTAGAACTTATCGGTAGACCCTTGGATCCATTTTTACCGCATTTTCAAGATATTTTTGATTGGTTCCCCAAACTCTTAACTTGGCCGATTCTTTTTTGCGGAGCTGTAGGTTTATTTTATGTTTTGACTAACTTTCACAAACTAGGTCTGGTTTTATTTTTGTGGGGTTTTATACCTTTAATTTTGGATATGGTATTTTTAAAAACTTTTACGGCAAGATATTTACTGCCAACAATCCCCACACTCTTAATTATTTCAGCATATGGCATTTATCATATACTCCCAAGATTTGTTTCTCACAGACCCCTATCTTTCGTACTGATGCTTTTAGTGGTACTACCTTTACCCTTATATTTTAATTATTTGCTTCTGACTAATCCTCAAAAAGCACCTTTACCTTCTGAAGAAAGATCGGGGTATTTTGAAGCTTGGACTGCAGGTTATGGTTTTTCTGAAATTTCACAATTTTTAAAAGAGCAAAAGAAAGCAGGTAAGGTGGTAGTTGGAACAGAAGGTTTTTTTGGAACTTTGCCAGACGGATTGCGCATCTATTTGGATAAAGATGATATAGCAATAATTGGCAGTCATGCTACAATTTCCGCACAGATTAGAAATGCGGCTAAAGATAATTTAACATTCTTTGTCGGCAACAAAAGCAGAGTTTCGGGAAGCGTTAATAATGTTGTTTTACTTAAAGAATATCCGAAAGCAAAACCCTTAGAAAAGTTAGATCAAGATGCCATAGTTTTATATAAGGTTTTACCATAATTCGAAATGTTTAACTTTCTTGCAAACAGATCTTTTCTTGAAAAGATTTCATATAAATCTTGGATCATTTTAATTGTCATATTGACCATCCCCACCTTTTATCAACTGATTAGGCCCGGTTTTTTCTTTATGCAAGATGACCTGCAAGCAATGAGAGTACATCAGATGTTTAGGTGTTTGCAGGATTTTCAAATTCCCTGCAGGTGGGTGCCTGACATGGGTTATCAGTATGGCTATCCCCAGTTTTTATATTACCCTCCCAGTGTATATTATTTGGGTGCTTTAATTCATTTATTTGCTGTTCAAATCATAGATTCTGTCAAAATTCTGTTTATCTTCGGTTATATTCTTTCAACACTTTTTATGTTTATTTTTTTAAAAGCTTTTTTTGATGGAGAATCTAAAGAAAAAAGATTTGTCAGTACTACCCTGCCTGCATTTTTGGGGGCAATGCTTTATACATACATTCCATATAAAGCATTAGAGGTCTATGTTAGAGGTGCTTTAAACGAATTTTGGAGTCTGGTTTTCTTTCCTTTGATTTTTTGGGCAATCTATCAGCTGATAAGCAAACAAAAGTTAAAATATGTAATTTTCCTTGCTCTCTCCACAGCTGCACTGATGCTTACTCACAATTTAATGACACTTATTTTTGCGCCACTTTCCATACTTTGGTGTTTAAGTTTGCTCGTATTAAAAAAGACTTGGAAAGTGATCCCCAAAATATTTTTGGGAGGACTTTTGGGAATAGGACTGGCAGCTTTTTTTACACTACCGGTAATTTTTGAAGGGAAATACGCTCATCTGGAAACTCTGGTAGGCGGATATTTTGACTACAGGCAACACTTTGTTTCTATCAATAGATTATTGATTTCAAACCAATTTGGTTACGGGTCATCTGGGTTTGGACAAGATAATAATTTAACTTTATCAACAGGACAAATACAATGGATGGTGGCTTTATTTGGATTTATTTTAGCGCCATTCTTTTTAAAAAAGCATAAAAATATAGCAATACTTGTAATAATCAATTCTTTAGTTGAACTTGTAGTTTTATTTTTGATTCATCAAAAATCCTCTTTCATTTGGGAGCGAATACCAATTATGGTCTATTTACAATTTCCCTGGAGATTTTTGACAGACAGTATTTTTCTACTGTCTTTTTTAGGAGCGGGAACAATTTTCTTTATTAGTCAAATCAACATTAAAGGAGCAAAAATTTTTGCAACTTTGATTTTAATAGGAATCTTCCTACTGCATGCTCAATTTTTTAAACCTAAAGAGTGGTTTGGTATTTCCGACAAGGATAAATTTTCCGGCCCTTTTTGGGAGAAAGAATTAACAATCAGCATTTTTGATTACCTGCCCGCCTATGCAGAACTTCCTCCCAACAAAATTGCACCGGATACCCCTGAAGTTTTGGAAGGAAAGGTACGCTTTATAACCTACAGGAAGGGAAGCAACTACCAGATAGGAGAAGTTGAGGCAAGGGAGGATTCTGTCATTAGATTGCCGTTATTTGATTTTCCGGGGATGAGAGTAACAGTAGATGGAAAAGTAGTTGGACACAAAAATGATGACTGCAGGGGAGAGGAATATTGTTTGGGTTTAATAACCTTTGATTTGCCTCAAGGATCCCACCTTATAAAAGCACAACTGATGGATACACAAATTAGGAGTATAGGGAATATAATTACCTTGACCTCTTTTCTTTTACTTTTAGTATTAGTTGGTAAAAACTATGGTTACAAAAAAGTTCATCTTTAATTTTTGGCCGTTCTTTCTTTTGTTGCTTTTTACAACGCTCATTGCATGGCCGATATTTTTACCCGGTTATTTTTCTCACCATGATGATTTGCAAGTGATGAGGATATTTGAGATGAAAAAATGTATAGATGATTGGCAAATTCCCTGCAGGTGGGTGCCTGATTTAGGTTTTGGAAACGGTTACCCACTTTTTAACTATTACAATGTTTTCCCTTATTATATAGGTGCAATAGGAAGCTATTTTTTAGGCTTTATCGGTAGTGCAAAACTGCTTTTTTTCATGGCGGTAACCCTTGCTGGAGTATCCATGTATCTTCTTGCAGAGGAACTTTTTGGCACATACCCTGCTCTTTTGGCCGCCACTCTTTATATGTTTGCTCCGTACAGGGCACTTGATATTTATGTAAGAGGTGCAGTAGCAGAAAGTTTTTCACTTGCAATCATCCCTCTTGTTTTGTATTTTGCCTTCAAACTTACCAAAAAAGATCTGCCAAGATTTAAGATAGGACTTGCTTTATCTTTTGCCGCGTTTTTAACCAGCCACAATATCATGACCTTGTTGTTTTTACCGGTCATTTCTGCATTTTTTTTGATTTGGTTTTGGAAAAGAGAATTTACGATAGTTAAATCTTTAATTCTTTATCTGTTGTTGGGATTTGGATTATCCGCTTTTTTTATAGTCCCGGCATTCTTGGAGAAAAATTTGGTACAAATAGATAATTTAGTGAGATTAGAATTGGATTTCAGAGGCCATTTTGTAACTTTATATCAGTTATTTTTAGACAGAGGGTGGGGGTATGGAGCATCATTCCCGGGAGTTGGTGATACCATCTCGTTTCAAATTGGCTGGCCCCATTGGTTTTTGGCACTTGGCTCAATTGTCAGCTGGTTTTTTGTAAAGAAGAGGGATTACAAATGGCTCATTCTCTATTGTGCAACACTGCTAATTTTTGCAGGATCTATCTTTATGACCCATATACGATCTGCTTTTATTTGGGAGCAAATTGGGATATTAAGATTCACCCAGTTTCCTTGGCGCTTTTTGTCTATTGTAATATTTAGTTCAAGTTTACTGGGAGGATTTTTTGTATATAACCTCAAAGAATCTGTTGCTAAAATTGTGACAGTAATACTAATTATAGTTACAGTTTTTTTAAACTGGAACTATTTTAAGCCACAGCAGTTCATATTTGATTTAACTGATAAAGAAAAATTAAGCGGGAAACTTTGGGAGACTCAACAAAAGGCTGCTATTTTAGATTATTTACCAATTCAATCTGTGGAGCCTTTAGAGCCAGCCCCCCCCAAACCGATTATTGTTAAGGGCGATGCAGAGATTAAAAATTTTGAAAACAAATCTAACAGATGGCAATTTGAAGCAAATGTTTTTGATTCGTCTGTTGTGGAAGTTCCTGTTTTTGATTTTCCTGATTGGCAAGTATTTGTTAATGGTAAAAAGATAGACCATTCCAACAAAAATTATCTGGGAAGAATCAGTTTTAATCTAAGCAGAGGGGATTATTTTGTTGTCGGCAAGTTTGAGAATACATTGATTAGGACAATTGCCAATATAATCTCTGCTATCTCTATATTGGTTATTATTTTTATTCTTTATGGAAAAATTAGAAAAACTGATAACTAGATACTGGTTTTTTATAATATTAATTTTTTTTATCCCGGCTGTTTGGGCACTTTTTGTGAAAGGATATTTTGGGGCATCGGATGATTTGCATGTTGCTTGGCTTTATGAACTTGATAGAGCGATTAAATTAGGACAAATCCCTCCGCGTTTTGTTCCGGACTTAAGTTTTGGCTTTGGATATCCTCTTTTTAATTTTGTTTTCCCATTACCCTTTTATATCGGGGAGATATTTCATCTTTTGGGATTAACCTTAGTGGATAGTGTCAAGGCGGTTCTTTTTGTAAGCATTCCCATTTCTGGAATATTTATGTATCTGCTGCTTCGGGAGTTTACAAAAAGCAGGTTTGCCTTTGTTGGTGCAATGCTCTATATTTACGCGCCTTACAGAGCAGTGGATATTTACGTGAGGGGTGCAATAGGGGAGGCCTTAAGTTTTATTTTCTTGCCTTTGGTGATACTTGCCATAGTCAAGTTAAAAAGTTCTAAACATTGGAAATGGGCAGGATTGGGGGCAATATCGGTCGCTTCCCTAGTGTTGTCGCACAATATAGCAGCATACATGTTCTTCCCTTTTGTGATTGTGTTTTTTTTCTTACAATTTTTTTCCACAGCAGCTTGGAAAGCATTTTTCTTAAGATTATTTTTAATGTTTTTTTTGGGTTTTTTGATCAGTATTTATTTTTGGTTGCCGGCACTTTTAGAGAGCAGTCTGCTCAAATACGATACCGTATTTAACTTTTTTGATCACTTCCCAACCGTCAGACAACTGGTTACCCCTTACTGGGGGTATGGAGGATCTGTTCCTGGTCCAGGAGATGGGATGTCTTTCTTTTTAGGCGGGGCCAATTTATTAGTTTTTGTAACTGCGGGATTACTGCTTATTTTTAAATGGAAAGTAATCAACCGGCAAAACAAATTATTGATGATTTGGGTAATTAGTGCACTTGCTACTGCCATTTTTTTGATGAATTATCGCTCAACTTTTGTTTGGAATAATCTACCACTTCTTCCATATTTTCAATTTCCCTGGAGATTTTTGATACTGGTAACCTTTTTTATACCTTTGCTGGTGGTAATTTTTGAAAAATTTAAATACGAGAAAGCACTTTTATTACTTATTATGGCTTTCATTATTTTTCCAACATGGACCTTTTTTAGACCTGAAGATTTTTTAGGTCGAGAGGATGGTTACTATCTTAATCGCTATATACCCATTCCTTCTGCAAGCAGCGAATATTTAAAAACCCAAGAAGAATATTTGAGATTGCCTAAAGCAACTGAAATTAGACCGGATAAAAATTTCCCATTACTTTTTCCCGAGAACGGAATAAGAAGAGTGGATAAAATCAATGATTTAAAAGTAGCTTTTGAATTTGTTTCGGATAAAGGGGAGTTAATTAATTTAAACAAGTATTATTTCCCTGGTTGGCAAGCAAGAATTGATGGAAAATCAGTAGAAATTTTTGCAGGTAAGCCTTTTGGGCAAGTGAGTATATTCGTGCCTGCGGGATCTCACAAAGCAGAAGTTTATTTCCAAGAAACAAGTTTTAGAAAATTCTTAAACTTTGCTTCCTTGGGTGCATTTTTAGTATCATTGATGATGTTGTTAATATGAGTCTTTTAAAAAAACCGTTAGTTTTTATATTGATTGCAGGTATCTTCATCAGATTGTTTTTGTCGGCTACAACATTCCACAGCGATATTCAGCATTTTGATCTGGCAGGGTATGTATTGGGCAAAGGAAATTTATCAAATTTTTATGACTACACTTTAAGTTTAAATAAGGACGACCAGTTTCTTAAAAAATATCCTGTTGCTGTATTCAATTACCCACCTACTACCTATTTTTATTTAGGGGGCCTAAATTGGATACTAACCAGTTGGACAGATCATGATTTCCATAACAACTTTTTATTTGATTTCACAAATACTTTAGGAGATTTAAGGTTATACCTACATTTAATCTTACTTAAAGTACCTTACCTACCTTTTGATATTTTTATAGCATATCTTTTGTACAATTTGTATGCTCTCAAAAGAGAAAAAATTTTAGCATTTACTCTTTGGATTTTTAACCCTTGGGTTTTGTATTCAACTTATATGATAGGTCAGTTTGACATTATCCCAACAGCTTTTGTAGTACTTGCTTTGTATATGGTTGTCAAAATTGCCAATCTTAACAAAGCAGTCTTTCTGGCTGCGATATTGTTGGGGGTTGGTGCGTCTTTTAAAATATATCCACTTCTTTTCTTATTACCATTGGCTTTTCTTTTGCCGACTTGGTCAAAAAGAATACAGGCAATATTTTTAGGAGTTTCGGTATATGTGGTAACAATTCTGCCTTTTATCAATTCCTTAGGATATAGGTCTACGGCTCTAGCCGCAAACCAAATGTTTAAAAGTTTGTATGCACAAATTCCTATTTCGGGAGGAGAAGGAATCATATTATTTGTGGTACTTACCGGATTTTTTTATCTTATTTATCTATACCGAGCAGGAAGCGCTGAAAATTTATGGCAGAGGTTTTTTGTTATTCTTCTTTTATTTTTTATATTCACACATTACCATCCTCAATGGTTCTTATGGCTTACTCCTTTTTTAATTATTGAACTTATTCATAGTAATTTTAAACACGCTTTCTTGTTACTTGTGATAGCCATTACATTCCTTGGGTCTGTATCTTTGTTTGAGCAGTCGCTATCAATAGGTTTGTTTACACCACTTAACCCATCCCTTTATAATGGAGCTAATTTATGGCAGCTGCTTAATATAAAGTATGATCTAAATCTACTGCGAAGTTTATTCCAGAGTTTATTTGTCTCTGTTGCCGGATACCTTATTTACTACTATTTTCCCAAAAAATCCGGTTAAAAAACTATGCTTAAAAACAAATTCATCTTGTTAGGTCTCATTTTGACGATTTTATTGATTTGTTTTCTTTTTATTGTACCCTTTACAAATCAAGAGAAGTATTTAATCAGGCTTTCTGAAATAGATAGATGTTTTAAAGACGGTCAAATTCCCTGTAGATGGGTTTTGGGTTTAGAAGATTTTTACGGATCTCCCATATTTAATTACCATGCTCCGCTGCCTTATTATTTTGGGGAACTTATTTTTTTTATCACCAACAACCTGACAATTACCCTCAAAATAATATTCGCGGTTAGTCTAATAGGAAGCTATATATTCATGTATCTTTTTGCATACAAATTTCTAGGGAAATTCAGAGCCAATTCATCTGCGATTTTTTATACTGTGCTAGCTTTTTCAGCTATTATCTTATCCAATGAAGGATTAGGGTTAGCTTGGGGTCTGATGTTTTTTCCTTTAATTCTTTTAAACTTAAACTTACTTTCACAAAAAATGAAAATTCAGAATTTTCTGTTTTCTTCTATATTTTTATCACTGCTAACACTCTCCGCAGATACAGCGCCTATTTTTCTTGGCTTAATTTTCCTGTGGGTAGGCTATCAATATATTCGGAAAAAAAGTTTCACTTTTCTTTTCTTGAGTCTATCATCAATAATATTTGCATTTTTACTGTCCTCTTTTTATATTTTTCCCTCTGTTTTGGAAAGGAATTTAGTGCATAGCGTATCTATGAATGATCCGCTGCGTTTTTTGCCAAAATCAGTAGCAGAAAAACCGCAGATTGTGATAGATGCCAAGTACCAAATATTAACAGGGGATTCGGATGTTTCCAATTTTAAACAAGGTACTAATTGGTTGAGATTTGAAACAAATACAAGAACGCATACCATTATTCGTTTATCCCAAGTTTATTTTCCACATTGGAAAATATTTATTGACGGAAAAGAAGCACAAGTTGAATATAAAAACAACAGCTTAGGATTGATGACTATTATTTTAGGAGAAGGTAGCCACATTGTAGAAGGGAGATTGTTAGATACTCCGATACGTGCAGTCTCCAATATTGTAACAGTAGTCTCGGTCATTGTTACTTTACTTTTATGGATAATTCAGTTTAAGAAGGTCCGTAACTCACTAAACTATTATAAAAAAAGAGTAAACTAAATATAAAAAAATGGCTGAAAGCGTTGAGCAGTTAGATCCAACTCAAGAGTTAACTACAGATGTTGTAAAAAAAAGGGCAGTTAGGGGAGCTGCCATTTTAACAGGCAGAAATATTTTGATTCAGGCTATTTCTTTTTTCTCCACAGCTCTTTTAACGGTATTTTTACTGCCTTCGGAGTTTGGAGTATTTTTTCTCGTCTCGGCAGTTATTAATTTTATGGCATATTTTGGAGATATTGGTTTTGCAGCTGCTTTAATTCAAAAAAAAGATCAGCTGACAGAAGAAGATCTCAAAACCGTATTTACCGCCCAGCAGGTATTAGTGGTAGTAATTTTAATCGCAGTCTTCATTATGACCCCTTTACTTCAAAATATTTATAACTTGGATTATAAAGCTATATTGTTACTTTGGGCTTTAGGTTTTTCTCTCCTGATGTCTTCACTTAAAACAATTCCTACAGTCTTAATGGAGCGAAGACTGGAGTTTAACAAATATGTTGTGCCACAGATTGCAGAAACAATTATTTTTAATATAACTGCGGTTTTACTTGCATGGATGGGTTTTGGAGTGACAAGCTATACAGTTGCCGTAATTTTAAGAAGTTTTTCAGGACTGATTATTACATATTTCATACAGCCTTGGATTCCATCCTTTTCTTTTTCAAAGCAGGCTTTTAAATCAGTACTAAAATTTGGAGTCCCATATCAGGCAAACACTTTGCTTGCTATGGTGAAAGATGATGGAATGATTTTATTTTTGGGAAGTATTTTAGGGCCTTCTGGAGTAGGGCTGTTGGGTTGGGCACAAAAGTGGGCATATGCACCTTTAAGATTTTTTATGGATCAGGTGATTAAAGTCACATTTCCCGCTTTCTCCAGACTTCAAGATCAAAAACAAGAACTATCAAATGCGGTTTCAAAATCTATCTTCTTTGTTAGTATTCTGGTTTTCCCATCCCTTGTTATGTTAAATCTCTTGGCACCAACCTTGGTTGAAATTATTCCAAAATATACTAAATGGAACCCTGCTTTAACCGCGTTACTGTTTATTAGCGTTACTTCCGCTTTGGCGTCCATTACAACACCGCTGACAAATACTTTAAATGCCATAGGAAAAATTTCCATAACTTTTAGATTGATGATAATGTGGACAGTGACTACTTGGATTTTTGTTCCGTTTCTTACCATAAAATACGGATTAAACGGGGCGGCTACGGGTTTCACAATCGTTGGTTTGACATCTGTTGTTGCACTTTTCGTTATTTCCAAATATGTAAGTATTAATTACATTCAAAGTGTGGGAAAACCTGTTCTTGCAACAATTACCATGGGACTTTTGGTATTTTTTGTCCGCTCCATTATCGGAACCTCGCTTACTCAAGTTATTTTAATGGTTGCAGTAGGTCTTATTTCGTATACACTATCTTTATTTGTTTTAGAACCTAATATACTAGCTAGTTTTAAAAAACTATTCATTAAGAAAGCAGAATGATTAAATTAGCAGTTACAATCTTATCTTTACTTTTTTTAGCCATAAACCCATTTGCAGTATTGGCAAACACTAACTCGTTCGTTTCAGTTGTAAATCCCATAAGAGGATCGGATTTTTGGGAAGATAAAGCACAAAATCCAAAAACAGCGGTCACGGGCCAAATGGACATTTTGGATAAATTTAATATTCCTGCAACTTGGCTGATAAGATATGACGCTTTATTCGAAACCGAGATTATAAACAAGTTGAAAGATGCGGCAGATGACGAGAAAGGGATATTTTTGGAAATTACCCCGACTTTTACAAAAGATGCTGATGTTGGCTATCACAAGTCGGAAAACTGGCATGATGCCGGCAGTTCTTTTCTTTCCGGTTATGAAAGGGATGAAAGGATCAAACTTATTGATAAGGCATTTGCAAAGTTCAAAGACACATTCGGAATCTATCCGAAATCGGTGGGCGCCTGGTGGATTGACGCTTTTTCCCTTTCGTACATGCAGGAAAAATACGGAGTAGTTTCGGCCCTCATCGTTGCCGATCAGTATACAACCGATAATTATCAAATCTGGGGACAATTTTGGTCAACTCCTTATTACCCGTCCAAAAATAATATTTTGCATCCTGCTCAAACTGCCGCAAACAGATTGCCTGTTGTGATGACCCAATGGGCTGCTCGAGATCCGGTCAACGCTTATGGAAGGGGAGTAGAAGAGAGTACTTTCAGCATTCAGGCGAATGATTATACTGACTACCACAATTTGAACACAAGCTACTTCTCATCGATGGTGGATATTTATACCAAGCAGCAGTTTAACCAATTTGGGCATTTAACAGTGGGATTGGAAAATTCATATCCTTGGAAAAAGTATGCGAATGAATATAAAAACCAGATGAAAGTTTTGAGAGAAAAAAGTAACCAAGGACAGTTCTCCTTAGTGACAATGGAAAGCTTTGCCAATAGGTATAAAAATACATTTCCCGATCTTTCTCCCACTCAAATAATTGTTGCCGATGATTCCTTGGGTGGTTTCAAAAAAGCGGTTTGGTTTATGAATCCGTATTATCGGGTCGGCTGGTTTTACAACCAGGAAGGAAGTGTAATACGCGATATCCGCCAATACATTGACGGCGAAGAAGAACTTTGTTTTGTCCGAAGATGCGATGAAGTTAATTTTGGAACTTTTGCCACCAGAGTTTTGGATGAGGTGACTTACGGGAATAATTGGATAATAGATGGCGGGAAAATTTCTGATTTTAATGTTTTGAAAAAAGGCGATAATTTTGTCATAACATACTTAAATGAAGTAGGAAACTTACGAACTATAAAGTTTTTGCCTCGGGATATTAGTGTTGATGAAAAAATTTCATCAATTGATGGTGCAATTTTGGATGCAATCAAACAGGATACGGTAGAACAAAAAAAGCAGAGTGAATTTAAGGAAGGCGGCTTTTATTGGGGTCCTATTAGCGTATTATCAAAGATAATTAAATTCTCATTTTTCCTACTGATAGTATATTTGGTGCCAGGATTGGTTTTGACGGATAAATTATTTAACAAAGATAGTCCTTCGGTTTATTTAAAACGGGTATTTCTAGCGCTGATCACAGGTTTTGTTTTACTGACTGGTGCATTCTATATTTTTAGCCTGTTAAATCTAAGATTCCTGATTTTCGTTTATATCTTATTATTCTCATTTGTGTTTTTAAAGCTAAAACTTTTTTACCTACTTAAGATTAGGATACCTAAACCTGCTGACAAACTTACTTTGGCAACTGTTGTGCTGGTTATTGCAGGAGTAATTTTCCAAAATATACCCAGCTTTAAAAATGGTTTGGTTTTTCCGTTCGGAATGGGATTTTGGGGTCCGAATACACATGATGGAATCTGGCACATAAGTTTGATAAACCAACTGATTAAGGGGTTGCCTGCCGGGAATCCTATCTTTGCAGATACAATACTTAAAAATTACCATTTTTTCTATGATTTATTAATCGCAGCTACAGCATACCTTACTAAGATACCTATTTTAGATTTGGTTTTCAGATTCTATCCAATCTTGTTCTCATTATCTTTGGGAGTAGGTACTTATTTTTTAGCAACTACTCTTTCGAAAAGCAGAATTGCAGTAATTCTTAGCCTTTACTTTGTTTATTTTGCAGGAAGTTTTGGCTGGATTGTGGAATATATAAAACAAAAAAGTTTTGGCGGAGAATCTGCATTTTGGGCTAATCAATCAATCTCGTTTAACTTAAATCCGCCTTTTGCGGTATCTTTGCTAATTATCATTGCTTTGCTTCTCCTTCTACATGGCAAGGAATCAAAAAGTTTAAAGGGAATCTTGGTAGCATCACTTCTGGCAGGTAGTTTAGTTGGATTTAAAGCGTATGGGGCAGTTTTAATTTTGGGTGCGTTACTCTCTATAGCAATTGTAAATATACTGAAGAAGGATTTATCATATCTTTTAATTTTTTTCTTTTCATCAATTCTCACATCCTTAATATTTTTCTTAAATTTCCAACCCAGCCAGCAACTGATAATTTTTTCTCCATTTTGGTTTATTCATTCCATGATTGATTCGCCCGATAGGATTGGGTGGGTCAGGTTATCTATTGCGAGAACTGTGGGTTTTGAAACAAGAAACTGGTTTAAGTTGATATCCGCGGAAGTCATAAGCCTGACCTTATTCATTGTGGGAAATTTAGGAATGAGGATTTTAAGCATTGGATCTTTAATAAAAATCAAAAGTATAATTAAAGATCATAATCTTTTGTTTATTTTAGTATTTTCGATATTATCAATATTTATTCCCATACTTTTTATACAATCCGGAAATCCCTGGAATACGATTCAATTTTTTTACTACGGTCTTTACGTAACCGCAGTAGTAAGCGGCATTGTTTTATCTTCTTTGATTTTTAATTTGCCTAGGGCACTATCTTTTTTAATAATAGTTTTCGTATTAATATTGACGCCGATTAACTCAATTACCACCGCAAGCTATTACACTAATTACTTACCACATGGCAGAATTGATGGGAAAGAATTAGAGGCCTTAACATATTTATCTTTGCAAAAAGATGGTACGGTACTCACATACCCCTACGACAAAAAACTAAAGGTTAAAATATCAGAACCCTGGCCTCTATTTGCCTATGATAGCACGGCATATGTATCCGCCTTATCAAACAAGGCCACTTTTCTGGAAGATGAGCCGCAAAATCAAATTCTTTTGACAGATTATAAAAAAAGATTAGTTGCTTCAAAAGATTTCTTTTTGAAACCGCAAGCAAACTTCATGAAAGAGAATAATATCCAATATATTTATTTACCTAAAAAATTTAATATGAGAATGAGTGAAAATCTATTATCTGTTGAAAATATTTTTGAAAATGAAGAAGTAATTATCTACAAAGTAAAATAATACTAATATGTATCAACTATTTCAAACAACAGTATTTTTTCTATTATTTATTGTTCTTTCAATTGTAGTTTTCTATATACCGGGATTCGCAGTAGTAGCCAGAATTAGAAAACAATTAGAAGATCAAGAGATTATTACATTATCTTTGGCATTGGGAATTGTTATTTTCGTTTTATCTGCCATTATTTTAGCTTTGCTAAATACTAGATACCTTTTATTACCTTTAATAATATTTCTAAATTTGTTTATTATTTCAAAAAATAAATTAGCTGCATTTTCCCCATGGAAAATATTTATTAAAAATAAAATACTTCTAATATTGATAGTATTGGGAATTCTAACTCAAGGATTTATTAATTTTCCCAGCGGTTATTTATATAAAGATGGTCTTCAATTTTGGAGTTCACAAGGTCATGATGGTCTCTGGCATGTAGCCTCAATGGAAGTAATTAAAAAGTCTATTCCTCCCCAAAACCCTGTTTTTTCAGGCGAACCACTTTATAACTATCATTATTTAGTTGATGGTTTAATGGGGGAATTTGCAAGAATTTTTCCTTTTTTCTCAACATTGGATTTATATTTTAGATTTTTCCCGGTAATTTTTTCACTCCTTATAGGGATAAGCGTTTTTGCATTTGTCAGAAGATGGCAAGAAAATCTTAAAATTGGGTATCTTGCTTTATTCTTTACTTATTTTGTTGGAAGTTTTGGCTATGTGGTAACTTTTATAAGAAGTGGAAATATTTTTGGAGGCGAGACTATTTTTTGGGCAGCACAACAGAATACTCTTTTGGGTAATCCCCCTCATGCGATTTCTCATGGTTTGCTGGCAGCCTTTTTCTTAAGCTTTTTATTTTATCTAAAGGAAAGAAAAACGATTTGGGTTGTAGTATCTTTTTTAATTGGTTCAACTTTAGCTGGTTTTAAAGTTTCAGGAGGATTTGTGATGTTAATGGGACTTGGAGCTGCTGCTTTAATTGATTTTATAAACAAGCGAAAATTCTTGAGTTTGCTGTTGCCTTTTCTGTTGGGAATGTCTAATTTTCTAACTTTTAAATGGATGACATCTAATGGGAGTTCATTTTTAATGTTTTTACCTTGGTGGTTTGTTAGAACGATGATTGTAGATAAACTTGGCTGGATGGATTTAGAGTTAAGACGCCAGCACTACCTTTCAAAGGGTACATGGAATGCATATCTTCGGGTTTTACAACTTGAGTTAATTGCACTTGCGATCTTTATTTTAGGTAATTTAGGCATGAGATTTTTAGGAATAATTGAGGTAATCAGAAAATTTATCTTAAGACAGGGGACATTTTTAAAAGATCCTATTGAAGTCATGCTTATTGTAACCATGTTAACAGGACTTATTATGCCGATGTTATTTGTTCAAAAAGGACTCATCTATAATAATATTCAGTTCATGCAATATTTTCTTTTTATATTCGGTTTTTACGGGGCAATATCAACGTATAAAGTTCTGAACTATTTTAAGAATAAAGTAATTAAACTGATAGTCATTGGATTGATAATCGTTTTTTCCATACCCACAGTAATAGGTAACTTAGTTGAGTTGTATGGTCCAGGCAGGGCCCCCTTGGCCAAAATAACTAATTCCGATCTTGAAGCGCTTCAATACTTAAAGCAAAACTCCAAGAAAGATGCGGTCATATTAACCGTGCCTTATAATCCATTTTTAAGGGATAAATTTACAAACCAACCATGGCCAATCTATGCTTGGTATGATACCCCTTATGTTTCTGCTATTACTGGTAGGTTTTCTTATCTTGCTTCTGAACATGTCAGGCTTTTATTTTATCCATCAACAGAAGAAAGAATAAAAAATAAGATTAAGTTTTTTGAGCAATCAGATTTTTCTTGGAATAGGCAATTTCTAAAAAATGAAAGAATAAGCTATATTTATGCGGCACAAGATGAACTGATCAAACCCCTTGATATACAAAAAAACAATTTGGAAATATTTTTTGAAAATAATGAGATAATTATATTCAAAGTGAAATCCTAAGATGACAAAGAAAACATTTTTGTTGGTTTTAATATTAGCCTTGGCTACAATTTTGAGAATTTGGAAGCTGGATTCAGTTCCAGTGTCACTGTTTGGTGATGAGCTCGATGTTGGTTACCATGCTTATTCAATTTTAAAAACCGGCAAAGATTACACAGGCAATACAGCATTATTTTATGTTAACTCGATTGCAGACAAGAAAGCCCCCCTTTATTCATATTTAGCAGTTCCTACTGTAGGAATTTTTGGAATATCTCCTTTAGGTGTTCGTTTACCAGCTAGCCTATTTGGAATTTTGGGAGTATTACTTATTTTTTATGTTGTTAAGCTCATAACTTCTGAAAATATTGGTTTGATCTCTGCTGTACTGTTGGCTGTTTCTCCCTGGCATATTCAATTTTCTCGTTGGGGATTGGAACACACCTTAATGTTAGGATTATTTTTAGCAGGTATTTATTTTTTCTTTAAAAGTTTATCAAAAAATAAATGGTTGTTGGTATCTAGTGTCTGTTTTGCACTCACACCTTATGCTTATCATGCAGCAAAAATTTTTCTCCCCTTAATTTTAGTTGTTATGCTGATGATATTTTGGCGAGAGCTTAAAAAAGTCTCAAAAAGTTATTTCATAGTTTCCACATTATTGATATTGATAATTGCTGGACCAGTAATCATAAGTAGCATTTTTGGAAATACCGCAGAACGTTTTAATTCTTTATCTATCTTGAGCGACTCTAAGAATGTTGGGGAGATAGGTTTTGATAGAGTCAAAGATATTCAGATGGAATCGCCTTTTGGTAGGCTATTTCATAATAAAATCACACTGCTTTTGGGAAAAATTGGAGAGAATTATTTTCGTTCTTTTTCAACAGAATTTCTATTCATCAGAGGAGATATTAATTTAAGACATTCAATTCTACAAAACGGTGAATTTTATAAGTATCAACTTTTCTTTTTAATTTTGGGATTAATATTTTTTACAGCTAAAATACCGAATCAAAAATACAAACTTTTTATAATATCTTGGTTACTTTTGTCCCCTTTTCCTGCTATGGTTACAACAGAGGGTGGTAATCATGCTGCAAGATTGTTCTTTATGCTACCAGTGCTGATAATCATTATCGCTACAGGAATATACTATAGTTATTTTACTTTAAGTAAAAAATTCCAAAGAATGTACATATTGGGTATGGCTTTATTGATTTTGTTAAGCTTTTTGTTTTACCAACATAATTATTGGATACACTATCCTTGGGATTCAGAGAGATGGTGGCAGGCAGGGTTTAAAGAGGCGATTCAATCAGTGGTTTCAGAAAGCAAAAATTATGATAAAGTGATTATCAGCCAAGCTGACGAACCGGCTCTGATTTCTTTCCTTGGTTACTCTGAATATCCTCCAGATCAATTTCAACAGAAGTACCCTTTAACTTCAGAAGATGTACCAAGTTTTGGCTCAATATCAAAACTGGATAAATATCATTTTCCTTCCATTGGAAAGGGAACCGATCTTTATAGCTTAGGATCTGTTTTACCTCCTAAAACTTTATACCTTGCTACAATAAAAGAGATAAATTTAAATCTTATACGTGAGCCGGAGCGTGTCCCAAAAGATCTTAAACTGATTAAATCAATCACTTATCCTTCAGGTGACCCTGCTTTTTATCTTTTCCAGAAAGCAATATAATTAACATTAGTATTATGAGCAAAGACATTTCAGTCATAATCAATACCTTAAATGAAGAGAAAAACATTGCAAGAGCAATTGAGTCTGTTAAATGGGCGGATGAAGTAGTGGTATGTGATATGCACTCCGAAGATAAAACTGTTGAGATTGCTAAAAAATTAGGCGCAAAAGTAATTTCCCATAAAAGGTTAGATTATGTAGAACCTGCCAGAAATTTTGCCATATCAAAGGCTTCTAATGAATGGATACTGATTGCTGATCCTGATGAGGAGATTCCAGATCAGTTAGCCAAGAGATTAAAAGAGATTGCAAATAAAATGGAGCAGATAGATTATGTCAGAATACCCAGAAAAAATATTATTTTTGGTAAATGGATGAAAGGAGCAATGTGGTGGCCTGACTTAAATGTAAGATTTTTTAGGCAAGATAAGGTTAAATGGACCGACAAAATCCATCGACCGCCAGAACTGTTAGGACAAGGATTAGACTTACCAGCAGAGGAAAAATGGGCGATTATTCATCATAATTATCAGACTATTGGTCAATTTATAGAGAGGATGAACCGTTATACCACAATTGAAGCAGAGGAATTAAAAAAGCAGGGATACGAATTTAACTGGCAAGACCTTTTTGATAAACCGTTAAATGAGTTTCTTTCAAGATTTTTTGCAAACCGAGGTTTTGAAGACGGATTACATGGATTGGCTTTAAGTTTATTACAGGGTTTTTCTTTTTTAATAATCTATCTTAAAGTGTGGGAAAATTCTTCATTCAAGGAAGCTGCGCTTAATCTGGCTGATTTGGAAGCAGACAAATCAAAGATGGGTTATCAAATAAATTACTGGATGAAGGAGATTAAATCATCTAAAAATCCTTTTAAAAGATTTTTCTCGAAGTTTAAAGTTTATTTTTTTGAATAAAGAATTATGTTAAGCGTTGTTGTACTTACGAAAAATGAAGAGGATAGAATAAAGGTTTGTCTTGAGTCTGTTAAATGGGCTGATGAGATTGTTGTAGTGGATAATGGATCGAAAGATAGCACCTTAGAAATAGCAAAAAGATATACAGATAAAATTTTTAGTGTGAATCTGCAAGATTTTGCCGCATGGCGAAATTTTGCTGCAGAAAAAGTATTAGGGGATTGGATGTTATTTGTAGACCCGGATGAGAGAGTACTTGAACCTTTAAAAAAAGAAATAGAAGGTATGATAAGCGTTTCGGATTTTTCCGCATATGCTCTTTCCCGAAAGAATATAATATTTGGAACCGAGGTGAAGTATGGTCCATTCTGGCCTGATTGGGTAATCAGGCTTTTAAAAAAGGATGATTTTGAAACTTGGGTGGGGAAAATTCATGAATACCCTAAATTTAAAGGCCAACTAGGATATAGCAAAAACTCTCTGTTACATCTGACTCATCAGGATCTTGATCGAATAGTTTTAAAAAGTTTGGCATGGAGCAAGATTGATGCCAAATTGAGGTTTGATGTTAACCACCCAAAAATGAGTGGCATCAGATTTTTAAGGATTTTTATCACAGAGTTTTTTCACCAAGGAATTACAAGAGGCGGTTTTTTTGGCGGCACTGTTGGGGTAATGGATTCTATACTACAAGTTTTTAGCTTGTTCATGACCTATGTCAGGCTTTGGCAAATGCAACAAAGGAAACCACTAAGAGAAATTTATAGTGATATTGATAAAAAATTAATCGAAGATAACTTCAAATATTAGTGAAACTTATGAAAATTGCTATTTATTCCCCGTATTTGGATACCTTTGGCGGCGGAGAGAAATATATGATGAGTATTGGCGAAATACTTTCCCAAAATAATTTTGAGGTAGATATACTTTTGGATAAGAATTTGGAGAATAAGGATTGCAAGTATTTAAAAAATGAATTATCAAAAAGATTTAATTTGAATCTTGAGAGAGTATCTTTTATCAGAGCTCCAATAGGAGAGGGATCTAATTTTTTTTCGAGATTCTTTTTTTTAAAAAAATATACGGTATTTTTCTATTTGTCAGATGGTAGTATCTTTTATCCAACTGCCAGAAAGAACATTTTACATATCCAATCTCCCATTATTGGACAACCTGCAAAAAGTTTATGGGGGAAAATAAAACTAAAGGGGTGGAATTTAATTATTTATAATTCGCAGTTTACCCAAAAATATTCTCAAAACAATTGGCCGCTGACGTCTCAAGTGATCTATCCCCCGGTTGATACTGAAAAAATTAAATTACTCGGGAAGAAAAATTATATTTTATCGGTAGGTAGATTTTTTGGTTACTTAAAAGACAAAAAACACGCAATTATGATCAAAGCATTTAAAGATCTGTATAAAGGTAAAAAAGTAGATGGTTGGAGTTTGTATTTGGTTGGAGTGGCATCAAAAGGAGATGAGCCTTATCTCATGCAATTACGCAATTTATCCAAAGGGTTTCCTATCAACTTTTATCCGAATTTAGCATATAACGCACTCATGACACTTTATGGACAGTCAAGTATTTACTGGCATGCTGCAGGTTTTGGAGAGGAAGATCCGACCAAGATGGAACATTTTGGAATATCAACAGTTGAGGCAATGGCAGCAGGCTCTGTGCCAGTGGTTGTAAATGGTGGAGGACAAACAGAAATTGTAGAAGACGGAAAGAGCGGTTTTTTGTGGAATTCTCTAAAAGATTTGCAAAGATTTACAACTTCGTTAATTAAAGACCAAAATTTAAGGTCTAAATTATCACAAAATGCGGTTTTGGCTTCTCATAAATTTTCCAAAAAAAGATTTGAGAAAGAAATTTTAAAGGTAGTTGATTATTTATGAAAAGATTTTTTCAAAAAACAACAGTCTGGGTATCAATTTTCTTTTTACTAAGCTCCATTTTTAGACTATCCAATCTTAATTTGATGGAGTTTAAATCTGATGAGGCTACAACCGTTTTTCAAACTATCCAGTTTTTTGACCGTCCATATCTGATTGCGCGGGGTTTGATTTCAGGAACAGGAGTCTACAATTTTCCTTTGTTCAATTATTTGATAATTATTATTGCTGCTGTATCAAAAGATCCCCAAGTTTTAAGCTGGATGATTGCTTTAATCAACAGTGTACTGGTGGGTATTTTCTTCTTATTGGTTAAAAGATATTACAATTTTTTAACAGCTATCCTGGCCGCAACACTTTTGGCATTTTCACCATGGGCTGTGATTTTCTCCCGCAAGATTTGGGCGCAAGATTTGATTAATCTTTTGCTGATTCCCATTCTATGGCTGTTGCATGAGATTATTTTAAAAAAGACCACCAAAGTTTTTTTACCCCTATTTGCGCTGCTGACTTTATTAATACAGCTTCATGGTTCAGGATTATTTTTTGCAGCCGTCACAGTAATTGTTTTGCTGATTTTGCGTGTCAGGGTGAAATTTAAACAAGCCTTAGCAGGCATTTTAATCGGGTTAATACCTATCCTGCCTTATGTTTTTTTTCAAATTAATTCCTATCCTTCATGCCCCGATTGCGAAGCTTTCTTAAACTACCAGCAGTCTTTTCGCATATTTGACTTTAACAATTTCCTCAAGCCCTTTCAAATTATCAGCGGTTTAGGGTATCATTTTGTTTTAGGTAAAAGTTATACTGATTTTATTGCTGTTTATCCTTTAGTTAATCAATTAAAATATATTTTCTTCACAGGATTTTTTGTTACTTTAATGGGTATACTTTTTGTGATTGCAAAAAAACAAAAGTATCTTTTTTTAGTTATATATTTTGTTACTCTTCCCTTTTTGTTCTTTATTACTAAAACACCAGCATATATGCATTATTTTGTTATCATTATACCCGTGAGCACTCTTTTATTTGCAGTCTCTTTAAGTACTGCCTATTCTTTTTTACGGAATAAGCTTTTGAGAGCATCCATCATAACCTATTTCTTGCTATTTCTTGCTTCAAACATTGCCTTCCTTATTTTCTTTAATAATTTTCTGGCAGTTAAAAAGCAAATTGACGGAGATTATGGACCAGTATACTCTGTGACCAAAAGCTTCATTGAAAAGGAAACAAGCGATTACAAAAGCCTGCCTTATTATCAATTTCTCAAAAGTTATGCTTACATGTATGCCCAGTCAAAAAATTTTCATACTAAACTGGGGGAATTTTTTTTGGAAAAAGGCGAATATGATTTAGCAGCACAGGAGTTGAAAAAATGAAGAAGCTAATAATTTTCCTGATAGTTTTAATTTTTACTTTTATTTTAAGAGCTCACAATTTTGACCGCATACCGGCAATGGGACATTTAGAGGAGCAAATGTTTGCCTGGGCAGGAATTCACCTGATTGAAAGAGGAGTGCCACTTGCCTGGTCATCCTTGGATTTTCCGGAAAGGGCCATAGTCTATAAAGGGCCAGTTTCTTATAAAGGCGGAGACCCAGTTGTTCATGTAAATTTAGTTCAGCCTTGGCTGGAGCAACCGCCACTTTTCTCACTTTTAGTAGGCAGTTTTGCTCATTGGTATAAGGTAGATCGTAATGGAGTAATTCCCACCTCATTTATAAGAACACCGATAGTGATAATTTCAATTTTTACATCTGTGATGATTTTTTTGGTTGCCAGGCTTATTTCCGGTTATTGGACTGGTATTTTGGCGATGCTTATTTATGGTGTTACTCCTATTTTAGTTTTAGGATCGAGATTGGCTGTGCCGGAAAACGTAATTGCTTTAGTATATCTTATAATTATCTACTTACTTCTAAAATTTCAGCAAAATCCAAAATTTAAATTTATTGTTTTAATACCTTTGTTAGTAGGTATAGCAGGACTTTCTAAAGCCACAGGCTTTTTTATTATCTTTTTAGCAATTTATATTGTACTAATAAAGCATCAATTTAAAAGAGCGTTTTATCTTTTTGTGGCTACTCTTCCTTTCGTGGCTTTATTTTTTGCCTACGGGCTTTATTTTGATCAAGAAATTTTTTGGAAGATTACTGCTATTCAATCATTTCGCCCGGTAGGTTTTGGAAACTTGGGTTGGTTTTTTGTTTCGCCAGCCTATGATATTACTGAACTGGTGGATGGATGGTTTATTTTTTTGCTGCTTTCTGCGGCCTTTTTCCTTTTTTCTCCACAAGCGGGTCTGAAAAGGTTTATCAGTCTGTCTTTTATTTTCTGGCTAGCCGTGGTGATGGTTTCCGGAGGAGAGACAGATCTTTTACCTTGGTATAGATATCCTTCATATCCGCTGCTGGCAATTATGGGAGCTTGGGGTTTACAGATTCTGGTCAAGCGGGCTGATTTCTTTGCCGCTTTTTTGACAACTGGATTGCTCTTGGGTAATAGGATGCTTTTGGTTAACCCTTTTCGTCCTAATATAACTCCTATAAATTTTAGATTGGTTTTTTTGCTACTTTTATTACCAGCTCTTTTAATAACAATTTTTAACAAAAGTTATTTGGAAAAACTTATTAAAGTGGTGCTTATTTTAGTCGTTATTACAGGCATGTATTTTAATACAAGTTATTTATACAATATCTTTGAATTGAAGTGTGAGAGTCGGACTTGTCCAATAGGACCTTCCACCAAGCTTTCTACTATTAGCTTCCCATTCATCTGGCGATGGCTGGTTTTAGGTGAACCTAAACTAAGATAAATTATGGATAAAAAAGTTAACATAGTTTTATTTACTTTAATACTGCTAATAGCCTTTCTCTTAAGATTCTATCAAGTTAATGATCTTCCTCCGTCTTTAAACTGGGACGAGGTGTCAATTGGCTATAATGCTTATTCGATCTTCAAAACAGGTAGAGATGAGTGGGGGCAATTTTTGCCTTTAAGTTTTAGAGCCTTTGGTGATTATAAATTACCTCTTTACATTTACCTGGATGTGCCGTTTGTGGCTATCTTAGGTTTGAATGAAATAGCAGTGAGACTTCCTTCTGTGGTATCGGGAATAGGGGTGGTAGTGCTTATTTTTCTGATATTAAAAGAATTAACAAAGAGTATTTATCTTTCTCTTTGGGGGATGTTTATGAGTGCAATTCTGCCTTGGTTGGTAGTTTTTTCCCGTATTGCCTTAGAGGCAAATCTGGCTCTTTTTTTAACGACTGCTTCGTTTTATTTGTTTTTACTTTCTCAAAGAAAAAAGAAATTATTACCTTTATCTGCCATCCTCTTAGGGTTATCAACTTTCTCTTATAATAGCAGCAGAGTATTAGTCTTACCCTTTGTAATACTTGCAGCAATTTTTCTCTTTAGTTCTTCAAAGATTAAAGAAGTATTTATTCCTTTAGTAGTCTTGCTAATATTTATTAGTGTGGCTTTCTTTCAAGCTCTTGCGGTTGATTCCGGAGCGAGGTATAGATGGACGACTATTCTGGATGAGGGAGCAATCGAAAGCATCAATCAACTCCGCGGATCATCTAACCTGCCATCAATACTGAACCAATTGGTATATAATAAAGCTACTTATTTTCTGGTTGAATCCTCCAAAAACTACCTGTCTCATTTTGATCCGAATTTTTTATTTCTGAGGGGGGGATCAAACTTTCAATTTTCTGTCCCTGGAACCGGCCAAATATACTTGGGAATGCTACCTTTTATTCTATTGGGAATTTGGCAAATGATGAAACAAAGGAAAAACTGGCAGCTGTTTATACTAGGTTGGATGCTGATTGCGCCAATTCCCGGGGCAATCACCAGAGATGCTCCTCATTCTCTAAGAACTATTTTTTTGACTATACCGTTACTTTTGAGTGCGGTTATAGGAATAAAATGGAGCAAGGATTTTTTACCTGCAAAAATTTTCCATCCCTTGTCAGTCCTTACAGTATTGGTACTGCTTGGTAGCACCTACATGTTTTGGCAAAACTATACTGGTGATTACCGAAAAGAATATTCCTGGTCTTGGCAATACGGATACAAGGAGGCTTTAGAGTTTGTCAAGACACATCAAGCCAATTATGATCGGATTGTTTTTAGTAAAATTTACGGTGAACCTCATGAATTTGTACTTTTTTACTTGAATTACGATCCTCATAAGTACCAAACCAGTAAAAATTTAATTAGGTACCGACAATCTGACTGGTTCTGGGTAGATAGATTTGACAAGTTTGAATTTATAAATGATTGGGAAATCAATGACAAGGTTTTAGGTATGAAGAATACTTTACTTATTACCAGCCCTCAAAATTTCCCGGCAAATTCTCAAATTTTAAAAACCATTAATTTTTTAGACGGAAAGAAGGCTTTTGAGATAGTAGCGGTGAACTAACTACGTTATAATTAAAGTATGAGGATTTTGCTGGGAATTTTTTTATTAGGTTTTATTTTGAGAGTTATTTTTTTAGATGTTGCTCCACCGGGGTTTAACGCTGATGAGGCAGCCTTAGGTTACAACGCTTACTCTATAATAAAAACCGGAAAAGATGAGTGGGGTACCAGTTTCCCTCTGGTTTTTAAATCCTTTTCAGATTATAAACCTGGATTATATGTTTATTTGACCATCCCCTTTGTCTGGCTGTTAGGATTAAATGAGTTTTCAGTAAGAATACCTTCAATTTTATTAGGGTCCTTCTCAATAGTGCTAATCTATTTTTTATCAAAAGAGCTGTTCAAGAAAGAAGCAGTAGCTTTAGCTTGCGCTTTTCTGTTAAGCATTTCCCCCTGGCATCTGCACTTTTCCCGGGGGGCTTGGGAAACCAATGCAGCCACTTTTTTTATCCTTTTAGGAGTATACACCTTTATTAAATCTTTTAAAAACCACCGCTTGTTATGGATATCTGCAGCAGCTTTTATTGCCTCTATGTATACATATCAAAGCCCTCGGGTAGTAGTACCCGGATTAATTTTGTTATTTATAATCTTCTATTGGAAGAGACTGGTGGTAAAGAAAAATATTCCGGTGGTTGTTCTGGCAGTCATCTTATTACTTCCGCTGGTTTTCATTCTAGTTAGCACAGCCGGCTTGGCCAGGTTTAAGGGGGTATCGATTTTCTCCGACACAGGTCCAATTAATCCGGTGAATGAAGAGAGAGGTCAACATCAAGATCCTTCCTCCTTTTGGATCAGATTCTTTCACAATAAAGCAGAAGTTTACGCTCGTAATTTCTTCGGTCATTATCTTGATCATTTTAATCCTAACTTTCTCTTTACTTTGGGCGACCCTCTCAAAAGAAATAAAGTGCCTGATATGGGACAGATGTATATTTTTGAGATAGTAACTCTTGTTTCGGGATTATATTTTATTATCAGAAGTAAATTTAGTAATACTAAGGTAGTGTTTTTGTGGCTTCTGGTAGCTCCTTTAGCCTCTTCCTTGACTTATCAGACACCACACGCCCTAAGAGTTCATAATATGGTTATACCCCTCACTTTAATTTCCGGTTTAGGACTCGGTATGTTATGGGAAAATTTGCCGCGTCTTGCCTGGTCGGTAAAGTATCTAGCTAAAAGTGCGGTTGTTATAGTGATAGGTCTTTCTGTGGTCAGTTACTTGGATAGATATTATCTTCATTTGCCAAAACAATATGCGCTAGAATGGGAGTACGGTTTTTCTCAAGTGATACCATATATCGTAGAAAATCAAAATAACTATCAGAAGATTATCATTACAGACAGATACGACCAGCCTTATATCTTATTGTTGTTTTATTCAAAATATGATCCGGCAAGATATCATAAGCAGAATAAAGAAATGGGCGAAGATAAATTTGGTTTTTTCACAATTACCTCTTTTGATAAATTCAATTTTAGACCAATAGGTAAAGAAGAAATTCACAAAAGTAAAAACACTCTATATATTGGAACAAATGAAGAAATTGGCGAAGATCAGATTCCATTGAAGGTGATTAATTTCCCAAATGGAATACCCGCCTTTAAGATTGTAGGGACTTGATGACTAAGCAAGTAAAGATTTTTTTTCTTTTAATAATTCTTATATCGGCAATTTTGAGGTTTTATAAACTGGATGTTATTCCTCCTTCTTTGTCTTGGGATGAGGTTGCTAATGGTTATAATGCCTATACTATTGCCAATTGGGGCAAGGATGAATGGGGTAAAGTTTTTCCTTTAACTTTTAAATCTTTTGAGGATGACAAACATCCGGTTCATATATATTTCACTGCTTTATCGGTTAAGCTATTGGGCTTATCAGATTTCAGCACCAGGTTTCCTGCAGCCTTATATGGAGTGTTAAATGTAGTAGTTATTTTTTACCTTGCCAAAACATTATTTGCCAGCAATTTAATGGGACTTCTTTCTGCATTATTTTTAGCGATCTCCCCTTACAATCTCCAGTTTTCCCGTTTTAATCATGAAGCTAATTTTGCCCTATTTTTCTTTTTGTTGGGTTTTTTGTTGTTTTTAAAAGGAATCCGGGAAAACAGAATATTTCTGCCTTGGGGATTTTTTAGCTTTGGAGTCAGTTTATTAAGCTATCATCCATCTAAAGTAGTTGTCCCTCCTCTAATTTTGCTGCTAATAATATTTTTTTTCAAAGATTTACTTAAAATTAAAAAGTATTTCCTGATGGCTTTGTTGGCTTTATCTATTATTTTTATGCTGATGTTTTCGGATAAAGCTCTTTTAGGAGGAGCTAGAATCAAACAGACTTCTATAAATCGTGATAAAATTATCAAGACCTCCTTTTTTAAAAAAACGCACAATGAACTTCTGGGGAGAATGGAGGTTACGTTTAAACAATATTTATGGCATTTTGACCCAGGATATTTGTTTGTCACCGGCAGCTCAAATTCCAAATTCTCTATTCAAACCGTAGGTCAGTTTTATAAATCAGATGCACTTTTTCTGACAATTGGTTTGATCGGGCTAATTGCAGGTATCTTATTTGTGCCCAGTCTTAGAAAAAAATTATTGATACTTTTAGTATGGGCAATATTATCTCCTTTACCCTCCAGTTTAGTGGAAGAAGCTCCTCATGCAGCCAGGGCCAGTTTTATGATGGGTAGTTGGCTGTTGATTTCGGCCTATGGTTTTTATTTACTTATCATATTACTTCGAGGCAAACTGGCGAGAGCAACTATTCTGGTGTTAGGTTTGGCAGTGACTTTTTGGTTATTCAAAGACTATCTGATTGATTTTTACACAACTTACCCAAGGGAACATGGTATTGATTGGCAATATGGCATGAAGCAAATTGTTGAATACGTTAAGGAACATAATGGATATTCCAGGGTATATGTGACGGATATTAGATTCCAGCCTTATATTTTCTTCCTGTATTATTTGAAAACACCTTTGCCGAAGTATTTGGAAACTGTTATCTTTACCCAAGATACAGAACATCGAAAATATAGCTTGGTTTCATCATTTGGTAAATATCATTTTGGCGATTGGGATCCTATTGAAAGCGAACTAACTATGGGTGTTCTATATGCAGTTACTCCCAGTCAATATGATGGATTAAGGCACAGGGATGCATTTGATGTTAAAAAGATTATCTATTATCCTAATGGCACAACAGCTTTTTATCTGGTAAGTAGCATATGACAAAAATTTCAGTAGTTCTTGCAGTCCATAACGAAGAAGAAAATATCGGAAAATGTCTTGAGTCGGTTAAAGATTTATCATGGGAGACTATAATTGTAGATGGGGGATCTACGGATAAAACTTTAGATATTGCAAAAGAGTTTGGAGCCAGGATTATAGAAACAGAAAACTTTCAAAATTTCCATATAAATAAAAATAAGGCCATAGATGCAGCTAGAGGAGATTGGGTTTTACAACTGGATGCTGATGAGATTGTGACAAGGCAGTTAAAAGAGGAAATTCAAACAGTAGTTGAAGACCAAAAATATAATGGTTACTGGATTCCACGAAGAAACTTTTTTTTAACAAGATTTTTGACAAAGGGAGGACAATATCCTGATTATACATTAAGACTTTACAAGAAAGGATTAGGCAGACTGCCAGGAAAAGATGTTCACGAACAGGCAATTGTAGAAGGCAGAGTAGGGTATTTGAAAAACGACCTGTTACATATGCGAGATAGAAACTTCTCGATTTATTTCAGCAGATTTAAAAGATATACGGATCTGTTGGCTTCTCAACTACACGAGAAAGGGCAAAGAGTTAATTTAATATCCTCAATAAACTATCTGTTTATCAAGCCTGTATGTTGGTTTATTAAATCCTATCTAAGGCACAGAGGGTATGTTGATGGGTTTGCCGGATTTGTTTTTGCGCTTTTTTCTTCACTTCGATTCCCTGTTGCCTATTATAAATTATGGAGGCTTTATGCACGTAGCAATTAATGTAACGCCGTTAAAATCAGCTCATAAAAACAGAGGGATTGGTTATTATACTTACAATCTGGTCGAGAATCTGAAGAAAGATCAGAGCATTATAATTTCTACCTTTTCGGATACAGCTGAAGTTAAAGAGGCGGATATAATACATTATCCTTGGTTTGATTTTTTCTTTCATACTTTACCGCTTAGGAAAATTGCTCCAACAGTTGTGACAATCCATGATGTGATCCCGTTCATTTTTAAAGAACATTATCCTGTTGGAATTAAAGGCAGGATTAACTTTTTGCTTCAAAAAGTTGCCCTTAAAAATTGCGGAGCCTTTATTACCGATTCCGATACGTCAAAACAGGATATTGTAAAACATCTAAAATTGGAAAGTAAAAAAGTTTTTTCAATACCTTTGGCAGCAGAAGACAGATTTAAACTGCTAAGCGACACAAAACTTTTATACGCAAAAAGGAAACTTAAATTACCAGACAGATATTTATTGTATGTAGGAGATGCTAATTGGGTTAAAAATATACCGTTTTTAATTAAAGCCTTCAAAAAACTTAAAAACATTTCATCTGACATGAATGACCTAAAGTTGGTCCTTGTTGGGGGGGTATTTCTCAAAAGAGTAAACAATATAAATCACCCGGAGCTGGAAAGTCTAAAATTAGCAAATAAGTTAATCGAAGGACAAGGATTAGAAGAAAGTATCGTAAGAGTCGGAAATTTGGAGCAAGATGAGCTTGTGGCCTGTTATAATTTGGCAACTGTCTACGTCCAACCATCATTTTATGAAGGATTTGGTCTGCCAGTTCTCGAGGCTTTTGCTTGTGGCGTACCTGTTGTCTGTTCGAATGGTGGAAGCTTACCGGAAGTTGGAGGAGATGCCGCACTTTTTTTTGATCCGCATAATTTGGATCAATGTATAAATCTTTTGAGGGAGGTTTTGCAAAATATGTCACTTCGGGAAAAATTAATAAAATTGGGATTAAAGCAGGCAGAAAAATTTTCATGGCAAAAAGTTTTGGATGATACTAAAGCTGTCTATATGAAAACCTTAATGAGATGAAAAGTATTAAGGATGCAATAAGACGCCCCTTTTTTTATGGCAGTGCCACAATGATTATTGGCAGCAATGCTTCTAATTTTCTCAACTATATTTACCATCTGATTATGGGAAGATTACTTGGGCCGGCAAGTTATGGAGAACTCGCTACCCTACTTTCCTTAAGTGGGCTGTTGGTTATTATTCCGGCTTCGTTTAGTTTAGTTATTACAAAATACATATCTTCCGCTCATACAAATAAGGATGTAGAGAGTATCATCAAATGGTTTGACAAAAAAGTTTTTCTGGCAGGAGGAATTACATTCTTACTGATCTTTTTAACTTCACGGTATATTTCATCCTTTTTGAGTATCGGAGACCACCTATTAATTACTATTATTGGAGCTGGGTTTGTCTTTACCCTGCCCTTAATATTGAATAGATCAGTTTTACAAGGATTATTGAGATTTAAACAGATGGTGATCATCATTTTAGTGGAGAGTGGTCTAAAACTATTGCTTGGAGCAGTGCTTGTTTATATTGGATTTTCGGTGGGAGGAGCTTTAGTTGGTCTTATAATTGCGGGATTTGTAGGGTGGCTTTTGTCCAGATGGTTTATTTCAGACTACATAAGAGGTGGAGAAGCGAAATCCCCGATTCTTAAACCTTTTGTAATGTATTCTATTTCAGTTTTAATTTACTCTATAGCTATGACCTCTTTATATTCGACGGACTTAATTTTAGCTAAACATTTTCTATCTTCACACGATGCAGGTATTTATGCGGCGTTATCAACCTTGGGTAAGATTATCTTTTTTGGGGCAGGACCAATTGGCGCAGTCATGTTTCCGTTAGTAGCACAAAAGCAAAAAAAAGGAGAAAATTACACAACGGTTTTTAAGTACAGTTTTATTTTGACCAGTATTTTTGCTTTGACAATCCTCGCAGTCTATTGGCTACAACCTGCAATCGCTATCCAGATTTTATATGGTTCGCGCTATCTTGAGGGAGTCAATCTTTTAATCTGGTTTGGAGTATTTATGATGTTTTTTACCCTTTCTTCACTATTTATTACTTATAATCTTTCCCTGGGAAGGGTCAAGGTAGTGATACTTCCATCCTTGGCAGCAGTTGCCCAAATTGGGGGGATCTGGGTTTATCATGCGGACACAATGACTATTGTTTCAATTTCGATTTTAGTGACTGCTTTACTGCTTGCAACACTCCTTATATACTCTAGCTATGGAAAAGTCTCTTATAAAAATAAGGTTAGTTTCAGTAATCGTCCCGGCATTTAAGCAGGAACAAACTATTGTCAGGGATTTAAAAAGAATTGGAGAGGTTTTAGGTAAACTCCGTTATCCGACAGAGTTAATTTGTGTGGTAGACGGAAAAGTTGATGGGACCTTAAATAAGACCAAAATGTTCGCAAAGAAAAATCCCCATATAAAGGTAATTGGGTACGACACCAACAAAGGTAAGGGTTATGCAGTACGCTTTGGTATGGCAGAAAGCAAGGGAGATATTGTAGGCTTTATAGATTCTGGAATGGATATTAACCCGAATGGTTTGGCAATGCTTCTGGAGCATTTTGAGTGGTATGATGCTGATATAATAATTGGTTCTAAAAGACACCCGGTTTCCAAGGTTGATTATCCTTGGCAACGAAAAATTCTCTCCATGGGTTATCAATTACTGGTTTTTATACTTTTTGGATTAAAAGTTAGGGATACACAAGTTGGAATAAAATTTTTCAAGCGGGAGGTTTTGGAAAAAGTATTACCGAGACTTTTAGTAAAAGAGTATGCTTTTGATGTAGAGATACTGTCGGTTGCTGACTATTTAGGCTATAAGAGGATCTATGAGGCTCCCATAGACATTAAACTCGGTTTTGGAGGAACCTCAACTGTCACAAGCAAAGCATTCCTGAAAGTAGTGTTTGCTATACTAAAAGATACACTGGCAGTTTTTTACAGACTTAAATTACTCGAGTATTACTCGAGTAAAAATAAAAGAAAATGGAGGTTTGATCCTGAACTTAATTTCAGAGTTAATGTCGGATGAAGATTTTAATCTTATCTTGGAGAGGGCCAAAGCATCCCAATGCTGGAGGAGCAGAGGTTTCAACGTTTGAACATGCAAAAAGTTGGGTAAAGGCTGGTTATGATGTCACCTTGTTTACTTCCGCTTTTGCAGGTTGTAAAGAGCAAGAGGTGATAGATGGAATAAAGATAAAAAGATGTGGTAGACAGATATTTGGAGTTCAATGGGAAGCTTTTAAATGGTACTTATTTGGCGAGCACCCCAAATTTGATTTAGTAATTGATCAATTTCATGGCATTCCCTTTTTTACTCCAATATATATTAAAGAAAAAAAATTGGCATTTATTCATGAGGTTACCAAAGAAGTTTGGAGACTAAATCCTTGGTCTTGGCCCTTTAATAGGATAGCTGCTTTTATTGGTGAGATATGCGAACCTTTGGTGTTTAAATTGTTATATAAAGAGATGCCTTTTATGACAGTGTCGCAGTCAACGAAGCAAGACTTAGTTGATTGGGGAATTCCCAAAAGCAATATTACAGTTATACATAATGGTATAAATATCCCAAGAACAAAAAAGTTTCCACCAAAAGAGAAAAAGAAAACAGCCATTTTTCTTGGTTCTATAAGTAAAGATAAAGGAATTGAAGATGCAATTTATATCTTCAAAGAAATAGACAATATTGAGAAGGGTTGGCAGTTTTGGGTGGTAGGAAAATCGGATATGAGATATTTGAATACCATTCAAAGATTAGCAAAAAATTTAGGAATTTTTCATAAGATTATTTTTTGGGGGTATGTAACGGAGAGTAAAAAATTTGAACTTTTATCGAAAGCTCATATTTTAGTTAACCCATCAATTAGAGAGGGATGGGGATTGGTAGTGATTGAGGCAGGAGGTGTAGGTACGCCGACAGCAGGCTATAATGTTGCCGGGTTAAGAAATTCCGTTATAAATGGCAAGACAGGACTTCTTTCCCACCCACATAATATCACAGCTTTAGCAATTAAAATTGTTAAATTAATGAATAACAAATTGCGCTTAAGAAAGATGAGTCTTGATGCTTATTTTTGGAGCAAAAAATTTAGATGGGAAAATGCTTGTTGGGAAAGTCTAAAATTGGTTGAAAGCGTAGTCAGCGAAAAATATTGATTCAAACTTTCCAATTCTTAGGCAAGAGAGGACTATCAATTTCTACAGTATCAAAACAAGATTTTTGGGGTCCTTGCCTTTTTGCATACTCCCAAGTGGATATGATACCTTTTAATAATGGAGTTTTATCTTGATAATGTAAATACTTAATTGCTTGGGTATGATCTGAAATAGCTATTTTAACTTCTTGTGGTCTATTGTCAAGATAGATTGGAGGAATATTTATACCCGAGACTTTTTGAATGATTTCTGATAACTGATTAAGAGAATAATCTTTTTCGGCTCCAATATTAAAAACCATGCCGTGGAAATTTCCGAAGCCACATTTAAATATCGCGTCGACTACATCGTCAATATAGGAAAAACATCTACGTTGATTACCGTCACCGTAAATATAATAAGGCTGATTTTTTAAAAGGGCATTCATGAAAATAGTAATGACATTCCTATATGGATCTGTCATATTTTGTCTTGGCCCATAGACATTGTGAGGTCTGGTAATAACGTATTCGAACTTATGAACTTTACTTAAGACTTCTAGTGTTTTTTCTATTGCTAATTTACTTATTCCATACAAATCTTCCGGTTCAGGCTTGTAAGTTTCTTTGAAGGGGGTTTGTAAAGCCCCGTATACTGCGATAGAAGAAGTGAAGACCAATCTTTTCATACCATTTCTTAATGCAGGTACTAATGTATTAATAAATGCATTCCAGTTTCGGGAAGTAACATCTATAGGGGAAAACTGGGCTTTATTCTCCGCTGCGTTAGCAGCTAAATGATAAACAATCTCAGGTTTTATTTTTTTGATGATTTTGTCGGCAGAATTTTTATTTCTTAGATCAACTTTATAAAACTCACTTTTGGGATTAATATTTCTTAGAAAACCTCCTGACAGATCATCAATTATTCTAACTTTATGGCCAGCTGTTACTAACCGATCAACCACATGTGACCCGATAAATCCTGCACCTCCTGTGACTAAAATGCTTTTTGATTTCATACCGCAAATATTAATTGCTTTTATGCTAAATATCAACCAAAATATTTAGGTAAGCTGGAAAAATAGACTTTGGTAATTGTTTTGAAAACATTGAGACCATCTTTGAGGGCTTTGATTCCAGAGATACCTCCGACTCTTTTTGTGTATGTAATGGGAATTTGTACCAAGTTCATTCCCATCTTTGCTGCTTTTACCACCACCTCAGCTTCATATTCAAAATGCCTTTCCTTTAAATCCAAAGCTAGGAATGCATTTTTTCTAAATCCTTTAAATCCCGCCATAACATCGGTAATTTTTCTACCGCAGGCAATTGATGTTGCAAGGGAAATTATCCAGTTGCCCAAAAGGTTTCTAAAGGTTATTGAGCCTTGTTCAACTTTTCCTCCATTAAACCGTGTACCTATAACAATATCAGCTCCCATCTCCAGTGCCTTAACAAATAAGGGTATCTCATATGGTTGAAATTGGTGATCGGTATCAATTTGAATAATATAATTACCTTTGGCTGCTAAACCTCCTGCCCAAAAATCTGCACCTTTTCCTCGTTTAAAGGGAAATCTAATAATTCTATCAATCCTTAATCTTTTGGCAATTGTAACTGTTTTATCCTTTGAGGCTGCATCTACTAAAATGATTTCTATGGGGAAAAATTTCTTTAAAATCTTGCAATCTTTTATAGTTCTGCCAATATTTTTCTCTTCATTGTAAGAAGTAAGAACTATGCTTACTAATTTTGGGGTGTTCATGTTAATTTACATTAGATTCAGGCTAGGGTATCCAATATAAAATTGATTGTCAACTATTGCAAGGACTTCTTGATTTATAGTAGGATCGAGGTGTTAATGAGAGATAAACGCATCGCCATTTTTGGTATCGGGAGGATTGGGTTACCTCTCGCCTTAATACTAGCTGATAAAGGATTTCAAGTCACAGGGGTAGATGTGGATCCCTATAGAATTTCCTTACTGCGGCATAAGATAATGCCGTTTACGGAAGAGGGAGCACAATCCCTCTTGGATAAACATAGTGGTAAAAAATTTCAGGTTTTTTCTCAGGAGCATGTTGATAGGATAGTAGTAGAAAATGAGATAATTATTTTTACTCTAGGTACTCCTATTGATGAAACATATAGCCCTAATTTTTCCGACATAGAAAAACTGATTAGAAAAATAGCACCAGTCATGAAACCCGGACATTTGATTATCTTAAGAAGTACAGTTTTCCCGGGAGCAACTGAACAGTTGGCAAGGCAGCTTGAAGAGCAAACGAAACTATCAATAGGAGATAATCTTTTTTTGGCATATTGCCCCGAAAGGATAGCAGAAGGGAAATCTATAGAGGAACTAACTCAAATTCCACAAATAATTGGTACCATAGACGAAATAAGCGCAGAAAAGGCAGCTAAAGTTTTTGAAAAAATTGCTCCGAAACTTTTATTTACAAATCCCAAATCAGCAGAACTGGCAAAGTTATTTTGTAATATGTATAGGTATATTGATTTTGCGATTGGAAATGAATTTATGATGATAGCTGAAAGCTATGGGTGTAATATTTATGAGGTGTTGCATCTTGTGAATGATAACTATAAAAGAGGTAATTTAAAATCCCCAGGTTTTACTGCCGGACCCTGTTTAGTTAAGGATGGATTTTTCCTGATAGATAAAAGCCCGTATATGGAACTTGTGACAGCTGCCTGGAGATTAAATGAGAATGTTCCTGGTTATCTTTTATCAAGAGTGAAAGCAGAAATAAAGGATTTGCATAGAAAAAAGGTAGCAATTTTAGGCTTGTCTTTTAAGAAGAATATAGACGACACAAGACACTCTCTTTCTCCAAAGTTGGAGCGTTACTTTTTGGCAGAAGGTGCCAAAGTGTCCCTATACGATCCTTTTATTGACTCTCAACCTCTGGAAGATGTAATTAAAGATGCTGATATTTTAATTTTGGCGATTAACCACGATGTTTTTAAGAGTTTAAACTTTCAATATTTAGGCAATTTAGTATCTGAAGGCTGTTTAATATTTGATATCTGGAACATGTTTGGTACCGGAAAAATCCTCTTTTATCTAAAAGATGTCATAGATAGTAATAAGTCTGTGACCACTGGCAATGGAGAAATAAAAAAATCTAATAGAAAGCACACAAGGCGTACACTCCAGCGTAGAGTATCTCTTTCCACTACATGAAAAAAAATCAAATATTAGTTACTGGTGGCGCAGGATTTATCGGTAGTGAAGTAGTCCGGCAATTACTTGAGAAAGGGTATCATGTAAGAGTTGCAGATGACCTAAGTAAAAAGATAGCTTACATCCCTCAAAGAGCTGAATTTCTAAAAATTGATTTAACCAAGAAGAAAGCAGCTCTTCGGGTCATGGAAAATATAGATTGTTGTATTCATTTGGCAGCTAAGATTGGAGGTATTGGTTATTTTCATAAATACCCGGCAACGATTCTATCTGAAAATAATAAGATGTATTCCGCAATCTTTGAAGCAGCAGTTGCGAAAAAAATCAAAAGAATTATATACCTTTCATCCTCGATGGTTTTTGAATCAACAAATATCTTTCCGTCTAAAGAGAGAGATATTGCAAATATACCTCCTCCAGTCAGTAGTTATGGTTTCTCTAAATTGGTGGGGGAATGGTATTGTAAGTCATTCAAAGAAGAATTTGGATTAAATTATACTATCATTAGGCCCTTTAATGCCTATGGCATCAATGAACTTCCAGGAGAAGAGGCAGGAGATACTCACGTTATACCGGATCTTATTAAGAAAATTCTTACCGAGCAAAACCCATTGGAAATTTTAGGTAGCGGTAATCAAACAAGATGTTTCACTCACGTTACTGACATTGTCAGAGGAATTATTATGGCAATGGAATCAAAAGAGGCAGAAAATGAAGATTTTAATATTGGTTCTGAAGAAGAGATTCGTATAAAAGATTTAGCAAAATATATCTTTGAAATTATTTATAAAAACAAACCCTTAAAAATAAAATTCATTTCTGGATTTAAGTATGATATTAAAAGAAGAGTCCCATCCACTACTAAGGCGAGAAGGATTTTAGGTTGGAAACCAGAGAAGAAATTAGAAAGGGAGTTACCTATAATTATAGATTGGATTAAAATTCATATATGAAGAAGAAAGATTTAGTCTCGGTAGTGATCACAACAAAAAATGAAGAAGATGCGATAAGTAATCTTTTGGAAAGTATCACAAAACAAACATATAAAAACATTGAAATAATTTTAGTAGATAACAATTCAGAAGATAATACTTTGAAAATTGCAAGAAGGTTTAAGAAAGTCAAAGTTTATAACTGGGGTCCGGAAAGAAGTTCTCAAAGAAATTATGGTGCGAAAAAAAGTTTTGGGGAATATCTCTTATTTTTGGATGCAGATATGAAACTCTCACCTAAAGTAGTAGAAGTTTGCGTCAAGATTACAAAATCAAAAAAAAATATTGGTTCGGTTGTGATTCCAGAACAATCTGAAGCTTATATGTTTTGGGAAAAGGTTAAAGCATTCGAAAGATCGTTTTACAATGAGAAGGGGGATCCGATAACAGATGCGGCCAGATTTTTCAAAAGGAGTGTTTTTGAGAAAGCTGGAAGATATGATGAAACAATAACGGGTCCTGAAGACTGGGATCTTCCTGAAACCATAAGAGAGTTAGGGTATAAAGATGGTAGGATTTCTGAAAAGATTTACCATCGGGAAAGGGCCACCTCCTTGATAGCCTTGTTTAAGAAGAAGTTCTACTATGGATTATATGCCCATAAATATTTGAGAAAACATAATATCCCAATCGTTAGCCCTAAGACAGTCTATTTTTTAAGGCCTCTATTTTATAAAAGCTGGAAGAGATTGTTATCGCAACCCTTGCTTGCTCTGGGGATGATTGCGATGCTTATCACACAAACATTAGGCGGAGGATCAGGTTATTTAATAGGTAGAATCAGGAAACTTTAAGCCGCATGTCATTGCAACAGTCAAGAGATCTATTAAATAAATTACTCGGCAATGTAGGAGATATGTCCCTTAAAAGAAGGGCATCTAAAATATTAGAGGGGTTGGATTTAAAAGTGGGAGATAAAGTTTTAGATGTTGGCTGCGGAGATGGATTTTTTTTGTATTTGATATCCACCTTACCAATTAAATTGAGTTTGGTAGGTTTTGATAATGACAAAAAAATCTTAACTATAGCCAGAAAGAATTTGGCTCATAAAAGATTAAGACTAGTAAACGGAGACGCTACTGCAATGCCTTTTGCGGAAAACAGTTTCAACCAAGTAATCATGACGGAAGTTTTAGAACATGTACAAAACGAAAGAAAATCCGTATCCGAAGTGTATAGAGTTTTAAAACCAAACGGTATACTTGTTCTTACAGTCCCCGGTTACAATTTCCCGTTTCTTTGGGACCCTTTAAATTGGATTTTACAAAATATTTTCGGAACCCATATTTCCGGCACTAATTTTTTTGCCGGAATTTGGGCCAGACATCTAAGGCTTTACAAAAGAAATAATCTGAAAAAGCTAATCAAAAATGCAGGTTTTAAAATTGAAGAGGCGGAGGAGCTAACTACACGATGTCTACCTTTCAACCACTATCTGGTTAATTTGGTAGCCAGGCTTTTATATGATGTTAAGCCGAGTTTTGTCACTTTGGAGTCTTTAAGCAAGTTTAAAAATGCCAAAAAGCCATTACTTATCAGATTAGCTTTTTTCTTAGTTAATACTTTCGATAAATTAAATGATATTCTACCGGGTAAAAACGGCCTAAATATTTATATTAAGGCCAGGAAATAATTTAAGTTTGCAAAAACTGTCTAAAATCAGAGAACAGGGATTTGGATGAAAAAAGAGCATAGTCTTTTTCAGACAAAGACTTTGCCCCAATTTTTTTAATTTTATTTCTTGAAACAATAATATCAGGAAGATGAAATATAACCCAAATTAGAGATGTTAATCGAACCCGGCCCATATTCCAGTTCCTTCGAATAATCCACTCATAAAGGATGATCAGTTGGTACAATAAAATTGTGACAGGTAAAGATTTAAGTAGCAGCCAGACAGGATAATTTTTCAGCATAGTAATTAACCTGTTTTTATTAAAATGCCATTTAACTTTTACCCTGATGAAATCTGCCAGATCCGTGGCTGCCCTTTTATGATATATAACTGCATCCGGAAACCTTTTAACTTTATAACCTAACCTTCTTACTCTTAGTGCCAAATCCATATCCTCATAACCTATACCAAAAATGGGGTCATACCCACCTAGTTTTTCAAAAATGCTTTTTCTTATCACACAGGCAGAACCGCTTGCAGAAAGTATTTCTTCAACATGGTTATATTGTCCTTTATCGATTTCTCCAAAGCCAATGGTAACTGGGTTTCCGAATATATCCATGCTTTCACCGGCGCTGTCTATTTTTTTATGATCCGTGTAGTTTAAAAGTTTACCTTGCGCAATTGCTAATTTTTTATCTTTTTCAAATTCTTTGACTAAATTATTTAAGTACGTTTTTGTTATAGCCACATCATTATTAAAATATGCTAGATATTTACCGGTTGCTTTCTCTGCTCCTAAATTTAATCCTTGACTGTACATGTTGATTGGGTTCTCCAAAACAATGCAATTTTTGTAATTTTTAAACCTTTTGTTAAGATATTTAACACTATCATCAGTTGAGGCATTATCCACAACAATTAATTCCCAATTAGGATAGCCTGGTTTGATTAGAAAGTTTATACAAGCACCAATTAAGTTAAGCTGTACACCATTAATATTTGAAACAATCATTGATACTGTAGGCTTTGTCATGCTGTCGATTATACATTAAAAAAGAAAGGTTGTAGAATGAAAAAATGAACATACTTTTAATATCTCCATATTTTTCACCCGCCGTTGGTGGCGTTGAGACTCACTTGACCGATCTTTGTAAATACTTGGTATCAAAAAAGCATCAAGTTTTTGTGAGAACTTATAAAGCCATGGGAGTAAAAAATAGAGGAGAGACAGAGGAAGAAGGTAAGTTTTTAAAAATTCACAGATTTTGGTGGCCGGATTTTAACTTAATCTTTAAATTAGAAAAATATCCCGTATTAAAATTCCTATATCTTTTTACTGGTTTATTTTTTGATTGTTTCATTTTTATGATTAAAAATTCAAAAAAAATAGATGTTATTCAATCACATGGATTTATTGCAGCCATGATGGGTGTAATTTTGGGAAAATTATTTAATAAAAGAGTAGTAATTAACACACATGTCGGTTTTAGATTCAACAAGGGTTTTATGACCGAAATAATAAAATGGACTTTGTTAAATTCAGATAAAATTCTTGTGCTAACCACTGGTATTAAGAAATCGCTTGTTAATTTGGGAATACCCGAAAAGAAAATTGATATTTACCACTACTGGGTAGATCAAAGAATTTTCAAAAGACAAAAAAATGGCAAGGAAAAATTGGGCTGGAAGGATAAATTTATTGTGTTATTTGTGGGAAGATTAATTGAGGTTAAAGGGGTCAAAAAAATATTTGATCTTGCTAAAGTATTAAAAGATATGAGATTTGTCATAATAGGATTAGGGCCTCTTGCTCATCAGTTAAAACAAAAATCCTCAAGTTATAAAAACGTTGAGTTTGTTGGCAAGATAGATAATGAAAATTTACCGCTATATTATAGTGCTGCTGATATTCTTTTGATTCCATCCCAACTTATTGAGCAAGAGTATGGAGAAGGGATACCAAGGGTTATGATTGAAGCGTTATCTTGCGGTTTGCCTGTTATTTCTACAAAATCAGGCGCGATTTCGGATATTTTTAGTGATCGAATAGGCATTTTGGTTGAAGATGACATTGAATCAATGAGAAAGGCGATAGAAAAGTTTTATAAGAATAAAATCTATTATCAGATCATTGCGGAAAATTGCCGTCGATACGCGTTGAATCATTTTAGCATAAATAATGCTCACATAATCGAAGAGAGTTTATTCTGGTTTTTAAAAAAGTTTTTATAAATTCTTTTATAATTATATTTTCTTGCTAATTTAAGAGCACTTTTAGAATATTTAGTTTGAAATTTGATGAGATTGCCGACAGACCTAATAAAATTTGCTTTATCATGGTAATCTACTACAATTCCTGCCTTGCTCTTGTTTATTTCGTTGGAGAAAGGGGTAACATTTGTACAGATGACTGGTACACCAACACTAAGATAAGTTTTTATTTTTGAGGGATCAGCAAAATAGGCAGGATTATTGGTGGTTGGAGTATAAGTCGCAACTCCTATAGACCATTTCTTCATAATTTTTGTGACTTTTTCGAGGGATTCGATATAACCATAAAATTTAACTATTTTTTGATAATATTTTAATCTTTTCTTTAACTTATCCTCATATGGACCAGAACCGACAATTTCAATTTTTAAGTCGGGAAGATTTTTTAAGATTTTAGGTAAAGTATCAACCAATAAATCTAACCCTTGGGATTGTTTTATTACTCCTAGATAACCAATAGTAGGTATAGACTTCCGCATAAGTTTAATGGGTTTGACATTGGCTCCGATTGGAATTACGGGATGGGATTTATTTTCAGGAAATAAGCCAAACTTTTTTCTAATTTTTTGTAATTTGGCGCTAAGAAAAAAGGTATGAGTAGATTCTTGAGCACCAAATTTATCTAAATGCCAATAGAGCGACCTCATAATTTTTACTTCTAAAGAATTACCTTGGGTGGGATAATAGTCCCAAATCCAAAAAATAGTTTCATTGACTATCCCTATTTTCTTAAGAATAATTCCTAGCCAGGCTGTTAATGCATTGACTGAAAAAAAATAATCAAACTTATTTCCTCTAATCCTTAAAAGAAAAATCCACCAAAGAAGTTGTAATAAAAATAGTGTTCCAGTTATGGGAAGTAAAAAGTATAACAATGACTCCGGGACGCTAAGATTAAAAAAAGTTAGACGATACGCTTGTTGTCCTCTTTTATATATTGTAAGTGTATTTTTTTGTTTTGCCTTTCCTAATTTATGAAATTGAAATGAGAAATGAGCAACAAATAAAAAATTTTCTACAAAAAAATCTAAAATGTTGCCAGCGTTATCATATGGTGCAAAATTTGCATAAATTATCGCTTTGGGTATTCTCATCTGAACCCTGTTTCCTGTAACGGTAATAGTAACGTAGACAAGTTTTGATTGCAATGTAAAAATGCTTATATCCCAGATGTATACAAAGATTTTGGAATAAAAAATTTGTGGTATTATTCGTGAGGGATAAATATAAGTTATATGCCCTATAAATCTTTGGTATAAAAAATTCCAAATGACAAATGATAGCCTTTATGACTAGTAAAGTTAGTGTCATTATTTTAATTACCATTTGTTTCTTTTTTACCCTTTCTTGGTACAAGCATGGTTTGATTATAGGTGGAGCAGAAGAGGGCTTGATTTTTCTCGATCCGCATAAAACCCAAGATTTATACAAATATACATGGGAAGATATACATTACGGTGGACCACAGACTGTTACCGTGACCCGTTACCCAAATTTTGTCTTTTTAGGATATCTTAAAGATCTTGGTGTTCCCTCTGCTTTAATACAAATATTTACTTTCTTAACTTTAATTCTTACTTCAGCTATCTTTACATATCTTTTTGCAAAAGAAATTTTAGGCAATAAACAAATGTATTGTTTACTTGCAGCATTGTTTTATATTGGGAACACTTTTGTTTTTTTCAATATTTGGCATCGATTTTTATTAGCAATGTTTTTTTTTGAGCCTCTCTTACCAGCCTCCATATATTTTCTTTACAAAGTTTTTAAGACAAATAATATTTTATATTTGTTGTCCTTTCTTTTGATCTCTTTTATTTTATCATCAGCTTTTTCATTACCATCTAACGTAATTACGTTATGGGTCGTATTGTTTTTTCTCTTACTCTCAAATCTGATTGAAATTAGAAAGTCTTCAATATCTTTACTTAAATATGTAGGATGGTTTGTACTTTTTCTTTTGAGTTGGGTTTTAACTAATCTTTGGTGGATTATACCTTTAAATTATCAGGCAACGGTAGTATATTCACCTGTCTTTGGTACAAATGAAAACATTGCGGTGTTAAGAAGTATAAGTAACCAATTTCCGTTTCTAACCGCTATAACACTTGGTTACAAAAGTATGCTTTCAATGCTACAAGGAATAATTAGTTTTGTCATGCTACTTGTCGTATGGCTTGGTTTCAAGGAGACGAAATCTAAAGATACGAGGAACTTCTTATTAATAATAGTACTTGTTAGTTACTTTGTTTTAAATGGATCTAATTTTCCCACCGGAAAGATATTTGAATTCTTTTTTGAGAAGATCTCTCAACTTCAACTTTTGAGAAATCCTTACGAGAAATTTGGGATTGTTCTTACTTTTGCATACTCACTGCTTTTTCCCTTAGGAATATTATATCTGTCAAAAATTTCTCGATATATCTCTATATTTTTAGTAATTTTGATATTTGGTTTTCTATTTATTCCTGTTTGGGGAGGAAAGGTTTTCGGAGATGACAATATAAATTTTTATGTCAGTGTTCCAGCTGATTACAAAAAGGTTAATGAATTATTAAATCAGGATACTGACGAATTCAGGATTTTACAATTGCCGCTTTTAGTAAGTGGAGGCTTAGCATACAACTGGCCAAATAAATATTTTGGTATACCTCCAAATTCCTTTCTTTTCGATAAACCTTCTCTTGAAGGTTTGGTATCAATGAAGAATCCTGATAATTACTGGAGGGCATTAAGAGAGGGTTTTTATACTGGAAAGATTAGACAACTGTTAAAATACGCAAATATAAGATACCTGGTTTTGCATAAGGATATAGATACAGATTATTCTCAGTCTGAAGATACAGAGACAACTTTATTTTATTTAAACCATGGAATTATTCCAGATTCTCTTTCCTCCTTTCGGATTTGTCACGATTTAACAGAGCTAACATATATTTTTAGAAAAGTTCAATTTTTCGGAGAGTGTAAATTAGATTCCCTAAATTCAGATTGGTCGAATATAAACTTTCTAAGTTTTGAAATGCAATCAGACGGTGCAGGTCAAATTAGGGTAGATATTGTCGATCGGGATGGGCAGCGCTTGGTCTTTGAAGGCAAATCAGAAAATATTTATACGCTATCTGAAAACGAAGTCAACAAAACAAAGCTGTTTACTTTAAACATAAAAGTTCCCACTGAAAAGTATGCAAAGTTTTCTCCTATTAATGTAGATCATCTCGAATTAACTTTTATTCCAAGTTCAGTTAATCTAATTCCGAAAGTAAGGATCGGGAGTATCTATTTGGATAAGGGGACGACAATAGCAAATGACTACTGGAGTAAAATTTATTCCACTGCTAATTTGGAAATTTATCGGATTAATGACAGCTATTTCTATCCAAGAATATATGCAGTCGGCAGTCTATTGGAAGTTGATAATTGGAATTCTTTATTAAAATTAAATTCCTTGCCGGATGCTTTTTATCTTAGGGATCAACAAGATAAAGATATTAATTACGACACAAATTTAGACAAACCTGATATCGAGTTTAAAAAAATAAATAATACAAGGTATGAAATTTACATAAAAAATGCAAAAACTCCTTTTTGGCTAGTGTTTTCCGAAACTTTTTCTCCTGATTGGAAAGCCAAATTAAGAAACGGCCAGGAGTTTGCACATTTTACTGTAAACGGATTTACTAATGGTTATTTTATCAATCAAACTGGCGATTTCACGCTTGAGCTAGAGTATATTGTTCAACAAGGAATTGAGAAATATAGAGCAATTTCGCTTCTGGCGTTTATTGCGATTGTAATAATTGCGACTCTTAAAAAGAGAGCTTTTTAAGTAACCATTTTATTTCCGATATTGCGTATGCAATCACCATTCCGAAACAAATTAACGGATGCAAAAACCAAGCTCGATCCCGAATCCTTGCATACCCCCTCACACTTTCAATAAAAGGAATAATAAATGTGAAAGAGAAAATAATGTATTTTGTCAGGTTGATTCGATCTTGATAAGAATTCCAATTAAATACTAGATATTTTCTTTTACCTCTGTTTTGATCATAAAACTGTTCTTTTGCCTCAATTCTTCTTTTTATTAAATCAATTATATTGGCTTTTTGGGTGTGAATAATTGAATTATTTACAACTCCAAAAGTATTATATCCGAGGTCGAGAAGCTCACTAAAAGCATCTGTATGCATGTATGTTTCATAATCCTTAACCACTCTCTTCATAACACTTGTTAGAAACAAGTGGCCATTGTCACCCAAAGTAGGTAGATTATCTTGATTAAACTGTACGATGTAATAATCCTGAGTTTTTTTTATAACTTTCCCCTTATTATATTGAGTCTTGTCCATCCGTATTTTTTCTGTTTTATTAAGGTAGTATAGTGTTGGATCAGGTGATCCAAAAAGCGCACAGTATCTTGTTGTAGCAGGCATATCTTTGTGATAAGAGTTATATGCGCTGAATGTGCAAAAAACTTTACCATCCTCTATAAAGGGTTTAACCATTTTTAAAAGCCAGTCGCTTGATGTAAGGATATTATCTGATTGAAGCATGAGAATTAGATCCCCTTTTGCCTTTTTAATTGCTATACCAACACGAGCTTCGTCTTTATCTTTTAAATCTTTTCTTACTATTACCAAACAACCGTATCTTCTTGCCAGTTCGGGGCTCTTATTGGTGGATCCACCATCCATGACAATATGCTGAATTAACTTTTTTGGATATTTTTGTAGCTTAAGCGAATCTAAAACCTGCTTAAAAGTCGGTATATGACTATCTAATACACCTGTAATAACAGTGATCGAGGGAAGATTTTTCATTTTTTTATTAAGTCTTTCATGGGATATAAAGCTTTCCAGTTAAGTATTCTCTTACCCGAGGTGTGATATTTGTTAGAGTTTTTTTTTGAAGTTGGAATGTATAAACATTTTCAATAGGTATTTTTATGGGATTATAGCCGTATCTTTTTAGTTCTTTGCTTTCCGGCCCGCTTAAAACATCAATTAAGCTCTCCATGTTGTCGGCAGGAAAGGGGGATTTTTGGTAATCCATTCCAAATCTTGGATCAATAAGCATCATATGATAGGAAAATCCAAAAGTTATAGCATTATACAGATAAAAAGGATTATCTGAAATAAATAGAAAAACTGACGGAGCATCATTTTTTGGCGCCCCAATTTGTGATGTTATAAACTTGAATTGTTTTTCAGCATCTTCTGCTAATCTTCCATTTTCAGATAGCATATCAAAATAATTCCTCAAGCTGATTAAGTTAATAATGATTATTATATTTATGAAACTAATCGCCAAAATTTTATAAAATTGATTTCTTTGTCTTAAAAGTTCTGACAAAAGAATTGCAAACGCTACCAATATATATGCACCGGGTATAATTAGATATCTGTGGTCAGAAGATAATGTTCCCGCAGGACCAAACACTATCAAAGGAATTATTAAGAAAAAGACGGACACAGATAAACTAATTAAAGTGAAGAGATATTTTTGAGAACGGAGCTTGATAAGCATGATAGGTAGACCTAGGAAGATTAAAATAACCAAAAGGGCTTTTAATTCGTTTGTTATCTTAAATAAAGTATCAGGTAGTATTGCATTCTCAATGTTTGAGAAAATGCTTAATATAAAGTTTTTCCATTGACTTACAGATTGAACAAAAGAATTCATATAAACAGTATCATCTGATGATCTAGTTAAAAATCTATAACCAAGAATCGGAGAGAAGAAAACGAGGATTTGAAATAAAAACCTCTTTAAATTCTGTATATTAATTTTCCCTATATTAGAGATAATTAGTAGAGGAGTGATGAATAGAAGTCCATGCATTCTGTTTTGAGTTACGATGAATGATGATGTAAGAATAAGAGATGTTAATATGCCCCGTTTTGATAATTGAAAATCTTTTGAATAATATAGGTAGATAAATAAATTAAAAAGTGTAATTGAAATATAAGTATTCATATTAAATACCCAGTTAGTTGTTTCTATTCCTGCAAACATGCAAGCAAAGAAGACAGACGAAAGAAAGCCGGCTCGTTTATCCTTACTTGCAGCGGAGACTGCAGGATAGAAAGAAATTGCAGCAATAACTCTAAGGATTATGGATACCAGATAGTATGGAAAAGGATTAAAAGAAAATAATCTATAAATAATTCCCATAATGATATTTGCAAACACATAATTACCATAATCAGTAGAGTAATTTGTTAAATCAAAGTGTGACCCAAAAGCAGTAAAGTCTTTAATATATCTATAAAGAGTCAACCAACTATCACCATCTAAGGCAAAATGCAAACTTTGTCCTATTGCGAAAAAAGTAATAAAAATCATTAGCAGGGAAAATAAAGTAAATTTCATTTTTGAATAAGAAATGCTATATGGGAGAAAGGGTACCAAAAGGGTTTCCTCATTACTTTTACTTCTAATTTTACATGAAGCTTTTTAAAAAGACTCTTCCATTCTGACAAATCCCTGAAAGATAAAGGTGTGCTTAGATCTCCATAATGAAATTTATTAAGGGTAGCATCACTAATTTTTGCCACAAGACTCGGTTTCATTTCAAATATTAGTACTTTTTTGGCAACTCTTAAAGCATCCTTTATAAGATTTTCTTGATTTTCTTTTGGAATATGATGGAGTACATCGTTTAATAAGGCCGTATCAAATTTACGTTTAAACTTTGGTAATTTGTCACTGGCCATTTTTTTAAAAGGAATATCATTATAAATCAAGTAATTTTTTATATCACACGCTTGTAGTTGTAATGAATAATGATGCCTTAATAGTTTTGTAATAGTTCCCCTACCGCAACCAATATCTAACACTCTTTCATTTTCTTTGAGCCATTTATCATAGGCTGTGGTCATCAGACGGAAGCGATAGGATGATGTTTTTTGGAAGATATTCATCACTTTTTATCATTTTTTGCTAAAACTATCAGTGCGTTACCATAAGATATGAATTTTTTGAAAAATACATATTGAATAATGAAAATGGGCAGCCACAAAAAGGAAGTTCTGTCTAGAATAGATGATATGATTGGTATGTTCCAAGCATAGGAAAAAGAGCTTTGTTCGGTTTGTTTCTCTCTATCTACTACTCTTTTTTTATTGCTAATTATTTTAGTGTAAATCCTTCGAAGAGCCCAAAAGACAGGGAAAGTGTAATCGCAAAAGATAATTGGTTTAAATCCAGCTTTGATGAGTTTTTCTTTTAATTCATTTTGGGTATATCTTCTAAAATGTCCATAAAAGTTGTCATCCCATCTCCATTCTTTAGGATTACTTGGGGTAGCAATGACTAAATGTCCGTGCCGCGATAACAACAAATTAGCCTTTCTTAAAGCAGAAGTATCATCCTTGATATGTTCTAAAATATCGAACATTAAGACAGTATTATATTTACCGGAAACTTTTGAAAAGAATTTTTTTTCCATCTTTACCTTTTGGTATCCTTTTAAATTTTCCTTGGTAATATTTACAGCTTTGCGAGAGTAATCAATTGCTACGCCTTCCCAACCTTTACTTGCTAAATGTTTAGATAAGTATCCGGTTCCGCAGGCAACATCAAGAAATGGTGGCTTCAGATAGTATTTCTCAATAAGCTTATTCAGTATAAATAGAGCATAGTTATTTAGAGGTTTGAAATTAGCCATATTATTTTTTGATGATTCCAAATTCCTGAAATCTAAAAAAAATAGCTTTAATTTTATTTGTAAACTTTTTAAAAGTCTTTTCGTAACTTATATCGTCACTGACTAAAAGTCCATTTTTTTTAATATATGGCCAGCAAGTTTCATATTCAAAAGCCATAGTTTTATCCGAATGCTCACTGTCATGAAAAAATATATTGATTTCGCCTAATTCTTTAAGTAAGACTGGTAATTTATCACGAGTATTTCCTAAAAAAAGTTTCCAGTTTGTCTTTAAATTAGCCGGTACCAGAAATCCTGGTATTTTTCCGGCTGGCAAACTGTCCAGATGAAGTTTATGATTTCCGTATATATACCACTGAAAAGGAAGATCTATTGAATAAAGTTTACCAAACCCGTTGTCTTTTAATGCTCGCAATATATATCCTGTAGATTCTCCTGCTGCTACTCCAGTTTCTACAACATTTTTTGGTTTTAGCTTTCTGACCAAAAAATAAAGAATTTGAAATTTACTCCAAAGATGAGGTTCTAAAACTTCATAACTTTTCTGTTTTGTATAATCAAAACTTTTTCCATATTTTTTATAAAGCAGAACTGTTTTATTAATTGCAGTTGTTGCTTTTTTAGTGTGTTTTTCAACTAATACATTTTTTGCAAAAAATCTGGGAGAGGCAATTAATTTTTCAAGAATAAATACTAAAATTGCGGGAGTTTCTTTGGGATTATTTATCCAGAATTTTAATAAAGTAATCGATAATTCTTTAACCCACAACAAGGCTCTTTTTAGATATTTTAATTCCATTTTCTTGCAAGATTAATATGGCTAGGTTAACATTACGACAATGAGCAATGCAACAGGGAAGGCGCTTGTTTCCATCATAATTCCTGCATTTAATGAGGAGAGAATTATCGGTAAGTGTCTGGAATCTGTTGCCAGACAGAGTTTTAAAAACATAGAAGTTGTTTTGGTTGATGATTGCTCAAGTGATAATACTAATGCTGTAGTCCAAGATAAGATTAAAAAATTGAAGTTAAATCTTAATTTGATAAGTCTTAAGAGTCACCAGGAAAGAGGAAAAGTAAGAAACTTAGGCTCTAAAAAAGCGAAAGGAGAATACCTTTTATTTATTGATGCAGACATGATACTGACTAAAAAAGTTATTGCAGAATGCCTAACTAAAATTATGGGTAAACTGGATATAGGTGGGATTATTATTCCGGAGGAATCTAGGGGAGTTGGATTTTGGGCAAAGTGTCGGCGCTTAGAAAAAAAATGCTACCTCGGAGATGACAGTATAGAAGCTGCCAGATTTTTTAAAAAAAATGCTTTTTGGAAAGTTGGAGGTTGGGATGAAGAGATGATATCGGGAGAGGATTGGGATTTAACCAGAAGGATTAGAGAAAAGTATGAAGTTATAAGAGTCAATGCTGAAATTCTCCATGACGAAGGCAAATTAACCCTTTGGATGGTCGCCAAAAAGAAATTTTATTATGCTTTCAAATCAGGGATATATCTTAAAAAATATCCTTTAAAAATAACGGATTTATTTTTTTTCATTTTTAGACCTGCATATTTGAAAAATTGGAAATTGATTCTTTCAGATCCTACCCGCGGAGCAGGTATGTTTTTTTTGAAAGCTATTGAAATGTTTGCGGGAGGGATAGGGTACCTTTTTTCAAAGCTTCCAAATCTACCTTAAGCTTTTCTCGTACCTGTTCGGTAACGTTGTACATCTCTTTATTTTGTAGGGCAAATGCATGAATTCTGTCAATTGTTGTCGGAATTGGTTTACGGCCTTGTTTAATTAGGTATCTTCCATCATAAACAGAGGAAAGTATGCTTTCATATTCATTGACGACCATGAATGTGCTGTAATCCCAGTTTCTGGTATTGTAGAATATGGAGGCTCTTCCGTAGAAACCAAAACGTATTGCTTCAGCAATTTCGGCACTTTGTTGGTCGGTCAGCAGCAAGAAAATATTCAACCCATCTCTATCGATTTTGGAGACTTCGGTTATGATTATATTCCAAAATTTGGTATCAATTTGCTTACTTCTGTAAGTTGCAACATAGGTTAAATAATCGTTTGCAAACATAACGTGCATAAATATAAAAAGTACGATTAGCAAATAAGTGATTCCTAATAAAAAAAATTTTCTTTTTTTATTTAAATAATCTATCGTAATAAACGAAACTACTGCCATCCAGATTGCGAGACCTGCTCCTTGTTGAACAGAATACCTTCCCCAGGTAAGTATGATTCCATATGGACTTATAATCCATGGAAACAGTATGAAAGTAAACATCCATCCCAGTCCTAACAAAAGCATTAGGGCAATAAGTGGTTTAGTATTTTTGAGTAAGAAAAATAACCATACGGAAAAAATAATAGTAAATCCGCCAACGAGAGCAAAGGCAACTCTCGGGTATGAAAAAGTGTTTATATTAACTTTTTGAAGGAGATAGATAAATAATATCCAAAAACATAAATTTAAAATATACAAAAAAGAAACCTTTTTTTTAATTCTTGCGAAATAAAGAACAATATATGTTAATCCACCGTATACCAGAGAAATGGGAAGTATATAAGAAAAGAAGGTGAAAGGGGGTCTCCAAAGTAGAGATATTTGTGAAAAAGGAATTTTGTTCCAAAGCATATCCGGCATAATATAATTTCCCAGTGTTGCAATTGGATCAATAATTAAATCCGACTGTCCGGCAATAAATTTTTGCCTTAAAAAGTCAATTCCTTCCAACGATCTTTGGGTATTCCACTCCCTTGCACCGTAGCCGTTGCCTATAAAGAAAGGCCCGATTTCAAAACCTTTTATTAAATGGTCTCTGATTAAAAAATACAAATCACTAACCCCGTATAGAATAATGTAGTTAGTAACGATAAGAATAAATATTCTTAGGGAAGCAATTTTCAGATTAAACTTTTTTCCGTCGATCAGCCACCAGCCCAGCTCTAAAATTAAAATAAGGGGTATCATTCCGTGCATTCTAGGGGGGGATACAACAAGAGCGCTCGCAAATAGCAAAGCAGAAATTATTAGTGGTTTGATTTTTAAAGTTTCTTTTGCTTTAAAGTACCAAACAAAGAATAATGTCAATATGCCGATACCTAATATATGGTTGTAATTGAAGGCCCAGTCCGTTGCCTCTATCCCCAAATAAGTTACCGCAAAAAAACAGCTTGCCAAAAAAGCTATCATAGTTTCCTCGGTAATCTTTTTGAGAAGATAGAAAAGACTCAAAGCGACAAGTACTCTTGATATAAATGATGCGAGAAAATAATAAAATGGTTCATATCCAAAGACTCTACTGATGATGGAGAGGAAAAAATAATGAGGGCAGTATGTACAAAAATAAGTAAATGGGTTAAAGTAACTAGCCTCTTTTCTAATATCGAAGATTCCCCAAATAAGATAGTGTATCCCCCAATCATCCCCTCCTAATGCTAAGTTGAAAGCGCCCCTTACAGTAATAAATGATAAAAAAGAGATAAAAATAATTAAGAGAACAAATGCACTGAAAGATTTTTTTCTGTAAGTTGTTTCTAGTTTCTGTTCTAATTGCATTTTATGAGGTAGAATTCTACAGTATGAAAAATACTAAACCTTCAATTTATATTATCGCACTCTCTTCTTTGGGACAAGGACTTTCCGGAGGAGACAGGATATATATTGAGCTTGCAAGAAGATGGAGTAAAAAGCACCTAGTGACTGTTATCGTTTGGGAAGAAGGACGGGAGATGTTGCAAAGACAACATCTAATAGATAATGGACAATGGTTAATGATTAGAACTCTGAAGATGGGGGGATGGTGTAAATTTGGCTTTATTATCTGCTACTTTGCACGGATCATTCGCTCTTTAATTTTTGCTTTGACATTTGATGTATCAACTATCAATTATCAACCATCAGCCACGATTTATTCTGCTTCTGAATTTTGGATGGATTCACTGCCGGCTTTTATACTTAAGGTGCGCTTCTCAAAAATGACTTGGGCAGCGGCTTGGTATCAGACCGCCCCAAACCCGTTTAAAGGTTTTGCCGAAGGGAAAAGAGATAAAGTTTATAGATTTAGGACATTTTTATATTGGTTTGTCCAACTTCCTATCAAGCCTCTGATTTCCAAATTTGCAGATTATGTTTTGGTTAGTAATCAGAAGGAGAAGAGACAATTTCCTAAACTTGTAAAAAAAAATAAGGCAATAGTTTTTTTGGGAGCAGTTGATACTGAAGCAATATCGGAGTATATCAAAACACACAAGAGAATAATAGATAAAAAATATATTGGAGTTTTTCAGGGAAGATTTCATCCTCAAAAAGGCGTTGTCGAGTTAATTGATATTTGGAAGTTAGTAACTAAAAAAATACCGCATGCAAAACTGGCGATGATCGGGGACGGGCCTTTAATGGCAGATGTGAAGGAAAGAATTCGAAACCTTGGACTTGAAGATAATGTTATCTTATTTGGATATCAATATGACGGCGATAAAAAATATTCAATTTTTCAAAGCAGTAAAATAGTTGTACATCCGTCATTTTATGATAGTGGCGGTATGGCAGCAGCAGAGGCAATGGCTTTTGGGCTACCTGCTGTTGGCTTTGATTTAAAAGCATACACCTCCTATTATCCAAAGGGTATGATAAAAGTTGCAGTTGGAGATCTTCAGGCTTTTGCAAAGAAAATATTAGAACTTAATGAAAATGAAATTTTATATCATCAACTGGGGCTAAACGCAAAAGCAATGATCATGAGTCAATTTTCCTGGAATAAAAGGGCAAAGGAGATACTATCCACCTTAGAAATTCAAAATCAAAAGTTAAATTAAGATGACAAATACATTCCCGCCCACATACAAATTAATACTCAAGCACCTGTTACCAAAAGGATTCCTAAAGGTTTTGGATTTAGGTTGTGGAGTTGGTGCTGCCGCAGAGGTTTTAAATAAGGGCAAGATCCATCAGTTTTTCGGTGTAGATATATACGAGCCTTATCTTAAGATATGCAGAAGGAGTGGGTTTTATAAAAAAGTTACAAAGGCTGATTTAAGAAATATAAATTTTAACAAAAAAAGCTTTGATGTGGTGATTTTATTTCAGGTGATAGAACACCTTAACAAAAAAGATGCAAAAAAACTCATCCGAAAAGCCGTGAGTGTTGCAACTAAGGCAGTGCTTATTTCCGTCCCAAATGGTCATTGTGATCAGGGAGTTTACGATGGAAATATTTATAATAAACACAAATCAACATGGAATGCTGCGGATTTTAAAAAAATGGGCTTTAAAGTATATGGCCAAGGTTTAAAAATCATATACGGTTCTCGCAGTTACGAGGGTCGGATAGGGGCAAGCTGGTGGCAGAAAATAGTTGTCCCGCTTTCAATAATACTCCTTCCATTGGTGCTGATTTTTCCCGAGATTGCAGTGCAGCTGATAGGTGTAAAATATTTAGGAGGTGCAAGTAAATGATGCATATTTTAAAAAAATTTGACACAAAAGTTATTTTCGTTCTTTTTTTCATTTCACTGTTTTTGGTTTTGATTTGGTTGCCGAACAATAAAATTATTGCCGGCGGAGATATAGGCATCCCAACTTATGCTCCTCAAAAACAACTTGAGGAGGTTACAAGTTCCTGGTGGGAATCTCACGCCACAGGAATCTCAAGCCCTGTAACTTATACCGCAGTACCCTTTTATTTAACCCTTTCGATACTGGAAAAACTGGGAATGGATTCGGGCATGACTCAAAAAATAATCTTCTTTACCATTCTTTTTGGAAGTTCCTTAAGTATCTATTATTTGGGATTGAACTTTTCATTTAATAAATGGACGTCTCTTATTGCATGCTTGTTTTATATCTTTAATCTAACCTCCTTATCGGTTTGGCAAAGGGGAGTGCATAACGCCATGTTAATGCTTCTTTTGGTACCTCTTTCTCTTTTAATTTTGGTCTGGGGAATCAAAAATAAAAAATATGTTTCTATCTTAATAATAAATGTAGTTTCTTTTTTACTAGCCTATGTGTTTGGCGCATTAGGTTTTCTGTTCTCTCTTTGGTTGCTCTGGACAGTTTACATAGCGGTAATATTGTTTGATTCTTGGAGTGATAAATTGGCAAGAAGATTTCTTTTAACCTATTTTTTTCTATTGATAATTTCTTGGATTGGAAGTAATTTGTGGTGGATTACTAACCTTTTACAATCAAGCAATTATACCTTGGGTCAATTTACCCAAGGTGAACTAATGAGTAGAGGGTCGGATGTTTTAGCGGCTTTAAAGCCTTACCATGAGCCCTCAATTATATTACGGGGCTTAAGCAGATTTTATCTATATGTTGTTCGTGACTGGGGGGAAATATATTCACACCCTCTTTTTATAATGCTTTCCTGGGTTCCCACACTGATAATCTTTTATACCGCCCTCATAAGAACCAATTATAAGTTGACTCCTTGGAGATTTTTAATTGTATTGACTGTTTTAGTGCTGGCATTATCTAAAGGAGTGAACCCTCCTTTGGGAGAGTTAAACAGAATTCCTTTTGATCTGTTTCAATTCCTTGCCCCGCTTCGAAACACATATGAGAAAGTGGGAATCCTTTTAACTATACCTTTCTCGTTGCTTTTTGCTTTAGGTATTAATCAAATTATTTCAATCTTTAAAGCAAAAAAAATGGATTATCTACACTTACCACTACTAGTTGTAATCGTTATGTGTTTAATAGTTTTAGTCTGGCCGCTTTGGCTGGGTAAGTTATTTGTAAGCGAGGGAAGAAAGTATGCAGTTTCTATCCCGTCATATTATTCGCAGGCCAACAGTTGGATAAAAAGTAAAATAGAAGCAGATGATACCAGAATTCTGCATCTTCCGTTATCTTGGGGTGAATCTATAGATTATAACTGGAATTATACAGGTGTCGAGCCAAGTCAATATTTTTTTAATGGATCATCCATCGGGTATCAAATCGGTGTACCTCCCGTCGACTCAAGAATAAGAGATATTCTACTGCTTATACATAAACAAGATACACTAAATATTCAAAAAGCGCTTGTGTCATTAAATATTGGCTGGGTTGTTGTCCACAATGAAACATTGTTCAGAGACAGAATCTTAGAAAATCCAGAAAGAATTGATGCTTGGCTTGCCACCAAGCCACCATTTATAGAATACAAAACAGATTTTGGACCGCTTTCAATATGGAGGGTTAAAGATGAATATCGAGCAAGACATTTTTATTCATCAGGTAAGTTAGTTCGTAGAGGTATACCCAATCCAACTTCTTCTTTAAATGTCTGGAATGAGATAAATAATTTAAATGATAGCTTCCTGACTGAAATTCAAAAGGAACAAAGTTTGGATAAATTTATCTTTAAAAATACAATTATCCCGACAAGTAAAATAAAATATTCACCTTTAGGGTTGATAGATAAAGAAACAGCGATAAATGATATCGCAAAAGTTGGTTTCCTGCCTGATTCACCCCTTTTTGTACTAACCCTGTTTAAGGAAAGTTTATTTTCCTTCTTAAATCAAAACGATCGGGTCATAAACTGTTTTGATTTAAGCGGGAAGAGACTGAAAGAAGTTGTACTTTTAAAAAGAGGTCGGAGGTTGGAAGAAGCAGATAAAGCAATAAAAAGATATGAAAATCAGTTTAAAGAATGTATTAGTGTGGGGAAAGATACATTGAGCATTTATTTAAATACCCCCCAGGCGAGAGATTTAATTCTTAGTCAGCTAATCAGACAAAAAAACATTTTGGAAAATGAGTTTGACGAACAAAGCTTAAAGGAGGCTGTAAATCAAGTTAAAGATATTTTGAATGAATATCTTGCTAAGTTAGGCTTGGCACCAAAATATAATCCTGTCAAACAGAATTTAGGTAAGCAATTGATTGTTTTTGATTACCTTATTAACAAAAAAGGGGATTATTCAGTAGAGCTTAAGGAAGTAGACGAACAACTAATCAAAAATCCACCCCAAATTATTCAGATTGATAATAAAGCAGTTGATTTTTCCGCTGCAGAGGTTGGTGTAAATATCATTAGGTATCCGCAAATTAGACTGGATGAGGGGTTTCATGAAATCCAGCTGGAAACAGGTGAGGAGAAAAATATCCTAACTGATCTTTATGATAACAAAAAACTACATCCGGATCCAGGGTTTACTTATCAAAAAGATCCGGAAAGTGGGGAAGGTTACTTCCGGGGGGCTCCCTCCAACGCAATAGTCAGTTTAATATTTGATATTCCAAATGTAAGTATTGAGGATATATATGAGGTGAGTTTTGATATTTATCATGTAGGTGGCACAGCACCTATGTTTATTATGACTCATGATACTGACCCGACCGATTCCCATGGGTTAATAAAGCCCGCAGTCAGCAGAAATATTGATTTTAGTACTTATCCATCAGGATGGAGAAATGTGAAATTAAGTTACACCCCGGTATTAAATGCTACCTCTGCCAGAATGATTTTTATGTTATCCCCGCAAACGGGATTAAATAATCCCACAGAAGTATTATTAAAAAACATCAGCATTAGAAAAGTTTTTCCTTATCAGCTGGTATTGGAGGAGGATAATCCATCTGTAATGCCACTGGGTACTGCCGAAATAAAATCTGTAAAGCTAAATCCTACGGAGTACGAGATTAATTTAACAAATCAAAAATTACCGTATATCTTGATTTTTTCAGAAACTTTTCACCCACTTTGGCAAATAACAGATTCTTCCGGTAATAAAATAGATTTGCCTCATTTTAGCATCAATGGATTTGCAAACGGTTGGTTTGTTGATAAAGAGCTTGCTGACAGAATTAAGGTAAAGTTTATGCTTCAGAATGCCCTGACACAAGGTATTATTATCGCTGTTATATTTTTTATCTTTTCGTCTATTTTTCTTATCTATTTGGATCAACGAGGAAAAATAAAATGATTTTAATAGAATCGCTTGTAATTTTATTACCTATGATTGTCTTCTATATACTTGGTGCGCAAAATAAAAATCTGCACCCTGAATTTTTGATTAATTTTATCTTCATAGTTTTATTTATTAGTTTGTTTATTTTTAGAAGCGGTAACATTCGTCATATGTATCTTGCCTTTGCACTACTCTTACTGGCAGTTTTTGCCAGTGTATTTGGACTGAATAATTTTCTCTATATTTCAAGCAGTTTGTCCTTAGGCTTATTAATACTTGGGATTATTAATATGTTGTTGTTTAAAAAAGAGGAGGCATGAGAAAAAATCTAGTTTCAGCAATTGTGGTAACAAGGAATAGAAAGCAAGATTTAATAAGATGTATAGGGTCTTTAAGTCATTCCGAATATAATCAACTTGAAATGATTGTAGTTGATAACGCTTCCTTTGCCCCTGTTTCAACTTGGCTAAATAGGCAATACCCAAGAGTCAAAGTCATAACAAGCAATAAAAATTTAGGGGCTGCCGGAGGGAGAAATTTAGGTTTTAAATTTGCAAAAGGGGAGACCTTTCTTTTTATGGATGATGATTCTTTAGCGGATAGAACAATGGTCGGTGAGCTTGCCAAAATACTCAAGGGTAGAAAAGATGTTGGAATTGTTCAGCCAAAAATTTACGACATGGAAAGAAAAAATGTGTTACAGGGAATCGGCTGTGACATTAATTTGCTCACAGGCAGAGTTTCTGCTGTAGGCATTAGAGAGAAAGATCTTGGACAATACGACAGGCTGATAGAAATTTCTGGAGTGGGCTGTATTTGGATGGTCGAAAGAAAAGTAATTGAGAAAATTGGTGGATATGATGAAGACTACTTTATTCCATATGAGGATTTGGATTTTTCATTTAGAGCAAGAATGGCTGGCTTTAAGATTTTATTTGTTCCTACTGCAAGAGCCTGGCATAAAGGAATAAAGTCAACGTTTATCAGTCCGCTTATTGATTATATTGGTATTAGAAATAAAGAAAGGGCATACAGAGTAAGTCGAAACAAGATAATTTTTATGAGAAAAAATGCACCTTTGTTAAATTTTCTAATTTTTATTTTTGTTATTAATCCAATATATTTACTCGTTCATTCAATTTTAATTTCCTTAACCGGACGTTTTGACGTATTAGTAAAATACTGGTTGGGTTTTATATCGGGTATATGGTATGCAGTCAAATATGAAAATCTAATTCTTAAGCTTTACAATGATATAGATAAGCAACTAATAGGGTTCAAATATCATCTGATGGTTTGGACAGATCCTATCTGTTGGGTGATTGATAAATCCGCAAAGAACATTCTGGATGTTGGAAGCGGACTAGGTATACCGATGGAATTAATAAGAAGGAGAATGAAAGTTCAATATGCAGTTGGGATAGACAAATTTAGGCCGTATATAGATTATCTAAAAAGTAAGAAAGTACATGATAAGTATATTTTAGGAGATGTAAGAAAAATGAGATTTAGAGCAAAATCTTTTGATGTAGTTTTTGCATCAGATTTAATTGAACACTTGCCAAAAAAAGATTCATGGAAGTTGATAGAAAATATGGAGAGAATTGCTAAAAGACAAGTAATTGTTACGACATCCTTAGGCTACTTTTTTCATCCGGCAGTTGATGGAAACCCACTTCAGTTACATAAATCGGGTTTTCACCCGCAGGAATTTGAAATAAAGGGATATAAGACTTTTAAGTACGGAAGAAAAGAAATACTCGGAACGAATGGATGGGTGCATACTATTAATTTCGATTCTTTAAAAAAGTTATTATTTTTGGTTAATTCTTTATTTTTTCCACTTTTTATAATTTTTCCCAATTTCGGTAATTATTGCTTTATTGCTTACAAAAATACGGAAAATAATAAGTATAATTAGATTTATGAAAAGGTTGGAAATATTTAAAATTTTTATAGTTTGGAGGGTGGTATTATTTGCAGTGTCAGCTTTGGCAATTCTTTTTATTACTGATTTTGGAGTAAGGTTTCCTTATTATAATACGGTATTGGAGCCAACTGGACTACCTTCTTGGGTATGGGGCTTTGGAAATTTCGATGGGGTGCATTATTTAAGAATTGCTCAAGATAGTTACAGCGCGCAGTATTCGCAGGCTTTCTTTCCTTTGTACCCGTTACTCATAAGAATATTTACGGAAGCGAATATTCTTTTACCCAAAGATCCCAATCTTGACACGCGAATTTATGTAGATCCAACCTTTTTCTATAGCGGATTGATACTTTCAAATCTAATTTTACTAATAGCTTTATATTTTTTTTACAAATTAGTTATCCTCGATTACAAAAAAGAGATTGGCCTAAAATCTATTATATTACTGCTTGCTTTTCCGACTGCTTTTTATTTCGGGTCGATATATACCGAATCTTTGTTTTTGCTTCTTGTAGTTGGATTTTTCTATTTAATGAGAAAACAAAATTTTATTGCCGCAGGAGTATTGGCAGGATTAGCCTCCGCCACCAGAATTTTCGGACTTTTGCTTCTACCTGTGTTTCTTGCCGAACTATACTTAAAAATTAAGAATAAAGAGATATCGTTAAAAAGCGAACAATTTGTCAAAGCTCTGATTGGGATTTTACTTGCCCCTACGGGTATCCTGCTTTATATGCTTTATCTACGGTTTGAATTTGATAATCCCCTATATTTTTTAACTTCCCAGCCACTGTTTGGGGCAGAAAGGAGAAATGAAATTATTCTATTGCCGCAAGTTCTGTTCAGGTACATTAAGATTTTTTTAACTGTTTCCCCAATTTCATTACCTTTTTTCAATGCTTTTTTAGAATTTTCTTTTACTCTGATAGCTTTAGGTCTATTGTTTGTTTCATTTAAGAAAATTAGATTCAGTTACTTTATATTCACTTTTGGTAGTTTGCTACTGCCAACACTTACAGGAACCCTCTCTTCGATGCCAAGGTATTCTTTAATGTCGTTTCTTATGCTCCCATTTTTAGTACGGTTTTCAGGAAGACATTTTAAATTAGTGGTGGTTTCGTTTATACTCTTACAAATGATCCTAGTTGGTCTTTTTACCAGAGGATATTGGGTGGCTTGAAAATGAAAATATATTTAGTCATACCGGCATATAATGAAGCCAAAAGAATTGACAATTTGCTTGAAAGTCTTAAGGGGGTTAACCTTCCTGTCATTTTGGTTGATGACGGATCTTTTGATAAAACTTTTCAGTTGGCAAAAAAATATCCGGTTACTGTTTTGCGGCACAAAGTAAATCTGGGAAAAGGTGCAGCGCTTAAAACCGGTTGCGAAGCGGCAATTCTGCTAGGTGCTAGTGCTGTAATTTTAATGGATTCTGATGGGCAGCATAAAGCTTCTGATTTGCCTAAGTTTGTTGGAAAAATTAGCATGGAAACATATGATGTTGTTTTTGGTTCAAGGAATTTAAATATAGGAGTTCCTTTGGTGCGATATATTGGGAATAAAATAGAATCAGTATTAATCTCGTTATTATATGGAATCTATATTTCAGATCCGATATGTGGTTTCAGGGCAATGACTAAAAAAGCATACCAAAAAATGAAGTTGGAATCAGCGGGATATGATATTGAAACAGAAATGGTGATTAAGACTAAACATTTTGGTTTCAAGTATTGTGAGGTGCCTGTGGAAACTGTATACTATGATAAGTTTAAAGGGGTGACAATTTTGGATGCGTTGGGAATATTTACTAATATATTAAAATGGAAAATATTTAAATGATCTTAGGACTACAAGTTATTGCTTTAGTATTTGCATTAGTAATGATTTATTTTGCTTACCTTCATTATAGAAGGGGTGAAATCAACGGCTTGGAAATTTTATTTTGGCTTACTGCGTGGATGGGAGCAATATTTATAGCAATATTTCCTGAAGCTTTTCGTGCTTTCTCTGCAACAATTGCAGTTAATAGAGCCTTTGACCTTGCTATGATTGGAGCATTTATATTGGTTATTCCAACTGTTTATGTTTCATATATCAGAACAAAAAGAATAGAAAAGAAAATAGAAGATTTGGTAAGAAAGGAATCTTTAAAACCTTTGGATGAGCTACAGAAAAACAGAAAGTCTACCTAAGATTTCAATTGTGATCCCCTCCTATAATAAAGCCTCTTATATAGAGGCTACTTTGAGCTCGATAATAAATCAAGGGTACCCAAATCTGGAAGTTATTATTCAGGATGGCGGATCAAAAGATGGGACTGCAGAGATAATAAAACGATATGCGAAAAAGTATCCAGAAATTTTTCGATGGTCTTCAAAAAAGGATAAGGGCCAATTGGATGCAATAAATAAAGGGCTTGAAAAATCAAGCGGTGAAATATTGACATACATTAATGCCGATGATGTTTATAAAGATGGCTCGTTGTTAGAAATAGGCAGATATTTCCAGAAGAATACAAGTACTCTTTGGGTGACAGGCTATGGAGATATTATAGACAAAGATGGGAAAATTATTTCTCGATTTGTGACCAGTTATAAAAATACCCTTCTTGATATTAATAAATTCTTTCTACTTATTATTGTTAATTTTATTACTCAACCTTCAACATTTCTAAGCAGAAAAGCATATCTGCAATTTGGACCTTTTACAGGTACAAGAAATTATGTAATGGAATATAATTTATGGCTGAAAATAGGAAAGTCTAAGATGCCTTATATAATCAAAAAAACTTTATCCAGTTTTAGGTTAACTGCTGACAATATTTCTTCTACCTCAGCAAAGGAACTATTAAAAGTGGACAATAAAATTACAAAAAAATATACCAACAACGGTTTACTTTTTGCTTTACATAAGCTTCATAATCTTGGTAGAATTTTCATGTTAAAATTTTTAAAAAAATGAGAAGTAAACAAAATCGGGAGGTTTTGCAGTTAGAATTAAAAGCCACAGAACTGCGCAAGCAAATTTTAGAGATGATTGTTACAGCTCGTGGAACACATATTGCCAGTGCATTTTCAATAGTTGAGTTAGTACTGTATCTTTACAAGAACGTTTTACGTATTGACCCAAAAAATCCAAATGAAGAAAAAAGAGATAAATTTGTCCTAAGCAAAGGACATGGTTGTGCCGCACTGTACGTTGTTTTAGCTGACCTTGGTTTTTTCCCAAAAAAACTCCTCAATACATTTACTTCTTTTGGTAGTATCTTGGGAGGACATCCAGATAGATCAAAAATACCAGGAGTTGAAGTTTCAACCGGGTCCTTGGGTCATGGGTTTTCTGTAGCGGTCGGATTTGCCCTGGCAAATAAAATGAATCACTCTAAATATCGGGTTTACTGTCTTGTTGGCGATGAAGAATTAAATGAAGGAAGTAATTGGGAAGCAGCCCAGATAGCAGCACATCACAAATTGGATAATCTATCGTTAATAATTGATGAAAACAAGCTTATGATAAGTGGCTTTATGAAGGATATTTTAGATTCCTTTTCACTTAAAGAAAAATTTCGTGCCTTCGGATGGAACACGATCGAAGTTAATGGGCATAATTTCTCTGATTTAAGCGAAAAATTCAAACTAGCGCCAATTAAAAATGGTAAGCCGATAGTCATGATCGCTGATACTATAAAGGGGAAAGGGGTAAGTTTTATGGAAAATAAAAAAGAGTGGTATAGTGTTCTTCCAGACGAAGAACAAATGGATGTAGCAGTAGAAGAGTTAAACAGCAATATTGAAAAGCTAAGAGAACAGCTGGAAATATAAGCAAAGTTTGAATTTTAATGGATTAAAATTATGAGAGATTCATATGTAAGTGCCATATACAATGCAACTAAAATCAACAGTAATGTACTTTGTATTGTTGGTGATATCGGCTCTTTTCTGCTCCGACATTATATTGAAGACTTTCCTGCAAATTATCTTAATCTAGGGGCGGCTGAAGCCAACATGGTAGGAGTAGCTGCTGGGCTTGCCATGTCTGGAAAAATTCCCTTTGTATATACAATAACTCCGTTTATTACAGCTAGATGTTATGAACAGATCAAGCTTGATGTTTGCCATAATAGGGCAAACGTAAAACTTGTTGGAGTTGGAAGTGGCGTTTCCTATGGAACAATGGGATCGACCCATCATTCTCTCGAAGACATTGCAATTATGAGAGTTCTTCCAAACATGACAATTTTTTCTCCCTCGAATAAGCAGGAGGTTGAAGAGGCGGTATTTGCTGCCATGAAACTCAAAGATCCTGTGTACATAAGGTTAACGTTGACTGCGAATTCGACTGATAAATATAGAGGTAAGTTTGAAATTGGAAAGGCTCGCATTGTTCGAAAAGGACAAAATGCTGCAATTATGGCCACCGGCGATATGGTAAGCATTGCAATTAATGCGGCGAAAGCTCTAGAAAAAAATAATATTAATTGTTTTGTAATTGACTTTCCTACTTTAAAGCCGATCGATGAGTCTTTAATAAAGAAGTTATCTGAAAAGTGCAAGGCAATTATTTCTATAGAAGAGCACAGTGTAGTTGGGGGATTAGGCAGTACCATTGGTTCTGTACTATCGCAGTATCCAAATAACAAGACTTGCTTCAAAATACTTGGATTTAATGATGTTTTCTGTGGCGAATACTCCAGCGATAAATTAAAGTTATTTGAAGAATATGGTCTTTCAACAAGAAACCTCGTAAAAACAATGCTTGACCTTTTCAATTCATGAAGCAATTAATAAATCCAATTTCAAAAATTATTATCAAAGACTCGAAAAAGGTTTTAAATAGATCTGACTTCTCAACCTTTAAAAATAAGTCAATTTTTGAGTACCAGTGATGTATACTTGGATTTGACAAAGATTAGAAAGGAATTCAATAAACGTCATTTTGTTCCGTTAGAGGAAGGATTAAGAACTACGATTACTTGGCAAAAAAAATTATATGTCTAACAAATCCAGGAAGAAGTTAACACTTGTTACAGGAGCGGGAGGACTCTTGGGATACGCCATTCGACAGCTCGCTCCCAAAGATACTGATTATATCACCCGCAGTGATGGAGATTTAACTGATTTTGCAAAGACGAAAAAGATATTTCAGAAAATCAAGCCTAACCAGGTTATACATCTGGCCGCTGAAGTAGCAGGTATTGGAGGCAATATGATGCATTCAGGTAAATTTTTCAGAGATAATATTATGATTAACATAAATATCTTTGAGGCTGCACGGATAAACGGCGTTGATAAACTTATCTCATTTATGTCTACTTGTGTTTTTCCTGATAAATGTAAGTATCCTCTAAATGAAAAGGATATTCAAAGCGGCCCCCCGCATCCTTCAAACTTTGGATACGCTTACGCAAAAAGGATGCTGGAAGTACAAAGTGCTGCTTATCGCAAAGAATGGGGCTGTAATTTTATCGTAGCTATACCTACCAATATATATGGTGAAAATGACTTTTGGAATTTAGAAGATGGCCATGTGGTACCCTCATTAATTCATAAATGTTTTCTGGCCAAAAAGAATAAAGAAGATTTCATAGTGTGGGGAAGTGGCAGGCCGCTACGTGAATTTGTTTATTCGCAGGATGTCGCCAAACTAATCTTATGGGCGATAGATGAATATAATGAGGAATCTCCCATTATTTTTACCAATAGCAAGGAGAGTAGCATTAAAGACCTTGTTGATCTGGTTGTAAGGGAAGTAGGTTTTAAAGGTAAAGTAATTTTTGATAGCACAAAACCTGAGGGGCAATTTAGAAAACCATCTGATAATAGCAAGCTAAAAAAGTATCTACCTAATTTCAAATTCACCCCGCTTGATAAAGGTATTAAAAATACAGTTGAGTGGTTTATCAAAAACTATCCAAATGTTCGAATGTAGCAGCAATGAATAATAATAGAATACATCTTACTCCAAGAGATTTTGAGGTTGTTTTTCAGGATAATTTATCTGAATTCGTAAAGAAAAAAATTAAACACTTTAATTTCTTAGCCCAAATGGTATCTGTACAGGATAGAGATAAGATTTTGTTAAAAATCATAAAGACTCTTCTTGACCCACAGGTGGCCAAAGCCGGTAGGCATAGGCAGCTGCAATGGGAAAAAGGGTGGGCAGAAAATTTGAAAGCATTAAAGAGCCATAAAATCGAGTCAATAATTCCTCTTTATTTTGGCAAGTATAATGTTGTTAGGTGGAGACAGGAATTTTTAAGGCCAAGATCTTCAAACTTTGAGTACAATATGTTGGCAGTAATACAATATTGGTTATTCGATAAATATTTAAGATCTGCAGAGTGTATTTATGAGTTTGGTTGTGGCACTGGTCACAATCTGCTAAGAGTGAGGGAGATTAATCCAAAAGCACAAATTTGGGGACTTGATTGGACTCACTCCTCACAAGAAATTATCAAAATGATAAGTGCTGATAAAAATGACTCCAGATTATTTGCCGATAACTTCGACTTTTCTAATCCCGACAAAAATTTCAGTCTAAACAAAAAGTCAGTAGTATACACTGTTGCTGCGCTAGAGCAATTAGGAGATAATTTTCAGCCCTTCATTGATTTTTTATTGGAGAAGAAACCTGAGATTTGTTTACACATTGAACCAATTGCCGAATTACTTAACGAAGAAAATCTAGTTGATTATTTATCGATACTTTATTTTAAAAAAAGAAATTATCTCAGCGGATTTCTATTAAAATTACGGGAATTGAAAGAAGCAGGGAAAATCAAGATTCACATGGCCAAACGTACTTTCATTGGTAGTTTATATATCGAAGGTTATTCTGTCGTTGTCTGGTCTCCTGTTTTTAAAACTTAATTGAAAGATTATGGAGGCTGTTTCATCAAAAAGTTACCTACAACCAATATTATGAAATTTTCCCTAAATTTAAGGTGTCTTGCCTAAACTTCTTTGAGAAGATCCACCTTTTCCAAAAAGAAATGAGGACACTACTAACTAATAGTTTTCAACTAATTCCCACCCAAAAGTTGCAAATTGCAGTTAGTTAGGTATACCATTGCTAATACCTCTCTTCGGATTTCTTTTGAAAGTTCCTCGAGCTTTTTTAATTCCATGTTATTGCTTTAAATTTCTAAACCATTCTGAAGTAATTACTAAACCTTCATTTAAGGAGACAAAGGTTTTTTTTTTAAATTCAGAAAGATAGCGATTATTATCTAAGGTTAATATTAGTGGTGTACCTCTTACCGCTCTTTCTTTAAATTTGTTATTAAATTTTGCCTGGTTAATTTGGGCTATTAATTTTGCAAGGTTTTTAATCGTAGTAGTTTCCTTACCGCATGCATTATAGACAATTTCTCTTCCGTTAAGCATTATATTTAAAAGCACCTCAATCATATCAGTTATGAAGCAAAAAGTTCGCTCCGCCAGGCCTTCATCCATCATTATAATTTCCTTCGCTTCTTGAGCTTTCTTTATAAATTCTGAAATTACCCGTTTATCATCATATTTTACTCCTGGACCATAGGCAATAAGCGCCCGAGCTATTTTAATTTTAATTTTTTTACTAAAAAGATAGCAAATAGTTTCGGCAAGGCGTTTTGATTCAGAGTAAATTGCCCGGTCTGTTAATGTATTCACATTACCAAAGTATGTTTCCTTTGTTGGAACATGAGTTTTATCTGCCTCTCCATATACTTCTGCTGAGCTTAAATAAAGAAAAATTGCCCGGTTTTTCTCAGATTGTTCAAGAAGATCAAACAAGACATCTATATTTAGACTAACAGTTTCTTTTGGGTATTCTAAAAATTTTTTAGGTTGGGCGTAGGTTGCGCAATGAATAAGATATTGAAACTTGAGATTTTTTAACAGTTCATTTTTTGTAAGGTCTCGTTGTATATACCTGATTGTTGCCGATTGCGGCATCCATAATTCTCGCGAAGATCGATGAATTGCTATAATCTTGAGATTCAGTTTTTCTCTTTCGTTTAAAAAATCCAAGTAAGCTACGAGGTTTGATCCTATAAGTCCACTTGCTCCGGTAATGAGAATGGTTTTGTCTTTTAATTGGGTGCAGTTAAGAACGGTAATTGTGGAGTAATATTCTTGAATGAATTCTTGTAAAGTCTTCATACATTGGGTTATTCTACTCATTTTTTTATTGCGAAGCAACAAGCTTGTCTTATTTATTAGCAATTACTTATCCTTCATATTGTGAGATTTCCTACAAAACTGTATACTATGTTAGATTTAAAAATAAGGAAAATGAGAGACAACTTACCTAAAATTTCTATAGTAATGCCTTGTCTTAATTCGGTCGACTTCATTGAAAGATCAATAAGATCAGTTATTGAACAAGAATATAAAAATATTGAACTCTTTATAAAAGACGGTGGTTCTAGTGATGGTACCTTAGAAATAATTAGACATTATGCTAAAAAGTACCCACGTTTACTAAGGTGGATTTCTGAAAAGGATAAAGGGCAGGCAGATGCAATTAATAAGGGTATGAAAAAAGTAAATGGAGATATTTTAACTCATTTAAACGCAGATGATGTTTATAAAGAGGGTGCATTAAGAAAAGTTTCCGAATATTTTATGAAAAATCCTAATGTAATGTGGGCATATGGTAAGGCTGATATTATAAATGCCAATGATAAGGAAATAAGAAGGTGGATTACTCTTTATAAGAATTTTTGGCTGAAAAATTATTCTTACAACACGCTTCTAGTGTTGAATTATATTTCTTCAATGGCTTGTTTTTGGAGAAAAGAGGCAGCCAAAGAGGTAGGAGAATCGGACATTAATCAGCCTTTTGTTATTGATTATCATTATTGGTTAAGACTAGGAAAAAAATATAAGGCAGGAGTTATAAATGAGTATCTTTCAAGTTTCAGAATAAGCTATTCAAATAAAAGCAGTATAGCTTTTGTTAAACAATTTCAAGATGAATTTAATGTTGCCAAGAGATTTACCAATAATAATTTAATTCTTTTTTTACATCTTTTACATTATAACCTAATAATTTTTATATATTCCATTTTAAAAATTATTAAGAATTTTACTTCTAGAAATTCAAATATCCAGGGTAGTGCATAAAAGATACGCATGAAAGATAATACATTCTCTTTAAGAGATAAAAAAATCTTAGTGACTGGTGGGGCTGGTTTTCTGGGGAAACATGTAGTTGATAAGATTATTAAGAAGAACCCAAAAAAAGTGGTCATACCTAGATCTAAAGATTATGATTTAAGAAATCAGAAAGATTGCGAAAAGGTAGTTCAAGGTATGGATTTAGTAATCCATTTGGCTGCAAATGGTGGTGGTATTGGTTATAATCGGGCAAATCCAGGGACACTTTGTTATGACAATCTAGTGATGGGAACTCACATGATAGAAGAGGCAAGACGAGCAGGAGTACAGAAGTTTGTCGGTTTAGGTACTATTTGCCAATATCCTAAATATACCCCCGTACCTTTTAAAGAAGAAGATCTATGGAAAGGTTATCCCGAAGAAACAAACGCTCCCTATGGTCTTGCAAAAAAAATGCTTTTAGTCCTATCTCAAGCCTTCAGGCAGCAGTATGGATTTAATGCGATCCACTTAATGCCAGTTAATCTATACGGCCCTGGGGATAATTTTAACCCCGAGTCTTCACATGTAATACCGGCTTTGATAAAAAAATTTGTGGACGCAAAGATTAGAAATGATGAATTTGTAGTAGTCTGGGGTTCAGGTAATCCAACAAGAGAATTTCTATATGTTGAAGATGCCGCCAGAGCAATAGTTTTAGCTGCGGAGAGATATAATAAACCAGCTCCAATCAATTTAGGATCTTCCTTCGAGATATCTATCAAAGACTTGGTAAACTTGATAAAAAAATTAACAGGATACAAAGGTAATATTGTCTGGGATAAAACTAAGCCAGATGGACAACCGAGGAGAAAATTGGATACATCAAAAGCAGAAAAGGAGTTTGGATTTAAATCAAAAACAAATTTCGAAGAAGGTTTAAGAAAAACGATCAAATGGTACTATGATAATTATTAAAAATAAGTGAATGAAAGATTTAAATCTCCATTTGCTGGTTAAAACTTTACTCTATTGGTATATATTTATATTTATTTCAACAGAGATTTTGTCTTATTTTAGAATTTTAGAGAGAATGTACATATTTTTAGCTGAAAGTTTTTTTTGGATATTTTTCTTATTTTTATATAGAAATGAAACAATAGAGGTTGTAAGAAGTATAAATTTTTATTCTAAAAAAACTTTAGCGCTGCTGATACTTTTCTCATTGACCTTTGTGCAGGGTTTCTCTAGCGCGCCTAATTCAGCAGATAGTATGGTTTATCACCTTCCGAGAATAATGTATTGGGTTCAAGAAAAAACTCTTTTTCAGGATGTAATTCGTAATGTCCATGATTATATGCCGCCATTTGGTCATTATATTTTACTTCATTTGTATTTGATTTTTGGCAATGACAGATTCTTATTTTTTTCTCAGTGGAGCGGATATGTAACAACTGTAGTTATTAGTGGATTGATTGCAAGGAATTTGGGTGCAAATAGACAAATCAGTGGTTTAACTTCTCTTTTAGTTGCAACTATTCCGGTGGCAGTTTTGCAGGCTACCAATACTACAGTAGATATGGTGGTTACAGTTCTGGTAGTTTTATCCACATATTTAGCTTTAAGATTAAATGAGCCAAGAATATTTGATTATATACTCCTTAGTTTTAGCCTAGGATTGGGAGTATTGACTAAACAAATTTTTTTAATATACTTTCCGATCCCTATAGGAATTATTCTTGTTAAGTTTCTAACGGTTAACAAAAGACAAATCTTATCTAAAGGCAAAAAGATCTTAATGTCATTGCTGATTGGGTTTTCGATTATTATCTTGATCCAGGCGAGATTTATTTCTCAGAATCTAGCCATTTATGGGCATATCGCAGGCGCCAAAGTTGACTACCTGGGACAATCTACTCAGGTCACTTTCGTAGGAATTTTCTCTAATTTAATAAAAAACACAATGCTTAATATCCCCTTACCTCTTTTTGCTAAAGAAGCGGAAAATGTAATTTTATCTATTCATAAACTAATTGGTATAGATATAAATGAGTGTTCGACAACATTTTGTGATGAGGATTTTAAATTTAGAATTGTAAGGGCAATATATCCCCAGGAGGATATAGCTTCAAATAGTTTTCATCTTCTGCTGATTGTTGTAGCCGGGATCATCTTACTCAAGCAATTCATCAACAAAAGAGTAAATTATTTAGAGATTACTATTTATAGTTTAGCGCTTTTATCATATGTTTTATTTTCCACCTTAGTGAAGTGGCAACCCTTTCATTCACGGCTGCAGATGCCATTTTTTGTTATTGGAACTATTCCTTCAGTACTTGTATTGTCAAAATTTAAAAGAGGTTTAATTTTTGTAAGAAGTATATTGTATTTATCCGTCTTTCTCGCTCTACTGCTGATTTTCCTTAATGTTTTGAGACCATATGTTTCTTATAATCTTTTTTATGAGTCTGTGAAATCTTATACTTTTAATTTCCGCGGGATACCTGGATCTTTTAAGGGAATTCCAGAATCTTTTTTTAGCAAACCTCGTACTTTACAATACTTTAATTCACGTCCTTATTATCTTAAACCTTATATAGCTGTAATTAATTCTTTATCAGATAAAAATACTAAAGCTTCAGTGGCTTTTGATCTATCTTATGGATTTGAATATCCACTATGGCATTTTTTAAAAGAATATAATTTAAACTACAAAATTGTACCTAACTCCAAAAAAACAGCTGATACAATTATAATTTCAACCCAAGAGAAATCGTATAAATTATTAGGTTATTACACAGAATGTTTTAAAACTGATGTAGAAATACAATATAGCTATGTTTGTATATCAAAGCCAGATTACTTGAGGAGGTACTGATTCCAAAAATTACGATCATTTTTTGACCAAGCATGACAACCAAAAGGCAACTGATAGCTGTTTAGCTTGAAACATCTTCTGGGAAATCTTTCAAAAGAAAATTTGAGTGCTTCGTTAAAAGGGGCCACTTTAAATTTAGGGTGATATTTGATTGCTTCAAATGACCAAAAACCATCTTCATTAAATGGATAATCTCTAGGTGGAGCATTGAGCCATCTGTTATGTGATTTATTCATAAAAACTGCAAGTATAAACCATAATTTTCTAATATTTGTTTTGTTAGAAGTTCTGGTTGCAAGTCTTTCGGTAATACTGATTACTTTAAGGAAACTAGTCACTTTTCTTAAAGAAAAACCCCCGTTGGCTCCTTTAATAGTTTCACCCTTTTTATAAGATAAATTGTTAATCACTGAATTAAAAAGGGGCGCTCCAATATAATCATAGCCTCGATGGCACCATTCCATTAATTGGTCAGAAAAAACAAGGGCATCCATTTGATAAATCAAAATATATTCATAATTTATAAATTGTTCATAAAATAATTTACTGGTAAGCAGCTCGGAGTATTTTTCCACAGAAGCAAAGTATTCGTTAGAAAATTTTATTAATTGAACTTTGGGAATTTTAAGAGATATTTTCTTTATGCTATAAGGCAGGATTAAAAATTTATCATAATTTTTTAAGAATTTATTAAGATGATTTATGGAAATCTCCTCATCTTTGGAAAGATACACTTTGTAATAAGGAATGACTATTGCAATTTTTTTAATTTTTTTTCTCATTTCTTTTGTAAGTTTTAAAAATTTCTTCAGTATCTTTAATTATTCTCAACAATTCCTTTTTATTGTTAATGCTATTTGTTCCGCAATAGTAATTTAGTAGAGTTCGCTGTTTAGAAGTTATTCTAAATTGAACCTTGGAGAACTCTTTTATTACTTGATTATAAGGTTCGGATTTCCAGTAATCAGTTACAACTTTTTTAAGATATCCTTGGCCGCTCATTTCTGGTTGTTGGTAGAAAATTATATGGGGTTTATTCATATATATGGAATAACTCAAGGGTGAGCTGGCATCATTAGATATGGTTAAATCTGAATTATATATAATACTTTTTAACCTTGGAAGAAATGAGGGATCTAGAATGTGTCCGGCTGTGACACACTCCCAACCTAGATTTTGATAGTATTTATGTTTTCCCAATAAAACATCTTTCCAATACATACATACCCTAACGGTTTTAAAATCTTTTGCTATTTCTGCAATTTTTTTGTATGACCAATCCACATTATAATAAGTGGTTAATCCAATCAACGAATGAGCAGGAAAAAATAGTAGTGTTTTACCTAGTCTACGCCTCTCTTTTTTTAACTGTTCTTTGCTAAGATAATGAGGAGCATACTGGATAAATGGTCCAATTGCATAAGCTGTCCTGCCAAGTTTTTTAAAAACTTTAGTTCGATACTTACTGTATGTAATAAACGCTGGAAGATTTGACTCAAGTTCTATCTTAGCAACCTGCTCAGATAGATATAATCCATGTTCTATATTGAACTTAAATTGATAAGACTCTGGTAATCCTAAGAATTTCTTAAGTATTTTTGCATGGCCATACCAGTCGTTAACCGGTTGAAGTTCATTAGTAAATGGTGCAAACATGTTAATATGTTTTGAGAGGGGGATAATATCGGTTAGAGATAGCTTCGATCTTTTCTTTATTTCCTGATCATACAAAAGTTTACTCACTGAATTTTTATTAATTGTGTAGAGAATATCTTTAAGTGTTTTTTTGAGAAAATGCATAGGATTTTTGGATTGAATTTGTTACAATCAAAATGTTAAGTATGAATAATTATATAAAACATTTACAAGAACTTTCCAGTGCTCAAACATTAATAAGAAAAAAAGAATATATTGATTATAATCTAAATAGGTATTTTAAAGAAATAGGATTTAGAAATCTTAAAGTTTTAGAGGTAGGGCCCGGACTAGGTGAATTTGAAAGTTATCTAAACGAAAAGGAAGTTGAAGATATTGATTTAGTAGATAATGATAAACAAGTATTAAATTATGTTTCCAAAAAATATAAAGTTAATAAGATATTTCTGGCTAAAAGTATAGTACAACTTCATAAGCATTTACAAAAGTATAATTTTATATTTATGATGCAGGTTTTAGAACATTTGCCAATTAATCAACATAAAACTATATTCAAAATTTTATATAATCATTTAAAACAAAATGGGTATTTTGTAATTGTTGTGCCCAATGGTAATAATCCTCTGGGACTTGTAGAAAGATATGCAGATTTACAGCACACGACTTGTTTTACTGAACAATCACTGAAAGATTTAGTAAATTTATCTGGAATAAGGGGATATCAAATAGGGATTAAGGGATATGAAATACCATCCTATAACATAATAAATATATTAAGAATTGTTCTCCAAAAATTACTTCATGCAATTCTACTTTTAATTCTGATCATTAATGGAGGGGTATATTTTAAAATTATGACTCCGAACATAATGATGATTATCAGGAAAAATCGTTAGTTTCTAGCACACTATTTCGTATACGACTAAAATCACTGAAATATTTTGATCTGGGATTATCAATTGAACCTATCAGATTCCTCTTAGCTTTAGAGAAAAGGTAGTAGGTATGTAGCGATATTAATCTTTTTGAGACGAATTTTGGATATTTAGCTAAAGCGAGATAAATCTTATTCATTATGTGTTCTTGGTATGAATAATTTATATAATTATCCATAGCTGAATCGAGAATTTTGTCCGGTTTTTGATTAAATAGGTTAGCCTTTTTGTTTAAATTATTCAGAATACAAGATTTGAATTTTGTATATTCCAAGTCATATTTTCCCATCTTTTTGGTATCTATTAAACTTGGATAGTAACCTCTAATTTGTGAAAGATACTGCCTTGCTCCATAGAGGATATTAAGATTTTTTATTTTCCCAAACAATACGGTTAAAGCATCAGGTAATAATTCACCAAAAACAGGCAGCATAAAAGGGCCGATTTTAGTTTTCGCAAATTCTCTATAGCAAGTTTTAACAACTTCTGATCTTCTAACTGCCCATAGAACAAGTACATAGTATCTTAAGTGAGAAGCAACTCTATCAATAGGGTTATCAGAAGAAATTGAGGTAGGTGAGAATAAAAATCTCCATTGAAACTTTTTAAATTCAAACAAATTTTTACTAATATAGAAAGAAATATAAGTACCATGGGCAGCTGAATATTGGGGATTCTTTTCAAGAAAATTGACACATTGTTTTATAGCATTGGGTATAACAAAGTCATCATCAGGGCAAAAAACACAATATTTACTTTTGATATACTTTACCATTTCAGCAAATTTATAATGTTGTTCCAAATTCTTGGGGAATTTATCTAGGTACATAATATTATTTGGATATAAACTTATGATTCTTTTATTAAGCCGTTTATTTGAAATCTCACTAGAATCAGCTATGATGATATTATCAAATAATTTAGCAACTGGTTGATAATAATCCAAGATTCTCTTTAAAAGATGGGGTCTATTATGAGTTGGAATTACTAGATCAATACTGCTCATTTTTTAGGGGTAAAATTAGGATGATTTTTATCTTTTTCAGAAATAACTTCAGGATGATGCGGCCATTTAAATTTAAAATATGGATCGTTATAGCGGATACCGCCTTCTGTTTTAGGATTATATAATTGGGAACTATAATAATGAATTATAGTATCTTTTTTAAGAGTTAAAATTGCGTGGGTGCAGCCAGGGGGAATGTAAAGACTGTTTTTATTTTTTTCATTTAATTCAAAATCTTTCCACTGAAGATAAGTAGGAGATTTAGGATCAATATCCAAAACAATGTCATAAGCAGCACCTTTTATACAAGATAAAATTTTACCTTCCTCAAAGGGGGGTTTTTGAAAATGGAAACCTCGTAGGGTAAACGCCTGTTTGTTTTCCACAATATTTGCTTGAGCAACATGAAAATCTATATGGTGATCCTGAAATTCTTTTTGACAAAAATGACGTCTATACAGGCCACGTTTATCAATAAATGGTTCAGGTTCAATTAAATAGACATCTTTTATTTTTTGTTTATAGAATTTCATTTACCAAAGACTATCATCAGGTATTTATAAAAACAATAGGTGATTTTGATAATAGTTTCCATTAGAATTGGAATAATCATTGGTAAAAATGAAGAAACTTAGGAAGATTTTATATTGGCC
>JACOXI010000007.1 GCA_016176335.1 Candidatus Daviesbacteria bacterium
CGGGGAAAATGCTTGAGTGAGAAGTATCCCCAAAACGGTAAAAAGGATTAGGGCAATAACTTTAAGGCGGAGTGTTCTATTGTACTTTTTTCTTTCCATGGGCATATTAAGCGTAACAGAAGTGAAGATAGAGGGTCAAGAAATATTGATACCGCATAGGAGGATGTGCTCGATCCCATTGTGACTAATTTGAATTATAATTCTTTACAAAAAGAATTACATGAGAAGAATTTATTCTTCGAATATAAAACATTCTCCCCCAATCCTGAAGAAGCCGATCTACTTGAATTCCAATTACAACAATTAAATGCCTATTTAGCTACAAACGCTCTTCTCCAAGAGTAGATTTTCTTACATTTCTCTTTACACATATTGATTAACTTTTAGCGCAAAAGGTGTAGTCTGGGTAGGATAAGTAGTAGTTATGGATTTGATTATGGCTACGAGGAACCAAAATGATTCTTCATTAAGAGGATTTTTGGATGTTAATGAAGCAGCTAAATATTTGGGATTAAGCCCAAAAACAATTAGAAGATGGGCCAGGCTTAAGAAAATAAATGGATTAAAACTCGGCTCAAGAGGAGATTGGAGATTTACAAAAGAAGAGTTGCATAAAGTATTTAAAAAGCTAGGAGGTGTTGATAATGCCTAAATATGGTAAGAAAGCTCAAAAATCAGTAGAGGAAGCTATGCATAAAGCCAAAAGAGGTCAACTTAAATCTGGAAGATCAGGTAAAACTGTTAAATCTAGAAAGCAGGCTATAGCTATTGGTTTATCTGAAGCAAGAGAAAAAGGGGCAAAAGTTCCCCCACTAAGGTGAGCAAGGCTCCTGCTTCGCAGTAAAGGAGGTGTTTAAAGTATGGCAATTAAGAGCGCAATCTCGCAAGCTCCGCTTATAAGATGGAATCCTTGGAACCTAAGACAAATATTAGATAAGGATTGGGATATACCAACTATCCCAGGAATCTCTCGTTTAGCAGGACAAGGGTTAAATCTATATGAAACAGATGATGCAATAGTTGCAGAGGCAGCAATGCCTGGTATTCCTGATGATAGAGTTGATGTCACCATTGATGATGGAGTTGTCAGAGTTACCGGTTCTTATGAAGAGAAAGCAGAGGATAAAGACAAAAGACACTACTTTATGTCATCAATGGCCTCTTCATATAACTATTCTTTTAGGCTTCCAGAAGGAGTTAGAACTGACAAAGAGCCAGTGTGTGAGTTAGATGAGGGTGTATTAAAGTTAAGCTTTGAAAAGGCAGAAAAGACTCCACCTAAAAGAATTAAAGTCGGAAAAGCTAAAAAGATGAGTAAGCTCTCTCCTTCAGAGATAGAAGTTAAGACAAAGGAGAAGTAACTATGGCAAGAGACTTAGAAACAAGAACAAATACACTATCTTGGGTGGCAATAGGCACCTCAATCTTAGCATTGATAATTTCCCTTGTGGCCTTAAATCAGCCGGCTAGAGTGAGACTTGCTGAAACCACTGCTCAAAATCTGCAAACTGAATTACAGACTCAAATCCGCTCACTTCAGCAAAGAGTTGAAATAAATCAAGCCCGTCAACAATTAGAGGATATAAGACAAAGAGTCGCAACTGGTGGTACTGATTTAACACAAGCTCAAAAAGATATAACTGATATTAGGAATGATTTAAAAAATAAGTTTCAAGATGCAACTGATGCAACTAAACAGTCTTGGCAACAGCTGGATGATCAGCTAAATCAGGTAGAAATAAATCTAAGAGAAGGTGGAGTTAACGCTTTAGATGCTATTGACAAAGCTATAAATACATTAAAGACAAATATTAAATATGACTGAAGAATCAACAAAAATTTTAGAACATGGAAATATTTATTTTCTATATAGACCTAAGGTAGGTGAATTTGCACCTACTGGCTTAGAAGATGTTCAAGGATTTTATTTAGTATTAAATCCTGATGGGAAAAACTTTATCGTCTCATAGTAGTTGCAGAAAAAGAGTTGCCTGAAGTTAAGGGAGACAGTAAAAATATTGGGGATATGTTGAGTCTCTCGGTCCTACCCCCGAGGTGAAATTGTATTGACAGTATGTAAGTATAAAACATCTTTGGCCTGCTATCTGTAGCTTTAGCGAAAGATAGTACCGCGTAGGGGATTCGAACCCCTGATTCCTGGGATGAAAACCCAGTGTCCTGGACCACTAGACGAACGCGGCTATTATACTTTCAAGGTCATTCGT
>JACOXI010000005.1 GCA_016176335.1 Candidatus Daviesbacteria bacterium
GGAGTTGAAATACGCGCCGCCGTCTGGTCTTTTTGTTTCCTCACCGCATTTTCTCTGACAATCACCAGAAACCCCAAGGCATTTATAACTTTCTTTATCGAATATTTTCCGGCAGTCCGGACTTTGAGAATTCTCCTGTTTGGTCTCTGAAGCGCTAGGTTTAGTGTTCTCTTTTACCGCGGTAGCGGGAGAATCTACTTTACTTTTTGGTATAGCAGCCAAACAGGCTTTATAATCAGCATCAACCTGATTGTTGCACGCATTTTCGGCTTGAGTGCAGGTATCTCCACATGCCTTCACATCTTTTGTCTGATCTACACAAGGATAATAACACTTACTCCATCCTGTTAAGCAATTATATGATGCACTGGCACGAATTTTGTCGCATTCCTCTCTTGTTTGGGCATTAGCTGCCGGGGACAAGAAAAACAAGAAGGATATGACAAGTATAATGAGCAGGATGAATTTTTTCATTTTATCTTCTGCGATTGGTTTTGGTCTTTCTTCTTTTGAGAAAGAGTACAACTCCAAACGCCAAAACAACTATTCCGGCAATATATATCCATACTGGCACCTTTGAACCTATTTGATTTTTGGGAATGGCAATTTTTTCAACGATAGAACCATCTTTCCCAATTTCGAGACGCTTGATTGGCGAACCATAGCTTGAGGCAATGATTTTCTTTTCACCTGTATCGTTACTTTGGACTTCAATCGACCCGTCATAAATCTCCCATATTGAAACCCCGGTGTCTTTATGGTAGGCAACTCCGAAATCTGTGCCGTAAATTGAAGCGGTAGTATTTGGCGTACTTACCTTCATGTCAGTTTTTATGGGTACCTCTTCAACCTTGAACCGCAGAGCGCCACTTTCTAGTTTTAACTCTCTTCTGTATTTCGTTGGGTCTTTTTGAAAAAGTTCCAGGCTAACTTCCTCAAGTGATTTCAGATTGAATATAATGCCGTTGGAGAATTTAATGAATGCCCTTGAATCATAGCCGGCAAAGATCGTAGCTCCGGCAGGAATAAAATCCCCATTTTTAAGAGGCAGCCAAGTCCCATCGGCAAGGTGCACATCGATATTTCCGTCAATTTCGTCTATCACTCCAGTTAAGGGTTTTTCTGGCGATGGCGACGGTGGAGAAGTATCAGCCGGCTTTAAATCAGTTTCAGCCGGGGCGCTCTCTAAAAGAGATTCAACTTGAGGTATTGATCTGCCGAAGATATTATCTTTGATCCAGTCGATGAGCGATTGACCGGATGAAGGTGTAGGCTTGGAGACTTCTGTATCTCCAGTTTCCTCGGTTTCCGTCTGAGACTGATCGTTCAGTCGACAAACATCAAAACGCCTACCAGCAGATGTTTGAGGAGAACAATCCATGCCTTCCACTGAACACGACCCTTTTCCGGTCGCTTTCCATACATACGTATTGCTGCACTTGGAGTATTCTTCGTCAAGCTGTTTTAAGGGACCTGTACATTGAGCTTCAAATTCTGCTGTTGTCCGTTGCGATTCCCTGCCTTCGCATGTCTCTATAAGCCAACCCACAACACCTGGTATACAATCATTGCATCTGTCAGCCAATTTAGCTTTCTGGTCCAATAACCCTTTACAATCATCCTCGGCCGCTCGTTTGCACTCAAGAATCTGATAGTCGCGCGCTCCGGTACATACTTGCGAGACTTGTCCTAAGGTTCCACATGAGGTTCCGGAAACAGAATCGTTTTGGGCAAAAAGCAAAGGGGTACGAAAAAATAGTAACAAAAAGACGAAAAAACCTATTGGCAGGAGGAATTTTTTCACTCTAATACCAGATTAGCATTGAAAAACCTACCAAGTCAATGCTTTATTAGCAACTGCAGGTGGAGTATCCTACTTTTTCTTCAGACGAAGTCGCAAGATTCTCTTCATTTTGGCAGTCTGAATTTAAGCTCAAATGGGATATAATTAGCCTTAAAATGATTTGTTCTGTTCCCGCTATTTGCCTACCTTTAAAGACATGTGGGGATTATAGCAGGAATTTTTAATTCAAGATGATTATTGCCAAGTTTAGGACAGTTGCAAAAGAGACCCAAAGGAGATAAGGGATTAAAAGATTTCCTGCTAATTTGTTTATTTTATAAAGGGCTTTAATTGTTAAAACAATTGCTATCCACAAGGCTATAATATCCACCAAAGCAAGGGCAGGGTTTCTCATGCCAAAAAAGATTACGGACCAAACTGCATTCAAAATAAGCTGTATCCAGAAAACAGTCGGAACTTTTTTCTTTGTCCAAACTAAATATAAAGAAATTCCCATTAAAATATAAAGAATGGTCCAAACAGGGCCAAACACCCAGTTGGGCGGAGAAAAGATGGGTTTATTTAAAGTTTGATACCAGGTAGGAATGGCAGAGACAGTGAAGAAGGAGCCCATAATCCCCGCTCCCAAACAAAGACCAATGGATAAAATAAGTTTTGGAATATTTTTAGGCATTACTTCCAGTAAATCAGGTTTAAAGTAAGATTGTCAATTAGCAAGGGTAAATAAGTGTAACCAAAAGTATCGCATATGTGTTTATATAATTCGCTTAATTGACAGAATATATACATCTGATGTATACTACAAATATATGATTAGGACTCAAATATATATTCCTGAAACTCTCCATGAAAGAGCTAAAAATGTGGCCAAAAGTAAGAAACAAAGTTTGGCTAATTTATATCGTGGCTTTATTGCTGGTGGGCTTCAAGCTGTAGAAAAAAAACGAAGAGGTAATTCCTTAGACTCTTTAATTAAATTAAACTTAAAAGGTGGCCCAAAGGATTTATCTACAAACATTGATCATTATCTCTATGGCGCACCTAAAAAGAGTTGATGTTAAATATCTTACTCGATACAGATGCTTTAGTTGCATTAACTAAAAAGGGTGATTCAAATCGCCGAAAAGCTATTAGTATTCATCAAAAATTAAAAGAAAATGATGTCCAATTCTTTTTATCCCCTTTTACAACTGCGGAAACAGTTACTGTTTTAAGCTACAAACTTTCGCACGAAGAGGCAAAAAAGTTTTTAATAGAAGCGAGAAAAACAGATTTGCCAATACTATCTCTAGAAGATAATTCACCAAATATAGCGGATCAATGGTTCTTTAAACAAAACAAAAAAGGGACTTCTTATTTTGACTGTTACAATATGGCACTTTTAGAAAGATACAAGAAACAACTTAATGCTATCTTTAGCTTTGACAGTGTTTATAAAAGAAATGGCTTCAAAACAGCAGAAGAAATAATTTAGGAATGATAAGCAGGCTCCCAAAGCACTCTCTGCAAACCCTAAATCCTTCTCCAAAAACTCTAAAATTACTCCTTGCTATGCTAAACTGAATTTATGGATCAGAAATGGGAAATTATCTATTACGAAACCTCTCAAGGTAACTCCCCTGTCTTTGAATTTATCCAAAACCTGGATCCCAAAATTAAATCCAAAGTAATAGGTGTTATGGATTTATTAAAAGAACTTGGTACTTTGATAGGCCCTCCACATTCAAAGAAAGTTACAGGCACCCCTTTATGGGAACTTCGCATTCTTGGCGGTGACAATATTAGAATCTTTTATGTAGCGGTTGTTAATCGGAGATTTTTACTACTCCATGTATTTTTGAAAAAGAAACAAAAGACAGATACCAAGGAAATAAAAACCGCCATTAACAGGCTGGATGATTACAAATCTCGTCTAAAAACTGACTCTTGAAATATCACAATATTGTGATATAATGTTTATATCATGATGACCTGGGAAAAACACAGAAAAATATTAATGAAAGACCCTGAAGTAAGAAAAGCCTGGAAAGAAACCAGGCTTGAATATGAAATTGCCAGGGCTTTAATCCTTGCCAGAGTGAAAAAGCGCTTAACGCAAGCCCAACTTGCCAAAAAGCTTAAAACTAAACAATCTGTTATTTCCAGAGTGGAAAGCGGCCAAACCACCCCTTCACTGTCATTCCTAAAAAGATTGGCCAGCGTCCTTGATACTTCCCTTTCAGTGCAATTTAAGTAATTTGTCCTTAATACATACTACTTACTACCTGCTACCAATTCTTCCCCCCACCTCCAAAAACTCTAAATTATCTTGACACTGTTAATTAAGTTTTACTTTTTTCTCTGCTGATTGCATTGCACTTTCAGCACTTTTAATTGTTGCTTCAAGTATAGTTATTAATTTCTTTGCATGTTCTCGACTCATACCAAACCTTGCAACAACTCTAACATTATTAGTACTCATAAGTCTTTGCATAACATCAAAAACCACACCATCCTCATTAGCTGTAATATTAATGTTATCTGTATAAACAATTGGAGTAGAGTCAAAATTAATATTTAAATTTTGTACACCTTTTTTCTTTTCATCCATATAATTCCACCTCCTTCCAAAAATTTTATTCTTCAATTACAGTACCTGAAAATGTACTCTCAATAGATTTCCTAGAGTTAATTGCCCCTTCTTCTGGTTCATTTTTAGAAGTATTAATCTTAAATTCCAAACCCGACTTGCTTAATCCCATAATAAGAATTCCTAAAATAATCAAACCAGAGGCAATAACTATAAAAAATATCTCCCGATTGTTATCGCCATTTTTTTCTCTTATTAGGAATCTAAATAAAAGAATAAACAGTATAAGAGTTCCGCTTAACAGTAAATCAATTGCTAGAAAATCTTGAGCATTTAGATTTTTGCTAGTAAGAAAACTAAAATTTACTGATACAAATGTAAATAATGCAACGAAGATTGCCAATGTTTGAATAACCTTATCTTTAACCTCCTCAATTTTATCGAAATAATTTTGAAGTTGTTTACTTGCATCACTTACTTTTCCCTCAATTGGTTTTAGCTTACCATTAAGCTCTTCAATCTTAGTAACAAAACTCTTATTTAAATTTTTCAAAGCATCGTCAAGTTGTTGGGGTGTCACCGACGTTTTATCTTCTGAGGTACTAGCATCAGATGAAGGTACAAAACCCTTGGATGGAGATAAAGATGCATCTTGATTAGATAAGGATGCACTTGAGGAATTTTCTTTGTTATCCATATTAGTTAGAAGAATTCAGAATAAACTTTATTTGGTCTTGATGAGATTCCTGATGCCTCTTTTATAAAAGCTTGGACATTAGCTAATTGCCATTGAAGTTTATTTTCTTGGTGAGTATTTAGATCATATTGAATTAGTATTGCTTTATCTTTATTTGCCAAACCTGTCCCTGTTGTTACGTGCTTATTAAAACGAACATTTTTCCATTTTGCATTGCTTGGCTTCCAATTATAAGTCAGAACTAGTTTACCATCACGGATCTCATTTTTATTTTTAACGTCCAGTACTTTTCTTATAAGAGTTTCAGGGTTAGATATTTTTTTGTATATGGTTGTAATATAACCCACTCTATTGAAGGTTTTATCCTTCAGATCTTTTATCAGATCATATGCTTCTCCCAAAACTTTAGTAACTTCTTCTAAATTAATACTGAAATTTTCGTCATGCGCTTTATTTCCCCAATATAAACTAATTTTTGCAGGAGCAATCTTAATGTTTACATCATATTTATTAAGTTGAGCATCTATACGTACCACGTCTTGTGGGAAATTCTCGGGGAAAGTATTAATTATTAATTTATCACTTTTTATGAAACCCTTACTTAAAAGTTCTGCCTGAAGTTCTGATGCACTTTGAATTTTGAATTCATTGGGAAATAATGCAATTTGAACTGTATCTATTATCACGGGAGAGTCTGATTTCTTTGCCATATTCTTGTGAGCATTTTACTACTTAAGAGTAACCATCTCAATAACGCAAATTTTACTCCTTCGACTGCGCTCAGGACAAGTCCTTTTTGTGGGTAATTTCCAGGGTTATAAACTTATAAAGTTTCCAGTTGACAAGTATGCACAAATACGTTATTATATGAACAATAATCATCTAAAAGCCCCCGCAAGGGGGTTTTTGGATTCTAGACCCTCTCCACAAATTCTCTTAATTTGTTAAAATTTATATACTTATCTGCAGCCCTTAAAAGTTCAAAAGAGACATGGCCTTTTGAGGAGATTACTACCACTTTTTTATCCTTACTTTGCAAGTATCTTACCAAGGCATGAAAATCACTGTCTCCGCTCATCAAAATTGCGGTTGAGTAAAATTTTAGGTCTTTAACCGCATCTATAGTCAACTCTACATCTAGATTACCCTTCTTTAAAACAGTTCCGTCAGTCTGTCTTATTAATTTAACTTCCTTTGTTCTTATTTTATAACCCCACTGTTTTAATTTTTTAAAGAAACCTTGCTGCTTTTTATCATCTTTTAAATATGCAAAGTAGAAGTACACATTATCTAACTGATAATTACTTTTAAAATAATTCATCAACTTTTTAAAATCTATTTGCCATTTCAAAGTCCTTTGGGAATAAATTACGTTTGCGGCATCGATAAATACTGCAGCTTTGGTAGATTGACGGTAGATAATCTTTCTTATTAATGGGCACTTTAAGCTAATTTTACTCCTTCGACTGCGCTCAGGACAAGGTCTTTTTTGTGGGTAATTTCCAGATTGGAAGTGGCAATTTTTAGGACTTTTTGATGAAAATTACCACCCTTTTAGTTTTTTAAACCACATCTGATGCAGAGGACGTTAAAAAATCGCAGTATTTGCGACTCAGGGGAAACACAAACTGACCGAACATAGTGAGGGAATTTGTGAGGGGTAAAGTCCCCGAGGAGCAAAGACAAGATTTTAGTCCGAACATCACTTGTGGGAGTTTTGTCACACTTTTGCGACTCGCCTCGCTGTCGCTTGGGCGAAGCGGGCCAAAAGTGTGAATGAAAAAATACTTTTGGGGAATATTTGCTTTGTGGGAAACCCTGTGGTATACTACTTTTAGTTGATTTAAGAATCTTAAGCTATAGATTATTTTCCGAAGGAAAACAGTCGTTTTGTGAAGCAAAAGGTATATTTTTTCCTCAAGGACTAGATTTTTCAAGTAGCTCCTATCCTGAACATCATCGAAGGATTTTTCTTTTTTCAATTTATTAATTGTTCTTCTTCATCCTCTATTTATTAAGATGAAGAAGAAACCATATATGTTTTACAAAAATAACTTTAAGCGAAATCGTTTTTCAAACAGATTTTCAAACCGCAGGCCTTTTCCCAATGGCCCGAGGAGGGATCCCAGGAGAAGCAAACTGGAAGGCGCAGATATAAATATGTTTATTAAAAAAGCTGCTCCATTGGCCCAGGAAGAAGAATTGATAGTCCAAAACAGTTTTGCAGATTTTAATATTTCCGATAATTTAGCGCAAAATATTTTAAAGCATGGCTATACTCAACCTACACCAATACAATCACAAGCAATAAAACCGATTTTGGAAGGCAGGGATGTTATTGGTCTGGCCGCAACAGGTACGGGTAAAACCGCAGCTTTCCTAATCCCTCTAATAGATAAGGTCTTTAAAAACAGAGACCAAAAAGTTTTAATCATTGCCCCAACCCGAGAGTTGGCTGTCCAAATCAACGAAGAGTTAAGAAGCTTTACTTGGGGCATGGGTATCTATTCGGCCTCAATCATCGGCGGCTCAAATATGCAAAGACAAATACAGGATATTAGAAGAAACTCCCAATTTGTAATTGCCACCCCCGGCAGGCTAAAAGATCTGATTGAAAGAAAAATAATATATTTACAGGATTATTCAAATATTGTTTTGGATGAGGTTGATTTAATGGTAGATATAGGGTTTATTAATGATGTTAAATATTTTATATCTTTAATGCCAAAGGTTCGCCAGTCATTATTCTTCTCGGCCACAATTCCGCCCAGAGTACAAGAGATTTTACGATCATTTGTAACAAACCCTGTCACTTTATCCGTTAAATTGCAAGACACTCCTGAAAATGTTGAACAGGACATTGTCAGAGTACAAAATCCTGCCAAAAAAATGGATCAGCTGCACGACCTTTTGATTAAAGACGGTTTTGATAAGGTATTAATTTTTGGCCGTACCAAACATGGGATTGAAAAAATGAATCAAGAATTAACTATCAGAGGATTTAAAACAGGGGCGCTTCACGGTAATAAGAGACAAAGCCAGCGAAGAAGAATACTGGAAGATTTCAAAAGAGATGAGATTCAAATACTTTTGGCAACAGATGTTGCCTCCCGTGGATTGGATATTGACAATGTAACTCATGTTATAAATTATGATTTACCCCAAACTTACAATGATTATATTCACAGAATCGGCAGAACAGGAAGGGCTGGGAAAATTGGCACCGCCCTAACCTTCATCGGATAGCTCCAATTTACCTCTGTTTCTGTTAAAATATTTTTATGCTTTCTGTGTTGAGTATCCCCAAGGTTCAACTTGTATTAATTTTGTTTCTTTTATACGCAACGGCCGCCATAAAATTTCCAAACGTTAATACTCTTTTTTTACTTTTTGTTTGTGTAGGATTTAATGTTACGTTTGATCTGCTATTTACATTGATCAGAAAACGCACCTTTTTTATTCCCTTAGCCGCGATGGTAACCGGACTTATTATGGCTTTAATCATTGATCGATCGTCAACTTGGCTTTATATTGCAACTGCAGCTGCCATTGCCATGGGTATAAAAAACTTTGTCAGAGTAGACAACAGACACATTTTGAACCCTGCTGCAAGTGGATTGTTTTTGTCAGGCCTGTTATTTAACCAATACTTAAGTTGGTGGGGAGTATCCTTTCAGACAGTTACTCAAATTAACCTGTCAAACATAATATTTTTTTTAATTCTTTTATCGCCTGCTATTATTTCCTTTTTCAGGTTTAAAAAATACTACAGCATTTTAGCTTACATTTTTTCCAGTACAGTAATTTCCCAACTGCTCCTGTCAAATTTTTCTTTATTAGACCCATCTATCTTATTTTTTGCAATTGTCATGTTGCCGGAACCTATGACATCACCTGTAAATTACAAAAAGCAAATTATTTATGGAGCGCTGGTTGCAGTTCTGCCTTTTCTATTTGCCATTCCTTTGGTAAGTAATGACCCGCTCCTTCCGTCTCTACTTTTGGGAAACTTGATATTTTTGAAAAAGTGACAAAAAATAATCCTTCAATTGAGCTGTATTTGCTTGTGCTTTCAACTTTGCAAAAGCTAGAGATTCAACCTGTCTGATTCTTTCCCTGGTAAGTCTAAATCCTCTTCCTATCTCTTCCAGAGTCTTGGGACCACCATCAGCAAAGCCAAAACGGAGTTCCATAACTTGTCTTTCTTGTGGATTTAAGCAATGTAGTAGCTCTTCAACTACTGCTCTTAGGTTTGTTTGATCTGCCCTCCGGATAGCTTCTTCAGCCACATCAACTCCTGTATCCTCTATAAAATCTCTAAGAGATCCTGCTGCTCTTCAAGATCTCCACCCGCCACTTCAGCCTCCAAAGAGGCTGGTTTTCTTCTCCAGCGGTAAACTTCTCTTACTCTCTCTGCTTTAATACCTAACTCTTTAGCTATCTCCTCTATCGTCGGTTCTCGTCCTAGCTCACCGAGCAATCTTTCCTCTGCGTTGTTGAGCCTGCTAAAATATCCATGCATCCAAGATGGCAACCTCATAGTCCTGCTGTGATCATCTAAGGCTCTTGTGATTGTTTGTCTAATCCACCAGGTGGCATAAGTGGACAGTTTAAAGCCTCGCCGATAATCAAACTTTTTCACTGCCAGCATCAGTCCGGTATTTCCGTCTTGGATTAAATCTAACAAGGGCAATCCTCTCCCTGTATACTTTTTAGCCATCGATACCACCAGACGTAAGTTGTGATTTACCAACTCTTGTCTTGCTATTTCTCCCCTGGTTTCTATCTCCTCAAGCCTGCTGCCTAAATCTAAAACTCTCGGCTCCAGTCTTTCCCTCAATTCATCCCATGATAAGAAGGGAGCATTGCAACAAGCTAGGACTTCGTGGGGAAGAACTCGGGTACTCAAGGATATTTTTTCTACAGCACGTTCACGTTTGCCAGTATCCAGAAGTTCTCTCACCTGGGGATCATGAACTCTTTCAGAAAAAGGGTGGACTACCATATCTTGACTTATTGCCAACTGCTCAAATTCCGGGAACGATCTGACCATCCGCGCATAAACCAGTCTCAAGATCATCCAGGTGGCAGCCACTCCACCTGTTCCTTGACTATCCAAACGAGCTCTTACCCCAGCCAAAATCCGACCCTCCTGTATGTGACGAGCCAATATTTTCTCCTGCTCCCCGTTAATCAGGGGAAGCCTATTGATCTCTTCCAAGTATTTTTTGACCAGGTTTAACGAGGAGTCTCCTCCGTTGAGTCCTACCTCTTCCCCTAGATCAACTGCGTCATAATTTAAAGATGTGCGCGGCGGACCTTGAACAGGTTTCCACGGGTGACGAATGCTAGCTTCTACAACCATGTTCCTGATTCTAGCAGATTTAAGGCTGATTATCGACTTTTTAAAAATAGCTGTTTTATAGCCTTGAGGCAAATTCTTTCAAACTCCAAAAACCTGACACCTTAATTCTTGGCATATTTATGCTTGGCCCGGAAGCTTTGCCGTACCAAGTCCCGAGTCCCCCAACATATCCTGCTTTTTGAGCTTGCGCCCACACTGTTTTATTACTTACTCCATACGGATAGGCTATGAAATTTACCGGATAGCCGGTTTGGCTTTGCAAAACATTTTTAGAATCAACAAGTTGTTTGAGGACAGCTGCATAACTTAAGCTGGCCAAATTCGCATGACTAACAGAATGTCCCTCAAAAGTCACCAGACCTGATGATTGAATTTCTTTTATTTGATTCCAGTTCATGTAGTAACTGCCACCAATCAGTCCGGTTGGGATAAAGCTGACCGCATGAAAGTTAAACCTTCTTAAGATTGGGAAGGCAGTGGTATAAAAATCTATATATCCGTCATCAAAAGTCAACACCACTGCTTTTTCTGGAGCACCTGCTTGACCATTATATATTCCATAAAGCGTATCCAAAGTAATTGGGGTGTAGCCGTTTTTGGCCAGATAATCCATCTGGGCTTCGAATTTATCAGGGGGGACTGACAGGGCATCTCTTTGTCTGTCCTTAGAATTGGGGTTATTGGCAATATAGTGATAAGTCAGTATCGGCACTTTGATATTTACTGCCAATGCTGTTGCAGGAATAATGAACAAAAAAATAAGGCTAAGAAATATAGCCAAAATCGTGCGCATAAGTACATAATATGATATATTATGAAGATGAGCAAGCGCAAGCTTACCTACTCTCAAGTTGGAGATGATTATTCTACAAAAGATCCCACTAAAAAAATTGCATTAGTTGCTGCAAGACAAACTGCTGAAGAGATGGCGAAAAAAGGCTATCGGGAGATTTCCGATACTAGGGGTGAATCCGCTTTTGTATGGGCAACACCAAATAACCAGTTTACAGCATCTGTCATTGAAGGCCTAGGGACAAAAAATCTCGTTGCGGACGCCATGAGAAAAATTACAGGAAAAACCTATTATGACACGCTTGGACATGACACAGTAGCAACAATTATTAATGACTTGATTACAGTTGGAGCAAAACCAATGGTGATTCATGCTTACTGGGGAGTTGAAAATAACTCATGGCTTCAAGATGAAGAAAGAATGAACGATTTAATAACAGGATGGAAAGAAGCTTGTATTCTTGCAGAGATTGCCTGGGGTGGAGGAGAAACACCTACACTTAAAGGAATCATAGTTCCTAATACAATTATGCTCGGTGGTTCTGCTGTTGGAGTCGTACCATCTCAAGACAAAATTATTACCGATAGCAAGTTAAAAGATAAAGACCGCATATTGCTTTTAAAAAGCAATGGGATCAACACAAATGGCTTATCACTTGCTCGGGCGATCGCAAAAAAATTACCAGCAGGATATTCAACAAAACTTAATAGTGACATTATGTATGGGGAAGCTCTTTTAACTAAAACAAATATCTACGCGAGACTTGTTAATAGTTTAATATCCAGTGACATTGATATCCATTATATTTCAAATATAACTGGGCATGGGCATAGAAAAATTATGCGCTCACCAAGAAAATTTACTTATTACATTGAAAATATTTTTGAACCGCAAGAGGTATTTTTATTCACGCAAAAATATGCAAATCTTTCTGATTACGATATGTATGAGGAATTTAATATGGGAATGGATTATGCAATTTTTCTGCAGGCAGAAGATGCAGATAAAGCTTTAGAAATTATTAAACACAATGGATTTGAAGGGCTAGATGCAGGATATATTGAAGAGGGTGAAAGAAAAGTGGTTATTAAACCTAAAAATATTATCTTTGAAGGGATAAGTTTAGATTTGCGTTAATTTCACTCCTCATAAGTCCTGTGGGCTTTGGGGATTAATTTTTCACTCATTGAATCACCGTTATATATGCACTTAATTGCCTCTGCCAAAAGATTAGCCACAGAAACAATGACAACTTTAGGATCATTTTTAATCTCTTCCCTAATAGGTACAGTATCCGTAATAAAAATTCTCTCAAAATTTGCTTCTTCTATTCTTTTTCCGGCAGAATCTGAAAAAAGTCCGTGTGTCGCAGCAGCTGAAACAGATTTTGCACCTTTTTTATTTAGTAATTTTGCAGCCTCACAAATTGTTCCTGCCGTATCTATCATGTCATCAACTATTAATACATCTTTACCCCTTACTTCTCCAATCAAATCCAAAGCTTTAGATTCATTTGCCTTCTGTGGATTTCTTTCTTTGTAGACTATTGCTATACCGTCAGCATTTAATAAATCTGCATAAAAAGTGGCCTTTAAAACTCCTCCTTTATCAGGTGAGGCAATTACCAGATTCTTAGGGAAAGTTTTTTGCAAAATAGGCAGGAAAGAATAACTTGCATATAAATTATCCCAGGGAACTTCTACAAATCCGGGTTCCTGTTCGGAGTGAATATCGATTGTGACAATCCTATCTGCGCCGGCGAATTCAATCAATCTAGAAATAATGGATGCTGATATTGGTACGCGGGGTCTATCTTTCCTGTCTTGCCTGGAATATCCGAAATAAGGAATTATTGCGGAAACTTCAGAAGCAGAAGATCTTTTAGCTGCATCAATGATCAATAACAGCTCAACCAAATTATCATTAACAGGAGGGCATGTTGGTTGGATTATAAAAACATCGCGTTTCCTTAAATTTTCTGGAATTACAATTCTTTTTTCCCCATCTGCAAATTCTGTAACAGTCTCATCCGCATTTTTGCCCAAAATTTTGGCAATATCTTTTGCCAATTTTAAATTTGCAGTTCCTGTTAAAAGTACAAAACCGTTACTACTGGGCATAAAAGTTTAAATTCAATTATATATATCTTACCAGCTATTTGCAAACTTTAAAAGATTTTTTCTGATTCTTTTCTCAATCGGGTATTTGAATTTTTTAAATTTTTTTCCCGCAATCTTCTGATAAATTGATACGTACCTTTTGGAAACTGCTTTTTGTAAACTGGTCGGCATTTTCGGAGGTTTACCTTCTCCTTTATATCCATGCCTAACATACCAAAGCCTTAAAAACTCTTTATCAAAATTTTCCGGTTCCAAACCTTTTTTAAACCGTTGCATATATGTTTTTTTGACCCAGAATCTTGAAGAATCAGGTGTGTGTACCTCATCTATCAAAAGCAGATTTCCCTTCGCATCCAGCCCAAACTCATACTTGGTGTCTACTAAAATTATTCCATTCCTTTCGCAAATTATTGTTCCTTTTTCGAAAAGAGCCAAAGCCACTGTCTTCATTTGATTCCATATTTTTGCTGAAACCAGTCTTCTTTGAAGAATTTCTTTTTCCGTTAACCTCTCATCATGTCCTACCTCCGCTTTTGTGGTTGGAGTAATCACCGCTCTTGGTAATTTTTGATTTTTCCTCAAACCGCTTGGAAATTTTATACCATAAATTATTCTTTCACCTTTTTTATAAGATCCCCAAATGGAGGTTCCTGTTACACCAGTAATATATCCCCTCACCACCATCTCAATGGGGATAGGTGTGGCGTTTTTTGCAACTGTGACATTGGGGTCGGGAATAGAAATTACATGGTTATCTATGATCTTTTTTGTTTTGTCAAACCAGAATGCGGACAATAAATTCAAAACAGCGCCTTTGTGCGGAATATATCCTAAAATCACATCAAAAGCAGATATGCGATCAGTGGTAATAAGGATTCTCCTCTCACCCAATATATAGTAGTCTCTCACCTTGCCACTATGTTTTTCACCCAAACCTTTTAAATTTACAGTTTTTAAAACGCCCATTTTATCTACTGCTTTCAAGTTTTTCCGACTTTTTTTCCACTCCCTCTGCCAAACCTTTTTTATACTCAACCATTTTCTTTTCCAAAGCTTTATCTGAAGTTGCCAGAATTTGTATGGCCAAAAGTCCGCTGTTTCGCGCCCCATTTATGGCCACAGTCGCCACCGGGACACCGGGGGGCATCTGCATGCTAGACAACAGCGCATCTATACCCTCCAATGCTCCAGCCTTTAGCGGAACTCCTATCACAGGAAGTGGAAAATGAGCAGCAACAACCCCTGCCAAATGTGCAGCCAAACCTGCTCCACAAATTATTACCTTCCCACCATTTTTGTGAAATTGATCAATTAACTTGACAGTTCTATTAGGAGATCTGTGTGCGGAAGAAATTGTTATTTCATAGCCTACCCCGAATTCCTCCAAAACTTTTGCAGCACCCCCCATCACTTCCAAGTCGGAATCGGAGGCGGAAATTATGAGGATTTTCTTTTCCATAAATTTAGGTTAATTTATCAATTTGTCTTGCCATTGTCAAAGCCTTATCTTTTGCATTTCCTGTATGATGTTTGGCATCCAATAATCGTCTTAACTCATCTGGTTTTAAATACTTACCAATTTCTGTGGAACTGATCAGTAAATTTTCCATAGGATTTTCTTTGCCATCTTGGATATCTGCCCAAGCTTTCATGGAAATTTCTCTTAAGATCCCATGCATTTTTTGTCTGTCAGCCTTCTTTTTAACTGCCTCAATTATCACTTCCTCTTGAGCGGAAAAAGGCCAGTAGACTGATAGGTTCTTCGTTATTCGTTTATTGTTTATTGTTAACCCCTCAACAATATTTACAGCTGATGTTATCATCTCGTCAATTGCCAAAAACATTTCAGGAATTGCTACCCTTCTATTTGCAGAATCATCCAAAGTCCGCTCCAAAAGCATATGTGCTGCATTATCCCAAGTTATTCTTGATAAACTAACCACCAGTCTGGCTAAAGAACAAATCTTCTCTGAAGATATAGGGTTTTTCTTAAAAGGCATGGCAGATGAACCAACTTGTGATTTTCCGAATGGCTCTTGCCATTCTCCAAATCCGGGAGATTGCATAATTCTTAGATCAAAGGCAAATTTATACAAACTCTGGGCGATTGATGAAAGCAGATTTCCTAACCAACTTTCTATTTTTCTAGGCGCAGTTTGATTGGTTATTTCAAATGCCTCTAACCTTAACTCCCCCAACACCCCCAATTCCAAATCTTTAGCCTTTTTTAAATCTAAAAGTTTTACATAAGATGCAGATGTCCCTACCGCCCCTTTCATTCCTTTACCTTTCAGATTCTTTTTGACAAACTCCAACTGTTCTAAATCCATTAACAAATCCTGTGCATAAAAAGCAAACCTATATCCTAAAGTGGTTGGTTCAGCCGGCTGCAAGTGTGTATATCCCATGCAAACAAAGTCTGCATATTGTTCAATTTTTTTGCCAAAACTTTTCAACAGTTTAATTAATTCATTTTCTATAATATTCAACGCTTCTGAAATTCTAATAGTTTCTGCATTATCCGAAACATCCATTGAAGTTGCTCCCAGATGAATTTTTCCGCCACCCACTTTGGCTTTTTCAGCAAACTCATGGATGGCTGCCACCACATCATGTCTGGTATCTTTCTCTATTTCCCAAATTCTTTCGATATCCAAATCATTTTGGTGTTTTTCTAAATCAGAAAGTTCTTCTTTGGAAACGAGTCCCAATTTATGTTGAGCCCGTGCCAACTCCACCCAAATTTTTCTCCAAAGTCTATATTTGTATTCTTCAGAAAAGATCTGTCTCATTTCCTGCGAACCATATCTCCAGCTAAAAGGTGACTCGTAGTTTTGAGTTTTCATTAATGTCTAAATGCCCTCCTTTGGGAAAATACCATCGGAATCCTCGCTTCATTTGCGGCATCTATAGATGCCTGATCATTAACAGAACCTCCCTGTTCTAAAATTGCAGATATTCCATATTTTGATGCCAGCCTGACACTATCATCAAATGGAAAATAACTGTCACTCACCAAAATTCCACCGCGGGTATAATTTCCTGCTTGCTCCAGGGCAATTTTGGTTGCCCCAACTCTGGAGGTTTGGCCGGAACCGATTCCTCGAGTTATCGGGACATCTTTATCAATCACTATTACCGCATTGGATCTTACTGCTTTGACTGCTTTAAAACCAAATTTCATAAGTTCCAGTTGTTTTTCGCTTGGTTTCTTCTTGGTAACTGCTTGCCAGTTCTTAAACCCTTCCTCGGCATTGTCATCATGTGTTTGTAATAATACTACTCCTGAAAACCATTTGATATCTAGAGTTTCACTTCTGTCTTTTGGTATGTTACCAAAAACATAAATTCCCATGCTTTTGCGAACCTTTTTAAGCAGCTCCAAGGCATCTTTTGTAATTTGCGGTACTGCCACCACATCGATATTACCTTCTCTTTCATATTTAAATGAGGCAATAATTTTGGCAGCATTAATGTCCATTGCTTGATTTAGAACAACTACACCGCCAAACGCCGAAACCGGATCTGCCTCCAAAGCTCTCTCCAAAGCCTGCCTTGCATCTTTACCTGTTGCAATTCCACAAGGGCTCAAATGCTTAATGACACAGGCTGCAGGATCAGAAAATTGTCTGACTGTTTCTAAACCTGTAAAAATATCGCCAGTGTTAGTTCCTGACAGTCTCCGCCCCCAAAGATACTCAAGTTTTGCCAAAGGTGAGTTGGTGTTGGGGACCAAATACAACGCTCCCACCTGGTGTGGATTTTCTCCATATCTTAAATCTTCTTTTTTTGTCAGGGGAATTGTCAATTTTGGCGGAAAAAGTTCTTTGGAAAAGTATGTTCCGATTTGTGAATCATAATAAGATAAATGATAAAAGGCTTTGGCTGCCAATTCTCGTCTTAACTCCCCTGTTAATTTTCCACTACTGATAGCCCGTGCAACTTTTTCATAGTCTTTTGAGTCTACAACCACCACAACATTTTCGTAATTTTTGGCTGCAGCTCTTATCATTGTCGGCCCACCAACATCTATTGTTTCAACAGATGGTTTTTCTTCAAACGGATAAAAATTGCAAACAACAACATCAATTTGTGGAACTCCCAATTTTTCAGCCTGTTCAACATGTGATTTATTTTTACGATCATATAAAATTCCCGACTCTATTTGAAAACTTATGGTTTTCATCCTTCCGTCAAAAGCATCTCTGGGGTTTCCTGTTACCTCTTCAATAGGTGTTACATCTATACCAGCTTTTTTAAGCTGTTCGTAGGTTCCACCTGTAGCAATAATTTTATATCCACTTTTAATGAGTACTCTGGCAAAATCTGTGATCCCACTTTTATCATAAACGCTTAAAAGTGCATATTTCATGTTAAAATTTTGTCCAACTTTCCTTTCTCAATTGCCTCTTTAATCTCCATAGCAACTCTTTTTCCCATACTTATGTTTTGTCCATAAAGATAACCACTATATGGGGTAGCAAATATTCCAGGACTCCCTGGCATTCTTGGTGAAACATCAAAAACAATAAACTCCTTTTTGGAAGAACCTGTTGTAATAAAAGACTGTAAACTAAAGGGCCCTATAACTCCAGGTGGAAATAACTCTTGAGAGACTTTAACGAATTTTTCTCCTATATCCATAGCCGTCTCTATTAAAGACTCCAACATGGTAACTGCAATATGACCAGCTTCTTCATAACTAATATTTTCTCTAACTTGAGGTTGATACAAACCTGGAAGTTTTAGAAATCCTTCTATATTTGTCTGTCGTCTTGTATCAGTACCAATAAGTTCTAGTCTTTTATGTACGGATGAATAGAAAAAATTAAGATTAACTTGTACTCCTAAAATAAACTCCTCAATAACCGCTGATTTAAGTCCATCTCGAGTAATTTTTCTCTCTCCGATTAGACGCTCCGATTCAATGTTATATTGCCCCACTGAATTTACTACAAAAAATGCCCTTTCATAACCTCGCTTTCTTTCTGGAACCTTAACCATTACAAGTCTATCTATATCTTGATAGCTGTTGAATTGCTTTGGGTATTTAATATCAGCTTTGGCTAGTAGATCATATTGATTGGTTTTTTCCGTGCGCTCCTCTGTGCGAAGTAAAAATCTGTTTCCAAATATTGGCACCTTAAATTTTTTCTCAATAGCATTGTAATCATTTAAGTAAACTTCAAAAGACCTGTGAGGGATGAAAATGCAATTTTTAGAAAGTAACTCTTTTTGAATTTTTTCACTTAAAATATCTGAAAATTTATCCAGTTCTATTACTTCATCAACGCAACCCAGTTCCCCGTAAGTTTTGTAATATTTTGCATAAGTTTTATCCCTACCTTTTTGTACAACAACCAAAGTTTTAAATCCTAAATCCTTTGCACCCCTACATACATCCAAAGCACTATGACTCCCCAATACTGCGATTGTATATTTTTGATTTTTGATTTGTATTTTTGATTTTTGCATTTTGATTTTTGATTTAATCTAAAACCTCTCTTAATTTATTTTGTTTGAGAGCATTCTTAATTTCTCTAGCGATACGGCGTCCTGTTGACATTGGTTCATCATAAAGAAGATATGTATAAGGAGAACCGTTTATAAAACAATTCGTCCCCGCCACAATCCTAGCAGAGATTTCAATAATATAAATTTCTTCAGTTGAGGTAATAATTGTTTCTAAACAAAATGGTCCAAACAAACCTTTTTTTGGCATTAATCTTTGCGAAGTTTCAATAACTCTTTCAGCCATCTCTAATGCTGGAGCCATCATTGATTCTCTAACTGCCATGGGGATATTAGCAACTACTTCAAAAGATGGTTCTATATCGTATCCTTTTTGATATTTTGCAGGAATTCTACCTAATGAATCAACATTGGTTTCATATCTTTTATCAACACTCATAATTTCTACTTTGTGAGTTAGTGGTGAGTAGAAAAAATGAAAATAAACTGGCACACCAATAACATACTCTTGGACAATAAACTTTTCCTCACTAAAGGTTTTTAATTTCTCATCTAACTCTTTTTGGTTCCTGGCCACAAAATACCCTTTTCCTCCTGCAGCCCCATAAGATTTCACAATCACAGGCCTATCAGTTTTGTCTCCTTTCTTAAACCTATGTGGCACTTTAATTCTAGACTCCTCCATCCAACTTCTTTGCATTTTTCTATTCTCTTCCCAATCTAAAACTAATTTATTTCCAAAGTAAGGCACTTTCATACTCTTATTTGCTTCCATACCCAAGTATGCCACAAATGACCCATGAGGAATGATAATCGAATTTCTCTTTATTAAATTGCTTTCCAACTTTGGAAAGTCAGACCATTTATCGATTAGCAAAATATCATCAATAAAATTATTGTAAGAAGAATAAAGTGTCTTGCGGTCCGGAGTACAGACAACTGCAGTTTTAAAACCCTCGTCTTTAGCTCCTTTGAGGATTTGTAAGGCCGAGTGAGAACCTAAAGTGACAATTGTGTATTTTATAAGCGAAGCTTGAAAACTTCGTTTGAAAGTTGAGCTTTCAAACTTGTTTATAATTCCCATAGCTTATTATATTAAAAAGACTACCAAATGTCAAAAACTTATGCTACACTTGTCATTCTGAACAAGATGACAAAAGGTATATGAATAATAGTGTATCAGTTGTAATTGGAACGCAATGGGGCGATGAGGGTAAGGGAAAAATTGTAGATCTTCTATCAAGCAATGCAGATTATGTTGTCAGATTTCACGGCGGAAATAATGCCGGACATACGGTGATTGTAGATGGTAAAAAATATCCTTTTCATTTAATCCCTTCCGGCATTTTGCAACCAAAGGCAATCGGGGTAATTGCCAACGGTGTAATTTTAGATTTAGAGGTTTTGGTTTCGGAAATTAAAATGCTTCAGAAAGACGGCTTGAAACTAAAAGGTCGGCTGTTTATCTCGGACAGGTGTCATATTATTATGCCTTATCATAAGAGTTTGGATTTGGCCTACGAAAATGCCCGAGGAAAAAATAAATTAGGGACAACTGGCAGAGGCATCGGGCCTGCTTATTCTGACAAAGTCAGTTATAACGGCATCAGAGTTTATGAATTATTAGCTTGGGATCTGTTTGTTGAAAAATTTACCTTTCAAGCAAAAATAAAAAATAAAATTTTAAAAACTTTTGCAGTTTCTGAAATAGATATTAAGAAAGAATTGGAAAAGATTTCAAAGTACAGAAAGGTGGTTCTTCCCTTTGTAACCGATACATTTCAAATTTTAACAAAAGCTCTGGAAAGTAAAAAAAATATTCTGATGGAAGGGGCACATGGAGTAATGTTGGATATTGATTTTTCTCCTTACCCATATTCTACCGGATCTAATGTTATAACCGGCGTAGTAAACATCGGAGCAGGAATACCTCCGCAAAAAATTGGGAAAGTTTTGGGAGTTGTCAAAGCATATACCTCAAGAGTGGGAGGTGGGCCTCTTCCCACAGAACTATATGGAAAACTGGCAGATGAAATAAGAGAGAAAGGGGCAGAATTTGGCACAACAACAGGCAGACCAAGAAGAATTGGCTGGCTGGATTTGGCAGCAGTTAAATTTGCTGTAGAAGTTTGCGGAGTAACAGAAATAGCAATTACAAAAATTGATATTTTATCAGGACTGGAAGAAATAAAAGTTTGCGTGGGATATAAATTAAATGGAAAATCAATTTCATACTCAAGCTGTGGTTATAATGAGTTGTCCACATTAACTCCAGTTTATAAAACTTTACCCGGATGGAAAGAAGAAATCGCAGGAATTACCAAATTTAAAGATTTACCAAAAAACTGTCAGGACTATATAAAATTTATAGAAAAATTCTTGGGAGCTAAGGTTAGTATTGTCTCCACAGGCCCAGCAAGAGAAGAATATATCAGATTGTAATTTATTTAAATTTTTGATAATATAAATTATATGACAAAAGTTGATTTTGCGAATAGTGATTCTACCCCGAAGTGCCCTTATTGCGAAAAAGAAATAACAACTATTGAGAGGGTTCAAAAAAATACTGGTTTGGTAATAATAAACTATATCTTTTTATGTCCTAATTGCAAAAAAATACTCAGTATATCTTCCTCGCATTGATTGAAAACATCATTCCCATTCCATGGTGGCAGGAGGTTTGTTGGTGATATCATAAACCACTCTGTTTACTTCTTTTACTTCATTAACAATTCTGGTTGAAATTTTATCCAAAAGTTCATATGGCAGTCTGGCAAAATTGGCAGACATGGTGTCTTTGGCCTCAATTGCTCTTATGGCCAAAGTTTGCCCATAAGCTCTGTTATCTCCCCTAACTCCTGTTGTTTTAATTCCTGTTAAAACTGCAAATGCTTGCCAAAGTTTAATATCTTTTAATTCATCGGTAACAATCGCATCTGCTTTTCTTAAGATATCCAGTTTTTCTTCTGTTACTTCTCCAATAATTCTTACTGCCAACCCTGGACCTGGAAAAGGCTGTCTTTGAGTGATACTTTCAGGAAGTCCCAAAATTTTTCCAATTTGCCTTACTTGATCTTTATAAAGTTGTCTCAATGGTTCTATTAATTTTAGTTTCATATCTAGCGGAAGTCCACCAACATTATGATGGGATTTAATTGTTTTTGAATGTTTGGATCCTGCAGATTCTATCACATCAGGATAAATTGTTCCCTGAACCAAAAATTTAGCATGTATTTTTTGGGCTTCTTTTTCAAAAACTTCAATAAAAACTTTTCCGATTATCCTTCGTTTCTGCTCAGGATCTACGACTTTTCTTAAATTCTTTAGAAATAAATCCTTGGCATCAACTATTTGAACATTCATTTTGTAATGATCTTTAAAAACTTTTTTCAAATTTTCTGTTTCCCCTTCTCTCATTAACCCGGATTCCACATAAATAGAGGTCAGATTTTTCCCAATTGCTTTGTGTACTAACAGTGCTGCAACAGATGAATCCACTCCACCAGACAAAGCACAGATTACTTTTCCATTTTGGACAGATTCTTTGATATCTTGAATAATATTCTCCACAGAATCTTGATCTATCCCTGATCTTTTTGGAGTTAGTCCACAAATTTTTAGAAAGTTTTCCAAAATCTGCATGCCAAATTGGGTATGCACCACTTCCGGGTGAAATTGAATTCCATAAATTCGCATTTTTTCATTTTCTATTACTGCATGAGGAATTGTTTCTGTAGTGGCAACAGTTTCAAATCCCGGTGGAACTTTCACCACTTCATCTCCATGACTCATCCAGATAGTTGATTCTGATGGAATATTTTTTAACAACTGTCCACTGTTGCCTGTTGCCTGTTGCCTTAACACCGCTCGTCCATATTCTTTCTTAAATCCAGGCTTCACCTCACCCCCTAATAGATGACACATCAATTGCTGCCCATAACAAATTCCCAAAATGGGAATTCCTAACTCAAAAATCTTTTTTTCCAAAGTCGGTGCACCTTTTTCATAAACAGAAGCAGGACCGCCAGAAAATATTATTCCATCCACCCCACCGTCATCCTGAACTTGCCCGCCCTGAGCGAGGTCGAAGGGTTTCAGGATCCCCTCTGGTTCAACTACCTTAACTTCCACTCCCAGCTCTCTAATTCTTCTGGAGATTAAGTGCGCTGTCTGTGATCCAAAATCAACTAAAATAATCATTTGTTCTCCTTAACATAATTTATCATATCTTCAAAGATAAAAACTCCATGGGGTTTACTTATTTTCTCACGGCGCCAGTTAGGATATTGAGTACTATCAATAAACTTTTCAGGATGCGGCATCAGCCCCAAAATCCTTCCAGAAGGATCTGTAACTCCAGCAATTGCATTTAAAGATCCGTTTGGATTTTGGGGGTATTGTTGTGTAGAATTTCCATTTTCATCAACATATCTAAACACCACCAGATCCTCATCTTCAACTTTTTTAATAACTTGGGGTGTTGAGAAAAATTTTCCTTCTCCATGATTAACAGCAAAATATCCGATATCATATTTGCCTTTCAAAAATATACATTTGTTTTTTTCTGCTTTTAGTTTGATCCATCTACATTCAAAGTGTCCGCTACTATTTGGGGCAAGTGTTGCTGACATTTTTCCCATCTCACCAAATGGCAACAAACCTGTCCTAATAAGAACCTGGAATCCATTGCAAATACCAACTATTATTCCCCCTCTTTGTTTAAATTTTTCAATTTCATTTCTTAAAAAGCTTATTAATTCTATGGCCCAAATTTTTCCGGAAGCAACATCATCTCCATAAGAAAATCCTCCGGGTAGTGCCAGGATATGAAAATCTTTTAAGCTTTTAGTTTTGCTTCTTAATTGGTTAACATGTACAAACTGTGGATTTCCTCCAAACTTTTTAAATGCATAAAAAAGTTCATTATCACAATTAGTTCCATCAGATTGTAATATACAAACATTGACCTTTTTCATGGAAATATCTCCTTCATAGGTTTCGTCCATGCTTTTTGTAATCTATCAATATCAGCAGAAAACAATTTATCAACAACCAGTTTTTCTTCCTTGATAGTCTTTCCTAAAATCTTAAACTGTACTCCATTAAATAATTTTTTAGCTATTGTTTCATTTTCTACCTCAACAATAAAACATCCTGCTGTTTCTAACAGTAACTCTTCAGCATTTGCTTTTATATTGACTCCATTGTTTCCCCCAACACACATATCAAAAATGGCAGTTATTAATCCCCCCTCTGAAACGTCATGAGATGCTAGAACTTTTCCACTGATAATTGCCTTGTGCATTTTTTCCAAAACCTTAGGTAAAACCTTTAAATAAACTTTTAAATCTTGCTTGCCAACCAAAACAATGGTCGATCCTACCTTTTTAAAATCAGAAGAAACAGTTTTTTTAACATCTGGAATTTTGCCAAAAACCGAGATACAAACTGTTGGCGGACTATGAATTATGACCCCACTGGATCCTCTGTATGTAGCGGATAAACTATCTTTTCCTGAAATCACCGGAATCTTTAAAGTCTTCATAAAATCACAAACTGCCGTCACAGATGCATCTAACTTTCCTAACCATTCCTCAGAAGGATTCGGCCAAATGTAATTGTTAATAAGCGAGGCATTTTTAAAGTCTCCTCCAACTGCAACATAGTTTGAAATGGCTTCTGTAGCAGACCAGATAGTTCCCCAATAAGGGTCTTCTTTTGTTAATTTAGGGTTCAGGCCATGAGATACGACTAAACCATATGGTTTTTCCAGAATTGGTTTGATAATTGCTGCATCTTGTGGCCCATCTAAACCAACTCCTGCAAAAGGAGGAAGAACATTTGTTCCCTGTACTGTATGGTCATACATTCTTAAAATGGGCTCTTTAGAATTGCTGTCACCACCTGATAACGTTTCTTCTAAGAATTTTATCCATTCTTTTTCTGTTGATGGAGTTTTAATTTGTTGGTTTTGTCGTAGACCTTGAGCGACCGAAGGGAGTCGAAAGGCCTTCATTACTCTTTGTGGTAATCCACTATGCAAAAATTTCATCTCTAAGTCACCGACTTTCTCTCGACCAAAGTAAACTTTCAATCTTTTGCTCCCATCATATTCTGCTAATTCTTTAGCCTCTACATTATATTTTTTACAAATTTCTAAAAATTTTCTTAGATTCTTTTTAGTAAGAATTATTAACATTCTCTCTTGAGATTCAGAAAGGAAAATTTCCCAAGGAGCCAAACCTTGATACTTAAGCGGCGCTTTTTCCAGATGAACTTTCACCCCAATTTCCGCTCCTGTTTCCCCGATGGCAGAAGAAAACCCTCCGGCTCCTAAATCCTGCACTACCCTTATTAAATCTTTATCTCTGGCCTCAAGTATGACATCAAAAATTCTTTTTTCCTCAATGGCATTTCCTATTTGTACAGCTTGAGCGTTTACAGAAATGGTTCTTTCTGTCATTTCACCAGATGAAAAGGTGGCGCCATGTATCCCATCTCTTCCTGTCCTTCCACCAATCACCAAAGCAACATCTCCTACTCTGGGTTTTCCCTTTTTAGCTTTTGCTTTTGGTAAAATTCCATATGCCCCAACTAAAACAATTGGTTTTGCTCTAAAGTCTTCATGAAAATGAAAGGAGCCATTATTTGTGGGGATTCCTACTCTATTGCCATAATCCCGGACAGCGTAAACTACGCGTTTTAACATATAGTCTGGTGGCAAGGTTCCAGGAGGTAATTTACTTTTATCCATATCAGGTGGGGCAAGACAAAATATATCTGTTGATACTAAAGCTTTTGCTCCTTGTCCTGTGGCCACCACATCTCGAAACACTCCACCAGACCCTGTCATGGCTCCTCCGTATGGTTCTATTGCTGATGGGGCATTGTGAGTTTCCGCTTTACCGTTTATTGCCCATCCTTCATAAAAATCCATAACTCCGGCATTATCAATAAATGCTGAAACAATATTTTTGTTATATTTCAATGCTTCTTTTTTTAATCTTGTAAATAGTGGTTCTTTTTCCTTACCATCTAAAATTATTTTTGCTTTAAAAGTTTTATGGGCACAATGCTCGCTCCAAGTTTGGGCTAAAGTCTCAAGTTCCAAATCTGTTGGATCTCTTTTAATCTTTTGAAAGTAATTTTGAATAGTTTTCATTTCCTCTAAATTCAGGAAAAGCTGATCTTGAGAAAGTTCCAAAAGATCGCTATCAGTCATCCGGCGTAGCCGGATCACATTTGTTTTTCCTGGGGTACCTTTTATGAGAAGAGTTTTTGGTTCTTCTGTTACGAAATGTTCAACCATTTCATTAAGAAGATGAAGTTTCTTGGCAATTTCCTCAATTTCCACCCTGAGCGAACTTGTGGAGAGCGTAGTCGAACCAGTCGAAGGGCCATAAAAGCCATACTCATGTGATGAATCAGCTGCAATCAGTTTAATTCCTAAATCCTCTGCAGTTTTTAGGATTGAGCCGACTTCGGGATTCATGACACCAGGTTTGTAAGCTATCTCAAAAACTAGCTGACTACCCAGAATAGGCGCATTTAAGGTATATTTTTGGTAAATACTTTCACAAAAAACTTTCTCTGCTAAAACTTTGGCGTCTTTTTCGCTTATCCCCTCAAGTCTATAAACTTTTGCACTTTCAACCTGTGTTACACCTTTTTGCCCAAGAGTATGATGAATATCATGAAGTATCCCCTCCCCAACTAGATCTCTACCTATAATTGTTTTAACTCTTATTGTATGTATCATATTCTTAATTCATAATTCTAAATTCTTAATTCTTAATTCTATTTATGTCCCTCCATCCGATATCTGTTCTGTAGTGCAGATTATTACCCTCAATACTAATTTTCGCCATTGCTTTGTATGCTTTTTCTTTTGCCTCAATTACATTCTTCCCCTCTGCGACCAGATGAAAAATACGTCCTCCGTTGACAAAAAACTTATTTCCCTCTCTTTTAATTCCTGCACCAAATATGGTGATACCTGGCATCTTTCTAGCATCAATTAAACCGAAAATCTCTTTTCCTTTTACAGATGAATAATCACCCGGATAACCTTTCGAACATCCCGCTACGGAAAGTCTTACCTTTTTATCAAACACTACCTTAGTATTTTTAATTTTTTGCAATCGAACGGCCTGTACCAGATCTAAATAATCGGTCTGAATACTGGGCAAAATCACTTCCGCCTCCGGATCACCCCACCTGGAGTTAAACTCAATTATTTTTACACCGTCCTTTGTTAACATTCCACCCAGATATAGAATACCTTTATATGGTCTTTCCTCTTTTTTCATCCCCTTGAGCAGTGGTTTAAAGATTTTTATCCCAATTATTCGAATCATCGAGGCAGTGACACAACCAGTAGGAGCAACACTCCCCATCCCTCCTGTGTTTGGTCCCAGGTCCCCATCATAAATGGTTTTGTGATCTTGCGCAGATTTAGCCACAACAAAATCTTCCCCATCGCTGATGGCAAAAAGTGAAAATTCTTCTCCAATTAAAGCTTGTTCAATCAAAAAAGTTTCACCGGATTTTCCAAATTGCGACATTGACTTAATTGCTTCTATCGCTTGTTTTTTGTTCTCTGCTCTTATGGCACCCTTGCCTCCTACCAAGCCGGCTGCTTTGACATACAGGAGCTGTTCAGGAAGAGATTTAACATAGCTAGTAGCCTCCTTTTTATTAGAAAATGATCTAAATTTTGGGATGGGAAGTCCATATTTGGCCATAAAATTTCTTGCCCACTCTTTATCCCATTCCAGTTGTGAAGCCTTTTTTGTTGGGCCAAAGGCAGCTATCCCCAATTTCTCTAATCTATCAACATACCCTGCTGCAATAACATCGTCTTGTGCAACATCAACAACATCTATTTTCTCTTTTTGACAAACTTTCACAATTCCCTCAAAATCCATCATGGTAACACTCGGATAGTTTTTAATTTTCTTGTTGTGATAATCTGTCAAACCATTACCTGGAGTCATGATCACTTTTTTCACTTTTTTACTTTTTGCATAAGTAGCAGCTAAAGCATGTTCGCGTCCGTTTGATCCAATTACCAAAATGTTCATTTTTCCCTCTTGACAAAGTTTTGCTAAAATATCCACATATAATCTGTTTTCTTTCTTCTTTAACCTCGTGTATAAGGAATCTATACTGTCTCCCTTTTGAACTTTTTCAAAACACCTACCTAACACAAGTCCAAAATCAAAATCTTTTGATAAAAAATGAATTGTTGAACCCGCATATGTGGCGCCGTTATCAAGAAAATTCTGTACCGCTTGATCAGTCAATTTTCCTCGATTCCATAAGCCCCAACTTCCATCAGGATTTAAAACTTTTCCATCCATACTGTCAGGAATCAGTCCCGGGTGAAGATTAACAATTCTATTGGGGAATGACTCTATCACCTCATCTAAAATAATCTGTTTCCAACCAGCAAGGCATATAAAATCTGGATTGAGTTTTTTCAAAAGAGATAAGAGATTCTGCTTTTTGGGGCAGATTTTAATGGGGAGTTGGTGTTTTCTTGCCCGTTCTAGACCAATCGCATCAGAGGTGTCAGATATTACTGCCACAATCTTTGCATTAATTTTCCCAAAATTTACCCCGTCAATAATTGCTTGTAAATTTGTACCTGTTCCAGTGTTGGAAATTAATAATGCAATCAGTTTCATAGCCCAATATAACCTAATTGAGGCTATAAGTCAAGTTTTTTTTAAAAAATGCTATACTTAATTTATGTCTGAAAAAAAATTTAGTGTTCTTTCTTTTAAATACGCATTAGAGGGTATTGTTACCGCATTAAAAGAAGAGCCTAATCTTAAAATTCATTTTTTCATTTCCGTATTAACGTTAACTCTTTCCTATTTCTTACAAATTTCCAGACAAGATTGGATTAATATAATTTTGGTAATAGGCTTTGTGTTTGCCGTAGAATTTACTAATACCGCAATTGAAGCAACTGTTGATGCATTTACCGAAAGCAAACATCCCGGTGCCAAACTTGCAAAAGATATATCTGCCGGGGCAGTGTTGGTTGCAGCGGTAACCGCGATCGCTTTGGGGCTGTTAATTTTTTTCCCCTATTTAACCAAATAATGGATAATCTTGGTCTATTTTTTTTCATATTTGGGTTGAGCAATAAAAACGCTTTTTTGGATACTGTAATGGTTTTTGGTGCTGAATTTGTTGTTTATCTAACCTTGATAATAATTTTCCTGCTGGCGCTCGGAGGAGGGACAAAAGAAAAAAAATCTTTAATTGTGGCACTTATTAGTGTGCCTGTTGTAATAATCTTGATTAAATTTATACACTTATTTTATCTTGAACCAAGGCCGTTTGTTTCACAAAATATAACTCCTCTGATTATACATGCCCAAGATGCCTCATTCCCGTCAAGGCACGAAACAATCATGGCCGCAATTGCTTTTGTATATTTGTACTACAAATCAAAATGGGCACCCCTTATATTATTTTTGACTGTTTGGGTTGGGATATCAAGAATTTATGTTGGAGTACATTATCCACTGGATATTTTAGGGGGGGTGGTAATTGGTTTACCGGCAACTTTCATATCCATAAAGATTAAAAGTTTTTTAAAAGCCAGGTTGATTTCTTTGTAATCGGTCTATTGCAGCAATATAAGAGGCAATTCTTAAATTTACTTTCTTTTTTTGAGAAATATCCCAAACATTTTCAAAAGCTTTTGTCATGTTCTCTTTTAATTTACTTCTAACTTTCTGTATTGTCCACCTCTCCTGCGTTCTATTTTGCAACCATTCAAAATATGAAACAGTGACCCCGCCTGCATTGGCCAATACATCCGGTACCACCATAATACCTCTCTTGTTTAAGATCTCATCAGCTTTTGGGGTGGTCGGCCCATTTGCCATTTCAAAAACTATCTTTGCAGAAATTTTGCCGGCATTATGCTCCGTAATGACATTTTCCAAGGCGGCAGGTATTAAAATATCAACCGGCGATTCCAATAACTCTTCATTTGTTAAAATTCCATCATCAACTTTTCTGGCCAAATCACAGACAGACCCGATACAATAACAACCTGCCAAAAAACCCTTTTCCTCCTTACATTGTTTTACCAGATCAACATTAAAACCTATTTTTTGGGGATCATAAATGGCACCCTTGATATCGGAAAGAACAACTATCAAATAACCGTTTCCATACAGTATGCGGGCCATGTTTGAACCGACGTTGCCAAACCCCTGTATGGCAACTGTTAAGGGTTTTTTAAGACCCAATTTCTCAATCAATTTTTCCAAAACAAAAAATCCCCCCAAACCGGTTGCCTCTTCCCGACCTTTCGAACCGCCGTTTGCCAAAGACTTCCCTGTGACAACAGCTTTTGATCTCTTACCCAACAGTTTTGAGTATTCATCTTCTATCCAATCCATGATTTTTGAGTTGGTGTTGACATCCGGAGCCGGAACATCTACATCCTCCCCTATGTTGGGGGACAATGCTTTGGTAAATTGTCTGGTCAGTCTCTCCAACTCCTTTTCTGAAAATTTCTTGGGATCTATTTGCAATCCGCCTTTGCCTCCACCAAAGGGAACACCAATTAATGCATTTTTTATCATCATCCAAAAAGCAAGAGATTTTACCTCATCCATGTCCACCTTGGGATGAAAACGCAGTCCTCCTTTAAAAGGACCTAACCAGTTATTGTATTGCACCCTATACCCTTTTATAAAATCTTTCTTCCCCGAATCATAGACAAAAGGAAGGTTTAGCTCGATTATCCTTTGAGGTTGGGATATTATTTCCAAAAAGGTTTTATCCGCCTTAATTTTTACAGCAGCTTTTTTAAGAGGGATTAGAACTTGATCAAAATAATTACTTCTGCCCATTTATATATTAATTGAAATTAGGTAAGGATTCTTTCAAAATTATCAATTTTTTTGAAAGGGCCAATCACTTGTAAATTAAATTTCTCTTTTACAAATAATTCTCTCGCAATCTTTTGAATATCCTCAACTGTGACATTTTCGATATTTTTTAAATATTCCTCAAATGTTTCTATTTTACCCTCCAAAACAAAATTAGTGCCAAAATATTCTGCTAAAAAATTTGTTGATTCACTGTGCAAAGCGATTCTACCTCTGATCATTTCTTTAGCTTTTTTCAACTCCTCACCCGAAACTTTCTCCATTACTGTCCGTATTAACTCTGCATATATAACCTCTAATCCTTCATATACCTTTTCCAGTTTTAATCCTGCATAAGCTGTAAAAGTACCTGTATCCAAATAACAATTATTACTGGCGCTAACACGATAAGCCAAACCCCTACGCTCTCTCACTTGGATAAATAATCTTGAGGACATACCCTCTCCCAAAATTACAGATAAAATTTCAGCCGCATATCTTCTATTGTCAAACTTATCAAATCCCTCAACTCCCAGTATTAAATTGGCCTGATCTGTTTGCTTATAAAAAACATTAACTTTGGCCTTTGTCTGCTTTGTCTTTTTGAAAGGTTCAAATTTAGTAATCGGTCTTGGCCGTATATCCGAAAAATAATTTGCGGCCAATCTTTCTATATCTTTTGGCAATCTACCTACATAAACCAATGTCATATTTTTTGAGGAATATAAAGACTCCATATATTTTACAAAATCATCTCTTAAAAATAAGTTTATTGTTTTTTCATCGCCGCCCAAATCCCAGCCCAAAGGCTGATCACCAAACTGCAACTCCTCATAAAGATCCCAGACCAAACGAGCAGGGATATCGCGAAGCATTCGGAGCTCTTCAGTAATAACTCCTTTCTCTTTCTCAATTTCTTCTCTTGATAAAAGAGATTCTTTAATCATTGAAGATAAAATATCGGATGCCAATTCTATATTTTTACTTGCGGATTTTATCCAGTAAAAAGTTACTTCCTTTGAGGTTGCCGCATTATTTACCGCTCCAATACCGTCAATCAAACCAGCAATTCTCTCCGCAGTAGGGAATTTTGCAGACCCTTTAAAAAACATGTGTTCCAGAAAATGTGATATGCCGTTTATTTTTTTGGTTTCATATCTGGAACCGGCTCCGACAGCAACTAGAGTGGTAACAGAATCCAGATGAGGTAGATCTACAGTAATCAGTGTTAAACCATTTGGTAAAGTTTTTAATCTATGCATAATCTTTCAAATGTTTGAGCATTTCCGTAACTGTGTCTGCTATATCTAAATTTGTATTATCCAAAACAATTGCATCTTTGGGAATTCTCATAGGAGAAGCTTCCCTTTCGCTGTCGTATTTATCTCTTTCCATCATATCTTTTAAAACTGCGCCATAAGTTATTTCGGGCTCTTTTTTTAATTGCTTAAATCTTCTCCTAGCTCTTTCCTCCAAAGAAGCTGTCAGAAAAAATTTAAATTTTGCATCGGGGAAGATTTCGGACCCGATATCCCGTCCGCTCATCACCACTTTTCCATTTTCTGCAATCTTCCTTTGAGTATCTTTGACTATTTCTCTCACTTGGGGTTTTGCCGCCACAACATATACAAGACTTGAGATTTGGGGTGTATGTAGTTTATCCGTGACATCCTCATTATCAAGATACATTTTCCAACCACTTCCGTTTTCAAATTTAATATCCAAATTTTTGTAAATATCCAAAATTTTATCCAACTCATCAGCACTGACATTTTCCTTCAGCATTCTCAAACATCCGGCCCGAAAAATCATTCCCGAATCAATGTATTTAAACCTTAATTTTTGCGCCAATAAAAATCCGACACTATTCTTGCCGGATGAAGTCGGACCGTCAATGGTTATTATATCTTCCACAACTTTTAGCGCGGAGCGCCCCTTGTTTACCACTTTAACCTTCGGACCAGAAGATGTATCTTCTACCTCAAAACCTAACTTCTTAATTTCTAATCTTTTTTTATCCGACTCTTTGAAATTTCCTTTTTTTCTGGCATTTTCCCGTTCGTTTACTAATTTCATAATATTTTCCGAAACTTTTATCTTTTTTCCCAAAATTTCATCAAGTTTTAATCCCAAAATTTTATCCATTTCCAAAATTGTTTTGGCTTTGGCTGATGTGGGATAATCGGAGCGAACCATATCCCAGAGGATGGCCAAAGCTTGTGGCATTCCCAGATCATTATTTATAGCTTCGACAAAATCCTGTTCAAACTGGGCGCACCCAATTTTTGGATCATCCCAATCTCTAATTATTTCCCTTAAATTATTCAAAGCATTTTGGGCAGCTTTTAAAGATTCCCAAGTAAAATTCAATTTATCCCTATAATGAGCTGTTAAACTAAGATAGCGAAAACTCAAAGGATCAAAGCCTTTATCTTCCAGATCCTTCAGTTTGTAAAAGTTACCTGCAGATTTTGCCATTTTTTGACCGCTTACCAGAAGATGTTCCCCTTCTACAAAAAAATTTACAAACTTGTGGGCAGTTTTCCCCTCCGATTGCGCTATCTCGTTTTCATGGTGGGGAAAAATCAAATCTACCCCGCCCGCATGAATATCGAATGTCTGGCCTAAATATTCCTGGCTCATCACCGAACACTCAATATGCCAGCCGGGCCTGCCTCTTCCCCAAGGAGAATCATATCCAACCTCATCAAGGTGTACCGCTTTCCATAAGGCGAAATCCACTATATTATCTTTGGTGTATTCATCAGATAAAATCCTGGTGCCACTTTTTAACTCCCGCTTATCAACACCCGAAAGTCTTCCATAACCTCGAAATTCCGATATGTCAAAATAAACGGATCCATCTTTTTCAACATAAGCCATACCTTTCTTTATCAGCTCCTCAATATACTTGACCATGTGTCCTATGTGTTCGGTTGCCTTAGGATATACATTTGCCGATTTGATATTCAGTTTTTCTAAGTCTTTGAAGAATGCTTGTTCATATGGCTTGGAAAACTCATCAATGGGTAAACCTTTTTCTTTTGCTCCCTTGATAATTTTGTCATCAATATCCGTGATATTCATTACCCTTTTTACCTCAAATCCGTTTGCCTCCAATACCATTTGTAAAACGTCTTCAAAAATAAAAGTCCTTAAATTTCCAATATGGGCAAAATCGTATGTGGTGGGACCGCAGGTATACAAACCTACTGTAGGAGGATTCAAAGATTTAAATTCTTCGACGCTTTTGCTTAAATAATTATAAATTTTTAACATCAGCCGCCAACTCCTCTTCCTTTACCTCTTTCTGCCTGGGTTCTAGCAATATCTTCCCTTAATTCTCCTGGTCTTTTGGGGGCTTGTTGTAATTGGGCCTTTTGTACTTTTTTGGTTTGCGCTTCCTGTTGCATTTGTTGCAATCTTTGGGCTTCTGTCTGTTTTCTATCTTGTTGGGCTTTTTTAATATTTATATCCAAGGTTTTATAGTAATTGATTACTTTTCTGGCTTTCTCAAGTCTTTGTTGTTCTTCCTGTTGTTTTTGTTGCATTTGTTGCGGAGTAAGTTGTGTGCCGGCTGCTGTCTGAATATTTTGTTCTATCATCTGACCAACCTCATCTTTCACATCCTTTGCCACCTCTTTGACAGTTTGTAACATCTCCCCTGTAACCTGTTTTATTCCACCAGCGGCATCAGCCATGAGTTAAGTATAAAGAATTTAGAATTAAGAATCTAGAATGCAGAATTAAATTCAGAATGTAAAATTTTTATTCTGAATTCTGAACTCTAAATTCTAAATTAACCTAGTATTCCTTCCTACCTTCTAACGCCCTTGATAAGGTGGTCTCGTCTGCATACTCTATATCAGACCCGACCGGTAATCCTCTGGCAATTCTGGTCATTGTTACTCCCAGTGGTGATATTAATCTTTGAAGATACATAGCAGTTGCCTCTCCTTCCATGGTGGGATTTGTTGCCAAAATTATTTCCTTGACTTTTCCATTTTTGAGGCGAGGCAACAGCTCCCTGATATGTAACTCACCCGGTCCGATATTTTCCAGAGGGGAGATCACTCCGTGTAATACATGATATAAACCTTTATAGTTTGCCTTCTCCAATGCCAACACATCCAAAGGATTCTCCACAACCATTAAAGTTTGTCTATCGCGGGATTCATCAGAACAGATACTACAAGTGTCTTCCTCTCCTATGTTAAAACAAATGGAGCAGATTTTGGTTTTCTCTTTCATCTCAAGAGCGGCATGTGCCAGGCTTTCAGCTTGTTCGTAAGGAGCATGGAGTAAGTAGAATGTTAGTCTTTCTGCGGTTTTGGGACCAATTCCCGGAAGTCTTTCAAAAGCCTCAATCAAATTTTGTATCGGTTTTGGAACTCGTGCCATTGCGAGGCAAATTGTATCACATTCCGGGGATGCCTAAGCCGCCCATCATGGGTTTCATTTCATCTGCTGCGACTTTTTGAGATTGTTTTAAAGCTTCATTAACAGCTTCTGTTATTTTTTCAAAATTCTGCTCCCCTGAAATGGAAACTACTTTTTGATCTGCCGTCATTATAACTATTACCCCTTTGTGTTCAACCGTAATTTGAATCCCAGCCAACTTTTTTTGAATTTCCATGGCCTGATCTCTCATTTTCTTAAGATCACCAAGCTGTTTTAAATTGTCCATTAAACCCATATGATTTGTTTATCGTTTATGGTTTATCGTTAATCGTTTTTTGCGCTTTACGATATACGATAATCGATCTTACGATATTCCTCCTTTGACAGATTCTACCACATTCTTTAACAAGCTCACAATTGTTAAAGGACCAATTCCGCCAATGGTTGGACAATATAATTTGGCAATTTTACTGACATCTTCCTCTTTAATATCTCCATAAATTTTCTCTTTTCCTGCCACAATTTCTTTGCCAACCCCCACCCCCACCACATAAGCTCCTTTTTTAAGATTTGTTTTATTGAGAATATTTTTCACTCCTGTTGCGCTAATCACAACATCTCCACCTTTTATCACTGTCTCTGGATTCAGAGTATCTCTTACAACAATCTCCGGATTAAATCCTTTACTTTCCAGAAGTTTTATAGTTGGTCTACCTGCTGTTTTACCACGACCTACTACCACAATCTTTTTACCCTTTAAAAAGTCTTCTGTTTGTTTAAATCCTTCAATATATGCAAAAGCTGTTAACATCTCCCAAACAGCTAAAGCAGTTGCACCATGATATGGAGAATTTTCTAAAAACCCATCTACATCTTTTTGAAGAATAATACTATTTTCAAATTCATCAAAATTCCATGAATCATAAACAGGATATTGAACTATGATTCCGTTAACAATTGGATCTTTGTTTAATCTTTCAATAGTTTTTTTACATTTCTCTGTTTCATCCTCTGAAAACTCATAAAGAGTTGTTTCTACTCCTATTGTTTTTGCAGTTTTTATTTTATTTTTGACATAAATTCTGGATAAAGGATTATTACCTGCTAAAATTATTGCCAGGCGCGGGTGAAGTTTTTTGTTTTTAATTTCTATCTCTAATTTCTTAAGTATTGCCTCTGCAACATCCTTTCCGGATACTTTCATGCAGAATACTATACCATAAATAAAGAGGCTATTTAATCCCTGGTACTGGGAATTTTCCGGCAAAGGCTTTTATCTCTTTAGCAATCTCTAGCAATTTTTTATTCTTTACTATTTCTTTTCTAAACTTCTTCCAAAATTCTGATCTTTGTTCTTTATCAGTTGGCATCTGTTCTCCGCTAACTTCTTCAACGACCCTGTTTATCCAAGCTGCAACTTTCACCATTTCCTTTTCCTTCATTCCACGGGATGTTAAAGCTGGAGTTCCAAGCCTTATGCCGGAGGGATAAAATGGTGGCATTGGGTCATTTGGGACTGCATTTTTATTTGTTACAATTCCTGCCACCTCCAAAGCAAGTGCTGCAACTGCTCCGTTAACATTTTTATTCGATAAATCTATTAAAAGCAAGTGATTATCAGTACCTCCCGAAACTAAATTAAAGCCATGTTTTGTTAATTCAGTGGCTAAAGTTTTTGCGTTTTTAACAATCTGTGCTCCATATTTTTTAAATGCAGGCGTTGACGCCTCTTCCAGGGCAACTGCGATTGCTGCTGTTGTATTATCATGTGGTCCGCCCTGAAGACCGGGAAACACAGCTTTATCTATTTTATCTGCAAGGTCCGGATCTTTTTTGAGACCTTTTTCTGTTACCATTAACATTGCTCCCCTTGGTCCCCTCAAAGTTTTGTGTGTTGTTGTCATCATAATATGTGCATGATCTACGGGTGAAGGATGAACTCCTGCAATAATAAGTCCTGTAATATGAGAGATATCTGCTAAAAGATAGGCTCCCACCTTGTCGGCAATTTCTCCAAATCTTTTAAAATTAACTGTTCTTGGATAAGCTGTAAAACCACAGACAATAATTTTTGGTTTTGCCTTTAGAGCGATTTTCTCCAACTCATCATAATCAAGCCACCCATCTGTTCCCAAAGAATAAGGGATTATTTTAAAATATTTCCCTGAAAAAGAAACAGGTGAGCCATGTGTTAAGTGTCCACCCGCCCCTAAACCTAACCCCATTATCTTATCTTTAAAAGGTTCTAAAAGAGCTAAATAAACTGCTGCATTTGCAGGAGAACCAGAATAGGGTTGAACATTTACATGAGGCACATCAAATAATTTTTTAACTAAGTCCTGCGCATAGTCTTCTACGGAATCAGCGATTTTATTTCCCTGATAATACCTCTTATGCGGATATCCTTCTGAATACTTGTTAATTAAAACTGATCCGACTGCTTTCATGACGTCTGCTGAAGTGTAGTTTTCAGAAGGGATCATCTCCAAATCTTCTTCTTGTCTTTTCTTTTCTAGATCTATTAATTTAAAAACTTTTTTTGCAGCAACGTGTGATGCCATGGATGCGATCATTTTCAAACCTGGAGCAGTATTTGTCAATACTTCAACTTCATTCAGTATTGACCCTGAAGTTAATTTGAACTTAATTAACAGTATCCGAATTAAAAATTTCCGCAGCGGCTCTGATAATCTCATCATCTGCTGCAACTTCTATATTGGCTACATCCTCCGCTTTTGCCGGCCTGTTCCCCAAAACTGTGGAAACCTTGATAATTCTTCCCAAAATATCCGACAGTATTGACTCTAACAGTTCCCTGTTTTTTGGGGCTTCCAAGATTCTTTGATGAAATGAATACGGAACTTCCACAATAACAGCTGTATCAGTACATTCTGTGATATTAATAGATCGAAGCAGAGCTTCCAAAGAAAAATTATACGGCCTGATAGTTTCACAAACATAGGTCCATTTTTCCTTAAGTTTTTGGATATCGTCGTTAGACTGCGGATATTGGATGATAGGAGATTTCAAGCTCCCATCTTTTACCTCAATTATCTTCAATTTTCTATCTTCTACCTCTAGCTTCGATCTTCTATCATCTACCGTCTTATTCGTTTCCTCTCCGCATATTTCAATAACCGCTAATTCCAATGGTAATGATGGGATTGATGTAGTCTTTAACTTTTCATAAGATTTTTGAAAAATATTTAAACTACTACTCAAATCTTGGGCAGTAAACTGATTGGTTAGAGTCAGAAGAGTCGAATATTGCCCGCTGCCATATTGCGGCTGAACAAGAGACGGGCCCAGATCATTTTTAATGAGTACCAACGCACGCATTATTTCCATCACTGCTCCTGTAAATAATTTAAAGTCAATACCAAATTTCTCTAAATTGCTAATTAATAAAATTGAGCTTTTAACATCATGCTTAGCTAAGTTTTCCAATAAACTCAACACCTGCTCAATATCGGTACCATGCAGAATTCTCCTGATTTCTGAAGCTTGGACCTTATCACTTATTCCCGATACCTGATCAAGTATCTTAATGGCATCCCTAAAGCTTCCCTGCGCAGCTGTTTTTAAAATTTGTAGCGCTTCTTCACTTATATCAATTTTTTCAATCTTAATAATTTTCTTGAGCACTTGAGATAATTCTTCTTGTGAGGCCAGTTTAAAATCCAGTCTTTGGACTCTGGAAAGAATTGTTTGAGGAATTTTCGAGCCTTCAGTTGTTGCCAAAATAAATAGGGCATGCTGGGGCGGTTCCTCTAAAGTTTTCAAAAGCGCGTTGAAAGCTTCGGGTGTGAGCATATGAACTTCATCAATAATGTATACTTTTTTATTTGCGGCAGTTGGGGCAAGTTTTATTTTCTCACGTAAGGACCGAATGTCTTCAATTCCCCTATTTGAGGCAGCATCAATTTCTATTAGATCCAAGTTTGACCCATCGGTAATTGATAAACATGTATCGCACCTGTTACAGGGTATATTGTTTATCGTATATCGATTATCGTTTTTGTCTTTACGATTCATGATTAACGATTCACGATTAACGAACTCACAGTTAACCATTTTTGCCAAAATTCTGGCAGTTGAAGTTTTACCGGTTCCTCTTGGCCCCACAAAAAGATAAGCATGAGATAACCTGTTATTTTGAAAGGCAGACATGAGATTTTTCTTGACAACATCTTGCCCCGTTAAATCATCTAAAGATTTGGGACGGTACTTTAAATAATAAGTCATATTAAGTATGGTGAATTCCCAAAAGATGGTCTAATCCATGCTCCACCAAATCTCTAAGCTCCTCATCAACAGATATCCCATCTAAACTGGCATCTTCCAAGGCTTGCGGGTATGAGATGACAATATCTCCCAGTCTTAAAATTTTATCCGGAGATGCCACAAACCCAACTCTTGGTATGTGTTGCAAACTGACAGGATTTGGGTCCTCCAAAGCAAAAGACAAAATGTCTGTTGTGGAATCTATCCCGCGATACCTTCTGTTTAACTCATGCATTTTCCGATCGCCCACGATACTTATACCAATCTCAACTCTGCCAAAAATTCGATGCCTCTGCAGTACTTCCAAAACAACGGACCTGATTGCTATTTTATTAATACTATACCTTGGATCTGAAGAAACAACGATATTTATCATGACAATTTTTCTTTCACTAATGCACTTACCACTCCTCCATCAGCCTGACCTTTAACTTTACCCATCACCATACCCATCACTCTTCCCATATCCTGTATGCTACTTGCCCCTAATTCTTTTATAGACTCTTCCACAATCTTAGTCAATGCCTCCTCCGAAAGCTGAACCGGAAGATAGCTTTCCAAGACCTTTCGCTCCGCCTCCTCCTTTAAAGCTTGATCCTCTTTCCCCCCCAGCCTGAAACCCGCTGCTGCTTCTGATCTTTTTTTAACTTCTTTTTGGGCAATAATAATTACTTCCTCATCCGAAAGATCGCCACCCTTGGCAATTTGAGCATTTTTCACCTCTGACAATAAAAGACGCAGAGTTGAAGTTTTTATCTCGTCTCTTCGCAGTTGAGATTGTTTTAGATCTTCTTGTATCTTATCAATTAACATTATTAATTTCCGAAACGTCGGGACCTCATGATCTTGCGTCTTTTTTCAGCTAAGTATTCCTGTCTTTTTTCGGAAGGTTTTTTATAAACCGTTCTATCCCGAATTTCTTGAACCAAACCTTCGGCAATAACCCTTTTTTGAAATTTCCTGATCACTGAATCCGTACTTTCACCCGGATTTGCCTTTACTACAATTGACATAATGAAGCTGTCAGCCTTCAGTCGTCAGTCTTCAGACTTTAAAAATTTAATCTGATAGCTGAAAGCTGATGACTGATAGCTCATATCACCTCCTTTTTAAATGAATTTCTTCCATTGTCCCCCTAATAGATGAAAATGTAAATGAGGAACATGCTGCGCTTTACCGCCATTTACAACTACACGATATGCATCATCTGTTAACTTATTCTCCAAAACCAACTTATTAACAATAGCATAAATCTCACCAAGTAGTTTTGTTTGCTCTTCCCCAATTTCTCCTATTCCCCCTATATGCATCTTTGGCACAATGAGTAGATGTAAATCAGCAGAAGGATTGATGTCTGGAAAAACCACTAAATTTTCTGACTCGTAGTTAAAGTCTTTGGGAATTTCTTTCTTGATAATCTTACAAAAAATACAATTATCCATAAGTAAAAGACGGAGCTGACTTTAAGAAACAATCTTTTTCAAAAGATCCAAGGTCCTTGTCTGACGAAGAGCGTGCCTTAAATGTAACCTTGGTTCTTGAGAGGCAAATTGAGCCTTGACTCTTTGGTCCTGGATTTTATCCACCTCTGCTTGTAATTCCTGATCTGAAATTGTGACGTTTTCTGCTCTTGCTATATCTGCAAGCCCCAGCTCCATCCTGACATTTTTTTCAGCCTGCATCCTCCACTCATTTTTGATCTGTTCCAAAGTTTTACCTTGACCTTTTAAGTAATCTTCCAAAAGTAACCCCATATCAGCAACCCTTCTTTGAAGGGAAACAAGCATTCTGTTTAACTCATCCTGGATTAAGATTTCCGGCAGTTCAACCGTGGTCATCTTTTCCACCTCCTGTAAAATTGCCTCCTCATAATCAAGCTCATTGTTGTATTTGACATTTGCCTCCAAGTCTGCCCGTACTTTTGTTTTGAGGTCGTTCAGCGTTGTTGCCCCCATGGCTTTGGCAAACTCATCATTGGGAATATCAGCCTGACCATTTCCCTGAAAGTTTATTGATCCGGCCTGACCACCAGACTGGGTTGTTGACTGTTGAGGAGTACCAGCATAGGGGGATTTTGCTTTCCATCTTTTATATAAATCGTCAATAACTTTAGTAACTTCTTCATCTGTAACAGGTTTTATTGCAGGCCGGACAGCCTTAATCGTCTTGTAGTTTCCAACAGCAACTTGCGGCCTGTTGGTAATTGTTGCTTTAAATTGCAACTGCTGGCCGCGGGTAAAAGAAATTAAATCATATTTTGGATAATCTATCGGGACAATGTCTGTGCCTTTTAAGGCTTCAATCAAAAAATTGGGCATGGCAGTTTTTAATACCTCATCCTGCAACCTTTGGCCAAGCTGGCCCTCCACCATATTGAGGGGAGCCTGACCTTTTCTAAAACCGGCAATCTCAATATCAGCTGCCATTTTCTGAAGCGTCTGATCCCAGCTGGTTTGCAAATCGCTCCATGGAACTGTCACAGTTACTTCCACTATAGATTTTGGCTGTTTAATGATATTCTTGTTAATCATACTGCAGAGTAATCTACCAGAATTATGTTCAAAAATCAATCAATATGCTTGACCAAAGAGCCAACGAAATTTAGCAGGTTTTTTACAATAGATACACTTTCCTTCAGTCTCCATCGATCCTAAAGGTAAACATCTGGTTGTAGCTTTTGTCTCCTGCTTAATCTTTGCCTCGCAATCTGGATCCTCACACCAAAATGCCTCAATAAATCCTCTGTCTGTTTCCATAATTTCTTTAAACTGAGGGTAATTATCAGCCTGTCTGGTATTATCCTTGGTAAATTGTTTTGATTTTTCAAATAAACTTATCTGCATTCCATCAAGAAGTTTTTGGACATTTTCCGCTAAATGTTCCAGCTTTGAAACGGTGTAATTCGACTTATTGTTTCTGACACCTATACTAAATTCCTTATTCGTTGCTTCCCAAGACCCAATTTCAATTCTAACGGGAACACCTTCGAGATCGTATTGATTCAACTTCCATCCTACGGATTGATCACTGTTATCCAGTTTAACTCTGGTGGAATAACTTGCCAATAATTCATAAGCCTTGTTAGCTAAATCGTTTATGGTCTTATTATCTGAAGACTTGGTGGTAATTGGGATTATAACAACTTGAGTTGAGGCTAGTCTGGGAGGCAAAACCAACCCGTTATCATCTCCATGTACCATAATCATTGCTCCAATTGATCTGGTAGAAAGCCCCCAAGAAGTTTGATAGACATATTGTAATTTCCCCACTTTGTCTTGAAATTGGACTTTAAAAACTTTGGCAAAATTCTGACCCAAGTTATGGGAGGTGCACCCTTGGACAATTTTCCCGTCCGGCATCAAAATCTCGAAAGTTAAGGTGGCATCTGCACCAGGGAATTTTTCTGACTCAGACTTTCTGCCTGCATATCCGTAAAGCCCAAGTACTTTCTGATAAAAATCTACATACATTTTTAAAGCTTCATCAACCATTTTTTGGGCATCCTCATTATTCTCGTGTGCACTATGCCCTTCCTGCCATAAAAATTCGGTTGTTCGTAAAAAATAGTACGGACGTTTTTCCCACCTCACTACATTACACCATTGATTGAAGATCAATGGCAGATCTCTAAAAGATTGAATCCATCTTGAGAAAGCATCATACATGATAGTTTCTGAAGTGGGACGAACCACCAAGGGCTCTTTTAATTTTTCTCCTCCCCCATGAGTAATAACTGCCAAGTCCGGAGCAAAACCTTTGATATGCTCTTTTTCTTTTGAAAAAAATGAGTAGGGTATGAATAAGGGGAAGTAAACACTCTGGGCACCCAAATCTTTTATTCTTGTATCCAAAATTTTTTGAACTGTTTCCCACAACACAAAACCTTTCGGCCGCCAAATCATAGTTCCCTTCACAGGACCATGTTCAGCTAGTTGTGCGCGTTCAATGACGTCATTATACCAAGCTGATATATTTTGACTTTTTTTGGTAATACTTTTTACTTGACCCTTCATACTTACTTAATATAATTTTGCTCCTAATGGTGCATCTTTATCTGGCACAACCAGTATGCACCTATGCTCCTCATCTGGCACACCTATGGTAAGGACCTCTGATACAAAAGGACCGATTTGTCTGGGTTCCAGATTAACAACCCCCAATACTAGTTTACCTTCTAGGTCTTCCTTTGTATATAGATCCACTAGTTGTGCTGAAGATCTCTTTGTTCCTATTTCCAAACCAAAATCTATAGTCAGCTTATATGATGGTTTTCTGGCTTCTGGGAAATCTTCAACTTTGATAATTTTTCCAACTCTGATATCTAGTTTTAGGAAATCATCAATATTTGCCATTAAAAAAACACCTCCCCTCTTTTAAGGACGAAGGTGTAAACTCCGTGGTACCACCTTAATTGTTTCTTATTCAGGTTATCACGTTACTAACGGGAATACTTCCTCCTTCGCCATACTTCGGCTGACAGGCTTCATACCCAGCTTGGGGCCTTCGGCCCTGAGGGGCTCAGGCCCTCGAAGGGGCGGGAAACCCCTTCATTGCTTTTCTTTTCTAATTTTATCAGGATGTTCTTTTGGTGTCAAATTTGAATCTTCTTTTCTTGTTTCTTGCCTGTTGTCCTGTTTTTGTGACCGTTGTCTTTCTTCCTCCAGTTTTTTCTTGATTTCCTCAAGCCTTTTTCTGGCTTCTTCTATTTCCTTTCGTCTTTGCTTTTCCTTTTCTTCTTCCTGCCTATTTGGCCTTGGTGTAGGTTCAACAGTAGGAAGCGGGGTTGAAGTAGGTTGAACAGTTGGGAGTGGCGTTGGGCGGACAGTTGCAACAGGAGTGGCTTTAGGAGTAGGGGAAGGTATTGTTTCAGCAGATGGAGTTGGAGATGGTGTAATCGCAGGTTGGAGAACAGCTGGTGGAATGCTTGGCTTCGCAGTCAATTGTTGTAATCCTTGATCGTATTTTTCAATAGATTGAGAAAGTTGGTTGATCAGTTGTTCTTTTTGTTTTTGGTCTGTTATTTGATTAATTTGACCGGCTGCTATATCTGTTTGTACCACCAACTCGTTTAAAGTCTCTTTTGCTTGTTTTCCCTCTGTTATCAAAACAGTGACTTCCTGAAATCTCCTGTCAGATCTGGCAGCAGCAAACCAAGCCTTGGAAGTTGGAGTCAAAGATGCCACAGCATAGATCACATCTTCTAATCCCCGCTTAATCGGGTATGTGGCATCACCAGGTGCCGCATTATTGGAAATAACAGCCAAGGCAGCCGGAGGGAAAAGTACAATTGTTAAAATTAAACTGATGATACCGAGCAGTTTCACAACAATTTCAGTATATCATTACGGCAGCATTTTGCGGATATCAGAATATGTCACAAGCAATGCCAAAGCAAGAAGCAGTACGAAACCTATCTGGTGTACTAATCTTTCTATATCTTCTCTGACCTTTTTTTTACTGACTGCCTCAATGACCAAAAATAACAACCTGCCTCCATCCAAAGCCGGTATCGGCAAAATATTAAAAATGGACAAAGTTAAAGATATTACCCCTACAAACCAAAGGTAAAAAGGCCAAGCCTCCCTGCCGCTACTTAAAATATTATTACTCATGTTGGCAAGCCCTACCGGACCTGCCACTGATTGTGAAGCCGATTTAAAGTTGCCAAAGATCAGATCAGAGATAGTTCTTTTCAGTCCTACAAAAGTAAGTCTTGTGAGGTTGTATGAATAAGTTATCCCAGAAAATATTTTTTCCACCCCCCTGGTATATTGTTTGGTTGCCAAAGGACTAAACCCTACTCCGATTAAAGCCTCTCCGCCTTCCGTTTTCTTAGGCATCATTGTCAAAACCCGCTGATTTTTTCCATCAATATCTGAAAGAGTTAAAGTAACGGCTTCCCCTTTTTTCTCTCTGATAAAGTTTCTAGCATCCTCAAACTGTTTAACTTCTCTTCCATCTACTTCCAAAACCTTATCTCCGATGTTAATCCCTGCTTTTTGGGCGGGAAAATCTTTTTCTAGGTAACCTACGAAAACAGCAGGTTCTAAAGTGGGATAAACTATCTTGAAATTTTGATAAAAAATTACTGTGTAAAAAATTATCCAGGATAAAATAAGGTTCATCACAACTCCTGCCACAACCACAAGAATTCTTTTCCAAACATTTTGTGATGCAAAAGAACGGGGATTGTTTAATAGTTTTTTGTCTATCTCATCTTCTCCCAATAGCCTGACAAATCCACCCAAAGGCAGCGCATTCAAAGAATATAGCGTCTCACCAATTTTTTTCCCAAAAATTTTCGGAGGAATCCCAAAACCAAATTCTTCAACTTTTATCCCAAATCTTTTAGCCATGATGAAATGACCCAGTTCATGGATCACTACCAGGACTAATAGGGTAATAATGAAGATAAGTATCGAGATTAACATAAATTTCTAATTACTAATTTCTAATTAACCTAAATAAATTCCAATGACTTAATGACTAAAAATATTTGGACACTAGACATTTTGTCATTATTTAGAAATTAGATCAATTAGGTTAATTAGGTCAATTTATATTTGTATCAACTCTTCTTCTTTACCTTTTCCTAAATCATCAACCCCTGTCATCTTTTTATCCACCAACTCCTGTAGCAATTTTTCTCTTCTGAAAAATTCATCTTCCCCGTACTTACCATCCTCCTGCTCCCCTTTCCACTCATTTCTAAAATCCTGCCTGACTTGCCTAATTTCTACTCTTGCTTGTTCCATTTTTTGATGTAAAAGTTTTATAAATTCTTCTCTTCTTTCGGAAGTTAAAGGCGGGATAGGTAAACGAATTAAAGTACCTTCACTGGAAGGGTTTAACCCTAAATTTGCCTCCTGTATAGCTTTTATGACATTTTGTAAAATTGATGCATCCCAAACTTGAATTGTTAAAAGCGTGGGTTGGGGAGCGGAAATATTTCCAACTTCCATAAGTTTCATTTTACCTCCATAAGCATCCACCAAAACATTTTCCACCAAAGCCGGATTGGCCCTGCCTGCCCGTATCCCTGCAATTTCCATCTTAAAATGATGCAAGGCTGCCTCTACTTTTTGATTAGGTTGTGATAGTACCGGGTCCATAATAATGTATAAAAGACAGCGAAGTCGCGAGCTAGAAAAAATGTAGTGCAGTTGAGCACATTCCAGACCCCATGTTTTCGAGGTCATTGCTCGGCGTGAAACAAACTCCAAGCGAGCGAGTCCCTACAGCGCGAGCGGTTTTTTCAGCCGTGACGAGCCGACTAACCACCTAAAGCAATTCTTTCAAATCTGCCAATTTGAATATTTTCTCCCAATTTTCCAATAACGGATTTTATTAACTGATCACAAGTCAGGGAATTGTCTCTAATATACTCTTGCTTTAACAACTCCTCCAAAGAGGATGGATTCATGGAAGCAATCTGAAGAGCCAGTTCGTGCGCCAAATTTTTAAAATCCGAAGTTTGTGCCACAAAATCTGTCTCACAGAGAACTTCCACCAGAACTCCCACCTTACCATTGTGAGAATAGACCTCAACAATACCGTTCTTTACTTCCCTGTCTGCTTTTTGAGCAGATTTTTCAATTCCTTTCTCTTTAAGATAAACTTTAGCCTTTGCCAAATCCCCTAAAGATTTGGCCAATGCCTCTTTGCAATCGGCAATTCCCGCGCCAGTCTGTTCACGCAGTTTTTTTATTAAATCTAAGTTCATATACTAAATCACCTTTCTTTCAAAATCCTTAACTGTGGCCTTCTCAATTTCCTCCTCTGCCACTGCCACTTCCATCTTTACATCTTCCGGCAATTCCTCCTCCTGTGCTTTTTTCTCCGCTGCTTCCTTGTCCCGCGAAGCTTTAGCAGAGTAGGATTTTTTGCCCTCTTCATAAGCTTCTGCCACAGCCTCTGTTAACATTTTAATAGATTTTATGGCATCATCATTACCCGGAATCGGGTAATCAATTAATGTGGGGTCACAATTTGAGTCAGCTATAGCAACAACTTTTATACCCAGTTTTGCAGCCTCTTTAACAGCGATCTTATCAGATACCGCATCCACCACAAAAATGGCATCAGGCAATTCGTCCAAATCCAAAACCCCGCCCAAATCTTTTTGCAACTTGTCCATTCGCCGTTCTATCAATAATTGCTCTTTTTTGGTATATTTTGAAAGAGTGCCTTTTTCTTTTTGATCTTTAAACTCCTTTAGCTTCTTGATATTTTTCTTGACTTCCTCAAAATTAGTCAGAAAACCTCCTATCCATCGTTGTGTCAGAAAAGGGGCTTGAAGTTTTTTCGCCAGCTCTTCAACAATTCCTTGTGCCTGTTTTTTGGTACCTACAAAAAGTATAATCTTTCCCTCTTTGCCAAAATTATAAACAGCGCCAGTGGCTTCTGTAAGATATTTTTCCGATTGGGTCAAATCAATAATATGTACTCCCTCTCTGGCGCCATAAATATATGGTTTCATCCTGGGATGGCCACGGCTAACCTGATGTCCAAAATGAACACCAGCTTCTAATAATTCCTGTAATGTTGGCAATTTATATGCTGACATAGTCTCTTATCCTCCCCGTAATGCTGTGGTCAGAGACTTAAAAAACTACGGGTGTGTAATTGAGGTTATTTTAACAACCAAAGCCCGATAAATCAAGTCGTAGAAAGTTAGAGTGTATCAGCTTCTCCTTTGTTATATAATTTCCTCATGCTAAAGCTAAGAAGGTATCAAGCCGCAGACAAACTCGTCATCTGGCGACTGCATAGACTGGCCATAGGAGATATTGACCTAAACCCCCGTTACAAATATCCTTGGGAAAAGGATTTGGATGATATAGAAACTACCTACCTTGAGGGAGGTGATTTTTTAATAGGTGAAATCATGGGAAAAATTGTGGCCATGGGGGCTTTTAGAAAAATAAATAATGAAACAGCCGAGATAAAAAGAATGAGGGTTCATCCTGATTTTCAAAGAAGAGGATTTGGTCGAATAATCCTTGAAGAGCTTGAAACAAGAGCCAAAAAAATGGGATACAAGAAAATGGTAATGGATACCAGCGAGAAATGGATCCATGCTCAAAACTTTTACATTAAAAACGGGTACAAAGAAACAGGCAGAAAAGTACTCCACAAAAGGTATCACGCCATTTATTACGAAAAAGATCTAAAATAAAGGCTTTAAATTTTGGGCTGTTACATCTCAAAATCTAAAAATTTATACCTAAAACCTTCATGTTCCTGCCAATCTGATTCAAAAACCACCTTTTTAAAATCAGAATAATCCGGGAAAAAGACATCTCCTTCTATCTCTTTATCTATTTTAGTTAAATACAGCTTGTCAGCTAAAGGCAGGGCCTGTTTATAAATTTCTCCTCCGCCGATGACGAAAATCTCCTCGTCTCCGGGTTTACCTTGAGCAACGTTCAGACCTTCATCCAATGAATGAACAATAATACACCCCAATGCTCTGTAACCCGGTTCATGAGTGATCACAATATTTGTTCGACCTCCTAAAGCTTTGCCAATAGACTCATGGGTTTTTCTGCCCATAATGATAGGATGTCCCATGGTAATTTCTTTAAATCTTTTTAGCTCGGCCGGTATATACCAAGGAAGGCCTCCTTTTTTCCCAATGACTCTTTTCTTTCCTGCCACTGCTACAATGATGCTAATCTTCATAGGTAAATTTAGAATTTATAATTCATAATTTAATTCTGAATTCTAGATTCTCTCAAAAACCGCCTACCACTGTTACTTCTCCTTTAATTGGCGGGTAAGGATTGTATCCAACAAGTTCAAAATCTTCCAATTTAAAATCATCAATATTTTTAATTTTAGGATTAATTTTCATTTTCGGGAAAGGTCGAGGTGTCCTTTTAAGTTGTTCTTTAACAGCCTCAAAGTGGTTACTGTAAATATGAACATCGCCAAAAGTATGGACAAATTCGCCTGGTTTTAGCCCAACCACTTGAGCAAGCATCATGGTAAAAAGAGCATATGAGGCAATATTAAAAGGAACACCCAAGAAAGTGTCTGCTGACCGCTGATATAGCTGCAGAGATAATCTCCCTTTATTGACGTTAAACTGAAAAAGAGTATGGCAAGGAGGCAAAGCCATGGATTTTCCCTTTAAGGCCATCTCATAAATGAACTCCGGATTCCAGGCAGATACCACAATAGATTTTCTAAACGGCGTTGTTTTTAACTCGCTTATTGCCCAAGCCAGCTGGTCTATAACTCTGCCATCAGATGTTCTCCATCTCCTCCATTGCACTCCATACACATTGCCCAAATCCCCCCATTTTTTAACAAAAGGATCACTCTTTGGCAATTCCTTTATTTTCTGTATAAACTCTTCCTGTGTCATTAAGCTTTTCGCTTTTCGCTTTTCGCTTTTCGCCAGGACTACTCTGTAGCCCTTATAAGCCCATTCATCCCAAATGTGCACATCCTGATCAACCAGATACTTAATATTTGAATCTCCCTTTAAAAACCAAAGTAGCTCATGAATTATTCCTCTCAAAAAAACTTTTTTAGTAGTTAAAAGCGGAAAACCCACTGATAGATCAAACCTCATCTGTCTTCCGAAAACAGATTTGATATGTACCCCTGGATTATTGAATACTGGTTTATTAACCCCGTTTTTAAGGATATCTTGTAATAAATCTAAATATTGATACTCTTCATGTCTAAACTTGTTGTTCGGCATCTGTAGGACTTATTCTACCACCTTGATGCTGACCTCTGTAACTGACAGTTTGCCCTTCAATCTTAAAGAAAACTATGTTACAAATTCTAGCCCCCATTTGCAGCCTTACATCAAACTCACTCAAATTTTTTAATCCCATGGTAAGAGTTCCTTTGTATCCCGGATCGGTTTTAGAATTTAACAGCAAAAGTCCTGCTCTAAAAAGAGAGGTTCTGGGGAAAACTACCGGCATTAAATCCTTGGGCGTATTCAGCGACTCCACCGTGGATGCCAAATAATACTCGCCTGATTTTATCACAACCCACTGCTGATTTCTTTTCCTCTTCTTAAATTCAGCCAGAACCTGTGTCTTCACACCCCTCCTTTTCCCTAGCACTACTTGCCCTGAGCTTGTCGAAGGGTCCCCTTGTATAAATGCTCCACCTTGCACAATTTGATAAACAGCACCCAACCTCAAATCTATCCCTACACCTTCCGGATTCTTAAGCTCTCTTTTGCCTAAATTTTTTACAAGAGAATGCTTTTTAATTCTTTTGTGAATTTCGTTAATACCAAGTACGCTCATAAATATAAGTAGCGAAGTCAGCAGCGGCCAAAAAATGTTGAGGATTTTGTGCAATAGTACTCAATGTCTTTGAATATCTAAATCACAAAATTCTCACCAAGCGAGTAAGTTCCTACCGTGCGAGCGATTTTTTGCGCGCTGACGAGCTACTTCTCTTCCCCGTTATATTTGATACTTCAGGCATATTACTACCCCCATATCTGTTATTAGGAGAATTTTTGTATGAACGGGACACAGGCGCTGCTAACTTTTCAAAAGAAAATGCACAAATTGGAGCTCCCTCATAAATCACCACTCTTTTACCTTTTAAAAAAGTGCCAAATTCCAAAACAGGATGACCATTCCAACCAGGGTCAAATCTGGCTGCTGTGGAATGAACCGCAATTCCCAAGCGGGCCAACGAACTTTTTCCATGCAAATGTCCCACAATGTTATCCGGCAAAGTCAATTTTTCTTTGGTGGTGGCAATCACAAAATCTTTATCCGACAAAACAAAAGGCTGGCCCGGCTTTAGTTCAATCAGCTTCATCATAGATTCCATTTCTTGTTTGGTTGTATGCTTGGTGTCAATAATATCCCAGCCGTCACCAGTGAATACTCGAAGTTTATTTCCCAGATGAAAATCAATTGTCACCTCATCAACTGATTCTTCCCAGTTGTTAGGAAGAGGGTCAATTTTTATAATACCTTTTTTAATATAATCTTTGATAACCCAATCAGGCAAAGTTCCAACAATATCATGGACAGAAGATTTTTTTGAAGACTTGTTCTTTGGCATACTCTTTCTCAAAGGCTAGTTTAGCTTAAAGTTCGGAAAAATCCAAGGTGGCAAAATAAGTAGAGCTTGCTTCGCTCGCTTAAAAATTAAGCGTCGCGAAGTAGTCATCAACTGTTTCTGCACGGCGAATCATTTCCACTGTACCATCAACTTTTAACAAAAGTTCAGCTGAACGCAGTTTCCCATTATAGTTAAACCCCATGGCATAACCGTGTGCACCTGTATCATGAATCACAATAATATCGCCGATCTCTATTTTGGGTAGTTCTCTATCAACTGCAAACTTATCATTGTTCTCACACAAAGATCCTACCACATCATAAGTATGATTTTTAGGAGATTTTTCTTTCCCTAAAATAGTCTCATGATGATAAGCCCCGTACATCCCAGGTCTCATTAAATTGGCCATACAAGCATCCACCCCGATGTAGTCTTTATAGGTGTGTTTTTCATGAATTGTTGTTGTCACCAAATATCCGAAAGGTCCTGTTATCATCCTGCCACATTCATAGAATATCTTTAAGGGGTCTAGGTGATTTTTAACAATTTTTTGCTCATATAATTTTTTAACCCTTTTGGCAAGCTTCTCTAAATTAACTTCTTCTTGCTCTACTTTGTAAGGAATTCCAATCCCTCCACCCAAATTTACAAACTCCAGTTTTATTCCCAGTTTTTCATAAACCTCAACTGTTAGATCAAAAAGCATGGCTGCAGTTTCTGCCAAAGCTTTTATGTCCAGCTCGTTTGAAACAACCATGGTGTGCAACCCAAACCTTTTTACACCTTTAGCTTTCATAATTTTGTATCCCTCAAAAAGCTGATTTTTGGTCATCCCATACTTTGCTTCTTCAGGCTTTCCAATAATGGTATTTACTCCGCTTTTTCTTAAAGGTCCTGGGTTGTACCTAAAACAGATAATGTCAGGAGTATCAAGAGATTCCAGCATCTCAATGTGGGTAATATCATCCAAATTTATTATGGCTCCCAAACTTTTGGCTTTTTTAAACTCTTTTTGCGGAGTATCATTCGAGGAAAACATGATATTTTCTCCCAAAATCCCAACTGTTTCTGCCATCATCAGCTCCGGCAAAGAGCTGCAATCCGTACCCATTCCCTCTTTTTTTAGAATTTTTAAAATATAAGGGTTAGGGCAAGCCTTGACAGCAAAATAGTTTTTAAAATTTGGCGCCCAGGAAAATGCTTGATAGAATCTTTTGGCATTTTCCCTTATTCTTTTTTCATCATAAATATGAAAAGGTGTGGGATATTTTTTAATTATTTTTTCAATTTGCTGTTTATTAAATGGTAATTTTTTTGTGCTCATAAATTTAAATTCTCTTTAATGCTTATCATGGCTTTTCTAACATTCTCTCTGTGTCCAAATGCAGACAACCTTAAGTATCCTTCTCCCATTTGACCAAAGCCTGAACCCGGAGTGCCAACTACATGAGCTTTTTTAAGCAGCTTATCAAAAAATTCCCAAGAGGAAAGCCCTTCGGGACATTTAACCCAAAGATAAGGAGCATTTTCTCCCCCAAAAACCGTCAGACCCATATCCTTCAAACCTCGTTTAATAATCGCGGCGTTCTCCATGTAATAATTAACCTGTTTTCGCGTCTGTTTTTGTCCTTCCGCAGAAAGAATTGCCAACCCCCCTTCCTGGGCAATATTGGAGGCCCCATTAAACATAGTGGTTTGTCTTCTATGCCAAAACTGGTTTATCTCACCAGGCTGACTCCCTTCCACAATTAAATCTTTTGGCACCACTGTCCACCCTAACCTTACTCCTGTAAAACCTGCACTTTTAGAAAAACTTTGCAGCTCTATTGCACAACTTTTCGCCCCCTTGATTTCGTAAATACTTGTTGGTAAATTTTTATCCTTTATATACTCGGAGTAAGCTGCATCAAAAATAATAACAGCTCGGTTTCCAGTAGCATAATCCACAAACTCCTTAAGCTGTTTTTTTGTTGCCACTGCTCCTGTTGGATTATTAGGAAAACACAAAAAGATTAAATCAACTTTTTGTTTTGGGAGAGTTGGGATAAAACCATTTTTTTCATCAGCCGATAAGTAGACTATCTTCTTTCCAGCAATCACATTTGAATCCAAATAAACAGGGTAAACAGGATCAGTAATGGCGACCACACTATCAGGACTAAAGATAGAAGAAATGTTAGCGGCATCCGGTTTGGCCCCATCAGATATAAATATCTCATCAGCTAAAAGATTAATTCCTCTTTTTTTACCAGCGCCAGCTGGCAAGCTGTGCTTATACCAGTCGGATAAAGCCTGTCTTAACCTGCTATCGCCTTGTTCGTCACCATATCCTGTGTAACTATCTAATTTGGCTAACTTTTTAACACCGTTTATCAATCCGTCAATAACAGATGGAGCTAAAGGCTCGGTGGTATTACCTATCCCCAATTTTAAAATTTCAACTTTTGGATTTTTTTCTAAAAATGCCTCTGTTCTTTTGGCAATTTCGGAAAACAAATAACTTTTGGGCAGTTTTCGATAATTGGAATTAATTTTTGCCATCTAAGTATCCTTTTGCTTTCAAAAGTTCAGCTGTCAAAATCGCTCCTCCGGCTGCACCCCTTATAGTATTGTGTGACAGTCCTACAAATTTATAATCCAAAATAGTGTCTTCTCTTAATCTTCCTACACTAATTCCCATACCGTTTCCCAAATCTCTGTCCAATCTGGTCTGCGGTCTGTCTTCCTCTTCAAAATAAGTAATAAAATGTTTCGGTGAAGAGGGTAATTTTAAAGACTTTAAGGGATTAAAGTTTTTCCAGCCATTTTTAATTTGAGAGGGGGTTGGTTTTTTTGTGAATGATACTGCCACTGATGCCATATGGCCATCTTCAAGCGGAACCCTAATACAAGTCGCTGTAATTTTTATTCCCTTTGCTTCATTACCCCAGATTTTTAAAGGTTCCTTTTCACTTTTTTCTTCTTCTCCGCCTATAAACGGAATGACATTTTCCTGCATTTGGGGCCACCCTTCTAAAGTTTTCCCAGCCCCGGATACTGCTTGAAGAGTGGTTACCATGACCTTTTTTGGTTGAAACGTCAAAAGTGGAGTAATTAAGGGCACGTATGATTGAATAGAACAATTGGGTTTAACTACTACAAATCCATTTTCCCAACCATGATTTTTTTGTTGGACTTTAATCAGTTGCAGATGATCAGGATTAATCTCCGGTATGATCATGGGCACATCAGGAGTCCAGCGGTGAGCCGAATTGTTGGAAACAACCACCACACCATGACTGGCAAACTCATTTTCAATCTTGCGGATTTTGTCCTTGTCCATATCAAGGGCAGAAAAGACCAATGATACTTGCTTTGCAATTTGATCCATATCCTCTTCCGCAGCAAGGACTTTCATATTGGCAATATTTTTTGGAATGGGTTCATCCATTACCCACCTATCACCTACTGCATCTTTATATTTTTTACCGGCGGACTTGGGGGAGGCGGCCACACAAACTACTTCAAACCAAGGGTGGTCTTTCAAAAGGGTTATAAATCTTTGGCCCACCATTCCAGTAGCGCCTAATATGCCGACTGGTATTTTTTTCATATCAGCTGGTGGGATTTTAGAACTGCTTTTAAGCTCTCCTTATTCTTTTCCTCCATACCTACTAAAGGCAATCTGAAAACTTCTTTGATTTTTCCCATCAAAGCCAGCGCGGTTTTAACCGGAATTGGGTTTGATTCAATAAAGTTAATATTCATCAAATCCAACCACTCATAATGCAATTTTCTGGCCTTTGCAAAATCCCCGTTCAGACAAGCTGCCGTCAAATCAGACATGGCCTTTGGAACCTCGTTAGAAGCAACAGAAATAATGCCAACACCACCCACTGCCATCAAAGGCAAAGTAAAAGCATCATCTCCTGACAGAACTGAAAAAGATGAGGATACACCTTTAACAATTTCCATCATCTGGGTAATATTGCCTGAAGCCTCTTTCACCCCCACAACAGATGGCACTTCTTTAGAAATTTTAATTGTTGTGGCAGCCGACACATTAGAACCGGTTCTGCCTGGCACATTATATAAAATGATTGGCAAATCTACTTCCTTTGCGATGGCTTTAAAGTGAGCCAAAAGCCCGGCAGGGGTAGGTTTATTATAGTAGGGAGTAACATGCAAAAGCGCATCTGCTCCACTCTTTTTGGCAATTTGGGAATAATGAATAGCTTTATGTGTATCGTTACTGCCAGCTCCGGCAATAATTGGTACTCTGCCCTTTGCTTCTTTAACTACTGTCTCAACCACTAATCTGTACTCATCCTGATCGAGGGTGGCAGCTTCCCCTGTGGTCCCACAAGGCACTATCCCGCTAATATGACCTTTAATTTGGAAACGCACCAAATTCTTTAAGCTTTCCACATCAACTTTGCCATCTGCCTGAAACGGTGTAACTAATGCTGTAATTGCTCCGCTAAATTTTTTACTCAAATTTTATTTCACCCCCTCTACAAATACCTCATCAACTGAATGCCAGCCTTTTTTACCTTTGATATACTCTGCTGCCAGCACTGCTCCTTCTGCAAAACCTCTTCTTGAGTGAGCACTATGAGCAAGTTTGATCTCGTCAGCACTGCTGTCAAAAATAATCTCATGGAAACCAAAATTTCTTCCAGCCCTAAGCGAGGCAAAGTGAAACTCATCATCTTTGATATGTCTATCTAATCTGCCAGTTTCGAGTACTTTCTTTTTGGGAAAATTTTCCATAATGATAGAGGCAAGTTTTTTAGCTGTTCCAGAAGGGCTATCTTTTTTGCCGGTATGATGAATCTCCAGTCCAGCTACATCATAGTTACCAAATTTGGAAAAAAGTTTACTGGCAAATCCTACCACCTGGAAAAAGATGTTGGCACCTATGGAGAAATTCTGACCATAAATCAGGCCTCCTTTATACTTTTTGACTAAAGTCTTTACCTTTGATAAATCATCGTACCAACCTGTTGTTCCCACCACCATGTTAGTACCAAGACGTAGAACTTCTTGTATGGTGCCCACCACTATTTCTGGCGAGGTAAAATCAATTGCCACATCAGCTTTTTTAATACCTTCTTTATCTAGCTTTTCTTTAGAGTTTTTGTAACTGATTGAGACAACCTCGTGAGCAGTTGACTCACCAATCACTTCTTCAACCGCATGTCCCATTTTTCCGTAACCGATTAAAGCGATTTTCATTTTATTTTGAGGCAATTATACCACTGCTTGCAAATAAAAGCCGTTCATGAAGGACCTTGACAGCCTTCTCTACCTTGTCAGATTCTATCACCAGACTAATGTTTATATTGGTTGCTCCTAAAGAAACCATCCTGACTAATATTTGCTCCTTGTCCAAAATATCAAAAATTTTCTTGATAGTCTGACTTGAAGAGGTTACCCCTTCACCAATCAAGGATACCATTCCTAAATCTTTAATAATTGACACAGATGTAAATGAAGACAATTGTTTTACCGCATTCACCAGCCCTCCGTCATTATCTAAGGATACTGAAATACTAACCTCAGACACGCTGACTAAATCAATTGAGAGATCGTTGCTTCCAAAGATTTTAAAAACCCGTGCCAAAAATCCTCTTTGTAACAGCATCTCTGTTGAGTAAATATTAACCAGAGTAATTTTTCTTTTAAAAGAGATGCTCCTTATTGCCTTCGATGTTTTAACCTCTTTTATAATTAAAGTTCCGTGACTTTTAGGATTAAAAGTATTTAAAACCCTTACAGGAATACCTGCTTTAATGGCAGGATGAATAGTTCTGGGGTGTAAAACTCTTGCTCCAAAGGTCGCCATTTCTGCTGCTTCTTTAAAAGAAACTACAGGCAAAGACCGGGCTGTTGTAACCAACCTTGGATCTGCTGTAAACATCCCGTCCACATCTGTCCAAATTTGAATCTCCTTTACCCCTAAACAAAACCCAATAATAGAGGCAGTATAATCTGACCCACCTCGTCCCAGAGTTGTCACCTGACCGCTTGTTGTTGAACCGATAAAACCTGTCACAACAGGGACTATCCCCCTCTTTATAATAGGAGTTAAAATGCTTTTAACATTTCTTTTAGTTGGTTCTAAAATAAAATCAGCTGAACCAAAGTTGTCATTGGTCACAATTAAGTCTGTGGCTAAAACCTGAAAAGATTTTATGCCATTCTGATCTAAAGCATTGGCAACAATATAGGATGAAATAATTTCTCCAAAAGAACATAATTTATCCAAAGTTTTTTTCTGGTTATTTAAGTTGAGTTTGAGAATTTCATTAACCTTTTCATCAACAAACTGCATCACTCTTTTTTGCTCTTTTGGATCTTTAAAAACTTTATTAATTAACTCTTTATGAGTATTTTTAAGTCTTCGAATTTCTGCCTGAAATTTATATTTGGGAAGTGAGGGCAAAGATAAAAGTAAATCTGTTATTCCACTAAGTGCCGAGACCACCACTACTAGGTCCAAATTCTTTTGATTTTTAACAATTTCACAGATTGTTAAAATGCTTTCTCTAGAACTGACTGATGTCCCACCAAACTTTGCAACAATCATTATGGGGTATATTATCGTAGTTTCCTGATATAATCAAATCAGATAAGAAGATAAACTTTTAACAATTTCCTGATGGATCTGCTCTTTAGGTCTCATTTTGCCATTTTCCATACAATCTATTACCACCCAATTTTCTTCTGCTTGGGATAATTCAAAATAGATTTTTGCTGCTTTTTGTTCATGTTCTATGTTACTCTCATGCAAATCCACCCTATGGTCTTTTTGGACATTTTGTTGCCCAATTTTTGGATCAACATCTAAAAGAATTGTGAAATCTTCTTTTGGTATGTTATTTGTTTTGTATTCCAAATCATCAAGCCATTTAAAAAATTCTTCTCTTTTTTCCTCCGGCAAATTTGCTCCCAGATGAGCTTTGCTTGAGGAAACATACCTGTTGATAATGACTACTTTTCCCCCTCTCAACCACTCTTCGATCAAAGGCTTTGCCAGAGCTCTATCACCGGCATAGGCCAAAGCCACCAGGTATGGATTCACCTGACTTATGGATCCAAATTCTCCTGCCAAATATCTTCTAATCAGTTTGCCATACAAATTGTGTTCATAACGAGGAAAGCTGATTGTCTGATATGGAAAATCTCTCTCACTAAAGTATTTTATCAGAAGTTCAATCTGGGTAGTTTTCCCAGAACCATCTATACCATCAATAACAATTAATTTACCGCTCATAATTTAATTTGGCTTGCAGCTTTGACAAAGCCCACAAATAATGGATGTGGAGACAGCGGTCTTGATTTTAATTCCGGATGGAATTGAGTTCCTACAAAAAACGGATGGTCTTTTAACTCGATTATTTCCACCAATTTCCCGTCCGGAGAAGTCCCGGAAATAATTAACCCTTTTTTCATAAAAGCAGCCAAAAAATCATTATTAAATTCAAATCTGTGCCTGTGGCGTTCAGAGATTTCGGATTTACCATAAAGCTTTCTAACCATAGAATTCTCTTTTAGAGAACAATCCCATGCTCCCAGTCTCATGGTTGCCCCATACTCCCTGTTTAACATCTTTTTTTGCTGATCCGGCATGATGTGAATAACCGGATATTTAGTTTCTGGATCTATTTCTGTGGTATGTGCTCCTTCCAGTTCCAAAATATCTCTTGCAAACTCTACAACAGCCAACTGCATGCCATAACACAGGCCAAAATAGGGAATTTTATTCTCTCTGGCATATTTTATGGCAACAATCTTTCCTTCAATATCCCTTGATCCGAAACCTCCAGGCACAATAATTCCCTGGAATTTCTTTAAAATTTCAATATTATCCAAGACTTTTCCACTGTCAAGCCAAGTGATTTCCGGCTTTAACCCATTGGTCCAGCCAGCATGTTTTATGGCTTCAATGACAGATATGTAAGAATCTGCCAGAGTAAAATCACCTGTTGTAAAATACTTTCCCACTATGGCAATCTTGACACTGCGCTTTGCGGAGGAAATTTTATCGACAAACTCCTGCCAGTCTTTTAGATCCTTTCCCTTCCTTTTGAATCCTAATTTATTAAGCAGCCTATCTGTTAGATGTTGTTTGTCAAAACCGATTGGGACTTTGTAAATACTGTCCAAATCCGGTGCCGATATAATATCTTCCGGCTCCAAACCTGTGGTGATGGAAAGTTTTTTAATTCTTTGCTGATCCAGTGGTTTCTCGCTTCTTGCCAACAGAATATCCGGTTGAATACCAACAGCATTTAAGTCTCTGACAGACATTTGGGCAGGCTTGCTCTTCATCTCACCAATGGAGGCAGGAATAGGCAGGTAGGTAATATGGGCATGGATAACATCCTGGGGATTTTTTAATTTCAACAGTCTGTTCGCTTCTAAAAACAGGATGTTTTGATATTCTCCTGTAGTTCCGCCAATTTCTATGACCACCGCATCCGCATTATTGGCTCTGCCTGCTTCTTTAATCCTCTTGATGATCTCTTCTGTGATATATGTCACCACATCTACACACTCACCGTCATACTCCAAATTTCTTTCTCTTTGAATGACTGATAAATAAATGGATCCTTGAGTTGCATAGTTTGTTTTATTTAAAGACTCATTTAAAAATCTCTCATAATGGCCTAAATCCTGATCTGTTTCTGTTCCATCATCCAAAACAAACACTTCTCCATGTTCTATTGGATTCATGGTTCCGGCATCAACATTTAAGTATGGATCCATTTTTATGGGGGCAACTCTAAACCCCGCAGATTTCAAAAGCAGGGCAATGGAGGAGGTAGCAATACCTTTACCCAAACCACTAATCACACCACCACTGACAAATATGTATTTCATACTTTGGGGGTTCCGTCCTGAGCGAAGTCGAAGGATTTTGAGGCCCTCAATATAATACTAAATCTTCCGAGTTATGTCAATTCGGCGATTTCCTATGTGGAAACGACAATATATTCTCGCCTGATTCTTTCCATTACATCCACTCGTACCCCTTCTAATGCCCTCCTTGATCCTGGAGTTCGACCAACAGTGAAACCACATCTCCTGGCAGATGCACCCAACTCTTCCAGCTCCATGTCCACATAAGCTTTTGCTTCCCAGTCCCCAATCACAGGCCTTGGTGCCTGCGAGCGTCTTCTGAATGGACCATGTCGATCGAGGAAAGGATTACCTGTCATATACCCTCTACCACCTCTCATAACGTGACGGAAAGTTGCTGCGTCAACCGACTCGGGGCTCATCATAGGCTTTAATCTTTGGTAAAAGTGTAATCCTTTGCCTTGGAAAAATCAAGTATCAAACAGAGTCGCACTTTATTTGCCTTTAAATAGGCTTCTTCTGCATTGATCATATTTTAGAATCTAGCGGATTTTGTGAGGAACGGCAACTGATTGAATTGACTCATCGGTTTTTCTTACACCTAATTTAGAACCCACAACTTTAGAAGCATTAAAAATCTCAATTCCAATTGGTTTGTCATTTTTGTCATACTCAACTGTGATATTCTCTGAGAGATCTTCAAATCTTTCTTCAACGCCTGGTCTTAAAAAAATATATATTGCATCTGTTTTTTTATCGTAGTGAATCTTAGGTTTTTTCATAACTCCACCTTCCTGAAATAAGTCTATTTTTAATCTCCCCATCTGTTATTGGATGGGTAGAAACTATCTCAGTTCTATCTCCTATTTTATCATAAGCTGCTAGCATTTTCCTCAATTTACCTTTATATGTCACTCTAGAAACTACAATGTGACGATTTCTTAAATTATCCCAGTAAAATTCTTCTGACTTTTCAAAAATCTTTTCAACTATCTTCTCACTAATATCTCTTAATTTTAATCTTTCCTTTAGATGATCAGTAAGAATGAGTTTCATTGAGTAGTTGAAGATACTGCTTTTGGCTTAGTCCATGAAGCAAATTTACAAGTAGGCCAGTTTTTGCAGCCATAAAAGGTTTTGCCGCGCCTGGTATGGCGCACTACCACATCCCCGCCATCTTGAGGACATTTAACATTAACTTTTTCTTCCAAACTTTCTGTATGTTTACAATCAGGAAAACCGCTGCAGGCTAAAAACTTGCCGAACTTACCTATTCTAATAACTAATTCTTTTCCACACTGCGGACACTTTTTCCCGGCCAGCTCCACCTCCATCTTCACTTTCTGCGCCTCCTTATTTGTTTCTTCCAGCTTTTTTTCAAAAGGGTCATAGAATGCTTTAATGGTGGGTCTCCACTCCCGTTCCCCTCTGGAAATCTCATCCAACTCATCTTCCATTTGAGCTGTAAATGAGTAATCAACAATGTCGGAAAAATATCTCACCAGAAAATCCATTACCGTTATACCCAAGTTTGTGGGGATAAATTTCCTCTCCAACTTTTCAACATAAAACCTGTCTTGAATGGTGGAAATAATTGGCGCATAAGTTGAAGGCCTGCCAATCCCCAACTCTTCCAGTTTTTTTATTAAAGAGGCCTCTGTATATCTTGGCGGAGGTTGGGTGAAATGTTGGGCCGGCAAAAGCTGAATTAGGCTTAAAGACTGATTTTCAGATAATTTTGGCAATTTCTGTCCTTTTTTCTCCTGTTCTTCTGATTCTTCCCCTTGATACTTGCTACTAGCTACTTGATACAATTTTAGCCAACCTTCGAATTTAATCACGCTGCCTGTGGCTCTTAATAAATAGCTTTCAGTATTCAGACTCGCTTCGCCCGCCTTTGGCGAGGCTTCGCTGTCAGCTTTCAGACTTTCTGAATCTGTCTGACGACTGACTACTGACGACTGACGACTTGCTATCACATCTACCGTCGTCTGATCCATTACCGCCTCACTCATCTGGCAGGTAACAAACCTTTTCCAAATTAAATCATAAAGTCTTATGTGATCTCTGTTTAATCCCATTTGAGATTTGACATTTGACATTTGAAATGTGACATTTGTCGGACGTATCGCCTCATGAGCTTCCTGAACATTTTTAGATTTAGACTTAAAAATCCTAGGGTATTTAGGTAGATATGATTTACCAAAAGAGTCTCCAATATATGCCCTGGCTGCTCCAATTGCCCCAGCAGATAAATTTACAGAATCTGTTCTCATGTAAGTGATCAATCCGTGCTCATACAAAGCTTGCGAGAGCATCATGGTTTTTTTGGCAGACATGCCTAATCTATTTGCGGCTGCTTGCTGTAGAGTGGAGGTGGTAAAAGGCGGAAAGGGGAATCTTCTGACTTCTTTTTGAGTGACTTTGGAAACTACATATTCTGCTTTTTCCAGATTGTTAACATGCCCATTTGCCTCTTCTTTATTTTTTATTTCCAGTTTCTTGCCATTTTGCTCAATGAGGGTAGCAGTAAAAACTTCAGAGCTCTCAATACTTAATTCCACCTCAATTATCCAATATTCTTCCGCTTTAAAAGCTGATATTTCTTTTTCCCGCTCCACAATAAGACGAAGTGCAACAGATTGTACCCTTCCGGCAGACAGTCCTTTTTTTACCTTTGTCCAAAGAAGTGGAGATAGTTTATAACCCACCAATCTGTCCAAAACTCTTCTGGCCTGCTGCGCATCAACCAGCTTAAGATCAAGTTCGCGGGGGTGCTCAAATGCATCTTTGATAGCTTCCTCTGTAATTTCATGAAAAACCACTCTTCTGATTTCTTGTGATTCATTTTTGATTTTTGATTTTTGTTCTGGCTTGCCAGCCCCTGTTTTGATTTCAGAATTACGAAGTAATTCTGCTATGTGCCAGGCAATGGCTTCACCCTCTCTATCCGGATCTGTTGCCAGCCACAACACTGCCGCTCCTTCTGCCTCTTTTTTTAATTCATTTACTCTTTTTTTCTTATCCCTCGGGATAATATATTGAGGTTCAAAGTTGTGTTCAATGTCCACACCGAATTCGGATTTTGGTAAATCCCTGACATGTCCCATTGAGGCTTCTATTTGATACTGGTCGCCCAAAAATTTCTGTAGTGTCCTAGCTTTAGTGGGTGATTCCACAATAACCAAATTATTCATAATATAAACTTTGGGTTAATTGTATATTGCTTGTCAACTACTCAAAATCAGAGTCTAAAACTTGAGGATTAATTTTTTCCAGTTCTTGTTTTAAATCTGTAGAGGAGTCAAACTTAAAAGTTTTTGGAGCTTGTGGTGGAAGTGGAGTTGGGGTGGGAGAGACAGAAACGTTCTTCAGTCTTCCTAGATTGGGACTGGTAAGACTTTGCACTGCTTCCTTATTTAATTTGACATAAACTAACACGATTGTTACAGATAATGTCAATAATATGATCAAAAGCAGTTTACGGCTCATCCTCTAATACCTTTCCCACCTCATTTTTAGCTCTTAAAACTTTATTCTTCAAAACCTCTAAACTGTATCTTAACTCATTTTTAGAAGAATACTTCTGTGCTCGCTGATAAGCTATTGCTTCTGCAGCATAAGTTATCCAATAATCAGCTGATTTTATGGGTGTATCCACTCCCCCAAAAGCCACCCTGGTTTCTGTAATTCCCTGTCTTCTTCTTACTTCCTCCATAATTGCAGCCAGTCGGGAAACATCATCCTCAAGCCTGCTACAAATTTTTTGATTTACTTCATCCAAGGTAAACGCATAAACTGGAGACATTGGCAACAACAATAAAAATAAAATAATTACAGGATAAATAATTTTCATCAGGCTAACATCTCCGCGCCTACTTTAATAACTTGCCCTTTAACCATTTTTTCTTGCAAAATTAACTTGGAAAGTTTGCCCTCTAGGGTATCTTGGATTAAACGGCGTAAGGGCCGGGCTCCTAGCACTGGATCAAAACCGCGCCTGCCAAGTTCAGCAACCAAGCTTTGATCAAATTGAACCAAATATCCTTTTGTTTTTAGATTATTTTGCAAAGCGGAAAGTTTTAGTGTAACAATTTTTTCCAAATCTATTTGTGACAAAGGCTTAAATAACACCACCTCATCAAACCTGTTTATAAGCTCGGGTTTGAAAGTTTTTAAAAGTTCATCGTTAACCTGCCTGTCTATTTCATCCAGAGTGCGACCTTGTTGTAACCCTTGAGCAATGATCAGCGAAGCCACGTTTGATGTGGCAATAATAATGGTATTTTCAAAATCAATCAGTTTTCCTGCTCCATCAGTTAATCTTCCATCATCCAAAACCTGCAAAAAAAGAGTTAAAACCTTATCATTGGCTTTCTCAAATTCATCCAAAAGTAATAAAGCATATGGCCTATTCTTTACAGCCTCCGTCAACAATCCACCCTCACTTGGCCCACCTATTAACCTTACTACAGACTCCGGATTTTGGTACTCGGACATATCAAATCTTAAAAATGCTCCGGCAGTTTTAAAGTATACATCTGCCAAAGTTTTGGCCAGCTCGGTTTTACCAACTCCTGTCGGTCCTACAAATAAAAATGAACCAATTGGTCTGCCGTCCTCGTTCATGCCGGTTGCAGATCTCCTTAAAGCATCAGACACCCCCTTGACTGCTTGCTCCTGACCAATCAACCTGTGATGAAGTTCTTGCTCAAAATGCAAAAGCCGAAGTTTATCCACTGTCCCGACTTCCCAAATCGGCACTTTGACCCTGGATGACACAACTTTCCTGACAATATCTCCTGTTACCCAGCCGTTCACAGATTTTGTCATGGCTTCTTTCAAAACCGAAATTGCGGAATCCGGCAAAACCCGATCATGTACCAATTTTTTAGCTAAATCTATGGCAGTTTTTATGGCAATAAAAGAAATTTTGAGTTTATCCGTTCTCTCGGCATTAATACTTCTATATTCCAAAACTTCCAGAGTTTCCTCATCCGTTGCGGCAGGCATTTCAATTTTTCTAAAAATTCTGGCAAATGAACCATTTTTCTCTAAAATTCTGGAATAATTTTCCGGCTCTGTTGTGCCTACAAATTGGAAAGTATCGGATTCAAGGTAGGGCTGAAGCAGAGAATATAGATTTAAACTGCTACCAACCTCCCCTACTCCCAACTGGTGAATTTCATCAATAACAATAATGATATTTTGGGCAAAAGACACTTCTTCAAAGATATTTTTAATCCTGTCTGCCAGATCGCCTTGGGTGCGCATTCCTGATAAGAGTTTTGTTAAATCCAAACTGACCACCCTTTTTGTGGCAAGTGATAAAGGTGCATCACCGGCAATGATCATCTTGGCCAAATGCCTTATCAGTGTGGATTTGCCGCAACCTGCGGGGCCAACCAAAATAACATTCCGACCGGAGGTCTGCGATAAAATATTTACCACCTCGGAAACAACAGACGAAGATCTGACAAATCTGGCGCTTGTTTCTTTGCTGACCAACTTTGTCAAATCATCTCCCACCACATCCAAAGCAGGAGTAGGCACCCCAAGCCAGCCCCTGTTCACCCCTTTTAAGTGACGTACGCTGAAATCATCATCCCAAATCCACACTTTTCTCCAAAATTCCCTCTTTCTTTCCAAATAATATAGGGCTCCCAAAAAATCTGCCGGTTTTAGATCAAGTTTTAAAAGGGCATTTTCAATATTGGGAACATCTAAAATAGCCGCTACAAAAAAATGTCTTGGGCCAATATGTGCGCTGCCAATCTTTTTTGCATACTCAAATGCACTTCTGCCTGTTTTCTCCGGGTTACTGATCTCAAATTGTGGAAGGCTCTGAAGTTGCAGCTCTAAATTTGCCAGAAGATCCAAAACTTCTCTTCGAGCTAACAGCTTTTTTAATGTTAGGTCCTGACTTTTAACTGATGCCGCATCCCAAAAACTATCATTTGCGATCTGCCAGACTTTTTTATGTGGTAGAGAACTGATCTGAATTATAAAAAGACCTACTCCCGATAAAAAAATAATTCTGCTTAAAAATGGCGGCGTATCCAAAATGGCCAAAACCGGCAAGGACAACCAATATCCGGCTATGGCCAAAAGAACGATAGTTGCGATGATAAATGCAAATAAACCTATTAGAATCCGCAGAGTGCGGAAGAGAAAACTTAAGAATCTACCCACAAAGGTGGAATCATGAAAAAGAGGAACAAACAAGAGCCGCATCATGAGCTTTACCGCCAAATCTTCTTCCAGATAAAGCATCAAATTCTTCCATGTCCGAACAAAAAACTGTATACCTTCAGGATACCAAAACTCGATTAAATATACGGGCAGTTTCAAGTATTTCATACTCCACTACTTCGCTCTCACAAAATTACCATCAATATCAAGTTCCACAAAATGCTTTGCACTGCCTTCAACATATGCGGAGCATTGATTTTCCAAAAGATCATCAATCGCTTTTCGGGGCCGGTGTACAATATCAACTACCCAACCGGGCATTAAGGCATTAGACAAACAAGGACCGTTTGAAAAATCCTCCCCTCTCATTTTTTTCTGATTATAAAAGTATTTTGCCTGATTTATGGCGGTATCAAGTTCCCTCTTTGGGACCACCTCCGAAGAGCCGATATTAAATACCAAAGTGAGATAGGCTGTCAGCAGGATCACTATTAAAGCCAGGATAAAGACAATTCTTTTGGGCATCAACTTCATTATCTCATATTCTGCAATATGTCCCGTTACCCAAGTTTTGCACCAAACCCGCAATCTCCATTTTTAATAGTGTGCCGGAAACTTGCGCAGCAGACATTTTTAAATTTCTGCAAATCTCATCCATATGCAATTGTTCATTTCCCAAATACTCCAAAATCTTCTTCTCCTCTTCTGAAAGATTAACATCATTTGTATTTTTGATATTTGAATTTTGATTTTGTTTGAAACCCATTTCCTCCAAAATCTCTTGAGGGTCAAAAATGGGCCTTGCCCCTTCTTTCATTAAATCTACCGGGCCGCGGGATAAAGTGGATGTGACAGGACCCGGCACTGCAAAAACTTCCCTTCCTTGCTCCAAAGCTATACGAGCCGTAATTAACGAACCGGAATCTTCTGCTGCCTCAACCACTAAAACTCCCAAAGACAGTCCTGAAATAATTCTGTTTCTTGCGGGAAAATTGCCAGGCATTGACGGGTAATCAGGCGGAAATTCGGATAGTACTAATCCCCCTCTATCAATGATTCTCTCCGCCAGAGACCTGTTTTCCGGAGGGTAGATATTTTTCAACCCTCCCCCCAAAACAGCGATAGTCCTGCCTCCAGCTCTGATTGTTGATAAATGTGCTTCCGCATCTATCCCTCTTGCCAGTCCCGAAACAATAGTTAGCCCCCCGTCAACCAACCTTTTAACAAACTGCTCTGTCACTGCCCGGCCATAGCCTGTGATCTTTCTTGTTCCCACAACAGCGATAGCTTTTTCATCCTTTTTAATCTGCCCTTTATAATAAATCACGACCGGCGGATCATAAATTTGTTTTAATAGGTACGGATAGTGTTCATCAAAAATAGTCAACCAGGAAATGCCTGCTTTCTTAATAGACTCTGCATAAAGGGCAGGGTCAAGTTTCCTCCTCTCTGCTGCCAGAAGATCCGCTACATTTTGCGGTATTCCAATTTCCCTAATCACTCCAATATTTGCCTCCCAGGCAAGGCGCGGATCTTTAAAATAATTTAAAATAGCCTTAAGCCTGATTGGCCCCAGCCCATCTATGGAATGAAGAGCCAGAAGATACGGAATGTTTCCCATGATAATTACCTCTATGGTAACATAACAGTTATTCCCCTAAAGTGTGACCTGAATTAGTTGCTTGGGTATATACATCCTGGATCAGTTTATTTTTATCAGGAGAAAAATACCAGCGGAAAGTTTCTTTAACAACAGGTGCGGCAACAGATGAACCCTCCCCTCCTCCTTCTATTAAAACCGTCATTGCTATTTTGGGGTTATCGGAGGGGCCGTATCCTGTATACCATGCATGAACCCTATTTTTTGGGTCGCCAAACTCCGCTGTGCCAGTTTTTCCCGCGGTGGGAATGGGAAAAGTAAAAAACGGCCATGCTGTTCCCCCATTTCTTGTAACCAGATTTAATCCTTGTCGAATAAGTTCAATTTTATCCGAAGATATAATATCCGAAACCAACACTTTTGGTTTATATTCAAAAACAACTTGCTCGCCCTTGACAATTTTTTCCACCAGTTGCGGTTTGTATAAGATCCCGTCTGAAGCAACAAAAGATGTGATCCCTAAAATTTGCAAAGGAGTTGTCAGCACAAATCCCTGCCCTATTGCCATATGTAAGGTATCCCCGGGATACCAAACTTCTCCAATAGTTTGCCTTTTCCAGGCATCTTCAGGCACTAAACCTGTTTCTTCGGAAGGAAGATCTATGTCCAGTCTTCCACCCAATCTCAATTTCTTGGACCAATCAACCAAAGCTTTCTCTCCAATTAACCTTCCCACCTCATAAAAGTAAGTATCATTTGACCTTTGCAGAGCTTTAATAAGATTGACCGGCCCTTCTGTTCTGCCGTATTGATTGAAGTACCAGTTGGTAAATCTAAAAGTCCCCAAATACAAAACACCGTTGTCTACAAATATTGTTTGGGGAGTAATTTTGGAAGATGCGAGGGCGGCAAGAGATGACACAATCTTGTATGTTGAGCCCGGCGGATAAGTTCCAGCAATGCTTCTGTTTAGAACCGGTGAATCTTTTTGGTTTAAAATCTGGAGAATACTGCTTTCGTCTGTGGGGTTGGTAAAATTATTAGGATCAAAGGTGGGGAAAGAAACCAAGGATAAGATTTTGCCACTTTTCGGATCCTCTGCCAAAGCTGCAGCACAACAACTACCCACCTTTGCCAGTGTGTTTTTGGTTAACTCAAAAACTTGATCCTGTAACTGCGCATCAATTGTCAGATAAACGTTTTGTCCGGGGGTAGGAAGTTCTATACGCAGCGTCCGCAATTTCGATCCCCTAGATTCAACCTCAACAATCTCTCCGCCATCTACTCCTTTTAAAACTTTTTCATATTGCGCTTCAATCCCGCTTTTTCCAATTCTATCTCCCAATTTGTAACCTTGAAACTGATCACTTGTTAATTGCTCCTGGGAAATTTCACCCACATAACCTAGAACGTGAGCCATTCTTTCACCCTGCGGGTAGGTTCTAACATTATCTATTTCCAAATTTTGCGCCCTCGGGTCGTTTTTAACCTCCAATTCCAAAGCCTGCTCTCTTGTGATCAGCCTTGTTTTCTTACTCTGTTCATCAAACAGCCTAAAAGCAGGGGAGTTGGCTGCCAAAACTCTGCCTTCCCTATCAAAGATCACTCCTCTGGGCGCGTGAATTATGCGGATTTGAATCCTGTTACCGTCTGCCAAACTTCTATTGGCTTCGCCCTTCACAATTTGTAAATTAAACATTTTCAAAAAAAGGGTAAAAAATATTACCAGACTGATTGCGGCAAGTACCGCAACACGCCAACCGCTGTTCGAATTTAAACCTACCCCTTTATATTCAAAATTAGGTATTAGTGAATCTATCCAGTCCGCCCCAGTGTGGTTATTTTTAGAATAGGTGCGTTTGCCGGCTATTTTGGAAATCTCATCTGAAAATCCCAAGCCCAAGCTTTTCCTTTTTTTGATCATACCTTCAGCTTGATATCTGCTCTTACGATAAATCTTTCCTCCCAAAGTCGAATTAAATATAAAATCGGCAAAGATATAATACTTTCAATCAAAATTCTGGGGAAAATTTGGATAGTTTGTTGCAAAAGAAAGACATTGGTAATTTGGTTTGCGGAAAGCAGTACAAACACAAGCGGAATTAAACTTACTGAATTTCCTGCCAGTCTGGATTTGGAAAGCACTTGAGTGATCTGAATAAGAATTAAATATAAGACACTTTTAACACCGATCAAAGTAAGGGTCAGGTGCGATATTAAAAGACCAAATAAAAAAGCAAGGTATAAATTTTCCTTGCCGGTTTTAATATAAGCTCTGCAGATTAAAATTATTAAAAGCAAATCTAAAGGCAGAAGAGTAGTCTGAATAAATGCGGCAATAATTAAAACAATAATTAAAGTCTTCATGTTACTCCCCTATTACAAACACTAACTCCAGATCCCTGATATCAAAAATCTGTTCTACTTTTGCCTGTTTGAAGATCTCATTCTCTCTGCTTAAAACTTCTTTTACCCTGCCTAAAATTAATCCTCTTGGTAAAAATCCTTCCGTTCCTTCGGAATAAACCAAATCCCCCACAGTAATTTCTTCCTCATGCAAAATTTTATCCATCAAGAGGTCTGTTCCAAACTGGCCCAACAAAACACCTTTAGCCCGTCTTTCTTTCCCGATGGAAAAAGCGGATACTTTTGAATCCGGATCTGTCAGCAGTTGAATTAAACTGGCCTTTTCCGAAACCTGAATTATTTTGCCTACATAGTTGTCGTTTACCACCACCGCCTGGTTTTGTGCGACTTTGGAGATTTGCCCTTGATCGATTTTTAAATACCTGCCTAAACCAATAGGCCTTGCTGCTATCAGATTATAAGTTCCTGCATCAATATACTTTTCCTGTGAGATTTGAGCTTCTGTCTCTGACAGTCTTTTGCGCAAAGTGGCGTTTTCTGAAAGTAACTCCCCTAATTGTGCCTTTAACGCCTTGTTTTCTTGGGCAGCGAAGCGGGCCAAGAAAACAAAATTTAATTGGCTGATGGATTTGTTTGATGACTTATATAAGCCGAAAGATACCGGATTAGTGATATAAAAAGCCCATTGCTTTGGCAAACTTAAAAGATTTAAACTATCAAGTAGTATTAATGCCAAAGAGGCAAAAAACAAAATAAGAAAAATTTGTAAGTTGGGGACAGCCTTTATCATAAGACTGGCTTAATATAACATAATTTTCCCAGGGTGTCTTTTGGACTTGCAAAGATTTTTGCAACAGGTTATAGTTTTTTTAAATTGAATGACAAATACATCTTTTTCCGACAAACTGGCTACAAAATGGAATGAGGGTAAATTTGTCTGTGTTGGTCTGGATTCTTCCAATTATTCACTTATCCAAAAAGTTGTTGATCAAACTCACGATATAGTCTGTACTTATAAAACAAACAGCGCTTTTTTTGAGGCAGATTCTGCTGCAGGGTGGGAATCTCTAAAAAGGATTATTCAACATATTAAAACAAATTATCCTGATATTCCAATTATTTTAGATGCCAAAAGAGGTGATATTGGCAATACTAATGAGGCTTATGCAAAAGCTATCTTTGATGAGTTAGGAGTAGATGCTGTTACAGTTTCCCCATATTTAGGTAAAGAATCTTTAGCTCCATTTTTAGAAAGAGCAGATAAAGGTATTTTTGTTTTAGTTAAAACTTCAAATGAGGGGGCAGGAGAATTCCAAGATCTAACAACTGAAGGCAAACCACTTTATCAGGTTGTAGCAGAACATGTAAAAGAATGGAATACCAATAATCATTTAGCAGTGGTGGTTGGAGCAACTTATCCAGAAGAATTATCCAAAGTCAGGAGAATTGTCGGAGATATGCCTATTTTGGTTCCGGGGATTGGGGCACAGGGTGGAGATTTGGAACAAACTATAAAAAATGGTTTGGATAGTAATAAACAGGGTTTGATAATCTCCTCTTCCAGAAGCATTATTTTTGCCCCCAATCCCAAAGAAGCTGCTCTAACTTTACATTCCCGAATTCAGGAGATTTTGAAAAATGTCTAACCTCACCAAATCTCAAGAGGAACTGGCAGATTTACTTTTAAATACTCGCACCCACGCCAAGGTTAGAAGACGAAAACACACCAACGGAAAAGTAGAATTTTATTATGTAATCCGTGATACCAGTCCTGTTGATTTTAGAGTTGATCCTTCTGAATTTGCCTTTGTCCATCATGAAAAACATCCTGATGCGCCACTTTCTCCAATTATTGTTAATCTAAGAAACCTCCCTGAAAGTCTAAATAAAAAGATTGCAAAGTGCATGGCTGAAGTCCCTTTAAAACAGGTTCCAGATTTTTGTACGGGGATACCAAATGCTGCTATCCCTTATGCTCAAGAATTTTCCCATATCACAAATATTCCCTATGTGACAATTTTTGAAAAGGATGATAACCCCGCAAGTCCCAGGATTGTACCTGCCAAAGATGCGCCAAATGGAGATGGGAAAACTTTATTAATAGTTGATGATGTTATCACAAAAGGTGAGTCAAAATTTAGGGCTTTTAAAGTTGCTGAAGAGTTGAGTTATAAAGTAATTGGTTTAGTTGTTTTAGTGGATAGAGGAGAAGGAGGCAAAGAAATAATTGAACAGGCAGGTTATCAGTTTTATGCTCCTTTATCCTTAAAAGGGCTGCTGGATTATTACCTTGAAAAGAACAGTATAAATAAAGATCAATATGATGAAGTAATAGAATATATAAAGCAGTCACAAGATGTCTAATCTTAAACTTCCAGGACTAATTGATATACACGTACATCTTAGAACTCCGGGACAGGAACATAAAGAGGATTTCACAACTGGCACCTCTGCTGCAATAGCCGGAGGCTTTACCACTGTTTTGGATATGCCCAATAACGAAGTTCCTATCACCACTTTGGGGAAACTTCGGGCCAAAATAGAGCTGGCTAGACAAAATGCAGTTTGCGATGTAGGTTTTTATTTTGGATCTTTGGGAGATAACTTCCAAGAATTTGACAAAATCAAGCAGTTGGTTTTTGGAATTAAGCTTTATTTAAATGTCACCACCGGCAATTTCTTAATTGATGAAGTAAAACTGGCAGCCATCTACTCTGCCTGGCCAGGCCATCAGCCCATACTGTTGCATTGCGAGGGGGAAACTTTACCAATGGCTTTAAAGATCATCAGGCAAACTAATAAAAAAACTCACATCTGTCATGTGTCCGGCAAAGATGAACTATCACAGATCATCCGGGCCAAACAAGCTGGTTTACCGATAACTTGCGGAGTTACCCCTCACCATTTATTTTTAACCGAAGAGGATGCTAAAAAATTAGGGCCATATGGCAGAATGAAACCATTTTTAAAAACTAAAACTGATCAGAACTTTTTATGGGAAAATCTGAAATGGATTGACGCAGTAGAATCAGATCACGCGCCTCATACTACAGTGGAAAAAGAATTTGCTAAAAACCCTCCTTTTGGAGTACCGGGACTGGAAACTACCCTGCCGCTACTGTTAACAGCAGTTTTTGAAGGTAAACTAACGCTTGATGATGTCATCCGCCTATGCCACACAAACCCTACCAAAATCTTTAATATACCAACAGATGAACAAACTTATGTAGAAATTGATCCCGATGAACAATATACGATAAACAATAAACATTTATTTACCAAATGCGGCTGGAGCCCGTTTAAAGGGAAAAGCGTAAAGGGTAAAGTAAAAAAGGTCTTTTTAAGGGGAGAGAAAGTTTTTGACAATGGTCAAATTTTAACTCAACCAGGATCTGGAAAAGTTATTTACCCATCTTTCTAATCTCTTGGGCCAGCAAAGGCTCCCACATAGCACCTGTGGCGCTCATTACACAATCTGCCCCAGCATCCTTATATTCAAAATAATCTTCTGCTTTGGTAACTCCTCCCACACCAATTACGTTTATCGTAAATCGTAAATCGTTTATCGTTTTTCGCAGTCTCTTCACCATATCCAAGCCTGCCCATTTTATTGATGCTCCGCAAACCCCAGAGCGGGCTCTGTTTTTGCCGAGCAGCGCCTGATTTCCATCTTTATCAACAATCTCCGCTTGAATGGTATTGATGGAAGCAATAGCCTGGGCATATTGTTCACCAATTTCCACTAACTTCTTCAGATCTTCATCGCTTTGGTAATACCCCACTTTCAAAATTAAAGGAGTGACCCCAATTTCTTCTCTTATAGCCTGACAAACCCTCTCTGTCGTCTCCAGGTTGTAACAAACCAACCCTTCATTTCCGATATTAGGACAGGACAAATTCACTTCCAAGATTTTTGCGTTTGTTTGCATCGATTGTTTTGCGGCTAAAGCATAATCCCTAACAAACTCATCCGTTGTTTGATTCTCCCTGACAGTTCCCATAAAACTTAAAACCAGAACTTGTCCTCTTCCCGCATAAGAAATTGCCTTCTTAACATCCTCCTGCCAAACTGCCGGTTCCTTGGAAGGCACTCCAAAAGAATTAGTTATGGAAATCGGCTGCGAGTAATTATTGTCTGCCAAAAGAGGATTTTGGGCCTTCTCCAAAGTCAAATCTCCCTCAACTTTTACAGCTAAAACATTGGGGAAAGGATGGCAGGGAAAAACATCTGACCTGACTGTTTTATAGACACAAATATCAAAGCCTTTTTCAAAAGCAGCTTTACAGAATTTAGAATTGATTAAAGGCCCAGCTGGAATACCAAATGGCAGATGCACTTTTTGTCCTAAGAAATTGAACCTTGGTTCACCCTGAGCGAAGTCGAAGGGCTTCCCATTTGCAAATGCCCCAAACGGCCCCTGATCATAATTATCTTCATAGGATTTATTTGGATCGTAGAAAGGATCTTTAAGCATTAGGGGTATTTTAACACAAAAGTTAGACTTTCTTCTTTGCATGCTCTTTCAACCACTTGGCAATTTTTTCAACAGATAATTTTTCATTTTCGAGCTTGTGAGAAAATAGTCCACGTCTATTTTCTACTTTTAAAGCAAACTTGACTACTTCTTTTTGCCTTGCATTGAAGAGATATCCATTTAATTCTAAAAATGTCATGGCCGAAAACATCGAGGTACGTTTATTCCCATCCACAAATGGATGATTCCTCAATAGTACATGGATTAAAGCTCCTGTTTTTAAAAAAATATCAGGATATAAATCTTCTCCTCCAAATGAAGCTTGAGGCCTGGCCACAGCTGATTCTAGAAGACCCAAATCACGGAGTCCGTGAGAGCCACCACTCTCATCAACTGCCATATTATGCAAAAGTAATACATCTTTGACAGATAAGTACTTCATCAGTCATCCCGAATTATTTTTTTGCAAGCTCTTTGAAAGCAGGCAAATATCTTTTGAGGAGTTTTTTTGCTACCATATAAACTTCAGTGTCCACAATTTCATCTGTTGAGTCTTCGGTTACAAAGCTAATAACTACTCTCTTCTTTTTAGGCTCCTCGTAAAGATTGACAAATTTTTCCTTTGCCACACCATACGCTTCAATAATACTTTTAGGAATAGTCACCGCATATGAGTTGCCTACCTGAATAATTTTTTGTAACATAGTTCACCTCCTTTTTCGCGTTATAACATAATTATAACATAATAGTCGGTCTAACGGAGTCCCCCGGTTACCCTGACCTTGGAAAGCAAATCTAAATTTTCCAGCACTTCACCGCAGCCCCTGACAACTGAAGTTAGGGGATCATCCGCAATATAAACCGGCAATTTTGTTTCCTCCGCAATTTTTTTATCCAATCCACGAATGAGCGCTCCTCCCCCTGCCAAGTAGACTCCGCGTTCCACAATATCAGTGAGCAGCTCCGGAGGAGTTTCTTCTAAAACTTCTTGGATGGCGGAAACTATTTGAGAAATTGTCGGAGTTAAGGCTTCTCTTATTTCTGAAGCTGTAATCTTTAAAGATTTAGGCAGACCTGATGCTAAATCCCGGCCGCGGACAACAGTTGCCAAATCATCTTTACCCAAAGGGTATGCTGAACCAATCTCAATCTTGGCCTCCTCTGCACTCTTCTCACCAATCAGCATGCCATATCTTATCCTCATGTAATTTACAATTGCCTCATCCAACTCATCTCCTGCCACCCGCAAAGATTTATTTATCACCATCCCTCCAAGTGAGATTACAGCGATCTCTGCAGTGCCCCCCCCAATATCCACCATCATCACTCCTTCCGGTTCTTCAACCGGCAGTTTTGCTCCAATTGCTGCTGCCATAGGCTCTTCTATCAAATATGCTTCTCTTGCTCCGGCCGAAAGACATGCATCTTGTACTGCCCTTCTTTCCACTTCTGTCACGCCTGAAGGAATTCCTACAACAATTCTTGGTTTGGGAATTTTAGGCAAAGAAAAAAAGCCGCCTTTTCCAGGGGTTTGGTGAACCTTATGGATAAAATAACGGAGCATTGCCTCGGTGGTATCAAAGTCAGAGATTACTCCATCCCGTAACGGGCGTACTGTCTCAATAGCCGCAGGAGTTCTCCCCAGCATTCTTTTAGCCTCCACCCCAATTGCCAAAACCTGCCTGGTCTTTTTGTGCAGCGCCACCACAGTGGGCTCGCGGATTAAAATCCCTTTGCCTTTAACTAAAACTAAAGTATTAACTGTGCCTAAATCAATGCCGATATCATGGGAAAAAAATTGCCAAAACTTATCTAACATGAGGGGAGTTTAACACATGACGTTGAATTCTCACAACAATTTCTGTTAGCATAACTTTAATGATTAATTACCTTGAGCCACATCTGGCTAACACCACAGCAAAATTAAATTGGCTTAGGGCTTCTGTTTTAGGAGCCAACGATGGCATTGTTTCTATTGCTGGTTTAGTATTAGGTATTGCTGGTGCAACAGATTCACCGGGCATTATTTTTACAGCAGGGATGACAGGAATTATTGCTGGGGCAATTTCTATGGCAGCCGGTGAATATGTCTCTGTTTCAAGCTCAAGGGATACGGAAAGAGCTCTAATTAAAAAAGAACGTAAGGAACTTAGGGAACACCCGGAGCAAGAACTGGAGGAACTGATATTAATCTATGAGAGAAAAGGACTCAGCAAAAAAACAGCCACAACTGTGGCAAATGAATTAACTAAACATGATCCGATTGCTGCCCATTTAGATGCAGAGTTAAATCTTGATCCTGAAAATCTGACAAATCCCTGGCATGCAGCATTTGCTTCAGCTTCATCTTTTCTAATAGGCGGTATTATACCTCTGATGACTATTTCTACGCCCCCTCTTCCACTTCGAATCCCTGCTACTGTTATATCTGTAGTACTGGCTTTAGCAATAACAGGATCAATCAGTGCTAGCATAGGCGGTGCAAGTATCCCAAGAGCTACAGCAAGAGTTGTTTTGGGAGGAATATTCGCTATGGCCATTACCTATAGCATAGGAAGGTTCTTTGGAATATCAGGCATATGATAGATCAAATTATCACTTACTCCTTTTACTTACTCTTTTTCCTAACCCCCCTTTTTTGGACTTCTCAAAACTTTGAGCTTTTTGAATACAACAAAATGATTTTGACTTATGGAATCACAGTAATCATTGTCGGAGCCTGGATCCTTAAAGCCATAAACGACAAACGATTAACGATCAAACGTACACCTTTAGATATACCGCTTCTTTTATTCCTAACAGCCAACATTTTATCAACTATTTTCTCCATAGACCCCCACACCTCCATTTGGGGCTATTATTCCCGCTCAAATGGCGGGCTTTTATCCATAATATCCTACCTATTATTATATTGGGCTTTTGTTTCCAATATAACTTCCGATCAAATTAAACCATTACTAAAAATTGGGCTTGTATCAGGTTTAATAATTTCCATCTGGGGTATTTCGGAACATTTTGGAGTCTCTCCCTCCTGTGTAATTTTACGGGGACAATTTAGTGCCAATTGTTGGGTGCAAGATGTCCAAGCCAGGGTGTTTGCCACCTTGGGTCAGCCAAACTGGCTGGCAGCATATCTTGCCATGCTCATTTTCCCGGCCCTTTATTTCTTTTTGACTGCCACCACAAGATTAACCCGTACTACTTACTACTTACTACTTACTACTTACTACCTGGCCTTCACTTTTACCTATTCCAGAGGACCAACTTTGGGGCTAATTGGGGGATTTGTAGTATTTCTGTCGTTCTGGCTTGTCCAGAATCGATTCTGGAGTCGTCGCTCCGCTCCTCCCCAGAATGACACTGCTAAATTATTTGGTATTATCATTACTTCCTTCCTGGCTATTAACCTTCTCTTTGGCTCTGCCCTAACCAGCTTTAGATTAGTTTCCAAATTTGCTCCGCCTCCAAGACCTACCCTAACACTGCCTACCACCTCTGCTACCCAACTTGAGACCGGAGGCACGGAATCCGGAAAAATCAGATTAATTGTTTGGCAGGGAGCTTTGGATATTTTTAAAAACTATCCGATATTCGGCTCAGGAGTTGAGACTTTTGCTTATTCCTACTATCAATATCGTCCCTCCTCACATAACTTGACCAGTGAATGGGACTTTTTATACAACAAAGCTCATAATGAGTACTTAAATTACCTAGCAACAACTGGTTTAACAGGCTTTATTATATACATGGGAATAATTTTTACTTTTGTTTTTTGGAGTCTTTCAAGAATTTTAAATTTTAAATTTTCAATTTTCAATAAAAATTTTAAATTAGAAATTAAAAATTACAAAAACGATAATTCAATAAATCTTTTATTAATAGCTCTGCTTGCATCCTATATCAGCTATCTTGTCTACAACTTTTTCTTATTCTCTGTTGTCATTATTGCCATCTTTTTCTACCTCTTTCCCGCTCTTGCTTTTGTGGCAACAGAATCAACTAAGGTTTTTAAATGGCCTAAAAAACTATACCCTATACCCTATACTCTATACTCTATACTTTACCGCCGTCCCATCTATACCAAAATGGTCAAAGGTATCGTGATTTTTTCTGTGCTCTTCTTTCTATATTCTATTTTCCAGCTCTGGTATGCCGACACGATTTTCAACCGTGGGCAACAAGCATCCGAGGCAGGCAATCCGGGCAGAGCTTATAATCTTTTAACAACCGCCTCGCAGTTAAATCAGGCCGAGCCTTTTTATAGATCAGAGCTGGCTTTTTCAGCAGCTCAAGCTGCAGCTGCTTTAAAAGATACTGACGCCTCTCTTTCTGCCAAGCTTTCGGATCAGGCCATATCTGATATGGACAGAGTTTTGCAGCAAAGTCCCCACAATGTTTCATATCTTCGAACCGCAATAAGAACCTATTTTGAGCTGGGTAGTACTGACAAAGTCTATATAGAGAAAGCGTTGGAAGCTTTGGATAAAGCAATTTATTTGGCTCCCACCGATCCAAAACTGTATTATAACAAGGCATTAATTTTACAATCCATGGATAAACACGATGAGGCCATAAAAGCCTTTGGGAAAGCTTTGGAATTAAAGCCTAATTATATTCAGGTTGAGGAACAACTTAAGGAAACAACTGGATCTGCAAAATAGCTTTCAGCTATCAGCTTTCAGACTGACGACTACTATGAAATCCATTAACAAAATTATCGGAGAAACAAAGTTTAAAGATAGACCCAAGAATATCTCAAAAGAATTCCAAATGTACGGAGTATACCTTGCTGAAACCCTGGGCGATACTAAACATTATTCTTTATATATTAAACTTGCAAAGGAGGTTGACAGAAAACTTTTGGAAGAAGCGCTAAATTTTACCAAAGGTTACTATGGGGCCAAGTCCAAAGCCAAAATCTTTATGTGGAAACTGACAGAACTTAGAAAAATTTAACCTTTTTTGGTACAATGTCACCCATGGAAGTAGTCAAAGCACCGGATCCAAGATTGAGAGTTAAAACTAAACCAGTCAAAAAGATTAACCAGGCTCTAAAAAATATCTTAAAACAAATGATTAAGCTTACTCAAACCTTTAAAGACCCTGAAGGAGTAGGTTTGGCTGCAACCCAGATAGGGCTGGATGGCCGTTTTTTTGTGGCCAAAAATGAACAGCAATTTATTTCTGTGGTAGATCCGAGGATATTATCTTTGGGCAAGCGGACCAAAAAATATTTTGAAGGTTGTTTGTCTATCCCCAATATGTGGGGTGAAGTCAGAAGGCATACCAATATTAAGGTACAATATCAGGATCAAACAGGAAAAAATATCATACTGTCTTTAAAAGGGGTACTGGCTTGGATTTTCCAACATGAAATAGATCATTTAAACGGAATTTTATTTTCAGATCGAGTTTTGCAACAAAAAGGCCAGTTCTATAAATATACCGGCAAAGATAAAACAGGCACAGATACATTCGAGCTCGTTGAGCTCTAAACTTAAAAGTCAAATGTCAAAAGTCAAAATTATTTTTTTAGGAACTCCGCTTTTTGTTAAACTTATTAAAGATACACTGGCTAAGCATTTTACATTGGTAAAGTCACTAAAGGAGGCTGATTTAGCAGTGGTGGCGGCTTATGGCAGGATTTTAACAAAAGATGAACTGGATATCCCTCAATATGGTTTTTTAAACATCCACCCCTCCCTTTTACCAAAATACCGGGGGCCGTCCCCAATTCAACAAGCCATCTTAAATGGAGACAAAGTATCCGGCATCACCATCATTAAAATGGATGAAGATGTGGACCATGGACCGATAATTTATCAAGAAAAATTAGAGCTTTCCGATAATGATAACTTTGATACTTTGAGTAAAAAGATGTTTCAGCTTGCAGCTCAAGTTTCACCCAAAATTATTGAAGATTTTGTATCCGGAAGAATACAACCTACTCCACAAAATCATGATCAGGCCACCTACTGTGTTCGTCTCACCAGAGAAAGTGGGTATTTTCCTATTGATAATCCCCTCTCTGCTGAAAAATTGGACAGGATGATTCGCGCCTATCATCCTTGGCCAGGGGTGTGGACTGTATGGGAAATCAAAAATCAAAAATCAAAAATCAAAAAGATTGTAAAGTTTCTCCCTGATGGAAGGATCCAAATGGAAGGGAAAAAAGCTATGCCGATGCGGGATTTTCTAAACGGCTACCCAGATTTTCCTTTAAAGGAACTTTAACTACTCTTAAACATTTAGTGCAGTATTTTTTGCCTTTGTAAACATGCAGATTGGGCTTTTGTACTCTTTTGTGAATGGGGGCGCGCAAAGCCCAAACACCTCCTGCTCCGGAGGAACCTTTCTTATGACGGGAATATGACAGAGTATTTTTACCTTTTCCACACCTAATACATGCTAACATGTGGTAAACTATAACATGAGTTGATTTATGATTCAAGATTCTTAAATCTATTTGATCATGCCAGAATTCTTCGCCTTATCTATAATAGTTCTTTTATTTTCCGTCATAGTCCATGAAGTGATGCACGGAGTAGTGGCTTTAAAATTTGGTGATACAACTGCCCAAAAAGCAGGCAGATTAACCTTAAATCCCCTCCCTCATATTGATCTTTTTGGCACAATTCTTTTACCTGCTCTGTTGATGTTTACCGGCTCCCCCATTCTTTTTGGCTGGGCCAAGCCCGTTCCTGTTAACCCCTTGAATTTTTCCAATTTAAGGCGCGGCGAGCTTCTGGTATCAGCTGCAGGCATCTTGGCCAATTTTTCTTTGGCAATAGCTGCAGCAATCATCTACCATATCCTAAATGCCCTCCCTCAAACTTTTCCAGCTATTTTAGGAGAATTGCTTCGTTTTACAGTCCTAATTAATCTTGTTTTGGGAATTTTTAATCTGTTTCCCATCCCGCCATTGGACGGGTCAAAAATTTTAATATCTCAATTGCCATATAATTTGGCCAAACAATATCAAAAAATTGAACCTTACGGTATGCTGATTCTCTTGATTCTTTTGATGATTCCATTTGGCAAAACTTCTCTGCTACAGGGAGTGTTGGGATTTTTGATCAGGTTACTTAGCCGGTTTTTGGGATTTTAAATTAAATCTTTTTAAGGTTTTCCTGTAACCTCTGTCATCCGGGCCGCCAGTAGGCATTCAAAAGCTCCGAAAAGAAGTTTCTTTTGTTGATCCGGCGTTCCTTCCGTAAAAAATCTTTCATGTCCTTCAGGCATAGGTTCTTTCAGTTCGAGACCTGTTACCCTAGAACCGTCTACCGTTCCATTAACCTGCTCACAGGATCCAAAGAAGCGAAATACTCCATTTGTAATATCAAAAACTCCCCTACTTGATATCCTAGTGATTTCTCTTGTCCTGGTATCTACGGCAGACAGCCTATATGTTCCCGACAATTCAATTCCTTGTATCCACTGCTGGCTTTCTCCAAGATAAAATAGGCTTAGTTTTTTAATCTTCCTTGCTTCTTTTAACACCACACTGAGTGCATCTTCTGTCTCCCCTCGATCAACTAATTCAGTTATTCTGATCTTCCGTAACTCTAAAACCTGTTTGTATAGGTTTGTTACTATTTCGGTCATATATTCCTCTGGGCAGTTGCGGGAAGACATAATCTAACATATTTCTTATGGTTTAACAAGAAGACTCTTTACTTCCGGTTTCAAAAACTTCTTTTTAAAAACCACATAAATGAGCATTGCGGCAATAGAAATTACCACCATTAAAAATGCCGCATGGTATCCGAAGGAATAAAAAACCAATCCGCCCGAAATTGGCCCAATTATCCTCCCCATACTTTCAAAAGAGGCGGCAATCCCCATGGTGGTGCCCTGACCTTCGTGAGTTTTTTTGGAGATTAGGGTTTGAACTGTGGGCCTGGTTATGGCGGAGCCAAAACTGGCAATCATCATTAGGGCAGCTAATACCAAAGCTGAAGGGGAGAAAGGCATTAAAAACAAACTCAAAGCCATAATTGAAAGACCCAAAACAGCAGTGTGGTGCTCTCCGATCTTTTGGGCAATTTTAGAAAGAAAAAACCACTGGACCAATGCTGATGCAGCACCCTGTAAAGAGAAAAATATACCAATAAGTGTGGCCGAGGTAAGTAAAACTTCCGCCCCAAAAAGAGGAATTGTCACCTGATTATTTGACATTCCATATGACCAAAGGAAAATTAGAATAAAAAGAGCCGCCAATTCTCCTCTTAAACCATGATACATTTGCCTAATATTCAAAAAACCTTCTTTAATAACCAAAATTTCTGCCTTTTTGCTTAAAGATTCGGGTAAAAATGCCAAAACCAAAATAAAATTGAGGAAAGCCAAAGCAGATGCAGCGAAAAAGGGCATTTGATGATTTACGGAAGAAAGAGTTCCCCCAATTGCCGGCCCGAATATAAAGCCTAAAGCAACAGATGCTCCAAGCCTACTCATACCCTTAATCCTGTCATTTCTTCCTGTGACATCTGCAACATATGCCGAAGCGGAAGTGAAGGTGGCGGAGGAAAATACCCCCTGTAAAAACCTGGAGATAAAAAGCCACAACAGATTATTGGCTAGAGCAAAAGATAAAAAGGCCAAGCTGACCCCGATTAAAGCCAAAAGAATAATTGGTTTTCTGCCAAATCTGTCGGAAAGTCTTCCCCAAAAAGGGGCAAAGAAAAACTCGCCTATGGCAAAGGAGGCTGCCAAAAGTCCGATTGTTAACTCCGAGGCTTGAAATTCCCTGGCATAAAAAGGCAAAAGCGGGAAAACCATGCCAAAGCCAATGATAGTGACAAAAGTGGCAAAATAAATAAAAAGTAGCCTGGGCTTTTTCTTGGCATGATTTTTCATCAAAACAGTATAGCACAGGCAAAGAACGACACTACCCCTCTTGACAAAACAAGTCTATTAGTTTTATGATTAATGAGTCTAAAGGACATTTAGTAGATGGCCCAAAGACACTGCCCTTAACAGGCATCCCTGCGTAGCACGTTTAAAGTCGGAATATTTTTCTTCACTGTTTTGTAACTTTACGGGAGTCTGGAGTCCATGCACCATTACGGTACACGGCAGGACACCCACCTCAAATTACTGAGGAGAAATCCGACTAACGGCTATTGTAGGGAGAACTTATTTTTTGGATAAGTATCCGCAGTAATGCGGAATTATCCATTTTCCACCCCACTCTCGTAAATACCTTTAATTTTTTGATAGAATATACTATGTATGCTTAAGCCCTCTTAGCTTAGTGGTAAAGCAGCGGTTTTGTAAACCGTCGACGACAGTTCAATTCTGTCAGAGGGCTCCATTTCGCCGAAGTGGCTCAGTGGTAGAGCACGTTCTTGGTAAGAACGGGGTCACGGGTCCGATTCCCGTCTTCGGCTCACGAGCAAAGCGAGTGAGACAAGATGGGAACAAGATCTTCGAGTGAAACGAGAAGTAGACTTATTCCCGTCTTCGGCTCCAAGGCCGCGGGTTCAGCAATTTCGAGCATTTGCGAGAAATTGGGCGTATTATCCACCACCTGCTCCTCCCTAAATTTGCTTACCATAAGATGTATAATTAGTTTATGACCTTTAAAATAAAGAATCTTAAATATATTTTCCCTGTTTTACTTATTATTTTATTTATAGTTTTAGTAAAAGTTCAGAATCGGGTGGCTACCTGTACGATTACACCAGCTGTTTTAAATACATCTGATGTTGATGGTTCAACTGTTAATCTGACTTGGGCAAATGGTCAAAACAGCAAAATAACTTATTTAAATGTCTCTACTTCCAGAACTCTAAATCCTGACGGATCTTTAGAAACGCCAGATATTGTAAATGATGTTGTTACAAACAAAAATTCATATTCAAAGAGTGATTTTAGATCAGGAACATATTACTGGAATATTGTAAGTGATGGCTGTAGGCAAAGAAAAGTTTCAAATCAGGAAACATTTACTGTCTATTCAAAGGTTAAAGCCGATTGCGAACTTAAATCAGCAGTTTTAGGTACACCAGTTGTAAAAGGCGCAAACGTTACCTTTAACTGGACAAATGATCAAAACACAGAAGCCACTTATATAAATGTCTCCAGCTCAAATACCGTAAATGCTAATGGAGTGTTAGAGAAAGTAGATATTGCAAATGATGTTGTTACCAGTAAAACCTATTCTATGAAAGAGATTTCATCTCCTGGAACTTATTATTGGAATATTGCAAGTGATGGTTGCGGACAAAGAAAAATGTCTGACCTTGGCGCCTTTACTGTCCAATAGTCCGCGAGTCCAACTCTAACACCGACTCCCGCTCCATTATGCTATACTATCGCCTATGGCAAAAAAAGGTAACAGACAATTATTTCAACTTCAATGCTCTGTTTGTAAAAACAGGAATTATACCCAATCCAAAAATACCGTAAATATTAAGGATAAACTTACTTTGAGTAAATTTTGTAAACATTGTAAGAAACACACCCCGCATAACGAAGTAAAAATCGGGAAATAATTATTTCTTACTGCGTTTGGAGCGCTTCCACAATGTGGGAGCTACCACAATAGAAATGGCAAGAACCAGAATTGAAACTGTTAAATAGAATGCTTGCAATTCAGTCATAGATTTTTTTCAAACCAGCTGTTTATTGTTTAGTTCAGGAATGAACAAGTTCTTGCTTCGCAATAATATCCATCCTTGTTATATAATACATCATGTTTAGGGATGTGATGAAATGGTATCATGGGGGTCTCCAAAACCCCTCTTCCAGGTCCGAATCCTGGCATCCCTGCTTGGATGGTTATTGTACCTGAATAATTAATTTGGAGCCTAGGGCTTGGGTTAGCTTATCTAAGAAGTCTACCGAAGGGTTTGAATTACCTGATTCTAATCTTGCGATAGCAGACTGTTTTGTACCTACTTTTTTGGCAAGATCTGCTTGAGTTAATCCCCTTTTATTCCTTGTCTCAATTAGTTGCGAGATCAAAGCATAACGAGGTTTGAGTCTTTCGTACTCTCTTTTAACCTCTTCATTCTTTAATAATTCCTTCTTAACTGTTTTCCAATTTTCCATAAACTTATTATATCATATACGTTATACTGTTTGCGTATTATTTATTTAAACTATTAAAACGCTGCTCTGCTGTTTTTATTTCTTTAGAAGGTGTTTTCTCAGTTTTCTTCAAAAATACATGCAATAAATATATATTTTTCTTCACGAATCCATAAATTATCCGTACTTCTTGCCTACCTCTAATTCTCAATTCATAAAAATCCTGAGTTATCTTCTTACTGTGAGGCATGCCCAAAAATGGACCATGTGTTTCTAATAGATCAATTTCATTAGAAATTTTGGAAACTGTTGAGTCATCAAGAGTTTTAATAAATTCTTTAACAACTTTCTCACCTCTGGCTGTTTCAAAGAAAAGTATTTCCCAATTCATAAGTTGATGATACCAGATTATTTTCTTTTATACTTAGTAATTTAACTGATTTTTGATATACTAACTCTGGGTATTTGATATTCTGGGCCCAATTAAAGGTTCTGAAATCATTTACTAATCCCTGCATTTTTTTATCCTTAAGAGATGAGATGTAAATAAACTACAATGATATAATCTGATTAATGATTAAGGATATTTCTGCAATACTTATCTGGTCTGAAAATTATAGAAAACTAGCTGATTGGTATATTGAAAAACTTGGTTTGGAAGTATTAGAAGAGTTAAACCATTCTGAAGACACAGGAGTTGGATTTCAGGTTGGTCATGTTTATCTCTGGATAGGACAACATTCAAAAGTAAAAGGGAAAAATGAAGATATTCATAGACATATGTTTAACTTTGTTTATGAGGAATTGAAATCTAAAGGAGTAAGATTTTTAGCCAAACCTTTTAAAGCTCCAACATTTGACAAAGTGTATATTTAAGTGTACATTTAAGTATATATGGAATATATTACAACAACCCATTTAAGGACGAGATCTTCTCAACTTGTTGCTACCCTTCAAAAAGGTGGTTCGGTTTCGCTCATTCACCGATCAAAAGTGATTGGAAAAATTGAGCCAGCTCAAAAAAGCCCTATTACAATAACCGATATTAAGGCGTTTGAAAAAGCTCTTGCAGGAATAAAACCAAAAAAGCTTATTCCCAGAAAAGACAGGGACAAGGTGTATAGGCAACGCCTTATGGAAAAATATGGCAAAAATATTTCTAGACACTAATGTCTTTGTTGATCTGGCAGAAAAAAGAAAACAAATAACTCTAGCTGATTTTCTGGAACATGAGTTATATATTTCTCCTCTATCAATTCATATTCTAATCTATTTATATAAATATCAGATTCCTAGTAAGAAATTGACTAATTTATTAAAAAAATTCATCAACCTTGTTCCTTTTGATAAAGGAATTACAGAATCTTCTTCTCAAGGCCCTACGGAAGACTTTGAGGATAATGTACAACTGCATAGTGCTGCAGAAGCAGAATGTGATCTTTTCTTAACCAGTGATACAAAGTTATTAAGTTTGAAATTTTTTGGCAAGGCCCGGCTTGTCTCTACCCTATAAACCCCTGCCTGATTGATTTCTCAAGCTTAACCAGTGTATAATCCCACCTACCATGAGTGCTGAACAAACAGAGCTTAAAAGACATGTTCATCAGTTAGCATGGGATAATTTACAAGCTAGTGCCTTCCCCAATTTAACTGCGGCTAAGGTTTTGGCCGACCCACGACGCATACACCGAGAGCTATTTGGTGAGAGGTTTGAAAGTTGGAGGGAAGAACATGGTCAAGGGGAAGGAAACAAAGTAGGTATTCGACTGAGCTGGCAGGATTCGAATCAAGTTAGACGCATTGTTGAGATCATCTCTGAACCAAACGGGGGATTTATGGTTCGTGGAGGTATCCTTGGTTCCACTCAAATAATGCCACGTTCAACAGCAGAGTATCAAAGACAAGCCCTTGAAAAGGCTTGTACACATCCCATCAGAGTTCTCCTATCTCCACCATCTCCTCAGTAAATAGGGACACAGCTTTGGGGTTAAAAATTCACCTTGATTCTGGCAAATTGGATATACAGATTGGTGCCTTGAGAGCTTTTGACTTGTAATTTGTAGGTTTTGCTACCTTGGGGTAAGGTAAAGGAGGAAGATGTTTTCAAACTAAAAGAGGTGGAGGTGGTGTCTAGTTGTGCTGAAACAGCAGATGAATCTGTCACATTATACAGTCTGACCGAACCTGTGCCTGCAGCTTCCACTAACCTAAACGTCACCTCCAAAATCATGCCTTTATAGCCCGGGTAATTGGCCGTATCTAAAGCAATTTCATATTCAGCAGTGGTATACCAATCTTTATCCCCCCAAGGTCCTCCGCCTGAACCTAAAGGGATATAAACTGTGGGCTTTGATGATGTAGCAGTTGTGGTAGGTTGTCCTAAAGAAGCAACCTGCACTTTAAGATCAGTAATGGAGGCCTCAATTGAGTTCAACCTGGAATTGATGGAGCTGTCGCCTGCATCTTTACCGCTTAATCCATTTACTTTTTTTACAACTTCAATTAAAGCATCCTCCAAAACTTTAACCCTGGCCTCCAGCGTGGCATTTGGCAAGGTTTTTGGTACCTCAACAGGACCTTGAGTTTCGCTCACTTTCGACCCGATCAAATTGCTGCTACTGCCGCTTGATTTGATGGCAAAAAATCTCCAGTAAATAAGACCTGTACCTATTAAAATTATTAGTAAAACTGCGGGCAGGATTCTAATCACACACTAATAATACACCATTCCATTTTGCTTGCAAAACAACCCATAGTGTGCTATACTACCCAGTTCATGTCAAACATACGTAAAAACATACAATTTTTGGCATTTCTTCCAATCCCCTTCTCCGTGATTTTTGGTAACACAGAGAAAGTTTTGGCTGAATACGAAATGTCTTTGGATAACCGTTATCCGGAAAAATTCGTCAACGAGGTTTTTAAAAATAATATTTTGCTCAATCTGGCATATCTGGATGGCAAAGTCACTTCCCCTAAAGATATAAAATGGGATGAGGTGACAAAACCTTTCAAATATGAATTCAAGCTGGACCCAAACAAGACCTTTGCCTTTCATGAAGATGTGGAAGAGAAATATAAAGATAGCCTAGTCAAAACTACCAATGCTCACTTTAATGCTCAAGAAGGCTTTAAAACCGATGGCTACTTATTCGGGGATGGAGTTTGTCATTTGGCCTCACTGATAAACATTGTCGCCCAAAAAGCCGGCCTGGATGTGAAGGCTCCAACTTCCCATGATTTTGCCCAAATTCCTGATATCCCCAAAGAATATGGAGTGTCTATTTATAGTAATCCATATGCCAAAGGATCCAATGCCCAACAGAATTTGTATATTAGAAACAACAAAGGCAAACCAGTAACCTTTAGGTTTGAATACCAAGATAACAAAGTAAAAGTTTCCATATTGGAATCAATCTAACCTCTCAAGGAGCCTTTACATAAGCTCCTAAATTATCCTACTATGTAGGTATGCACAAAACTCATCTTAAGGAAAAGCATGACCACCAAACTTTAAAATTTCCACAAGGTTTCTTATGGGGTGCTGCAACGAGTGCCCACCAGGTTGAGGGCGGAAATATTTACAATGACTGGTGGAAGTGGGAACAGGATAGGCCCCCCCATCTTCGTTCAGGAGCAGCCTGTGATCAATATAACCGCTACAGGGAAGATTTTGAGATGGCCAAGGATCTAAACCACAACGCCCACAGGCTGTCAATTGAATGGTCCAGAATTGAGCCTCGCGAGGGTGAATTTAACCTTGCCGAGATTGAGCATTATGTTAAGTTACTTAAGCACCTTAAGTCACTTAATATGACAGTCATGTTAACCCTATGGCACTTTACACTGCCTGGCTGGTTAGCGGACTGCGGCGGGTGGGAGAACTTTAAAGCCCCTTTTTACTTTGAGCGTTTTGTTAAAAAAATTGCGCCTGAACTGGGAGAATACGTAGATTTCTGGGTGACCATCAACGAGCCGGGAGTTTATATTTACGAAACTTACATTGAAAGGGTTTGGCCGCATTCCAAAAAAAGCCTGATTGGCCAGATTAAAACTTATTTAAACCTTGCCTCCGCTCATAGAAAGACTTACAGATTTCTACATTCCAAAAATGCTTTGGGCAAACCAGTCGGCATGGCCCAAAACATCATGTCATTTGAACCTTACCACAAACATTCAATCATGGAGCAGCTGGCTGTTGTTGTAAACGATATATTCACCAATCATCTTTTTTATTTTTTAACCCGAGGCACGCACGATTTCCTGGGAATAAATTACTATTTTCATGCCCGTTTAAAACACCAAGGTTTAATACCCCAAAAGGTAGACTTTTCTCCTCCAACGCACGAGGTGTCCGATTTAGGCTGGGAAATATACCCCGAGGGTCTTTTTGATGTTTTGAGTGACCTTTCCGATGATGTGCCTATTTATATCACCGAGTGCGGCATTGCCTCAACCAACGACGATCGGAGAAACCGCTTTCTTGTAGCCTACTTACAAGAGGTTGTGAGGGCCATAAAATCAGGTGTAAATGTCAGAGGATTTTTCTATTGGTCTTTAATTGATAATTTTGAGTGGCATTTGGGATTTACACCTAGATTTGGTCTTATTGAAGTAGATTATGAAACCCAAAAAAGGCACATTCGGCCATCCGCATTAACCTTTGCGGAAATTATTGCTGCAAACGGCATTCCTCACACTTTGATGAGGTTTTTGGGACACACAGTCACATCAGAAGAGGTTTTAAAAAGATTTCAGAAAATGGAACCACAGCATAAATAATGCCAAAACTCAAATGTCAAAACTTAAAACTTAAAGATTTTAGCGCGTAGCGCGAACTTGTTCAGATTTGAGTTGTAGATTTGCGATTTGAGATCTAAGATTTAAGATAAACAAATGTACTTACCAATTTCTATTCTGGCCTTCATTTTAAACGGCATTGCCGTAACAACAGATAAATTCCTGCTTGTAAAAGTTATTCCGGATCCCTTATTTTATGTTTTTTATTTCAGCCTGGTAAGTTTTTTGGCTGTATTGCTTCTGCCTTTTACCCATATCCCCACGAGGGAAGTACTTCTTCTTTCATCCGCATCAACCGTGCTTTGGACACTCGGTGCCCATTTTATGTTCAAAGCCTTAAAGGTTGGTCAGATTGAAAGAGTGATCCCTGTTATTGGCAGTGTAAATCCCCTGATACTTTTCCTGATTGCTTTAGCTAGTGGGACAATATTAACCAATGAGATTTGGGGGATTTTAGTACTCATATTAGGGTTCATATTTTTAACTCTCTCTGCGTGGAAAGGCAAAATCCAAAAGGATGAGCTGTTGTTTGAAGGGTTATCCGCCACCCTTTTGGCTTTGTCATATCTGATTTTGAGGCAGGCATATTTAAGAGAAAATTTTATCACTGTTTTGGTTTGGTCCAGATTTATCCTGATTCCTGTTGCAATAGTTTTTCTTATGGTACCCCTTCTGCGAAGCAAGGTTATACCCAGTCAATCCCAAGGTGTCTCACTAATTAAAAAAGGCGGATTGCTTTTTATCATTGGACAAGTTTCGGCAGGAATTTCTCAACTCCTTATCTTTTTTGCCATATCTTTGGCAAATCCGGCTTTGGTAAATTCCCTTCAGGGAATTCAATATGTCTTTCTGTTTATAGCGGCACTGCTGCTTTCCAAAAAATTCCCGTTTATTTTCAAAGAGACCTATTCAAAAAAAGTTTTGCTGTTTAAAATTTTTGGGATTTTACTGATTGGTTTAGGGCTTTATACATTAGCTTTCTCTTCAGGATAAATTTGCCTCTTGCAGGCTATACAAGGATTCATTTAGAATGGCCGCATAATCTTTCTGTCCTAACATAATCTAACATGCCAAAAGGACAAAGAAAAACCAATTTTAAAAACAACCCTTCTTCTCTTATCCTCCTTTTGGTTCAATTTATCCTGATAAAAATAGGCCAGGCACCTATCTGGGTGATCAAATTATTATTATCTATAGCTGTGGGAGGCTACCTCCGAGCGCGGCGAGCCCTAGACAAGCCACGTCTGACGTGGCGAGCGTATCCGAGCCATGCACCAAGCGGTGCGTGGCGCAGGACGCTAGCGTTGGCGAGCAAGAGAGTGTGGTTGCCGACCGAAGCCACAAAGAGGCAGTATCTATTCAATCAATTCTTTCATCGTCGTCGTGGCCGGCCCAGAAAATCTTCATTTATTCCCTACTATTTAAATAAATTTAAGTTGTTTGTCAAAAGAAGGGTGCCCAAAAAAACTAAAATAGCCGTAGTTTTTGGAGTGGGTTTAATCATACTTACTCTTTACACTCAATTCATTCTTAATGCCGCAGATACCCTGCCAAACCCTGATAAACTCATCTCTCCCAGACCTGCCACCACAGAAATATTTGACAGAAATGGCAAACTTTTATACAGAATTTATGAGGGTACAAATAGAAGTCTTGTCAGAATGGATGAATTACCAAAACATTTAATTTTGGCAACTCTTGCCTCCGAAGATAAAAATTTTTACAACCATCCGGGAGTGGATCCTGTTGCCATATTCAGGGCTTTCTATCACAATTTAAGGTTTGGCAGGACCGAGGGAGCCTCCACCATCACCCAACAACTGATCAAAAACTCTTTTCTTACTCCGGAAAAAACTTACAGTAGAAAAATCAAAGAGGTAATTTTATCTCTGTGGACAGAAACCAGATATTCAAAAGAGGAGATTCTTAAAATGTATTTTAATGAAGCTCCATACGGAGGGCCCAACTGGGGAATTAAGGCTGCGGCCAGATCCTACTTTGGCAAGAAACCCGTAGATTTAACTCTTGCGGAAGCAGCTTTTTTGGCAGGACTTCCCGCCTCCCCCAGCCAATTTTCCCCATATGGCGTCAGAGCCGATTTGGGAATAGCGCGTCAAAAACAGGTTTTAAAAAGGATGTTAGATGAACATTACATCACTGACGGGGAGTATACTCAAGCAATATCGGAAAAACTGACATTCAGACCCCAAAATCAAGACATCAATGCCCCTCATTTTGTGTTCTATATCAGAGATATTCTCGCTCAACGTTACGGAGAGAAAACTGTTTCCCAGGGAGGATTAAAGGTGATCACCACTTTAGATTTGGGATTGCAAAAGGAAGTTGAAAAAATTATTTCAGATGAAATTGCAAACCTTGCCGGACTTGATGTTAAAAACGGAGCAAGCATGGTTTTGGATGCAAAAGAGGGCCAGATTTTAGCCATGGTAGGATCGCGGGATTATTCTTACCCGGAATTTGGAAATTTCAATGCCACGCTCGCCCTTCGTCAACCAGGCTCTTCAATAAAACCCATAACTTATGCCACGGCTTTCAAAGAAGGTTACTTTCCGGGAAATACTATCTTGGATTCTCCTGTCACATTCCCAGATGGAGCCAGAAATTATTCACCGATAAATTATGACGGGGTGTTTCATGGACCTGTCTCCATCCGCACTGCTTTGGGTTCATCCTTAAATGTCCCTGCTGTTAAGCTTTTGGCCAGTGTGGGTATTCCCGATATGATCAAAACCGCCCAGGATTTAGGTATCACCACCTTTGATGATCCTAAACGATTTGGTCTGTCTTTAACATTGGGTGGAGGGGAAGTAAAAATGATGGAGATGATGGGAGTTTATCAAGCTTTTTCCCAGATGGGGCTTGCTCAAAAACCTACCGGCATCTTAAAAGTGACGGATTCTGTGGGCAATATATTGGAAGAATATGAATCCCAACCCAAACAGGTACTGCAACCGGAGGTGGCATATCTTATTACCAGTATACTTTCCGATAATACGGCAAGAACTCCGGCTTTCGGACCTAATTCCCTGCTACTTATCAGAGGCAATGAAGTGGCTGTAAAAACAGGCACCTCGGATAATAAAAGGGATAATTGGACTTTTGGATACACTCCTGATTTTGTGGTTGGGGTTTGGGTGGGCAATAATGACAATACTCCCATGAACCCGCAATTAACATCAGGAATAACCGGTGCTACCCCAATTTGGAATAAGATCATAAGAGGGCTTTTGGCACAAAAACCCAGCCTCGGATTCATCAAACCCAGTGGCATCATTGAGGCGCAAATTGACGGCAGGAGGGATCTGGCCATTTCAGGCTTCATCCCCAAAGGATTGGTCAAGGTCCGAACCCAAGATGTTCAAACCATCTATTTTGACTCTTTTTCATCTTATGCCACTCAATCTGCCCAGGCTGCATTGGAAAGTGGAACTAGGAACTAGTTCCTTCCAACACCACCCAGCCTCTTAAATCTTTCTTGGGAAATTTTATGGGTGAGGTGATAAAGGGATCAACCTCGCCTATAAAGATTAAAGTGCCATATCTTGAGTCCTGCTTTTGCTGCCAGTAGCCTTCTCCTGCGGCTAGCTGTCTGCCATATCGTTTTCTTAAGTTACTTAAATCACTTAAGTCTAACCCGTCATAAAAGATCACTTTTTTTACTCTAAATTGTCCGATTATGTCTTCCCCTGAAGGTTTTATATAAACCAAATCCCCTGTTGCAATCTGCCCGAAAGGAGGGTTACGCCTTTTGGAAAAGCGGCTTTCTATTGTTTTTTTGCCGGACAGAATTTTTTTTGCCCCGTCTCCCTTAAAAATTGCCAGGTGTTTCATAACTCTGGCCAGATTATACACCATCCAGTGGGGAAAACAGATAGTTGCCAACTAATAATTAATCTGTTATACTTGACAAATTGCCTCCAATAATATGGAGGATTTTTTAGACCCATGAAAAAAGGAGTTAGTTTTATTAAGGAAGTTTACGAAGAGTTAGTAAAAGTGGCCTGGCCCACCAGAGAACAAACTATCCGCTACACTGTTTTGGTAATCATTGTCACTTTGGTTGTGGGAGTTTTTTTGGGAGGATTTGATTATATTTTGACAGCAATAACAGCATTTATACTAGAACACTATGGACGATGATTTAAAACTCAAAACTCAAATGTCAAATGTCAAAGCTGGAGAGGATCAGACAGCAAAATCTGAACCAGTTAATGATATAAGCGAAGGGAGACTGCCTCCGAACGCAGCGAGCCCTAGAGTCGCCGAAGGCGACCGTACCCGAGGCGAAGCCGAAGGCGAGCCGCAGGGCGTAAGTACCGAAGGTACAGTTGGCGAGCAAGAGAGCGGGGCGGTCGACCGATCAGGCAATCCTAACGCCAAATGGTATGTTGTTCATACTTATTCCGGTCATGAAAACAAAGTGGCGCACACTTTAAAGCAGCGGATTGAATCCGAACATTTGGAAGAGAAAATTTTAGATGTTTTGGTGCCTATGCAGGATAAAATTGAAATAAAAGGCGGCAAAAAAGTAAGCATTAAAGAAAAAATCTTCCCCGGCTATATTTTGGTAAAAATGGTTTTGGAAGATAGTTCCTGGCTGGCTGTCAGAACAACTCAAGGTGTCACCTCCTTTGTGGGTATGGGTAATAAACCCACCCCGATCTCCGATGCGGAGGTGGCCACCATAGTCAAATTTACCCAAGAGGAGGCTCCTGTTTATAAGCAGGTTTTCTCTGTTTCGGATACTATCAAAATTGTGGACGGGCCTTTTGCAGATTTTATTGGTAAAGTGGATAATGTGGATGAGGAAAAAGGCAAGGTTAAGGTTTTGGTATCAATATTCGGGCGTGAAACACCAGTGGAGTTGGATTTTCTGCAGGTGCAGAAGATATGATCGGCTCTTCGTATATCGAATATTGGTCATCCGATAAACGATAAACGATATTCCAAACAAATGGCTAAAAAAGTTAAAACCTATATTAAACTAACTATCCCTGCAGGAGTAGCAACTGCAGCTCCTCCAGTGGGAACAGCCTTAGGCCCGCACGGTTTACCTATCATGGAGTTTGTCAAGGCATTTAATGAAAGAACCAAAGATAAACAGGGTACTGTTTTACCTGTGGTGATCACAGTTTATGAGGATAGAACCTTTTCTTTTATTACCAAAGAGCCTCCTGTTGCTGAAATGATTAAAAAAGCCCTCAAGCTGGAGAAAGGCTCTGGCCAAGCCTTAAAAGAACCTGTTGGAACCCTGACAGCAACCCAAGTTGAAGAAATTGCCAAAGCCAAAATGCCTGATTTGAATGCAAATTCGGTAGAGGCTGCTATAAAAATTGTTGAAGGAACAGCCAAAAGTATGGGAGTAAAAATTAGTAGTTAGTATTAAGTATTATGGGCAAGACAAAAGTAGCCATCATTGATGATTCAGCGCAAGAAGAGAATAGAGAATCAAGAATAAAGAATAAAGCCTCTAAGAAAAGGGCTAAAGCGACCGAAGTGAAGTCTGATGCAGCTTCTCGACTGTTTGAGCCAGGCGAGGATGGCCAAAAGGCTCAAGCTTTGACGAGCGTGACGCCATCCGAGCCGATTCCGCCAAAGGCGGAAGGCGAGTTGGAGAAGCAAATTCAGACGAACGAGAGAGTACAACCTAAAAAACCTCAAAAACCAGGCAAAGCTAAGCCCCGCTCCAAGAAATACCAAGAGGTCGTAAAAGATTTGGATAGAACTAAATCCTACCCTTTAGGTGAGGCTATAGAACTTAGTAAAAAACTGTCCTATTCTAAATTCACAGGTACACTTGAAGCACATATCAATACCACTCAAACAGGAATCCGTGGTTTAGCCTCCCTTCCCTATTCTTCAGGTAAAAAATTACGCATCCTGGTCTTTGGAAAAGGTGCCAAAGACGCAGGTGCAGATCTGGTGGGTGATGATTCCACCATTGAGGCTATCTCCCAGGGCAAAATTGATTTTGACCTTCTGATAAGCACTCCTGAATGGATGCCAAAGCTTGCCAAAGTGGCAAGGGTTTTGGGACCTAAGGGGCTCATGCCCAATCCCAAAAATGGCACCATCACAGACGACCTCAAAAAAGCAGTGGAAGGATTTCAAGCCGGAAAAACAGAATACAAAACAGAGGCCAAAGCAGCAGTAATCCACCTTGGGCTGGGAAAGTTGAATCAACCTACCGAGGAGTTATCTGCCAATGTTCAAACTTTGCTTCAAACTTTAGGCAAAACCAGAGTTAAAAAAGTCACTCTTTCCCCCACCATGGGACCATCAGTTAAAGTTGATCTAGCTTCCATGTAAAATAGTTTACCCTTGCGAATGAGTTTTGGCTATTTTCTCTATAGCTTCCTCTACATATTCTTCTATCTGTCTTGCTAACCTTATGTGAACTTTAAGCACTGCCTGCTCGTCAGTCGGATGAACATAACCAGTTATGCCATAAAAAGGCGGTTTTAACAAAGGGGGCAAACTGTTAATAACCCCAGAAAGCCAGGTGGCTCTGATCAAGCTATGCGGATCAGGAATCTCCTGCTCTGGGAAACCAACGTACTCCGGCAAGGTATAAACATTACCGGCCTCTCCTATTCCTGTTAAAGCTCTGACTTGCCTTACCTGGTCACGCTCAAAACATAACACCAGATCGGAATTTCCTAAAAGTTCGGCTGTTGCCCTTGTCGGTATATGGTGCTTGGGAGGTTGATATCCCAGTCTCTCCAAAGCAGAACGCATTTCATAGCTTAGATCCATAAAAGGAGGTTCAATTAAACCGGCCGACGCACACTTAACACCAAGAAGACCTTTTTCTTCAGCCATAGCTTTAGCAATGCATTCGGCAACCGGACTTCTGCTTATATTGGCCCAGCAGACAAAGGTCACGCTGTTGATCTGTTCCATAAGTCCAAGTATTATAGCAGTTCTATTTTCTACGTAAGGCCTTCTTCAGTATCAGGTTCAAATCCAACTTTAGATTAAATATAGATATCAAACCAAGTATTATCACAAATATAGCTGTTGTTATATGCGATAAAACTACCATGGATGAAGCTACATTTACTTCAAATCCAAACACTCCGGACAAAATTAAACTTCCTGATACCTCCGCAGACCCCACATAACCTGGAGCTGCCGGAATAAGATAAGTTAAGGCAGAAAGCATCTGACCAAAATACATCGTGAGATATCCCGGGTTAACCCCCAGTGATTGAAAGGTAAAAAACCAAATCCCCGCATCAGCCACATAAGCCAACAATGTTAAAACAATTAAAGTCATCAGATCTTTTTTGCTTCTTTTTAAAATAGAAAAAGACTCTAAAATAAATGACGTAAACCTAACAAAAGGTATCTTAATAAGATTAAATATAAATAGTGGTGTCAAAAAAACGACCAATTTTTTAGAAAAATCTAATCTGAATATTGCCAAATATGTGACCAGCAGGAATAAACAGAATACACTCGATATAATAATGATAAAATTTTTAGGCAAAGTTGTGGGGATAACAAGCAAAAAAATTGACGATGCAGCCAAAACAGTTAAAAAATCAATAAACCTGTCCATAAACACCCAAATTATTGATTTTCCAAAGCTTAACTCATATTTTGTATTAAGATATACACCTTTGCCAAAATCCCCTGCTCTAATCGGAATAAAAAAATTCAACAGTATTGCCGCACCATTTAAAAACACCAAATTCCAAAGGGGAATTTGTTTGATTTCCGAAAGGAAAACCTTCAGTCTTATTGCCCGAATGAACGGCGAGGCAAACATACAAAAAAATGCAGGAAGAAGAAAAATAAGATTGGCCTCGGATAATTTTTGCCATATTTGAGTAAGGTCAACAAATCGAGACCAAATAAAAATTAAGACTAATCCCACAATTGTATTGAAAATAATCTTTATCATTAGTTGCCAAACTCTCCCTTTTAAATATACACTATTAATAGCTATCAGTCTTCAGCTATCAGCTTTCAGACTGAAAAATTGTCTGACGACTGATGACTGACAGCTGACGACTAATTACCATGTTTTCTACCTTTAAGCAAAGAGTGCTTCTTATAATATATACTATTGTTATACTGTCCATCCCTGTGGGCACGTATCTTATTTCTCAATATCAAACTATCCGAAGCAGGGCGGAAGAAGCCAAGCCAACCACACCACCTGTGGAAAGAATTACACCTGTACCTGAAAGCTCTTCCAGCAGTAATCTTACCAATCTATCCGAAGCGGATTCCACTTTGGAAGATCTGTTAAAGATCACTCCCACTCCCTCACCCCAAGCAACCATAAGCCCGACAATTGCCACATCTTTCGGCCCCACTCTATCATTTAAAATCACCATTGAAGGAAGGCCAAAAGAAAAACAGGCAGGGAAAGTTTTTGTAGGGGTTTTGGAAGGTGATTTGGTGACAAACCCCAAGTTTTTATTAACCTTTTTGGCTGATGTCCCCGCGAGCGGTGAATACGGCAATCTGTCAATTGCAGGATTAAACCCCGGCAGCAAATACACGGCGCTTTTGAAGGGCAGAGGACAAATTGCCAAAGCTTCCACATTTATTATGTCTCCTGCAGAATCTAAATTAAACGGAGGTCAAGCCTTAAATCTTGTTTCAGGAGATTTAAATGAAGATAACATCATCAATACAGCGGATTATTCTATTGCTCAAAAAGCCTTCAACTCAACTCCAACTCAATCAAACTGGAATAAAAATGCCGATATAAATGATGATGGAGTTGTCAATATATTTGATATCTCTGTAATCATTAAAAATTTGGGCCAAGTTGGAGATTCCGGAGTTTGGGTTTCACCTATTCCAACCGCCACATCATCGGGAGCGCTGACAGAAGATTCAAATAATCTTCCTGTTGGTTCTTCTGGAGGATCAAACAATGGCTACTGGCTATGGATACCCAAGTGATATTGCAACCACACAACGCTAATTGACAAATGCAAGCCCATAGTTTATACTTATTCATTATCATATGAGTGTTTTAGAAAAACTTGCCCGAGTCGGTCTTAGCTCCGCAATGCTTTTAACTGCATGTGATTCCGGACCTAGTACGTAAGAATCATCAATCCAACCACCGGTCAAACCGAACGCAACCGTAATAAGTCAAGCTCAAGCTACGCCAACCCCGCCATCAAAGCCTGGAGAAAGAGTTGTTTTTGAAACCCCTGAACCAACACCTCCTTCCCTAAGACTTCCAGACCTTCACGCTTACCTTGGATATCCAACCATTATATCTATCAACGGAGAAAGCTATACAAGCTTTATGGAGAAAAGAGGATATAAAATTAATATATATGAGTCACAAATCCCATATAAAGGAACGGTTGTACCACAAGAAGGGCTAATCACTCATCTTCTACCAACAACCGATAGTAAGATCAGCAGCTTAGGTGGAGAATATTCTCTAAAACAGGGTCATATCCAGGTTGGATTAAAATATTTTGTGGAAATTAAAAAAAGAGATGGGACAAGAAAGGAACTTTGGGTGGCCCGATTCCTAATGGTCAGAATGGGTAATAACCCACCAGTTCTTACCTTAGGATTTAACGCCGTTGAATTTAAAGAGGGTGAAAGTGGAAAAACCAACACATATATCAACCTCCTTCCAGGATGACTACCGGGAAATACTGAATAGTTACATGATTGGCCTATTGACAAGGAGGAAAAAGTTATTTTAAACTGAAAGTAGCAGACGGGCAAACCAAATGGTTAGCCCAAAAAAATCTCTGGTGGCCATTATTGGCCTGATAGCAGTTTCCCTGTGGATTTTAATTCCCCAGTCTGCTTTTGCCACTTCAAGTAAATATTATGATTTTGGCCCATATTATGGCGGTTCTTCTGTTTTAGGTTTTTCCTTCTCCAACTTGGAAAACCTGCCTGTCCCTCAAATTGCGGATAGCCTGATGCCACCTAAAGCAGGCGGTATTTTGCCTGACAATCCTTTTTATGCTTTGGAAAAGGTGGTGGAGAATGTCCAACTTACTTTTACATTTGATCCTGTAAAAAAAGAGCAGTTGAGGCTTGATATTGCTAGCGAAAGATTATCTGAAGCTAAAACTTTAATGGATCAAGGTAAAACCCAAGCAGCCTCTCAAGCCCTGGATGATTACGGCCAGACCTTAACTGCCCTCAGCCAAAATCTAGCGGCCATTGCTCAAAGAACCGATCCTGCTGCCCAAGCTTTAGTCAACAAAGCAGAGGAGGTATCTGCTACCCAGGCAGTGGTTACTCAAGCCTTAAGTTTAACTTCTTCTCCTGCTCAAGCTGAAAGCTGGACCCAAGCCACCAACATCACCAGATACTCTCTTGACAAGGTAGCCGAGGCCAAAGGCGAACCTGCTATACCTACGGAGTTTTCTTCCAGTATCCAACAACTCAAAGAACAGGGGCTGATTTCGGAAGAAGAAAGTAATAAGTTATACAGTTTCAAAAACCGAAGCGAAGTCAGGGACGAGCTTAACAAACTCTCTTCCTCGGGCCAATTTCCTATTTCGGAAGCTGTTAGATTAGACGATGCTGTCACCAAATATTTCCCGGATGTACAGAAACAGTACCTAACTAATTTACAGGTTGTAGAATTAAAATCCTATCAAACTTTACCCCAGCCTGACAGCAAAACGGCAGAAGAGCTGAAAAAGTGGCAAGCTAATCCAGCTACCCCCCCATCAAATGATATCAAACCATATTTGTGGTATAACCGAGCCCAGGATTTAGCCCGCGATGTTGACCTGTCGAACTTTTCACCAACCCAGCAGGGAGACTTAGTCAAATTCTACCCTCAAGCTGTTCAAACTAACCCAACTTATTCCCCTCCGCCCAGCCCTTCTCCTGTACCAGCTGACGCCTCGCCTGCCCCCTCACCCACCTCTGCTGTTCCTGCCTCACCTACACCTTCCCCCACACCTCCTGCTGCCGAACCTTATCTGCAAGGTACAGGTGGAGCTTTGCCTGGTGAGCCTTTCTATTTTATAAAGCAGTGGGGAGAGGGTTTAACCTATACCTTTACTTTTGATCCGGCCCAGAAAGCCAGACTGAGGATGCAGGAGGCTGAACGCCGTCTGGCTGAAGCCGAAGCACTGGCCAATGATCCCAAGAAAGCCACCTTATATGAATCTACCCTCAAAAGTTACCAGCAAACTCTCGCTGATGCTTCAAACATCGTCAAAAATCTGAAAGATACCAAAGCATCTGAAGAGGCGGCAGCCAGATTAGAAGCTCAGGCAGCCAGACATGAGGTGGTTTTTGAAAAAGGGCTCTTGCCTCCTCCTCCTCAAAATCCCACACTGACCTCTGATGTTATCAGGACAGCGGAGGATGCCATGGACAGAAGCGCTGATGTTTTGGACCGACCGGCGCTGCCGCCTGTCTTGGCCTCTCGTCTGCAAGATCTCAAAGCCCAGGGCCTGATCCTGCCTGAAGAAGCAGAAGATTTAACCCGATCTGCTTCGCGAGAAGAGGCGCGGGAAAAAATTAGAAAATTGGTTGAGCTTAACACTTTTCCCCCGGCTGATGCCAAAAAACTGGATGAAGCCCAAGCTGTAGTTTCCCCTGCAGACTACAATCAGCTGGTGGAGGTCAGGAAAGTTGAGGAGTTGCAAAGTTTGAGATCAGTCCAAACTGATCTGGCTCAAACTCCCACCTTAAGATCCACAGCCACCACTTTAGCCCAAAAGGAGGTGGCTTTAACTAACTCTTTTGATCCTACACTGATCAAACCAGAAGATCTAGGAGGTAAAGAAAACTTAATTAAAGCCTATGAAAGACTGACAGCGGTTCCTCGTCCTATTAATGGCGGGCAATTTGGTCCCGAAGTCACACCTGGCGCTCAACCATCAGCTACTCCCAGACCTCAAGATGCGGTTTTGTCTGCTTGTCCTGAGGGGGCTACCTTCAAACAATCTGAAGGCTGTATTTGGGCAGATAATGGCAAGCGGATTAATGATTATGACCAGTATAAATGTGAAGGCCCAAGACAATATTATTCTTTTGCTGTTAAGAAATGTGTGGCTTCTGACTCAACTCGCGGTTATCAAGAAGATGCCCAGCCAATCTGTCCAGTAGGTTATTCCTGGAACTGGCAGGCTCAAAGCTGTCAGACAGCAACAGGCGGGATTCTTCCTTTCCCCAGCCCCTCGCCTGTAGTAGACCCTATTAATGATGAGGAACGAGAGGCCAGGTCAAAGAGTTGTCCTGAGGGAGCCTCCTATCAACCGCCCAATGGCTGTGTTTGGGATAAAACTGGCAAATCAGTTTATGATCCTGAGCAATATAGATGCGGTCGAGGTCAATACTATTCATTTGAGGAAGGGAAATGTGTTGCCTCGCCAAAAGAGGGAGAACCTTATCCCAAAAATACCACTCCAGTTTGTAAAGAAGATGGAGCTTATTGGAGTTGGAACGAAGGAAAATGTATTCAAGCTGTTTTTCCATCAGAGCAAAAAGGAGGACCGGGGGCAATTATAATTGATGAGTTTAGACCTCCTTTTATCGCTCCCAACAGTCCATTCTATATTATTAAACAAGCAGCGGAAAGAGTACAACTTGCTATAGCATTTACTGCCCCAGCCAGAGAACGAGTCAGCTTGTCTCAAGCTAAAGAAAGATTAATTGAAGCTGCGGACGCTCTAAAAAGAAATGATGAAGGAGCTGTTAAAAAAGCTTTAGACACTTATACTTCTATGATGCAGGATATTGTATCTGACGTATCTAAGGAACAGCTGACAGAGGGGGCCAAAATCGAAATCGGGAAGCTGTTAGCCGAGAAATCAGTTGAGCAAAACCTGCTATTGCAGAAGCTTCAAGCTTTGGCCCCAAGTGCACAAGATACGGCCATCAGTGCTGCGGTATCAGCCACCATCTTAGGGGTGGATAAAGCAGCAGATGTTGCTGGCGAGCCGCCAATTCCAGATGAACTCAGAAGCAAAATTGAAGCTTTGCCGGAAAAGATGATCTCAGAAGAAGACAAAAAGAAACTTTTGGAGATGAAGTCTCGAGTTGAAGCCAGACTCCAAATAGGAGGCTTGGTAGCAAACGGGGCTTTAACCCAAACTGACACCAGCTTCTTAAATGAGGATTTTGATGCTGTTGATCAAAACGCCAGAATCAAGGTGGAGGAACTCAAAAAACTAGAGGAGATTGCCGATGCTGCCGAGACCAAAGATAAACTGGAAGAAAAGATAGGTAAGAACGAAGAAATTGCCCAAAAACTCCAAGACTTTGAGAAAACCTTTGAGCCGGGCAAAGAGGTACCAGCTGAAATCCGTCCTTATATCCGGCTAACCCGCATTAACGAGATAGCCCAAACCGTCAGACCCGATACTATCAACCTTGAAGACTTCTCAAACCGCAAGGATCTTATGTTGGCAGTAGCCACTCTACAGGAAGAATACAGGCCCACCATAGATGCTTTAAGACAAGTAGAAGACTTTAGAAGAAGAAATCCCAATGCTGCCTTGCCGCTTACTTTGGCCCGGGTTGCGGCTTTATCCGTAAGCCTTGGGGTAAGAGAAAAAGCCGGACCATGTTATCTACCAACACCCCTCTTCCCGGCCAACACCCCTTGTCCGGCGCCGGGAGCAGCCATCCCCATTAGTTCCTTTACCGGGATCGGGCCTACCATTGTTGATGAGTTTCGCCCCGGCTGGCCAGGTTCAGCATATCCGTCAGCCTATCAAACAGGTCCTACTACCGATAAAGATGGCAATCCCTTAGTCTATGGCCAAGGGCCTCAACCAACCAGCGCCGGGGTTTGTCCTTCAGGTTCTCACTGGATGTATGATAGTGGTGGCTGGTGTATGTCAAACAGTGGCAACTACAGTTCCTCCTATTCCTACACGCCTTCTGGCACTGGTTCCGGTTACACCCCTTATAGTCCTTATTACACTGCCCCGGGAGCGCCTCCGGCAAGCTATGGCTACCCAGGATCCGGTTCTTATTCTAACTTCATAAACACTTACTCGCCTCCAAATTACTGGAGTCCTGCCCCCACCAATTACACTACCACCCCACCTACTGGCACGGTGCCAGGATCTGGACCCAGGCCAACTGCTCCTGGTCAGTGTCCATCAGGGTATCATTGGATGTCTGATTCCGGTGGCTGGTGTATGGCTGACGGACCAACCTATGTACCCAGCGGCTCACCATACAATTATCCGGCGGGTACAACTACCAGTGGCGTGCCGTCAGGAAGCTTGAATTGCGGCTCCCAGAGCTTTAATCCGGCTACCGGAAGGTGCAATGATGGCGCCTGCCCCGGAGGCTTTAACTGGGACGGCTCAAGATGTGTAGCCAGCAGTCCCAGTTACTATTCTCCTAACTTAAACCGGATATTACTGGGATGGCAGAGGCTGTATTCGCACAAGCCCTACTGATACTTCTTACTATTCTCCCAGCTCGTACTCGCAAGGTTGCACTCCAGGTTATTACTGGAATGGCAGTAAATGTGTGGCAGGTAGCAATGAAGGTTCAGGGTGGTCAGATACAGCTGCCAGATCCCAATCCTGGTGTCAACCTCCCTCAAACGGCTGTGGCTCTAATTCTTATTGGGATTATGGTAGCTGTTACTGCAGCAGCTCAACCACTTATTATGGAGGTAGTGGTCCCTCACCCAGCAATCAATGCCAGGGTCTAAGCTGCGGTGGAGGCGCATGGTTAGATTACTCAACCTGTAGTTGTAAGTATTCAGGTGGTTCTGGAACTAGTTCTACAGGATCTACCATCACTTGTTATCCTCCTTCCGCAGGTTGTCCAGGCGGCTGGTATGATTATGGCACTTGCAGCTGCAAAACCAGCTACTCCGGCACAAGTTCCGGCTCAGGAGGAACAACTACCACCGGTTCTTGTCCTTCAGGCTCCCATTGGATGAGTGATAATGGTGGTTACTGCATGTCTGATACCGGAGGAGGCACATCCTCTTCCGGCTCTACCACCACTTCATCCGGAGGATCAACATCAAGCGGATCCTGTCCTTCGGGATATCATTGGATGAGCGATAATGGTGGCTGGTGCATGCAAGACGGCGGAGGCTCGACCTCAAGTAGCGGCTCAACAACTACTACCAGTGAACCGGCTCCGACCACTACCACCACTACCACATCTGAACCGGCCCCCACACCTACCAGTTCCGAACCTGCGCCAACACCTGCTCCCAGCCCTTAGTCCTTAATGTCAGTCAATACGACACATTGACAAACATGACATCATAAGTTAAAATAATTTGGCTTAAGACAGTGAGTGGAGCGAAGCGACATCCTGAGCATAGTCGAAGGATGCTTTACACCATAAATCTCACCGAGGCAGTTTAGTATATCGTAAGATTGAATATCGTATATCGGAAAACCGATAAACAATAAACGATTAACGATAAACCAAAAACGCCTCAGAAAGGCGTTTTTTAAATGGCTAAAACTAAACAACAAAAAGAGCAAGCAGTACAACAAATACAAGAAAAGCTGGGCAAGGCCAAAGCTATAGTTTTTGCTGACTATAAAGGCTTGACCATGAAGCATTTATCCGATTTAAGAAATAAATTGCGTGATGTTAATGGCGAATTCAGTATAACCAAAAATAGCTTACTTGAACGTGCTCTTCCCGCCTCCAACTTTGAAGGTCCAACAGCCACTCTTTTTGCGTATGATGATCAAATTACCCCTATTAAAATTTTGGTCAAAGCGCTAAAGGATGCTGCCATTGGTAAAGTTAAGGCGGGGTTTTTAGGAGTTGATGTCCTGGATGAAAACAAGATTCTTACACTGGCCAGTCTGCCCTCTAAAGATGAACTGAAAGGTCAAGTTGTGGGACTATTGGCAGCTCCACTTCAAGGTATGGTATCAGTACTACAAGGAAATCTAAGAAATTTAGTGCACGTAGTGCGCGAACTTCGTTCAGTATATACATTATCAGAAATTCAAAAAGCGAAAGGAGGTGAAAGTTAGTATATCGTAAATCGGTTATCGTATATCGGAAACACACAAACCATAAACGATAAACCATAGACGATCAAACAACCATATGGCAGATGATCAACAAAAACAAGATCAACAATCAGAACAGCCTAAAACTGAAGAATCAACAGAGGGAGCGAAGGCTGCCGCAGATTCTCAACTGTCAGAGGCAGGCGAGATCAGCAGCGAGAGCACAAGTTCTGACGTGCACGAGCCTGGTCGAGCTGGTGGCGAACCGCCAGCTGGCGGTGAGCCAGCCGAGTTGGAGAATCAAGGCCAGCCGAGCGACCAAAGCGCACCAGCCAAGAAAAAACCTGCTCCTAAACCAGTTTCAGCAAACTTAGAAAAGATAATTGAACAAATTGAAAAATTATCAGTTCTAGAACTGGCTGATTTAGTACATGCTTTAGAGGATAGATTTGGGGTTTCAGCATCCGCACCAGTTATGGCAGCAGGACCAGCAGCCGCCTCGCCTTCGGCGGGCGAGCCAACGGAGGAAAAAACTACTTTCAATGTGGTTTTAACAGCAGCAGGTGCCAATAAAATTGCAGTGATAAAAGCTGTCAGGGAATTAGTCCAGACTTTAGGGTTAAAAGAGGCAAAAGATTTGGTGGAGTCAGCTCCAAAACCTGTTTTGGAATCAGTTAATAAGCAGACTGCTGAAGAGGCAAAACAGAAGCTTACGGCAGCAGGAGCGACAGTAGAACTTCAATAACCCTATTGACACCATCTGTTTTGTTGTGATATACAAAGAAATAGATCATCTTATTATTGAACCAGAATACCTCGCCAAGTCAGACTTGGCAGGGATGAATGGTTCGATAAGAACTTGTTCGTTCGTATGGCTAATAATAAATTATCACTGGAAAATCTCCCTGATTTACTAACTGTTAAAGAAGTTGCAGAAGTTTTGCGTGTTTCACCCTTAACCATTAAAAGGTGGGGCAAAAGAGGAAAATTACCTGCTATAAGAATTAATAGTAGAGGTGACAGGCGTTATAAAAAAGAGGCGGTGCTATGGCTTTTAGGTATAACCCAGAAACAAGTTTCAGGTGAATCCACTACACCTACTTCATACTAAATATCTCAAAACTCAAATCGCAAAACATCAATGCTGCCTTCGGCAGAACAAAAATACAATTCAAATCTAAAATCTTTTAACGGTTTTGAGATTTAGGATGTAGATTTGACCCATTCGGCTTCGTTCAGGGTCATCCTGAGCATTGTCGAAGGATGCCATTTGAGATCTAAGATTTGAGATTTAGCACTTAAGTACTCTATTCTGCTAATTGCCATTGAAAAGGTTATCCGAAAAGCATAATCTTCATTCTGTTGTTATTTGCGGGTGTAGTTTGTAGTGGGAATTTTGTTCAAAACCAATTTCTCCCTTTTTCTCAATAATATAGTAAGCAAGTCCCTTTTTCGTAATGATTGGTTTAGAATCAATATTATTTGATTCCAAGTCTATATTTCCCACAACTACCAAAAATGCTTTCCCTATATTTACCAAAGACATTGCCCAACCAGCCGGTATACCAACTTGTCTTCCGGGATTTAAAGTGACAACCTTAAACTCTTTTGCCTCACCCAAAGTATCATTTCTTTGCATAAGCAAAACCCCCTGACCATACAGGCATTGATAAACTTGCACTCCCGGATAATTACTTAAATATCCTTCGGTCTTGTTGTATTCTACCCCGTTTTGTCCTGCGGAAATTACAAAAATAATTTGATCTTTTTCTACAATAAGATTGTAAGGTTCCTTTATAATGGGTCTGGCCCGAGGATCCATTAACACATCTTTTATATCTTTATACTTTTTTGTAATGATCATAATTTCAGCTTAAACGGAATAAATAGGATAGTCAACCCTTCAGCTGAGCTCTCAAAAGCAAATACAGGTATTGTATTAAAGCCAGCTGCCTTTTGATCCTCCATGGTTGAAGACACAACCTGAACAACCACTCAAATCCTAAATGTTGTATCCAAATTGGAGCTCTGGGAACCTTGCCGCTTATTATATCAAATGCTCCCCCCACCCCCATAGCCACTTTAACAGGAATTTTGGGCAAATTTTTAGCAATCCATTTTTCTTGTTTTGGAGGACCAAGCGCCACAAACAAAATACCTGTTTGTGGCAGATTTAAGATATAAGATTTAGGATTTATGATTTTCTCTCTATTCTTAAATCTTAAATCATAAATCATATCTCCATCATCATTAAAAATCCCAACTTCACTGGCAAACGAGACTTTAAGTTTTGGATATTTCCTCTTCAAGCACTCAGCCGTTTTTTCTGCTATCTTCCCTCTCCCTCCTAAAAAGCCTGTTGTAAAACCCTTTTCTTCGGCCATCTTTACCAACCCTTCCATTACATCTATACCAGGGGTAGTCATAACTATATCACCAGTAAGTTTCAACCCTACCCCATCAGGAACTGCTAAATCCGCGTTATTTAATATCCTTTTAAATACAAGGTCTTTTTGGGCCGCGACGATAAACTCCGGATTAGGAGTTACTATGTAATGTTTACCGGGATTCCAAATCCAATGCTCTACTATCGTAAGCGCTTCATTAAGACTTACATCATCAATTTTGATTCCCAGAACATCTACTTTCATAAATTCTCCAATACCCCAAGTGTTTCTTTTGCGCATTTCTCCCAGCTAAATCTTTCTATATTATCAAGTCCCGCCTTAATAAGCTTAATTCTTAATTCTTGATTCTTTATTCTTATCATTCCCTTTACTATATCATCTACACTATATGGATTAACATAAACTGCTCCTTTACCAGCCACCTCCGGCATGGATGAAAGATTAGAAGTGATCACCGGACAACCACAAGCCTGGGCCTCCAAGATTGGCAAACCAAAACCTTCAAAAAGCGAAGGAAAAAGTAATGCTATTGCTCCGAAGTACAGTGCAGATAAATCTTTATCAGGCACATACCCCAAAAATTTTACCCTGTCCTCTATCCCTAATTTCTTTGGCAACTGATAAATTTCATCAGACAGCCAGCCTTTAGAACCTGCTATAACTAATTTCAGTGATTTATGATTTATGATTAAAGATTTATGATTTTTTATTCGTAAATCAGTATTCTTAAATCGTAAATCTTGCTCATAAATTAATTTTTCTTCAGATATAAACTTACTGAATGCAATAATTAAACGCTCGAGATTTTTACGAGGCTGTACTGTCCCCACAAACAAAAAATAACTATGATACTTTAAATTATATTTCTTAATACTTTGAGTGTCTTTGAACTTTTCTTTATCATATCCTTCATAACTCACGCTGATTTTATCCGGTTTAATTCCCACCCTTTTGATAAGATCATCCTTAGTGGCCCGGGACACAGCAATCAAGGCAGTTGCGCTTTTTAGCTGGGAGCGGGTCATGAAATTTAAATACAACCTTTGTTTTAGCTGGTGCATGGCCGGAAGATATTCTGATCCCAAATCATGAACAGTCACCAAAGTCTTAAGTCCTGGCTTTCTAATAACCGGCAAGGTATGGGCAGGTACAAATAACACATCAATATTGTCTTTGAAGGTCTGCAAAGCCAACCCCCCTTGAGTCCATAAAAATTTAAAATTTAAAGTTGAAAATTGAAAATTGTCAGGGAAATCTTTTTTAACAAAATTAACACCTGGCCTTAAATAAACTTGGTAAGTATTTTTCCTATCAATCCTTGCCAAAGCCTTAAGCAGTTGATAAGAATAATTCTCTGTACCTGTTTTCTCTTTAATAAAGGCCCTGGAAGCATCAAATCCAATAATCATATTCCAACTATATCACAATAGAATGGAATTTCTTGACTTTAATCTGAATGAGGATAGAGTAGTTAATGTTTTTGACTTGCTGAAGTAGATTAAGGTTGGTGGTTGTTGGATCCATTCTCCGTTACTCGAAACACCCTTATTGGTCTTAGAATCTCTCTTTCCACAGCCGTTTCTTGCCCTTGCAAACCCTGATGTAGTCTACCACCTAACTCCGGATGCCAACCTCTGTAAAAGTTAACTACTCGTTTGAATGACCCTCCATCAAAAATCACTGTGGTACCCAATAAGTCGGGTTGGTCCTTAACTATTTCTACCATCTTAATTTTAGTATGGACAAAGTTGATAGAATTTGTCAAGTAACTTAATTAGCGCTTAGAAACCGACCGCTTATATAAATCCAAATTTTCCAAAGCAATGCCTGTGCCTAAGGCCACACACAGCAGTGGGTTTTCTGCCAAAGCCGCAGGTACCCCCAAAGAATCTGTTAAATGTTTATCCAAATTCCTAAGCAGCGACGTCCCGCCGCTCATCACAATTCCTTTATCAATAATGTCTGATGCCAGCTCCGGTGGAACTTGCTCTAAAACCTCTTTAACTGCCCCGATTATTTTGTGTGTTATATCGGCAATTGCCTCCGTTACCTCATCACTGTTTATTTCAACTGTCCGAGGCAATCCTGAAAAAGCATCTCTGCCTCTCACCTCTGCTTTTTCAACTTCGGCAGGTTTAAGTTTGACTGCAGAACCAATCTTTATTTTTACATCTTCCGCCATTCTTTCCCCAATTATCAAATTATGCTTTTTGCGAACATAAGTTTGGATAGCCTCATCAATTTTATTGCCGCCAACCCGAACAGACGAGTGAACTACCACTCCTCCCAAACAAATCACCGCGGCCTCTGTGGTCCCTCCGCCAATATCCACAATCATATTGCCGGAAGGATTGGCAATGGGGATCCTGGCTCCGATTGCGGCAGCTAGAGGCTCGTCAATCAAAAAAGCTGTTTTTGCCCCAGCTGAAAGTGTGGCATCCAAAATTGCTCTTTTTTCCACAGATGTCACTCCGGCCGGTGCACAAACCATCACCTCCGGTTTAAAAATCCTGCTTGGTCCGCACACCTTGTCCAAAAAATAGCGGATCATGGCTTCGGTGATCACATAATCCGCAATAACCCCGTCTTTCATCGGACGGGAAGCAATAATATTTCCAGGAGTTCTTCCCAACATCTCTTTGGCCTCATTACCAACAGCCAACACCCGAGCATCATCTGTGGTGATTGCCACCACTGTCGGCTCATTGAGAACTATTCCTGTTCCCGCCAAGTAAACTAAGGAGTTTGCAGTACCTAAATCAATACCAACTCTTTTGGATAAGCCAAACATTGCGCCAACATTTTAACAGTCAAGGAAATCAGTCACAAGATATACTAAATGGAGCAAAAGCTATCAGTCGTCAGTCGTCAGACAGAAAATTGTATAAGTCTGATAGCTGAAAGCTGAAGTCTGATGACTACCTTAAATTAATCCCATACAAATTAGGTTCTGAAGCTGTTGGTGTTGGGGATGAGGAAACTATCACGAGTTTCGATGAATCCGGCCAGGGGAAAACAAAATTATCTTCAAAATTACCTGCATAAATTACAGACCTATTTTTGCCATCGAACTCCACCAGTGAGATGGTATCTTTTTCTACCAGAATTATATGAGTGGAGTTGGGAAGCCACATAAATGATTTAGCTTCAGGCAGTACATACTGAATGTTTCCCTCCAAGTCATAAACTTTAACATCCCCAATCAATTCTTTTTCCTGACCTGAAATCGGTTTTTCTCTTGCCATGAATTTTGTTTCGTCCGGCGACCATCTTAAAAAGGCCGAATCCGATGCTGTTTTTCTCAAACTTATATCTTTAATATTTTTAATAAGCAGCGCATCAGAGGCTCTCGTGCTTTCTTCCCAATCATTTAAGGTTGCCGAAAGTATCGGAGTTATATCCCTTGGATCCGAATTTGTGGTATCCGCATTTAAAAGATAGTTGTTGTTTGAAATAGTTGCCATGATTTGTTTTGAATCGGAAGACCAACGAAGAGTGGCATTTGAAAAATCTATACTTAACGAGGTTATTATTTGATGAGGCTCGGAAGATCTGGCAAAAGCAATTGGTTGATTTTTAATCATCGTCCAAACCCAAATTCCGCCTTTTTTATTATCACCTGCAGCACTACTCCTGGGAACAATAAAGGCCAGCTTTGAACTATCCGCAGAAAGAGTGGGATTTTTAATCCCGCTAAATGTCAGCGGATAAATGGTGGGTATGGCAGGAAATAGCGTTATTTTTACCTCTGTCACTAAACCCTCTTTAACATTAATCGATTTCTCCCAGGGAATAAAGCCTTCTTTGATAACCCTGACAGAGTAAGTTTTTGGTGTTAAAGACGCCACCGTGGCGTTAGTGGCAGTGGTTAGGTGTCCGTCAATAAAAACAGAGGCTGCATCAGGCTCTGATGAAATATTAATTATGCCCGTGCCTACAATCCTTTTTTCTCCGGGTGAAAATCTGTAGCCCCTGGCCAAAAATATGGCCAGGCCAGCAACAATACCAATTACTGCTAATGTGCTGATGGTAATAATAAATCGTTTGCTCATGTTCTTAATTGTACACCAATTTTGCCCTGACAACCAACCTTCTTAAAAGCGTTCCGGGCGGATCGCAGGTTTGCAAAGTCAAGACCGGTTGATCGTAGCGGTTTGTTAAATATGAAGTATCACTGGGACTCACTATATTTTTATCAAAAACCACATAATCGAATCTTTTATTATCGCGGAATATCACTACCCTATCCCCAACTTCCAGCTCTTTGAGAAGATAAAAGATGGCATTAAAGCGGATTATATTCCATGGCGCATCTGTTGAGTGGGAAAAAAGATATAAATTCCCAGGTTGCCCCGGAGAGGTTGAACCCCTTGCCTCGGCCACACCTTGAGTTAGTGCCGCAACATATGCTTTTTCATCAGATGGGTCCACATTTGGCACAATCTTGGCATTAGCATTAATTTTTTCAATCACAATGCCGTAGTCTGTGGAAACAGGAGTAATAATATTTTCAGCAGTTGAAACATTACCGAAACTGCTTGGACCCCCCGTTCCCTGGGAAGTGACGATATTGCCGGATAAGGTTCTTTTGATACCCAAGATTTTATCTGTCCTGTAATTTAGTTCGGCTTGGACCAAAGGTCCCAAAATAAATATAAAACCAATCAGGCCAATAAAGAAAATCAAGTATCCTAAAAATCTTATAAAAAGAACTATTTTGTAATATTTTGACATAATAAAAGCGCCGTTGAGAGGAATCGAACCCCCAACCTATCCCTTAGGACGGGATTGCTCTGTCCATTGAGCTACAACGGCAAAATGGTCCAATAGATATTTTAGCACTTCAGGAGGTATAATGCTTTAAACGGGGTGTAGTGAATCGGTATCACGCTGCGTTCGGCCTGCCCGCCAGAACTACGGAGACTAGGTCATCGGTAGACCGCTCGGTTCGGGTCCGAGAGGTACGGGGTTCAATTCCCCGGTCTCCGACAGGCAAGTGCAGGCGGGGTCGCAGAAACAAGTAAGTTAGATAGAAGAGTTAATAGACATAAATCAGGAGACGGAGAAATTAAGCTGCAGGTACAAGTGTACTATTAACTAAGGCTTTTACAAAATACTCGGGTCTTTGCTGATTTCCAGGATCAATTATAGCCTGAATTTCTCTACAAATTGCATTTGATACAACTGGTTGCCAGTAAGCGTAATTTCTGGGCCATCGTAAATTAGGAGTAACCATTGTTATATCTTGTATAGGAGTTACATCTCCCTTTGGATCAAATGCTAATCCTTCTTTCCATAAAAATGGATATCTAGTTGGAAATTCTGAAGCTATCATCCTTTCCCAAGTGGTTAAATAAACTGTTAATGGTCTTTTTCCTGAAAGAGGTATACTAGTCGAAGTCATATCATCAGCCAAATGAATTATTTTCTCAGCCATCTTGTTCGGTACTAAAGATGGAATACCATCAGATAATGTTAAAAAGTCTCCAATACTTAAATGCGCCGTTTCTTTTCCAGCTCCAGCCATATAATTAACTAGTTCTGGATCTATTCCCTGGGCTGTCAGTATAGGTCTAATAGTTTCATATGCTTGAGGGGTATATGCTTCTCTGACAGCACCCTCCCTAACTGCATTTCTTCGCATAATTTCAATTCTCTTGTTGGCATCATGAACTAAAGCACGGCTTGTAACTAATCCTGCTTCTTCCATTGATAAAACTCCTTTTTCATACAGTCTAAAAGCTAACGTGTTGGCTAAAGATGCAACTGCTAGACAGTGTTCACCAATATTAGTAAATGATTCATCATGAGGTTTACCAGTATATGGATTATCTATTCTTGCATCTTCCGTAGGGTGAACTCCGCCTATCCGTAAAATTTGAATGGCAAAGGGGAATCCTTCTGTAAATTCTGTTAGACGGGTCAGAGGGTCAAATGGTCTAGCCTCTGCTAAGATAGTTTCTCTTTCTAAAATGGGCATTACTTCACTTGCTTCTGCTAACATATTTCAAGAATTATATATGATTATAGGATAAAAATCAAATTCAGGTTGTTTTTCTGCTGGTTAAATCCTAACAGTTTACTCTTTCTTCTTAAACGCACTGCTGTAAGTTAACCCCTTTATGTTATGATTAAACCGGAACATTCATTTTACTTATGGATCAAAAGGATCAGGAAAACCTCCCTTCGCCTCCACCCTTAACCAGGCGGGAACTTTTTGCAAACCTTGCCCACTTTCAAAGGTCATTTGAAATAAGTGACCAAACCCAAGCTCAACGTCAACAATCCCCTCCCGAACCTTCTCCCACCCAAGAAACATTAAGTAGAAGATCCTTCTTAACAGGGGTGGCATCATTGTTAGTTGTTGCCCTGGCCGGATTTCTGGGTAAAAAAATGGGTGAAACTAACCCCTCTCCTTCCACATCACCCACCCCGGCTGTCATCCCTCCGCTCCCTGATAAGGATACCTCTTCAGGGAAACCGCTTGAGGATGAATTAACTTTAAAAAGCGAGCAGCCTACTCCAATAGCAGAGACTCCTCTATCGTCTTGGGAAAAGTCACTCAAAAACCATCCTCTTTTCTCCAAAAACACTCCCCAAGAACTAAAAACAGCAGCAGATTTGGTAAGTAAATTCTTCCAATATTATCAAAGCGAGCCCGGTGTAGAGAAAAAAATTAATAACACCATGGCTTACCGGGACAAAGCTTCCGGTCTGGCTAACCTGCTGGGTTTCTACCCTGACTCCTTTGCCAGAAAGATTATCTTACCGCTGATTTTTGCTGAAAGCAGCGGCAAGGCAGACGAAATCAGTCCTGCCGGCGCAGTGGGATTGTGCCAGCTGATGCAAGATGCTTTAGATTATGTCAGGAAGTTTGCTAAAGCATCAGATATTAAAAAATTAGGCATAACAAGTAATACTACCTTAGAAGCTTTAAGAGGAGACCTAAATAAAAATATTGGCACAGCTCTGCTCTATCTACATTTACTCAATAATATTTTCGAAGATCCCAGTTTGGTAGTACTGGCTTACAACCGGGGTGGCGGGGATCTGATAAAAATAATCAAACAGGAGTTATTGAGTGACAATTGGAACAAAGACCAAAAAGCAGAAGTAACCGGCATTACACCCGACCATCCTGGCCGGCTTGGCTACTTCATCCGACTCACCGGTATAAATGCTACCAGGCTTATTCAAAAACACCCTCGAAGCTTTGTCCCCGAGGCAAGGAACTATATTTTCAAGATTGCTGCCGCTGAAAAGATTCTCCAAACCACAGCTTAATCTCTTTTTTTGCTTCTTCTTCTGATCCTGATGCATGAATCAAATTATAAACAGGTCTTTCTTCCATATTTGCCTTAAGAATTGAATCTGTCCCTAAATCACCCCTGATAGTGCCTTTTTCAGCACTTGATGGATCGGTAAAACCAGTCACCTCACGAGCAACAGACACTGCATTTTTTCCTTCCAAAAGCAAAGCCACAATTGGACCGGAAGTGATAAATTTCCGAAGCCATGTCACTACTTTTCTGCCCTGATCCTGGGCGCTTTTAACTTTTTGACCGGCAGCAATAGTTTTCTCACCAATTGATCGCAAATACGAAGGCTCCATGGGATAATGCTTTTCTACCAAATCATGCGGAGCCATCAGATCACGCCTCTTGACCACCTTCAAACCTGCTTGCTCATATCTTTCTATTATTTCCTCGGTAAAACCACCCTGCACTCCATCCGGCTTAATTATTATCAAAGTCTGCTGTAGCATATCAAAGTATTATACATAAAAAATCTCAAATGGTAAATCTCAAATGTCAAAACTAGATTTGCGTTTTGCGATTTGAGTTTTGAGATTACTTAATCTCCACATCGTCAACCATAGTTGACCCGTCCTCAAATACCGTGACTACTGCAAACCTTGGTAATTGCGGGTTTCGCTCGGTTCCAACCGCTCCGATTGTGACCATAGACAGGTTGGTTTCCGGTTCGTTGTATTGGCTGAAATAGTGGGTATCGCCTGCAAAGACTTTTTTCACCCCTACAAGCGCAAAAATTAAACTTCTTGCCTGATTTTTTAACTCCTTTTCTACCCTCCCCATTATATGGTCGGATGAGGGGTGAAAAAGCGGTTCATGGACAAACACAAATATAGCCTTAACTTGCTCATCTTTTGATCTTTCCAGCTCACCTGCAACCCACTTAAGTTGTACCTCATCTATCCCTAGATAATTATCACTGTTGTCAAGCAGTATAAATTTAAAGTTATGTAAACTGAAAGATTGATAAGTAGGACCAAAAATTTGTCTGAAATTTGTCAGCGGAGGTTGATTTTTATCTCTTGAGTCCCACAGATCATGATCTCCGGGAATCAGAAAGTAACGCAAGTTTGCCTCATCAAACTCTTTTTTGGCTTTTTGCATCTCATCCAAAGTACCTACTTCTGTATAATCCCCCAACCCGATAACAAATTGAATATCCGGAAAGATCTGTTTGGCTTGAGAGATTGCTTTTTGCAGGTTGTTATTGTCACTGTGTGAATCCGCTACCAGCAAAAATTTAAAGACGCTCTTGGGACTTGTTTTGGGAACGGGGGTGGAAGCAGTTAGATTTTGGGGCAATAATTTTTGATCTCCAATTTTAACCTTGGAAAGCAAGGTTAATGCCTCATTCGCGACTGATTTTGGATCAAGCTTTAAAGGATCCAAACCGGAAAAGTGCTTGTACGCGGAATATACCCCGCCTAAAAGTATAGTAAATATAATAAGGCTTAATATAAACCTGAATAAAATAAATATGGGATTGGCAGATTTTCTACCGCTGTGTTTTCTAAACATCACATCCTTTCTGGTGCCGAAACTCCCAAAAGTTTTAAAGTATTTGCTAAAGTGATTTTGCAGGATTTAACCAAAGCAAGCCTTGCTTTCACTAATCCTGAAGTTTCTGCAGATAGAACCGGACAGGTTTCATAAAACTTATGGAAAAAGTCAGCTAGAGATATGGCATACTCTGTTAGCTGATGAACTTGGAGATTAATAGCTAATTCTGACACTAAATCAGGAAAATATAAAAGATGTTTTATCAAATTAAGCTCATATTCGGTCTGTAATTGTCCAAAATCCACATTTTGGAATTTGGAATTTGTGATTTGAGATTTGAGCAATATATTACTCATCCTGGCATGAGCATACTGAACATAGAAAACCGGATTCTTGCTTGATTGTTCTTTTACAAGCTCAAGATCAAAATCCATGTGAGTTTGAGGGGCAAACCGCAGAAGATAAAATCTGAAAGCATCCACCCCTACCTCATCCAACACCTCTCTGGCCGTAATAAAATTACCAGCTCTTTTACTCATTTTAACGATATCAGAACCCCTCTTTACTCGAACATACTGATACAAAATTACTTTTAATCTTTTGGGGTCAAACCCTAAAGCAGAAGCTGCAGCTTGTAATCTTGACACATGACCATGATGGTTACTCCCAAATACATCAATAATTGGATCTGCTCCAGATTCAAATTTGATTTTGTGATAAACAATGTCCGCAGTAAAATATGTATATCCTCCATCGGATTTTTGAATAACTGTCTCACGATCTTTTAAAAACTCATCTTTGGGTGCCAGCCACAAAGCACCCTCTTTTTCCTTTAATACTCCTGCCTTTTTAAGTTGTGCCAAAACTTGGGCAGCCTCTTTTCTCAAATCGGATTCATGTACAACAAGATCAAATTTAATTCCCATTGAGTGACAGTCTGCCAAAATTTCCTGATGCAAAAGAGCAACTGCCATCATGCCTGTTTCCTCATCACTCTTTCCTTCCATATCAGCACCCAAATTTTTTACCAGATCATCTATATACCCGCCTTTGTATTGTTTTTCCTCCGGCAAATCTTTGTGGTATTTTGCCCTGATAGTTGCCCCCAAAGCCTTAATTTGTTCACCAACATCATTATTAAGAAATTCCCTAATCACCTCATACCCTTGAGATAATAAAACATTGGCAATCACATCACCTAAAGGCCCGCCTCGGGCATTACCCATATGCAAGGGACCGGTGGGGTTGGCGGAAACATATTCCACTCTTGCTTTCTTATCTTCTCCCAAACTAGAGCTACCAAAGTTCTTGTCTTTTTCTAAGATTTCTTTTAAATCTTGGGCTAATTTTTCAGCTTTTACAAAAAAATTTATAAAACCGCTACCGGCAATTTTAATTTCAGAGAAATTATCCTGAGCGGAGTCGAAGGACTTCAACTTTTCAATAATTTCATTAGCAATTTCTGTTGGAGACTGCTTATTGGAAACTCCTTCCAGTTTAGCAAGCTGCAAAGCCAAATTCGTAGTATAATCTCCAAATTGGGGATTTTTAGGAATAGATAAAACTATATCAATGGCTAGAAAGCCTAAATCCCCAATTACCTTTTTTAAATCAGCTAAAATTTGATCCTTCACCATAAGTTAATAATAGCATATCTCAAATGTCAAAACTCAAATGTCAAATCTGAATCTTAAAACTTAAAACTAGACTAAAACAGTTTTGAGATTTAAGTTTTAGTTTTGAGTTTTGCGATTTGCGTTTTGAGTTAACATTAGCAATACTCCACCCAATACCATATAATACCCCACCCAAACTACCCAAATTTGTTCCCCCACATATTCCCAGGCAAAGGGCATGGAGGCAATGAATTGAACAATGTAAACAAAATAAGTTAATAAAATATTTAAGATCAGGGCCACAACTGTTCCTAAAATCTGCGAGATTGAACCTAAAATTAGCATAACTGCCCCCCCGATCATAATAAAAGGCACTGTCCAACCTACCAGTAAATTTGTTATAACCGCAACCAATGACAGCTGGTGAAAGTGTTGGATGATAATTGGCATAACCGCAATCTGTGCACCCATTGTAATTGCCAGATCCTGGCCGATCAGCGGCAAATATTTAAAATATTTAAGCAAGATCGGGGCTATTATAATAAGTCCCATGGTTGCCATAAATGAGAGTTGAAATGACAAATCAAAAAGCCATTGGGGATTTAGAAGCAACATAAAAGCTCCTGTTACAACCAAAGTCCAAAAACCACTGTTTTGTCTGCCAAAGATTTGAGCCAAAAAGGAAAGAGAAACCATAATAGTTGCACGGAGTACAGGCACTTGGGCTCCGGTGAGTAGTGTATAAAAAATAATTGCCCCAAAAGCTAAAATAATGGCTGCTTTTCTTTTGATAAGGCCGGCAAGTGCCAGAAAAAACCCGGCCACCATGCTTAAATTTTGGCCGGACACAACAACAATATGTAATGTTGAGGTATCTCTTAAAGCAAGTTGGAATTTTGGCGGCAAACTCTTTTTCTCACCTAAGACAATACCTGATAAAAGTTGAGCTTGGGGCGAGGGTAAAAATTTGGTTATAGTCTCATCTAGAGCTTGACGCTGATTTTGAAAGAGATCTGTCTTTATCTCCCAACCTCCCTGTAAAAATCTTAACCAAAATAGCAATAAATATAAAATAACAGATAAAATTAAAGGGAGATTTCTATTTAAAAAATACATTTGTTACACGATAAGTGGCTAGTAGATTGTTATAGAATCCTTAATTTGTTCAAATACAGACTTGCCGACTATTTTTTTATCTAGCAGGTCCTCTATTTTTTGATATGGCCTGTCCGAAATAATTTTTGATGCCCTACCAGAACCTATTCCCGAAAGAGATTCAAGTTCTGACTGGGAAGCAGTATTAATGTTTATTTTGGATTGAACTCCTGCTACTGCTTGGCTACTTTGAGACCCTGTTGTTTCCCCTTCAAATGGGACATAAACTTTACTTCCATCTGACAGTTTTTGTGCCATATTTAAATACTTTGATATATATTCTCCGTTAGCTGTTTGGGCAAATCCTCCAGCTACTGCAATAGCCTCCTCTATTCTAGAACCTGTCATTAACTGGTACACGCCTGGTTTATTAACTGCCCCGGATACATCCACAGAAATCATTTTTTGGCTTTCTTCGACTAAACTTTCTTTTGGAAACTGGACCTGACGCGTCTGATTTAAACCGGAGGCAAATATTCCTCCCACAATCAACACCATACCTAAAATACTTAAGGCTATTGGCAGTTTGAATTTTTCAAGTTTTTCAAAAGAATTACCATCCATGAGTAATCCTTACAGTTTGCCGATAACTTTTAATCCATTTTTTATAAGACTCATACAAATATCCCATTCCCCGCTCTGCCATCTCTTTTTTTACCACCCCTCCGGCATGAGGGTATTTGTGTAATCTTGGGTGTACTGATGAAAAACCATGGGCATAATGGACTAATTCATGACCAATGGTATGATCCACAACTTCCGGCGGAATGTTTGGATCTTTAAACATTGAAGTAATGGTAATGAAACTGATCTTTGTTTTTTTATCCAACCTGATAGATCCCAATCTATATTTGGCAAACCTGCCAAATTTTATAAAGACCTTGTTAGTCTGTAGGATATTGGGAAAGTATTGATCCCATATATGATCCAGCCTTGATAGTAACCATCTGTCATCCCTATTTATGGCAGTTTTTGATTTGCTTGTCATAACAATCCAAATTACTAACGAGTTTCTATTAGCAATATTAATTATTAACTGCTAGTAACAAAGCTGATAATTTTTCCTGGAACGTATATGGTTTTTTTCACGGACTTTTCAGCCAAAAATTTCTGGGCTTTTTTACTGGCAATGGCCAAATTTTGCACTATCTCTTTATTATTTATTATATCCTTTTGTATCAAGATTGTATCCCGAACTTTACCATTAACTTGTACTACCACCAAAGTTTCTTCCTCCTCCAAATATTTATTATCAAACTTGGGCCAAGACTGCTGATGGATTGAATATTTCCCTCGCAGCATCTCCCATAATTCTTCCGTAATATGCGGTGCAAAAGGTGCTAAGACTATTAAGAGTCTTCTCTTTTGATCGTTTGTTAATTTTGAATGAAACACTAAATTGATAAACTCCATCATGGAGGCCACAGCTGTATTGAATTTCATAACCTCAATGTCTTTTGCAACTTTAACAATAAGTTTGTTCAAAGCTGTTTCAACTTTTATCTCGGTTTCATTGCTCTCTTCTTTATTTATCACTTCCCACACTCTATTTAGGAATTTATAGACTCCATTAATACTTGTTGGATCCCAAGAAATGGTATTTTCAAAAGGGCCCATGAATGCCTCGTACAGCCTTAAGGTATCTGCGCCATATTCTTTGACAATCTCATTGGGAGTAATCACATTGTCCAGACTTTTGCTCATCTTCCTTCCATCGGCTGCCAAAACCAGACCCACGCTGGATAACTTTTGAAACGGCTCTTTGGTTGAAATAACGCCGATATCAAATAAGACTTTATGCCAAAAACGAGCGTAAAGTAGATGCAAAACAGCATGCTCTGCTCCGCCGATATACCAATCAACTGGCATCCAATACTTTTCTTTGTCTTTATCAACCAATACCTTGTCGTTTTTAGGATCAATAAAGCGCAGGTAATACCAACAAGAACCTGCCCATTGAGGCATGGTATTACTTTCTCTTCTGGCCGGGCCGTCGCATTTTGGACAAGTTGTGTTAACCCACTCCGGAATTGCAGCCAAAGGTGATTCTCCGGTCCCGGTAGGCTCATATTTTTCAACGTCCGGCAATTTTAAAGGTAATTGATCTTCTGGTATAGCAACTACACCACACTTCTCACAATGCACCAGCGGAATAGGCTCTCCCCAATACCTTTGCCTGGAAAAAATCCAATCACGAAGATGATATGTAGTAACTCTTTCTCCCCATCCCTTTTCTTCTAAATAATTCATTATTTTGATGGTTGCTTCGTGAATATCCATCCCGTCTAGAAACTCAGAGTTAACCATTGTTCCTTCTTTTTCTTGCACTTGTTCAGCTCGAGTGATAGCAGATGTATCACCATCTTTGCCAACTACAACTCTGACGATTGACAGTTTAAATTCCCTAGCAAATTCAAAATCACGGATATCATGACCTGGTACCCCTACCACTGCTCCGGTCCCTACATTACCCAATACAAAATCACTGACCCAGATTGGTAATTTTTTACCATTGAGATTATTAATGGCGTAGGAACCAATAAACTCACCTGTTTTCTTCCTGCCTTCCGCTATCCGGTCTAATTCAGACTTTTTCGTGGCTTGTTCAATATATCTGTTAACCCTGGATAAATGTTCCTTTTTTGTAATCTTCTTTATTAAAGGGTGTTCTGGGCCTAAAACAATAAAAGTAGCCCCAAAGTTAGTATCAGGTCTTGTAGTAAAACAAACAATTTTCTCTTTACTACCTTCTACTTCATAACTGATATTGATACCTTCTTTTTTACCAATCCAGTTAACCTGCATCTCTTTAATAAACGGCGGCCAGTCTAAACTTTCTAAATCCTCCAACAGTTTTTCTGCGTATTTAGTAATTTTTAAAATCCATTGCCTGATCTTTTTTTGTTCTACTTTTGTACCACAGCGTACACATTTACCATCTAGCACTTCTTCATTAGCCAAACCTGTTTTATCTTTGGGACACCAGTTGATAGGAGCATCATCTTCATATGCCAACCCTTCTTCAAATAATTTAATAAAAATCCATTGAGTCCATTTATAATAATTTAGATCAGTAGTATTGATTTCTCTATTCCAGTCATAAGAAAGACTAACCATCTGCATCTGATTTTTGATATTGGCTATATTTTTAGCAGTGGTAATACTTGGGTGAATACCCATCTTGATGGCATAATTTTCTGCCGGCAGACCAAAAGCATCCCATCCCATGGGATGAAGTACATTATAGCCTTTAAACCTAAAGTACCTGGAAATCACATCTGAGGCTACATAGCCTTTAAAATGACCAACATGCAACCCATCTCCCGAAGGGTATGGAAACATATCTAAAACATATTTCTTAGGCTTATCAGAGATATCAGGAGTCTCATGAATTCCACCTTTTTCCCACTTTTTTTGCCACTTGGGCTCAATTTGAGAAGGAATATATTTGTGCATATAAAGTTGATGTTAACATAAGCTCCGACCCTGTTCAACATTACCGGCATCACAATTAACCTAATTTCTAATTGATCTAAGATTGGTCATTGGGATTTATTTAGAAATTAGTAATTAGAAATTAGAAATTTATTTTCATGATCCATTTTCACAAGTTCAAATAATTTTTAATTGTGCAATTTTTGATATCTTTAAGTAGTATTCTGATCTATCCTATACTCTACACCCTAGTCCCTAAACCCTATTTTAAGGCTCTGCGGGAATTAAACTGAATTATTTTGATACATTTTGAGATATCTCAAATGTTAGATCTCAAATCGCAAATCTACATCTAAAATCGTAAAACTTTAAAAGATTTAAGATTTAAAGTTGTAGTTTTGATACTTCGACTTCGCTCAGTATCATCCTGAGTGTAATCGAATGATTGACATTTGAGATTTGAGTTTTGAGATAAGTTTATTGTATTGTTAAACCATGAAAAGAAAGTTTATTGTCGCCTTCGCTTTGTCCCTCCTATTCACTATACCCTATACCCTATACCCTAGCTATAGCTATGCCCAACAATCTCAAGGCATTGAGCTAACATCACTTTACCAAATAGCAGATGCTGATGCCTTGGAAGGAGATATTGTGGTGGCAGGAGAAAAAGGGTTAGTCCGTTCCAATATTGGTTTTGACCCCAAGATGTTTGGGGTAATCCAGGAACAACCGCTACTTGTCTACCGCACCGAAACAGAGGGAAAACCTGTGGCGCGCTCCGGCATTGCCCAAGTTAATGTCACCACCTTAAATGGTCCGATCAAATATGGTGATTACATCACCTCTTCCCAAATCCCAGGCAAAGGCCAAAAAGCTTCAGAGTCAGGTTATGTGGCAGGTATTGCACTAGCTTCCTTTGATGGAACAGGCAGTCAAGAAATTGACGGACCAAGAGGCAAAGTGGCTTTGGGGAAAATATCTGTTGCTGTCAGAATTGAGTATGCGGAACTCACCAATCCTCGAGTTGCTGGCAGGATTTTTGGTTTTGTTGGTACTGCCTTTTTGGAAAATATCTCCGACCCCAAACAGTTTGGTAATGTGGTGCGTTTCATAGCTGCGGGTTTGGTGTTACTGCTAAGTTTTACCTTCGCCTTTTTGATTTTCGCTCGCTCAATTCCCAAAAGCATTGAGGCAATTGGCCGTAACCCCTTGGCCAAATCAACCATCCAGTTGTCAATGTTGATCAATATCATACTTTTGGTAATAACAGGCATCATTGGCATTGTAGCCTCAATACTAATCATCAAATTATAGATATAATCTTGTTTGCCTTTTGACCTTTGACTTTTAACTTGATATGATCGACTCATGCCCATTCTGCCTGCAAATTTTGTTATTTTCATAATCGGTGCTATAGCAGTAATTACTATTTTGCTTTATCTGCGAGAGTATTTTTTAAGAAAAAAAATCTTGCATGAACAACAAATAATCTCCCAACAAACCAGACAAAAAAGCGTGCAGCTTTTGGGAGCGGCAGAGCAGGCTGAAACTCAATTACTTTCCAGTAATATTTATTTTGCCCAAAAATTGGAATCTGAATTTAGAGCAAAGCTTGATAAGATGCTCCAAAATTCCCAGGCAACAATTGATACCCAAACAAACGCATTAACAAAGTTTTTATCCAATTTACAAACAAAGAGTGTCGAATCGGAAGAGATGCAAAGGAAAACCATTGAACAAACAATCAATCAGATGTTTGCCAACCTTGAGCAAAGGCTGTCCGATTTCCTTACCTCAACAGAACAAAAAACTACCCAATCTATTGAACTTGAATTAAAGGGGGCGAGGAATCTGATTGAATCCTACAAGGCACAACAATTAAAGCTTATTGACGAAAATATCATTGCCATGATGGAACAAACCTTAAACATAGTTTTAGCAAAAAAACTGACCTTAAAAGACCAACTGGAACTTGTTTATGAAGCTTTGGAAAAAGCCAAAGTGGATAAATTCGTTGTATAAATTAAAAATTATGGATGACCTATTAAACATTTTACTAAAAGATATTTATACTCTTTCCTTACTTAAACATCGGATTAGGGTGTTAAGGAGCTATTTTTCCAAGATTTTTTATGGCACGGCAGATCTAATCTTAAAAGAGAACGATATAGCTTGGATAAATGCCCTGCCAAAAGATTTTTTGGAAAAATTTGACAAAAACAATATCACCCAAAAAATCGCCGAACTGGAACAAACAATAAGTCAATTGCAACCTCTGACTGTCTACTTACCTTTCGAGGCCAATGATGAAGCTGTCAAGTCAATTGGAGGAATGGCCAGAAAACTATTTAATCCCAAACTATTTTTGGATATAAAATATGATCCCAAGCTTTTGGCAGGCTGCGCTCTGTCTTGGAAAGGAATATATAAAGATTATTCCCTACACGAAAAGATTACGGAAAAAAAACTGGCAATTTCACTGTCGTTTAATAAATTCTTAAGATGAATCCTAAACCTCAAAACGAACAAAAAGAAATCGGTTATGTCACGAAAGTACGGGATTTTTTGACACGCCTTGACGGACTTCCCACCGTGAGAATTAACGACATGGTGGAATCGGATACAGGGCTGCGGGGCTGGATCAGCACCTTGGGTTTGGATTTTGCTGACGTTTTGATGCTGGATGAGGGCCAAATTACGCCCAGGCAAATGTTTAAAAGGACAAATTCCCGCTTAGGTGTTGGGACCGGAGATTTTCTGCTGGGACGGGCCATAAACCCTTTGGGAATACCTATTGACGGCAAAGGCATGTTAACAAAAACATCTCGCGAGACAATTTTAGATTTGGAACAAGGGGCACCAGGTATCGAAAGCAGAGAATATATTACCCGACAATTCTTAACAGGTATCACATTAATTGATACCCTAATTCCTCTAGGACAGGGGCAGCGGGAACTGGTGATGGGTGATGCCCACTCCGGCAAAACCCAATTTTTGGTTGATACAATCGTCAATCAAAAAGGCACTGGTGTTATTTGCATATACGCATCAATCGGCAAACCGGCCGTGTCTGTTAGGGGGTTGATTAATATCTTAAGAGCCAACAAAGCATTAGATTATACTGTTGTTATCGCCACCTCCTCCTCCGAACCTGCTCCTCTTATTTTTTTAACTCCAAAAACAGCTGTAACTGTGGCGGAGTATTTTCAAAAGCAGGGACGCGATGTACTGCTGATTCTGGATGATTTGGGCAATCACGCCAAGATCTATCGGGAGATTTCTCTTTTGGGCAATAAATCTCCCGGTCGAGAATCCTACCCCGGAGATATCTTCTACCAGCATGCTCACCTTTTGGAACGGGCAGGCAACTTTACACCGCAAGCAGGTGGTGGTTCTATTACAGCCTTACCTGTAATTGAACTTAACATGACTGATTTTACCACTTTGATCCCCACCAATTTAATGTCTATGACTGATGGACATTTGCTTTTTAAATCATCTTTGCGCTCGCAAGGCCAATCTCCTGCCATAGATATATCACTTTCCGTATCCAGGGTAGGCAGGCAAACGCAAGATAAGGTTTCCAATCTAATATCTGCAAAAGTTAGACAGGTACTTTCACAAGCTGCTGATTTGGAAACCATCAGCAGGTTCTCTTCCGAACTATCAGAAGAAACCCAACTGACTTTAAAAAGAGGAATCCTGATAATGGAACTTTTAAAACAAGAGCCATTAACAGCCATCCCCAAACAAATACAGGTAGCTCTTTTAGCACTGCCCTTTATCACTTTTTTTAATAACAAAAACAAGACATTCTTGGAAAAATATAAAAAAATAATCATCCAAGCCTTTTTGACAAATCCTCAATTGTCACAAATTGCCAAGGGGTCGGATAAATTCAAAACAGATGATGAATTAATTAAAGCATTGGAGGATACGACACCTATTTTACAAAAACTTTGCCCATGACTATCAAAGAAATTGATCAATTACTTGAAGAAAGTAACTCCTTAAAACAAATAGCCCAAAGCTACTCCGAGATCGCCAACCAAAAAATCCAAAGGATCAGGGTGGAATTGGACAGAAATAGACTGTTTTTTGAGGAAATTTCCAGAGTCTACTCTTTAGTAAGGGCTATTGCCGGCAAAACCGGTGCGAGGCTCCCCAAAACTAAAAAAAGGGTTTGTATTTTACAAACTTCCAACTTCGGATTTTTCGGAAACATCAATAGCGCAATAATAGAATTTTTTATAGAACAGACCAAGAATCTGGAATGCGATAGGATTATTGTTGGCAAAACCGGGATTGAGTATTTTCAATCAAATGCCATCTTTCCATCATTTACTCCAATGGTATTAAAAACGGACCACCCCAACCCAAATGAATTGAATCAATTCATAAATACTGTCAAATCTTACAATCAAGTGTTGATTTTTTATTCGAGGCTAAAAAGCCTTTTGAAGCAGCTTCCATCTGTCACGGATATTACGGAAACTTCTCAAAAAATATCCGCGGATTCCTCTTCCAACACCCGGTTTATTTTTGAACCGGAAATTAGCAAAATATTGCAGTTTTTTGATAACCAAATTCTGGTGCTTTTAATTGAAGAAACGTTTTTGGAGTCGGAAGCATCAAGAACAGCATCCCGCTTTATATCTATGGATCAGGCGGAAACAGAAGCGAATAAATTTATCAAGCAGTATAAAGCATTAAAAGCTTATACGGAAAGAAACCTGAAAAGCAACCAGCTTTTGGAAAGCATATCATCAATTTTAGCGATTCGAAAGGAGTGATAATGAAATGACTGGCCAAAATACCATAATCCAATCCAAGGGTGTCGTCCGTTCGGTAAACGGCCAAATTGCAGAAGTTGAAATAGAAACTGACAATTTCCCAAACCTTTATGAAATTTTAACCTGCCCACAGGACCCCAAGATAATCATGGAGGTTTTTTCAGAAGACAAAGACTCTATTCTTTGTCTGGTGCTTTCTTCTCCGGACAAACTCTTTCGCGGCATGGAAGTTGTCGGAACCGGAACAGATTTAAAAGTACCTGTAGGAAAAGCTGTTTTAGGCAGGGTCATTGACCTTTTTGGCATTGCGCGCGACAAAGGAAAACCCATACCTCCTCCTCCGCAAACAGATAGAGTTTCGATTTATTCCAAAGCACCATCCTTAAATATCGTCAAAACCGGCTATGAGCTTTTGCAAACAGGTATTAAGGCCATAGATTTTCTTACTCCCATACAAAGAGGTGGAAAGGTGGGCTTTGTAGGTGGTGCAGGGGTGGGAAAAACAATTCTTTTAACCGAACTTTTGCACAATATCACCCAACAAAAAGAAGTATATTCGATCTTTGCAGGAGTAGGAGAAAGAATCAGAGAAGGACAGGAACTTTACCAACGATTGGGGGAATCGGGAGTTTTGAATAAAACCATCATAATTTTGGGTCAGATGAATGAAAATGCGGCCGTAAGATACAGGGTAGCGCTAGCTGCTGCTGCCCAGGCAGAATACTTTCGGGATGTGGCAAAAACGGATGTGTTATTTTTTATCGACAACATATTTAGGTTTGTGCAAGCTGGCGCAGAGGTGGCCACCCTTTTGGGCACCATACCTTCTGAACAAGCTTACCAGGCAACTTTGCAAACAGAGATATCAAGTTTGGAAGACAGATTGATCCCCACGGAAAACGGCACCATCACCTCTTTTCAAAACATTTATGTTCCGGCAGATGAGATAACAGATGCCGGGGTCAGTGCCATCATGTCTCTTTTGGACACATCAATCGTTCTGTCCCGTTCTGTTGCTCAAAAGGGCATGTATCCGCCGATTGATCTTTTACAATCAACTTCTGCCACCTTAACCAAGGCTTTTTTGGGTGAAGAACACTTTAAAGCCCTGACTCAATTCCAACAACTACTGGCAAACTATAACCAACTATCTCATATTGTAGCAATTGTCGGGGAGTCCGAACTGTCCCCGGAAAATAGAACACTTTATAACCGAACCAAAAAAATTATCAATTACTTAACCCAACCCTTCTTTATGACTGAAACCCAAAGCGGAAAAAAAGGCGTATCTGTCCCCAAAGATACAACTGTAAAAGATATCGTAATGATATTATCTGGTTCTTTAGATAACATACCAACAGACAAGTTTATGAATATCGGATCTTTGGCTGATGCCAAAATAACATAGCTTTCAGTCATCAGTTTTCAGCTTTCAGATTTTTCTGACTTGTCTGACGACTGACAGCTGATAGCTGACGACTATTATGCAAACCTTACATGTCCGAATAATCTCTCCTCAACAGCTTATCCTTGACACCGAGGCTCAATCTGTTTCTTCCAAAAACTCCCAAGGGACTTTTGACATACTTGCCCAGCATGCTAATTTTATAACCGTAGTTGAAAATCAACCAATTGTTATTCGAGTCCAAAATCTTAAACCCCAAACCTTTAGATTCCCCATAGCAATTATTCATACCCAAGATAATAAAGTCGATATTTATACTTATATTCAATCTCAAATCTCAAATGTCAAAACTCAAAGCTAAGATTTGAGATTACTTGTTGATCTACTTTGTTATCTTTGTTGATATCTTTTGTTATATTCCCCTTTTTTCTTGATATATTGATCTCTATAATAATAACCCCTTGACAAATCTATGCAGATGTATGTAAGCTGATTATAGAATCTATGCAACATACCTAGATTTGCACAGATTCTAAGGGACAAGAGCATACAGGAGCAGTAAGAATACCCCCAGGACGGATTCGCAGATGGACAAACAACATGAGTTTGTCCAAACCCTTATTTAAAATTGGTCAGGCTGCCAAAGCTTTAGGCGTTTCCATTGATACGCTTAGAAGATGGGAAAAGGCAGGCAAAATAACTGCCACAAGAACCCCCGGAGGAACAAGACTCTATTCTATTTCCACACTTAAAAAAGTAAATCCGGCCTCTGTGGAAGATTTCCAGGCAAAAGGTTTAACTACTGAAGAATTACTGAAAAGGGTCCAGAAAGACTCAGAATACTCTGATAGACAGAATATGGGTGAATCAGAGATCCAGACTTCTGATCTCTCTGACATATCTGACATATCTGACTTATCTGACTTATCTGACACACCGAGTCATTCCGAGTTTTCTGGGAAAAAATCCTTTGTCAGCAAATTCCTAATTGGCACAGCCACTCTTTCTGCCATTACCTTAACTCTCACTGCCTGGATTGCAGCCTCATACTTAACCAATCCAAAAGAAACCCAACAGTTTTTTAAGAACAACATAGCCTCAGGCTTACTCTCTCCCTTCCATAAATTGGCAGAAGAGTCAGTAGCAGTAATTTCCCCCCAAAAAGCTCAAGAGCTTGGCTTTATCCCCAAAGAAGAACAGCCTCCTCCAATCCCGATATCCGATATCCGATATCCGACATCCGACAATGTCCTGGCTGTCACAGCCAGTTCTCAGTTTTTAGAGATCAACAGCGATACCCAAATTAATGGTAACCTTTTTGTTCGTGATCAGATAAATAATTTATCCTTGGAAGGCACACCATCTGCCTCAACCATTACTTTATCATCTGGAGAAACCACTCTAACTGTATCAAAAAATACCACATTGGATCAAGATGTTTCCACCGCCTCTACTCCTGCCTTTAACACCTTAAACTTATCTGCAACTTCAAACCAGTTGGTTTTTCAATCTGGTGGGCCAAGCGGCACTTTGACCTGGACTCCCACTGCTGCCCGGATTATCACCTTGCCTGATGCTACCGCCACCTTGGTTGGAAAAGATACCACCGATACCTTGAAAAATAAATCAATTTCCGGATCGGACAATACTCTAACCGCCATCCCCAACTCTGCTTTATCCAACAGTAAAGTTACTGTGACTGCCGGCACTAATTTGACCGGTGGCGGGGATGTAACCCTGGGTTCATCTATCACCATCTCTCTTAAAAGTTCTCCTGCTGTCTCGGGAGTATTCAGTCTGGCAGATGGCACAGCTAGCGCTCCAAGCTTAACATTCACTGATGATGCTGACACCGGACTATATCGGATTGGTGCAAACAAGATCGGACTGATTACAGGAGGAACTGCCACCTCCGGCATCACTATTGATGGATCAGGCAACTTGGGAGTAGGAACTATTTCTCCTTCATTTGCACTGGATGTTACAGGAACAGGCCGTATAACCAGCAACCTAACAGCAGGTGGAACTTTAGGAGTTACAGGGGCTACTACCCTATCCTCTACCTTAAATGTCTCCGGAAATTCTACTTTTGGAACTAATACCTTTTTTGTCAACACCACAACCGGCAATGTGGGAATAGGTACTACTTCTCCTACAGCTCCACTTCATGTTTGGGGTAATGGGACCAATTCCGCCTTCTTCTTAAATGGTAATGTGGGGATAGGGGCTACCAGTCCTGCTTACACATTGGATGTGTGGGGAGATACCAGGGTAACAGGTAGTATCATTGTCGGATCATGTGCCGGATGTACCGGAGGAACTACCATATCGATTGCAGATGGGTCAGCCGGCACCCCGGCCTTAAACTTTACCAACGATACTGATACCGGACTCTGGAGGATTGGGGCTAATCAGATTGCATTAACTACCGGAGGAGGGTCACATTCAGGGTTATCCATTAACTCTTCAGGCAATGTGGGGATCGGAGTCACCAGTGCAGGAGCCACCCTATCAGTCTCAGGCGGAGCCACCATTGGCTCAAGTTATGCTACCTTAGCTGCCCCCTCCAATGGTTTGGCAGTTTCTGGAAATGTGGGGATAGGCACAACCACTGCTAATTCCAACCTTTCTGTAGCAGGTTCTGCTCATATAGGTAGTTTGTATCAGGGTACTGCTGCTCCTGCTAATGGATTGTTTGTAGATGGGAATTTAGGGATTGGGGCTACTACCTCTTCTAATAAACTGGATGTATGGGGGAATAGTAGATTAGCAGGCAATCTAAACCTGGACGGGAGTGGATTAATAGGTTATGGTGGAGCATCCTTAACTGCCCCTACATCAGGACTGGCAGTATCAGGGAATGTAGGGATAGGCACTACTTCTCCCGCAGCCAACTTGAATGTGGTTGGCACTTCCCAGTTTAATGGTAATTCTACCTTCTATGGCAATCTCTTAGCCGGAGCTGACATAAGCTATGACATTGGTTCAGCTGCAGTGAGGTACAACAACCTGTATGTTTACACCATCACTGCTACCAACATAGCCGGTACTGTTACCAGTGGTTCCACCTCATCCTCTGATTGGCTGATCAACTCTACTAATACCTCTGATACTAATAACTCCACTTTAAGTTTCAAGCGCGGATCACCGACTAATGCCGTGCTTCAGTGGTATGGCTCAAATAATACTTTTGATTTTAACTCTGGAGTGAGGGTAGGTTATAATAATGGTTCAGCTTCCACCATTGAATCAACCACTGGTTTGGTCTTATCAGGTTTTGCTAATGATATTACAACCGGTACAAATGAGCATCTGACTTTAATCCCCAATGGAACAGGTAATGTTGGTATTGGCACCTCCTCACCAGGAGCATTACTGGGAGTTTTAGGAGGAGTAAATATTGGCGGTGGAACTTCCAGGTTTGCTGAAAAGACAGGACCAGCTAATGGTTTGGCAGTGGAAGGTAATGTGGGCATTGGCACAACTACAGCAAACTCTAACCTTTCTGTAGCAGGGAATGCTCATATAGGATCTTTGTATCAGGGTACTGCTGCTCCTGCTAATGGACTGTTTGTGGATGGGAATTTAGGGATTGGGGCTACTACCAGCAGCAATAAACTGGATGTGTGGGGGAATAGTAGATTAGCAGGAACATTAACAGTAGATTCCACTTCTACTTTTGGTGGGAACTTTACATTAAACAGCGGCCAGTTCCTGGCTCCTAATGGTTCTGCTTCCCTACCCAGTTATTCCTTTACTAATTCAACCAGTACAGGATTATACTCTCCATCTACTAATGCTTTGGCACTACAAACTAATGGAGCTTCTACCCCACCACTGACTATTACTGCCGGAGGTAATGTGGGTATTGGGACAACCAGCCCCACCTCTATTTTAACGGTGTTGGGAGGCAATGTGGGGATTGGCACATCTGCTGCAGGAGCAGCTTTGCAGGTTAATGGAGGAGGATTATTTGGCTGGGGCACAGCTTCTACTGCCCTTTCCTCCGGAACCATTGCCGGGTTTAACGGTAATGTGGGAATAGGGATAACTACAGCAAATAGTAATCTGTCTGTATCAGGGAATGCTCATATAGGTAGTTTGTATCAGGGTACAGTAGCACCTGCTAATGGATTGTTTGTAGATGGCAGTGTAGGTATTGGAGCTACTACCAGTAGTAATAAACTGGATGTATGGGGAAACTCCAGACTGGCAGGGACTTTAACTGTTGATTCCACCTCTACTTTTGGAGGGAACTTTACATTATCCAATGGCCAGTTTTTAGCTCCCAACGGCACCTCTTCCTTACCTTCATATTCCTTTACCAATTCCACTTCCACTGGATTATACTCTCCGTCTGCTAATGCCTTAGCTCTACAAACTAATGGTGCTTCTACCCCACCATTAACTATTACTGCCGGAGGCAATGTCGGCATCGGGACAACGGCACCGGAGACAAAGTTCGATATCATGTCAAGTAGTCTGGAGACTGGAAGCGGAACATTACCCACTAATACTCTGGCATGGATACGAGGTGCGCATACAGGTGGAAATACTGATTCTGTGTATGCCAGACTTTTTATTAGTCCCAACTCAAATGCAGGATATGGAGGATTTATAGCTGCCAGACGAGATAGTAGCGGTGTATCACACCTTCAGTTAGGAGTTCACGAAGCCAGTGTTACCACTACCGCCATAAATATTGACAGTGCCGGCAATGTTGGCATTGGGACAACAAATCCAGGAGCAAATCTTTCTGTTTTCTCAAATGCTACCATTGGATATGGTGCTGCCACCTCCATTGCCGGTCCCTCCTCTGGCCTGGCTGTATCAGGTAACTTAGGAATAGGGACCACAACTGCCAATTCTAATTTATCTGTTGCTGGTTCTGCTCATATAGGCACAATAAGACAGGGAATAGCTGCACCTACTAATGGATTATTTGTGGATGGGAATGTGGGGATTGGGGCTACCACCAGTAGTAATCCTCTGGATGTATGGGGAAATAGCAGACTGGCAGGGACTTTAACAGTAGATCAAGCCTCCACATTTTCCTCCACTGGATCATTCTCCTCTACTTTATCCATAGCTGATGGAACTGCTGCTACTCCGGGATTAAACTTTAGTAATGATACTGATACAGGTTTATGGAGGATTGGAAATAACCAGCTGGCCTTAACTACAGCAGGATCTGCTTTTAAGGGATTGTCTGTTAACTCAAATGGCAATGTGGGAATAGGGATTACTTCTGCTTCTGCTTTCTTTGAGATTAATACCAATAATTCTGGTAATGGAGGGTGGAAACTGGCTGCTTCGGGCAGTGGTCAAACCTCTACTCTGACATTTACTGGAGTTGTCACTAATGGCAGAAGTGGAGAAATCCAAGAAATCTTGTCTGATAATTCTCCTTTTGGTTGGACTTGGTCAGCCACTGGCACTAGTGGAGCAGGTACCTTCTTCATCCTCAAGGCTGATTCAGGCAATGTGGGAGTAGGTATAGGAGGAAACAGCCCAAGTGCTAAGCTGCATTTAGCTGGCTCAGGCACTACCACCGGATTGGCTTTTCTGTCCACTGGATTAGGCGGAGGTGGAGGATTGGTAGGAATACAGGATAGTGGTAATGTGGGGATAGGTACTACTAGCCCTGTCCAAATCTTCCAGGTTAATACTGGTTCATCATCAACAGTCATTACCTCTACAGGTAATATAGGGGTAGGGATTACTACAGCTAATTCTGCATTAACTGTAAATGGAGGGGCTGTAATAGGATCTTCATTTAATGTCATAGCTCCAACTAATGGATTACTGGTCCAAGGCAATGTTGGTATTGGCTTTACCTCACCTACTGCTAATTTACATGTTCTAAATACTGCTTCCCAGGATTCATTTAGGGTGGATGATGTGGCTAATGATACTACTCCATTCTTAATTGATCAGGCCGGTAATGTGGGTATTGGCTTTACCAGCCCAGGAGCTCCACTTCATATCCGGGGAGACGAGGGAATCTTGCAAACAGGGGTAGGTGGTCAGTTGTTTCTCGAGCCATTATCCGATGGTGGAGATGTCAGTATTCTGTTGAAAACCACAGAAACCAGTACTGATAGGTATTGGAATATCAGAGCAGGATCAGGAGGGGCCAACCCTACCACTAATTTTAGGATTTTTGATGGTACTGCTCAACTTGATAGATTTAACATTGATTCATCAGGCAATATTGGTATTGGGGACTCAGCTATGAGTGTTCGCTTCCCCCAAGCCCAACTGCATATTACCCAAACTGATGCAGCTGATGCTTTCAGGGTAGAAGATCAAGCAGGAGATACCTCAACTTTTGTGATAAATGCTGATGGTAATGTTGGTATAGGTAATTCTGCTCCATCATATGCTTTGGATGTAGTGGGAACAGGCAGAATTTCTTCATTGCTTAATGTCTTGGGGAATGTGGGAGTAGGCACATCAGGTGTAGCCGGAGCAGCCCTACAGGTTAATGGCGGAGGGATTTTCTGGCCTACTACTACTTCCTTAACAGGTCCATCAAATGGCCTGGCTATTTCAGGGAATGTGGGAATAGGGACTACTTCTCCTACAGCTCCACTTCATATCTGGGGTAATGGGACCAATTCTGCCTTCTTCTTAAATGGCAATGTCGGCATTGGGACAACGGCACCGGGAACAGCGCTTCATCTTTATAGCGGTGGCCCGACTACCAGCACTCCGGAACTACGAATCGAAGGATACGGAACTAATAACGGCATCATCACCTGGAGGGGAGGAGGCCACGCCAATAATGCGACAGGAATACAGTATATCTCAACAGGCGACAGTGTAGGAGATTTGGCATTCTATGCAAATAGCGCCAGCTCATCTACTCTGTCAGAAAGAATGAGAATAAGAAGCGGAGGCAATGTCGGTATTGGCTTTACCACACCTGATAGACTGTTACAGCTGGCAGTTGATGCTAATCCTGCAGGGACTAATGCTTCTTTAATTAATACAGCAGGAACTACTCAACTATCTCTGACAGGCACTGCCGGAAATGCTCAAAAGAAATTAGTTTTAGGTATAGATACCACTGATAACTATGGAGTCATACAGGCAGGAAATACTTCCGGAACTAATTATAACCTGCTGTTAAATCCAGCCGGAGGTAATGTGGGTATTGGGACAACGAATCCCGCTACTTTGCTTCACTTAGCAGCAACGACACCAGAAATGCGTCTGACCGATGGGGCAGCCACTGCTTATGGCGGAGCCATTCGTTTCCAAAAATCACGCGGAACAGCTACCGTACCGCTAGTCACAACTACTGGAGACGAAGTTATGACTTTAGTAGCTCAAGGTTACGGTGGCACAACATTTATAAATGCCGCGTCAATCAGAGCTTATGTTAGCGGCACCATCAGTGAAACTTCTATGCCAGGAGCTATAGCTTTCTGGACTGTTCCCAACAATAGCACAACAGAAGCAGAACGAATGAGAATAGATTCCGGCGGCAACGTCGGCATTGGCACTTCATCTCCTTTATCCCTTTTATCTGTTTCAGGTAATGCTCATATAGGTAGTTTGTATCAGGGTACTGCTGCACCTGCTAATGGATTATTTGTGGATGGGAATGTGGGGATTGGAGCTACCACCAGCAGTAATAAACTGGATGTGTGGGGGAATTCCAGATTAGCAGGGACTTTAACAGTGGATTCCAATTCCACCATTGGAGGAACTCTGGGAGTAACAGGTGTAACCACCCTTTCTGCCAATAATGGTGCTCTCTCTTTTACAGGCACTACTCCATCACTCACTTCAGGTTCTTCTGTCTTTGGATTATTTGCCGGAGGGAATGTAGGCATTGGGACTACAGGGAATGTTTATGGCGGGTTAACTGTCAGAGGGGCTGGTACTGGGACTTCAGAGGGGCTGGTACTGGGACTAATATCACATTACAAACATATGGATCTGGTTTAGGACAAGGATTAACTGTTCTGGATAATGGCAATGTCGGCATCGGGACAACGAGCCCAGGCCGCTCCTTGGAGATTAACTCGGCAGCAGAAGGACAATTAAGAATAATTAACCCTAATAATGCCGGAGGAGAATTAGCCTCAATGATCTTTAATATTGCTGGCGCAAGCAGCTATAGTATGGGGATAGACGCCAGTTCTGGATTTTTCAAGATTAGCAATGATGCCAACGGTAACGCAGCTAACAATGCCATGTTTACCATCAATGGCACCACTGCGGTGGGAATTTCAGATGCCACCCCACTCTATATGTTTACAGTCGGTAATGGAGATTTATTTGGGGTCAACTCTTCTGGTTATGCACTGCTGCCTGATGGTGCAGCTGCTACTCCTGCTCTAACTTTCACTGGTGATACTGATACAGGCCTTTGGAGGATTGGGACTAATCAGCTGGCTCTAACTTCTGGAGGAGGATCACATTCAGGATTATCCATAAATTCATCAGGTAATGTAGGAATAGGTAATACCTCTGCCTCTCAAACCTTCCAGATCAATCCTTCCGGCACATCTGCCTTTGTGGTTACATCAGGTGGCAATGTGGGGATTGGATTTACCAGTCCCGGCTATACCCTTGATGTTGCCGGCAGGACTGCTGCTTTTAATTCAGGACAGGACGGTTCTCTGGCTGCCTTTACTACCAATGCCAATGCTTTGCCTGCCATAAGATCCACCCAGGTCTCTGTTACCGCCAACGGCTATATCTATGCCATAGGAGGGTATGATGACACCAACGCCCAAAGCACTGTTTATTATGCCAAGCTCAATAACAACGGTTCTATTGGTACCTGGTCGACCACCACTGCCTTGCCTGCGATAAGATACGCTCCTTCCTCTGCAGCTGCCAATGGTTATATATATGTGTTGGGAGGGAATCCGCTGGATGGAAGTGGCGCTAAAGATACTGTTTGGTATGCCAAAGTTAACAGAGATGGCACGCTGGGAGGTTGGACAACCACCACTGTTTTACCCATATCTGTTAATCTACAGGCCTCGGTTATCGCTAATGGTTATATTTATCTCATAGGAGGGCAACCTGGACTGACCAGTGTTTACTATGCCAAGCTGAATGCTGACGGCTCTGTTGGCTCCTGGACTACCAATAGCAATTCCTTAAACGGCGGCAGGCATGAATTCTCGGCCCTGGTTTCCAATGGCTATGTTTATGTTTTTGGAGGACTCAACAGCTTGGGACAACTTATAGACACGGTTGAATATGCAGCTCTTAATGTTGACGGCTCCACCGGTGCTTGGGCTACCACCACTGCCCTGCCTGCCACCAGAAGAGGAACAGCAGCAGGCACAGCCAATGGCTATGTCTATGTGGCAGGAGGAAATCCTTCCACCACTGTCTATTATGCCAGACCTGCCTCAAACGGCACCATCTCTGCCTGGACCACCAACAGTAATTCTTTACCTGCCGCAGTAATGGACCCCAGTTATGTTATGGCTAATGGATATTTCTATGTCCTGGGAGGAATCAATGGTACATCCCAAACTGCAGTCTATTATGCCTCCACAGCCCGAGTGTCTTTGGCTGCCAGTTTGGACCTGATTGGCCTTTCCGGAACAGGTACTCTGACCGGTGCCTCTTCCGACTTTTCCCAAGGCTCAACCGGAGGCAGCATCTATGCAGGTAATATCTTTTCAGGCGGCAGTATGGAAGTGATTGGGAATGCACAATTCTGGTCTGGGGTTGGATTCCAAAATTCTGTTAACATTGGGGTGGGAGCAACATTTCCTGCCACTTCCCCATTGTTCAGTATCAATTCAGGCAATGTGACTGCTCCAGCCAATACAGCTTTGGTGGTGATGGGTAATGGCAACGTTGGTATTGGAACTACCAGTCCTGTCCAAACTTTCCAGGTTAATGCCGGATCATCTTCTACAGTCATTACCTCTACAGGTAATATAGGTATAGGGATTACTACAGCTAATAGTAATCTTTCTGTTTCAGGTTCTGCTCATATAGGATCTTTGTATCAGGGTACTGCTGCCCCTACTAATGGATTATTTGTGGATGGGAATGTGGGTATTGGAGCTACTACCTCTTCCAATAAACTGGATGTATGGGGAAATAGTAGATTAGCAGGAACTTTAACAGTGGATTCCAATTCCACTATTGGAGGAACTCTGGGAGTAACGGGGGTTACCACACTATCTGCCAATAATGGGGCCCTTTCTTTTACAGGATCTACCCCATCCTTAACATCTGGATCTTCTGTCTTTGGATTATTTGCCGGAGGGAATGTAGGCATTGGGACTACAGGGAATGTTTATGGCGGGTTAACTGTCAGAGGGGCTGGTACTGGGACTACTGTACTGGATAATGGTAATGTAGGTATTGGTAATACTTCCCCATCAGCTAGCTTCCAGGTAAATGCCAATACTTCTAATCCATTTGTAGTCCAATCAGGAGGTAATGTAGGCATTGGGACAACTATACCTGGTGCAAGATTGCAGGTCAACAACAGCAATGCTGCTGCCGGTTTGCTAACAAGAGGCTACTCTACCGCAGATTTACTTACCAGCATTCAAGCCTACTGGAAATTAGAAGAAGCTTCTGGCAACCGTGCCGACTCTGTCGGCTCAAATACCCTGACGGATAATGCCACAGTTACTCAAGCAACAGGAAAAATTGGTAATGCTGCCCAGTTTACGTCTGCCAACTCCGAGTACCTTTCTATTAATGATAATGCTTCGCTTAGCGTTGGTAGTGGGGTAAGTGTATCAATGGCCGCATGGGTATATTTAGATGCAACAGGAACAGCAGCAAAGATTATATCCAAATGGGGACCCAATGTTGGGGAGAAGGATTATGATTTGTATTATACGGGAACTCGATTTGAGGGTGCAGTCCGTAATTTAGCTGATGATACAGGAACATCACGAACAGCTACTACTTTTGGTGCACCATCTGCAAATACATGGTATTTTGTAGTTTTTTGGTACGATGATACTGCCGATACACTTAATATCCAGGTCAACGACGGTGCTGTAGATTCAACGTCTTACAGTGGTGGCGTACAGGATGGTACTTATGGCGTACAGATTGGTTCGCTACGAGGCACAAGCCAATTTTGGAATGGACGGATTGATGCTTTAGGCTTTTGGAAAAAAGCCCTTACTGCTGAGGAGAGAACCGCTTTATATAATGGCGGCGGTTCAGGCGCAGGTATGGAACATCCGTTTACCCAGGCAACCAACCTTGTCGAGTGGCAGGATATCAAAACAAATATCTTGGGTGTTATTAATGGAGCTGGCAATGTTGGAATAGGCGCTAGTCTTCCACAAGCTAAATTAGTAATTCAAGGAAATGTGGGGATTGGTTATACAGGAGTAAATCAAACAATTCCTGCTAATGGTTTGGCAGTATTTGGTAATATAGGCATAGGCACTACCACAGCTAATTCTAATCTGTCTGTGGCAGGTAATGCTCATATAGGTAGTTTGTATCAGGGTACTGCTGCACCTGCTAATGGATTATTTGTGGATGGGAATTTAGGCATTGGGGCTACTACCTCTTCTAATAAACTGGATGTCTGGGGGAATAGCAGACTGGCAGGTACTTTAACAGTTGATTCCACCTCTACCTTTGGTGGGAATCTCTATATCAACGATACTGCCAATGCCAGTATGACCGTTGGTTTAACGATAAACCAGGGAGCCAATGATGATGAGATATTATCTTTCAAATCCTCCGATATCGCCCATGGGTTAACGAATATTACCGAGACCGACACATATGCTTTGTTTAGGAAATACAACGCAACAGCAGGAGGACTGGAGCTTATTGGACTAGTAGAAAACAGCAGTGCCACTCAAGGCATCAGGCTTTACACCTTTACTACTGCCGATACTACTAAAACAACCTCATCTGTAGGAGCAATCCAAATAGATACAGCCCTTTCCACAGGAACAGGAGGGGGTTCTTTTGGGGCAGACGGGAATATATTGGCTGTTGGCAATAACGGGACTATGAGATTTCTTTTTGACAGCGACAGCCAGCTTTACTTTGTGGATTCGGCAACAGGTGCTCAAGGCATACAAGGAGGGGCGTATTCCATAGCTTCGGGAGACGCGTATGGCATTACTTACCAAGGGGGACTATTAACCTTAACAGGGGCTTCAACCGGAAGTTACCTGCAAAACAGATTTCTAAAGAACAATGTAACCGCAGGTTCTGCACTAAACATTGCCAATGCCGCAACATTCGATGGTAATGTAGGAATTGGGACAACCAGTCCAAGTGTACCTCTACATGTAGCTGCCAGTTCAGAGGCTCTACGGTTACAAAAAACCGGCTCAGATGGTGATCTTTATGGACCCCTCTTTACGAATGTCGCCAATAGTCAGGTTGGTTTTATTGGCCTGAACACCTCTACTGGTGCGATGACCTTAAGTGCTGATCTAAATAATTCCGGGCTCTTAACATTTGTAACTCGAACCAGTACTACCTTAACCGAGAGGGTAAGAATTACTAATGCTGGTAATGTTGGTATTGGCTCTACCAGCCCAGGGGCAAGATTGGAAGTACGACAGGATGTTAACGGTAGTGCCTCAATAATAACAAGAAACGCCACTGCCGGAACATCAGCTACTACCGGAATTGAGTTTTATGGTGATGATGGCGGGGCGTATGGAAGGCTTCTCCAGTTTTCTAGCAGCTTTACCACTGCCAATCGTAATGTCGCTGGATCTTTGACCCTGGAGAGCCAAACAAGTGGCGGTGTTGGCATTGCAGCACAAAATGCATCAGGTGCTATCAGATTTTATAGTGGCGGCACAAGTGAAAGAGCCAGGATTGATAGTGGAGGCAATGTAGGCATTGGCTTTACCTCACCTGATAGATTGTTACAGCTGGCTGTAGATGCTAATCCTGCAGGGACTAATGCTTCATTGATTGGGACAGCAGGAACTACCCAGCTCTCTTTAACTGGCACTGCCGGAAATGCTCAGAAAAAATTAGTACTAGGAATAGATACCACAGATAATTATGGAGTAATACAAGCAGGGAATACTTCCGGGACTAATTATGACCTGCTGTTAAATCCAGCCGGAGGTAATGTGGGAATTGGGACTACCAATCCAGCTAGAAGCCTGGACATCTGGGGTGACATCTCCCAATCATCGGGCACCTTACTCCAACTCCGGAACTCGAGCGCTGCCAACAATAACGGAAACGCGCTGTCTGTTTCGGATAACGGCCAGATCCGCTTGGATATCAGCGCGACCGGAACCATCAAAGGGTATAACTCAACCGGCACCGTGACGACGCAGATATTCAGCAACGGGAACAGCTTCTTTACAGCCGGTAATGTCGGCATTGGAGCCACTTCTCCTGATGCCCAGCTGCAGGTTCAAAACGGGGCCACCTGGTCCAGGCTCAATGCCGGAGATGCCACCTTTACTGTATCTTCCAGCAGAACCTTTAAAGAGAACTTCAACTTAGTCTCTGTCAATAATATTTTGGACAAAATTGCCAATATTCCAGTTTACACTTATGACTACATCAGCGGCCCCAAAGACAGGATGGGGCTTATAGCTGAAGATTTCTATACCATATTTGGCAGAGGTGATGATAAGTCAATCAATTACCAGGAAGTAACCATGGCCAGCTGGCTGGGAGTCCAGGCCCTGCATGATCAAACTACCTACCTAGGTGAATCTGCCGAGCAATTGACAATCGGTGATCTGGTAAGTCCCTCTGCCAGTCCTTCAGGACAGCTGGCTAAAACCTCAAGAGCTTATGAGGAGAGGGTATTGGGAGTGGTGACCAATGATATTGCTCCTTATTCCACTGCTTTATCTGGCAAGGCCCAAGTTAAGGTCTCAACTGAAAATGGGCCGATTGAGCGGGGCGATTATCTGACTTCCTCCTCCACCCCCGGGGTGGCCATGAAAGCCACAAGGCCGGGGCAAGTCATAGGTAAAGCATTAGAGAGCTATCAGCCATCAGCTATCAGCTGTCAGACAAACACAAATCAGTCTGACGACTGTATCGGCAAAATCCTGGCCTTTATCAATGTCTCTTTTGCTGATCCTAAGAATGCTCTGGCCTCCATCTCTTTGGATGACCAGGGTAACATCCTGATGCCCAAAGTTAAAGTTGATAGCTTGCTGTTACAAAACTTTGGCCTGGGTGACTTAACAGCCTCCATCTCCAGTATCAATCTCACCCCCGAGGCTTCTTCCAGCTCACAGCTTAGTTACTTTAATGTGGCAGAAAAGATTGCCGATCTGGATTTACAAGTGGCCACCGCCTCGGCTCATATTGCCTCCCAAGAGACCCAACTGGCTTCTGCTTCAGCCCAGCTGGCCAGCATCAAGAGAGATGTGGAATCTCTCCAGCTCACTCCGCCTGATATACTTTTGGCATCAGGCTCTGCCACTCTAACTTCCCTGACTGTGTCCGAAGCCACAGTTTCTGCCATGTTAACAGCATATAACCTTAATGTTTCAGAAAGCTTTAAATCATTTGGCACTACAACATTGGGTAGGACAAATATTGTAGGAAGGTTAACAATTGATGGAGTCTTCAGTATAGATAATGGTTCGGAGATTAGTGTGATAGGTGGCAGCACCGGAGGCACAGGAATACTGTATCTTCAAAAATCCTCCCTTGCCCAGGGAGTGGATATTTTCAATGGCAAGGTCACCATAGATGCCTCCGGTAATATACAAACTAAAGGCCAAGTTTTAGCCTCGGAAGTTAAAACAAATAAGCTAACAATATCCAATACTCCGATTGCCAGCTCTTCCGCCATCCTTTCTGCCTCAATAGGTACCGGAACCATACCTGCCAATCAAACTCAAGTTACTATCCCAAGTACTAATATAAGTGCAAGTTCCAGGGTATTCATTACCCCGACAACTGCAACGGATAAAGTCCTCTCTGTCACCAATATTAAAAACAATCAAAGCTTTGATGTTTCCATACTAACCCCTGCCTCTTTGGATATTAACTTTAACTGGTGGATCGTAGATACTGAGTGAAACAGAATTTTTAATTTAAAATTTAAAATTTCTAATGAATGTTAAATGAATAAAATTTAAATTTTAAAACATTAAAAATTGAATAAAAATTAAGAATTAAGAATTAAAAATTGATAAAGTTTATAGATTGATATATTAAATACTAGTTGCTTTTGTGCTGAAAACTGTCTAGGGTAAATACGTGGATAATTTAAAAACAACATTAAACAGCTATTTAGGATTGATATTTAAAGTTGGCCTGTTATTGGTTATTCTTTCCACCCTGTTTTTATTTACCAACCTGACAACGGAATTTTATGAAACTGCAAAATTTTTGGTGCTGTTTATTTTTACAGGACTGATACTGATACTTTTAACCTTAAGATTTACCATCACCGGCAAAGTGGTATTTGTCAGAACCCCGCTGGATATCCCTTTGCTTTTGCTTTTGGCTGTGGCCATAGTTTCAACTGTAGTCTCCCCCTCCCCTTTTGTGGCTTTACTGGGAAATCAGCTTAAGGTACACGGCAGTTTATCATCTTTGATAGTTTACATCCTTTTCTATTTTATATTGGTGAATAATTTAAAATCAGAAAGGCAAACAAAATGGTATTTGGGCGCAACAGTTTTGGCAGGAGGAGTACTGGCCGCCATCAGCCTGGCAGCGTACGCGGGACTGACCCTGCTTCCCAAACCTTTAATCCATGGCGTAAACTTTACTTTAACCGGCTCAAACTTCTCCACAACCGCCATACTGACAATGCTTTTACCGATTATTCTGGGAAACATTTTACATGGCAGAAACCCGATTTTTAGAATAGTCAGTTCAATTATTCTATTCCTCTCTCTCACCACCATAGTTTTAACAGGCAATTGGGCTACCTGGGCAGCTGCCTCTTTTGCGTTGGTAGTCTTTTTCTTTATATTTAAACCGGCAAATTATAGTCAAATTAAACCTGCAACTGCGATTTATCTTATTGTCCCCATAACTTTAGCTCTACTTATTACCGTGCTCTCTTTATTCCCGCCTGTTGATGAAACCAAAAATCCGCTTTATGATAAAGCAAGAAACTTCCCCAGGGAGTTACAGCTGCCTTTTGTACCTTCCTGGAAAATCTCCGTTTCCGCTTTCCGCGATTCTCCTTTTTGGGGAAGCGGACCTGCCACTTATCTTTTTAACTTTACCAATTACAAGCCTATTGAACTCAACCAAACCAACCTTTGGAATGTCAGGTTCGACTCTGCTTTCAATGAATATCTGGAAACTTTGGCAAATTTGGGCGGAGTTGGAGCAGTAGCACTGCTTTCGCTGACAGCACTTTTTATAAATTCCGCTTACCGAACCCTAAAGTCTGGAAACCACCAACCACCAACCACGAACCACGAACTATCTAAAACCCTGGCCATAGCAGGACTGACCTTCTTTCTGGTATTGGCCCTCTACCCCTCAACTCTACCTCTTTGGGTGTTTGGAGTATTAATCCTGGCCTCTTTCATGGTGGCAAATACGGCAGGGTCTGGTGAAAAAAGGTGGGGTGGTGATGAGGAGGGCAATTTCACCAGAACACTTTTTAGGATAGCCGGCAATTTATCATCTGCTGATTCTTCTTCGGAAACAGTCAGAATTGATGCTCTGCCGGGAATCCTGCTGGTTTCTTCTTTGGCATTGGTACTGTCCGGAGCCTTTTTTGCCGGCAGATTTACTTTGGCAGATTATCATCATAGAAAAGCTGTAAATGCTGTGGCTCAAAATAACGGCGTCCTAGCTTACAATGAATTGGTGGCATCAGAAAAACTTAATCCTTACAATGACCTTTACAGGACTGATTTGGCTCAAGTTAACTTTGCTTTAGCCAATGCCATTGCTTTGGCCAAAGGCCCAACCGAGGCCTCACCTGGCGGGTCTTTGACAGATCAGGATAAACAAAATATCCAGGTTTTACTGCAACAATCAATCAATGAGGCAAGAAATGCAGTGACTCTTTCACCCAAATCAGCTATAAATTGGGAAGTTTTGGGACTTTTGTACAGACAAATCTCCGGAGTTGCCCAAAATGCCCTGGTTTTCTCTTTGGATTCTTACGGCAGAGCCATCCAAAACGATTCCTTAAATCCGATTTTACGGCTTAATGTGGGCGGGGTTTACTATACTATTAAAAACTATGACTTGGCCATCCGCTTCTTTACTGACGCCATCAATCTTAAATCTGATTATGCCAACGCCTTTTTTAACCTGTCAGTGGCTTTGCGGGATAAAGGTGATCTCTCGGGAGCAGTGCAGACAGCCCAGCAGGTGGTAAATCTTATCACCGACCAAAATAGCCAAGATTACAAAACAGCGCAAAATTATCTGAACGACCTCAAAAACAGGATTGCTTCCGGCTCGGCTCAAGCCTCACCTATTACCGCACCGGAGCAGCAAAACAGCGGCACTCTGCAAAAGAAAGAATTACCTAAAGTATTAAATTTGCCCAAGCCGGAAAAAATAGCCACCCCCGAAGCAGTCAAAAAACCGGAACCCACCCCAACCCCCAGTCCATAAGGTGCTATAGCCCTGAGCGAAGTCGTACTTCGATTCCACTCAGTACGACCCTGAGTGTTAATCGAATGGGTCGAAGGGTTATAACACTGAGCGATGGTGAGCGTAGTCGAACCAGAGTCGAAGTGTTATAACACTGAGCGAACGAAGTGAGTCGAAGTGGACTCACCGAGAATCGAACTCGGAACTGTACTGTGCGAGAGTACCGGTATACCATTTACCTACAAGCCCTATAAATCTCAAATCTCTAAAGTTTTTCAGTTTTTAGATGTAGATTTGAGTTTTGCGATTTGAATTTTGAGATTATTTACGGTGGACCCGAGGGGAATCGAACCCCTTTCTACTCCATGCCATGGAGTTATTCTACCGGTATACCACGGGCCCGTTTCACAATTTTAACAGATTTATGATTTATGAGATACGATTTATGAATTTAATCATAAATCTTAAATCATTGTTCATAAATCTATAATCTATTTCAGAATAGCGAGTGGGTTTACTGGGACGCCTTTATAGTGAATTTCCAAATGAAGATGAGTGCCAGTAGAACGACCTGTTGATCCCATCTGACCTATTAACTGACCGCGGGAAACTGTCTCTCCCACCGAAACATAGATATTGGAAAGATGAGCATATAGCGATCTATAACCATTACCATGATCTAAAACTACTCTATTGCCATATCCTTGACTATCAGGCCAGCCTGCCACCACCACCACCCCCCCATCTGCTGCAGCAATGCCTGGAGCATCACGGTTTGCGATATCTATCCCCGAATGATACCAGGCAAAGTATTGGGTCAGCTGACCCCCTGCGGGCCAGATGAATGATGCACCGAATGGTGCGTCGAAGGTGGGCGACTGCGGACCTTGCGCCAGATATTTAGGTTGTGGTTTAAATTTAGGCGGAGCTTTAACTTCCGGCGGAATCCCGTCCGGAATAATTAACAGCTGTCCAATCCTTAAACTAAAATCATCCGGCACGTCATTGAATGGAAAATCAAGGATTGCTTGAGACTCCGCAGAGTATTTTTTGGCAACCGATTCCAAATTATCACCGCTTTTTACAATATGCGAAATACCGGAAACAGGTAAAATCTTAAGGCTCTGGCCTGGTTTGATTTGATCCGAAGTCAGATCATTTGCCCACTTTATGGTGTCTTGGCTGACACCGAACTTTTGTCCAATGGAAGATATGGTGTCACCTGATTCCACTTTATATTCAATCATTTCAGAACGGGGCTTTTGGGAAATAATGGTTTGAGTATCGGGAAAAGCCTGCAGAATTGGCCCGGCCGGGAATGGCTCAAAAGCGTCCGTAAAGCGCGGATCCGGTCCGCCAATACCCGGGTACGTGGCGGAGATCAAACTTTGCCCTCCGAAAACTCCTGAAGTTAAAATCCCAACAAAGGCCAAAGCAATAATTGAACCGTGCCAAAATCTTTTTTGATTGATACCCCGACCTTGCATCAACACCTCCACCACAAAATTTTTAAAGCCTTCAAACTGGTGGGCAAAGTACTTTATTTTCTTCCTGGAGTACCAAATTAAAGCATGGGATAGAGCCTTTAGGTCATCTTTTAGGGAATTCACGGGGATTATTTTAACACACTAAGCTACTTAAGTTACTTAAGAAACTCAAGTCACTTAACGTCTTTCAGGGTTTTCAAGAATTCCTCATTAGATTCTGTCTTCCCCAGTCTTTCCAAAAAGATCTCTGTTCTTTCGTTCTCGCCCAAAATGCCAATCATTCTTCTTAAAATCACCATTTGCTTATAAATCTCCTCTTTGAATAGCAATTGTTCCTGTCTGGTACCCGAGCCTTCTATATCAATTGCAGGATATACTCTCCTGTCGGCCAGCTGTCTGCTTAAGTGTAATTCCATGTTGCCTGTGCCTTTAAACTCCTCATAAATTAGATCATCCATTCTGGAACCGGTGTCCACCAATGCAGTACCAATAATGGTCAGGGATCCGCCTTCTTCGCAATTTCTGGCTGCTCCAAAAAAGTGTTTGGGAGGATATAGGGCCACCGGATCAAATCCACCGGACAAAGTCCTGCCGGATGGCGGTACAGACAGATTATAAGCCCGGCCAAGCCTTGTTATGGAATCCAGAAGAATCACCACATCTTTACCCTGCTCCACCAGCCTTTTGGCCCGTTCCAAGGCAATTTCCGCAGCAGTGGTCTGATTTTCTGCCGGCTCATCAAAATTGGAGGCAACAACCACACCCTTAATAGATCTTGACAGATCAGTCACCTCTTCCGGCCTCTCACCAACCAGAACAGCCATCAAGATTACTGCGGGATGATTTTTAGTAATACCGGCAGCAATATCTTTTAAAATGGTAGTTTTACCGGCTTTTGGAGGAGAGACAATCAATCCTCTTTGACCAAAACCAATAGGCACTACCAGATCAATTACTCTTTGTGATAGTGGGCTTTTGCCTGTTTCCAGCCTTAAGTGTTTATTGGGATAGATGGCAGTCAGATCTTCAAATTTGACTCTTTTTTTGGCCCGTCCTTGGGGAGAAACCAATCCTTCAGCATCCTCTCCATTAACTTTATTTACTTGCAACAGTCCAAAATATCTTTCGGTTTCTTTGGGAGGACGTGCCGCACCTAAAACCTCATCTCCCGCTCTTAAACCAAATCTCCTGATTTGACTTGCTGAAATATATACATCTATATCAGAAGGTATATATTTAGGTCGCAAGAACCCATGTCCTTCAGGCATAATGTCTAAAATTCCTGAAACTTCCTCTGTGGGAACATCGCGGGGCGAGCTTGAATAATCACGGCCACCATTTTGATACCCACCGTTTTCATATCTTGGGCGGAAACCATAGTTGTCATTGCGAGGAGCCGAAGGCGACGCGGCAATCTCTTCACTAGATTGCTTCGCTTCGCTCGCAATGACGGCAGAAGGCTCCCCCACAAACTCCTCCGGGGAATGGCTATCTGCTATTGGCTTTTCTTTTGGTTTAAATGATTTGGTTACGCGAGGCATAGTAAAATTAACCTAATTAACCTAATTGACCTAAACTATTTAGAAATTTACTCATTAGTCATTGGGATTTGATTAGAAATTAGTAATTAAAAATTAGAAATTTATATCCTGGAAATCTGTAAGTTAGAGGCTTACCACTCAAGTAAACCATACCTCCTGTTTATTGTCAAGAGCCGACCTTAAATTGTCTTTCTTCGTAAAGGAAGTGCGGTTTTGCAGCAGTCTCCATTTTTACTTTTGAAAACCCTCTTATCTTAAGTCCTGCAGGCACAAAAGCCAAAGCAGCCCAAGCCAATAAGGGTAACCCTGTTTTTGGTAATTCCTTAACTCCCTGTACTACTGGCGCTTGAGCAGTAATCACTCTGGCAACCCCTACATTGCCAAATGTGGCGGGTGCAGGAATAGTACAAGTCACCACATTCCCCTCCACTGTTCTGGTGGAACCGGCAGGACAAACAGCATCCACAGTGGCAAACCTGACTACTGTTGGCTGTGTCCCAACCTGTTGTGTAATCACCGGTTGTGTAACCACAGGCCCGCTCACCAAACAGTTGCCATCAAAGAATCTCTCGCGTCTCATCTCGCCTCCGGTACAACTGTTGGTAAAAACCCTCTCTCTGGTACCATTACCCACACAGGTGTCACTGGAGAAAATTTCAGTGGGACTACAAAATGAAGACGGAAAAAAACCGGAGGAAAAACCGCAACTGCTATCCCATACTGTTCTGGTAAATTCTCCCAGACCGGTACAGGTATTTCTGACTCTTTCAGTCCGGGAACCTTGAGAAGAACAAAAACTGGCAGTAACAAATTCTTGACAGCTATTATCAATAGTGCTGAGACAGGATGAATCCCACACCCGCCTTGCTGAAGAAAAACCACTACAAGTATCTATGGTCCGAAATGATCTGAAACCACTATCCGCACATCCTTCATCTACCTCTCGGGTGCCACAAGCAGATCCAGCAGGTGCAGCAGGAGCAGCTGCCTGATGCCAGCCGCAACCGTCACCATTTTTTTCTCCTCCGGGTGGAATTGCTTCACAAGCATTAGTTAGATAGCCTGAAGAGTCAGAAAAGACATGAAGATAGGTGTTACCACCACAGTCACTGGGTTGCAGCCGCCTATACCCACCCCCTACCCAAAGCTGTCCTGATTGTCCACAAGCAGAATAGGATTCATATTGGGACGGAGTTGGTGGTGGTGGAGGTGGTGGTGGAGGTGGAGGAGTTCGAAAACCACAAGTTTCAGCCGCTCCAGCGTCTCTGGTAACTTCATATCTTAAGATCCCGCCGGTACAGCTATCTGTGATTCTCACCACCTCAAATTGATGGGTGGGGTCTCTTCCTTCCAACCCCACAGTACCCCCACATTGTCCGTAAGGGGTATTTCTGACTTCTGGACAGTTAGTTGGGGTAGTGGTAGTAGTTTGGGTACCGGGCAGGGGTTGCTCTCCTTGTGAAATAAATCCGACGGGAAAACCATCCATAGGTAAATCAGATTCTCCGGAAGAAATAAACCCCACTTCCTCGGCGCTGGCTGACATGGGGCCACGCTGGAAACCATCCACATAGTTGAAACCGGCCAGAATAGTGAGGGCGGAACATCCTACCAGTAAATACCTAATAAATTTTCTCCAAAATATTTTTGAAGCTATATGCATAGTTTAACCTTCCTTATACAATAAAATTATGGCCAAAGTTGAACGTGTGCCTGTTTCAAGATAAAATGTCTAAAAGCACGGTCGGGGAATCTAAATGTATTAACAGTCGTACGTTGAACCTTCTTAGATTTCAATTCAGCCCATCCTAAAGCAAGTATCCCAAGTACACCAGCCACAGGTATCCAGGGAATCTGAGGTATTTCAAAACTACCGCCTGCTCCTTTTCCAGCAGCTCCGGCTGTGGATGAAACTACAGCTGTGGCAGCAGCTATGTAATCTGCTCTGCCCTGGTCTTTGGCTTGTCGTATCAAAGTTTCTACTCTGGTTTTTTCCTGCTCTTCCGCAACTGCAGCAGCTCTGCCTTTAACCTCCCCTCTAGCTTCCGCTGTTTCGGTCAACTTTTTATCTTCTTCAGCCCTCTTGGCTTGGTCAACCAATTTCTGAAGTTTCTGAACCTCATCCTTCAAAGTGGCTACTTGATTTTCGGCGGCCGAAGGTGAGAGTGTTGATCCTTGTGTGGCAGTTCGTGACGGAGTAGGAGTTTCTCTTTTTTGAATCCCTTCTTCCACTATTGAACTGACGTGTTCAAATTTACCGCAGGTGATAGCTGTATTTATTCCAGGAGACACTCTTCGACCATTTGCATCAGTGGCAAAATACACAACCTGTCTGGCATCTTTTCCATTTTTTACCGTATCACTCGGACCCTCAAACGTCACCAGTACTTCTTGCCCTATCCTTAACTTCCCATCAGCTATCCTTCTTCCATTAGAATCTTCCACCACTATCACTCGTGCTCCTTTGGAGAAAGCTTCATTATCAACTGTCATTCCTAAGCCGGCACGGCAATTAGGATTAAAAGCTTCACCTACAGGCGTGCTTGGCAACCCAGATGCTAATTTTTCCAGTAATGGCGGTAAATAGGTCAATGACCCTGCGGCAAGAAAACCTGCCAAGGCCACCCTCGCAACTGGATTTATGTCTGGATTTCTGTTCGGTCCGATCTCTGCTCTACGATCAGGATTCATAATAATGCACGGATTATACTATGGGGTCAACTAATTGTCAATCCCTCAATTTCATTCGGGATTGACCCTGAGTATACCGAATGGGTCAATCTGGGAAATCTATATGTATAGAGTGCTCAATCGGGAGCTTGTCCCTGCCCTAGACAAACCCCCGATTCAAAACTCTACAAGGGTTCTGCTAACCGCCAAATTGACCCGAAAAATGTATCTTCCAAACGCCTTATTTTGAGGGTATATAGTACCCAATTTCCCAAATTTGAGCCTATATTGGGGTATTGACAACCCTCTAAAATTTGCTCTATTGTTATCTTAGAAAGCAACTTCTATCTGCTCTTGAAGTTGTTTTCGAAATAAATTAAAAGGGCATTGCTATTCGAGTCCGTCTGCGGTAGTAATGCTCTTTTTTTGACCTTTTTGGTCAAAAAAAGAGACATTGCGATCTCGCTTCTCTTTCTAAACTTTATTCTATTTTAAACGTACAAAGCTCGCACTGGACAATTTACTCCCCTAATTTTACTTACAACTTCAAGATCGTTGTAAATTGTCCAAAAAATACAAAAAAAGGACTCCTTGGTCCGTCTGCCTCCAAGGAATCCTTTTTTTATCCTCTTACCATCAGTATTAACTTTTGGTCAGAATTTGTTAAAACTTTCTTAACCTGCTCTGTTACCAAATCTATCCTCTGTGCTCTTATTCGGGTTCCCATTTTTCTATCTCTCCTCAACCCTAAATTAAACTTGAAATCAAACATAATTTGAGATTACCACCAAAATTACTATTTGTCAAGTATTACATGCCCCATAGCAAATATTACATTAAATTATAGTAGACCCGTAGTTATTTAGGGGGGATATGATAGGTTCTTTAGGCTGCTATGACAATCTAAATAAGGGGTATACTTTTAGATGTTAACAAGAAAATAAGTAATGTGGATATCTCAAAACTCAAATCGCAAAACGCAAATCTGCATCTAAAATCTTAAAACTTTAAAAGATCTTGAATTACCCTACCATCTGTGGCAGAATACCCTGGTAAAGGAATAATTTTGTGCGTATCAAACTTATATTGCGCCTGATAATGGCGTTGATCTTTGCCACCTTTGCGGTCATTTTTTCTTCACTTCTGCCGCCCATTCCCGGGACAGATCAGCTACTTGTTAAAGTGCTCCTCACCATAATTTTTGCCGCAATAGGCTTTTTGGTATTTCCGGATATGGCAAGGAGCTTAAAGATATTATATTTTTCCTTTTCTAATTTTATGATACACAAGGTTTCTTCCGAAATTTCAAACCAGATGATTAGAATCTTAAAAGGGGCTCATTTTCCCATTCCCAGCTTTCCCACACCTCAAATAGGTTCTGTTTCTTTCTCAAGACCTTTAATTTTGGATACATCCGCCATCATTGACGGAAGGATTTTAGATATTGCCAAAGCAGGCTTTATTTCCGGTTTGGTTTTAATACCCAAATTTATCCTCCTGGAACTTCAACAAGTATCAGACTCTGCCGATACCTTAAAAAGGGCAAGAGGCAGAAGAGGATTTGAAGTGGTGGAAGATTTAAAAAAGATTAAAAGTTTCAGGGTCGATATTTGGGAAAAAGAACAATCCGGCAAAAGTACGGATGATAAACTGTTAAATTTGGCCAAAGGCATACACGGCAAAATAGTAACCACTGATTTTAACTTAAATAAGCTTGCTTCTATCTCCTCTGTGACGGTCTTAAATGTTAATGATTTATCTAATGCCTTAAAATCCATTTCGCTTCCGGGAGAGGAACTTAAGATTAAAATAGTGCATATAGGAAAAGAGGTTGATCAGGGAGTTGGGTATCTCGCGGACGGGACAATGGTGGTTGTAGAAAATGCAGCAGGAAAAATGGGGGATAATCTAAAAGTCAAGGTCACCAAATCCATCCAAATTCCCGCAGGCAGGATGATTTTTGCAAAGCAAATGTAAGGAACCTAAATAGCATCCTTACCTAAAATAATCACAATATCCGCATCTTTAGGCTTTATTTCTCTTTCAGGCAATTCTCCAACGGTTACATTCAGCAAGTTGGCGATACTTTCTGCGAGTTTTTTTGATGATTCATTCAATACCACCACCAATGTTTTGTCATAGTCCCCTCTTTCGGCATTTTCTTTTGAGGAAACCTCAAACTGTAAATTTTCCTTTCGTAATCTGTCCTCTATTTTTGTTGTCAATCCCGAAGTTTTAGTACCATTTCTTAAAGCAACCTTCAAAAGCACCTGTACTTTGGCAGACGAGGTACCGATATTCAAAGAAGCAACATCAATCACTTTTTTGGTAATAGGATCATAAAGTATGGCTTTTGCCACATTAGTATAGATTAAAACTTTATCTCCGTTCTTGGCTCTTTGGAAAAAAGGCCGATCCTGCATTTTTGCCACATCTGTAATTGTTGTAACAGCAGGAGTTTCATCTTCCGGCAAATCAATTAGTTTCGAAACTTCTTCTACCAGTTTTTTAACATCCTGGTAAGATATCGTTTGGGAATCATCTAGGACTTGGCTTTTTTGATTTTGATAAAGAAGAAAACCTCCCCCTAAAATAACAAGACCAACTAATGCTACAGCCGGAATAACCAGTTTATAGTTTATATGATCCATTCTGATGCGCATGATGGGAAAAATAACACAAGCTTACTTTTTGATCAAGAGGTGAAATTATTTACGTTTTTGACTCTTTGTCAAAAAGGCAAGGTTCTGCGAGCACGAAGTAAAATTTCCTACACTGAAGTGCGAGCAGGTTCTTACTCTTTACCTATGATAATCCTTGCGGAGGCTGTTGAATCCTTAAGTTTACCTGAAATTGAGGCTATTTTGATGATGTCTTTAATATCCACGACAATAGAGTCTATCCCGGCCATCAAATCCTCTTGAACAAAAAATTGGTTTGTTTGGATATCTTTGTCCGCATTCGCAACTTTTACCACCTGATATCCCAAAGCTTTGAGCTGATCTGCCAATTTTTTAGCTGCTCCTGTCACACCTCCCCCATTAAGCACCTCAAAAGACCATTCTGATCTATTTAGAGCTTTCGGGGTTGGGGTTGGGGTTGAGGAAGTTGTACTTTTCGGGGGAGAAATAACAGTTTGTTCTTGTTTTTTAGGACTGCCCACTCCTGCAACAAAATATATCGCGCCCCCTATCACTGCTATAGTTAGCATAAACAAAATCAAAGTGACAAGTTTTCCTGAAAGCCTTTTTCCCTTTGGATTTAAATTGTAGCTTGGCTGATGATCCCGGACAAATTGGTTAAGGTCACGCCGCAGTACTTCTGATTTCCTCATATCTTCACCATCATCTTCTTCATCCTGCTCCTCCTCATCTTCTTCACTATCTTCCTCTACATCTGTATCTTTTTCCTTGTCCTCCGAAGCTTTAGCGAAGGAGGATTCCTCCTCTGCTTTCTCATCTTCTTTAAGAGTAATACCCGCCTCGGGCTGGGTCTCTTTCTCATTATCATCCTCATCATCCTCCCGCACCATCTCTTCTTCTTCTATTTTATGTTTCTTTTTTTCTTCCTTTACATCATCCATAACTCTTTGATTATATTATTTACCAAAGTCATTTGGCAACCCCCCTTACGAATGCTACTTTTGCTGTCTGGAATAAATTTTTAACTGTTTTTGGTGTAATGATCGTTATAAATCCTAATTTTCTCCCCTCTTTTTCCCTTCTGTCCATTTCTCTAACTGTTCTCACTTCCCCCAATAACCCTACCTCTCCTACAAAAACCGTCTTCGGTTTTATTGTTTGATCCTCAAAAGAGGAAATGATGGCCATGCAAATCCCCAAGTCCGCTGCAGGCTCAAAAACCCGCAGTCCTCCGGTGACATTTACAAAAACATCCTGATCATATAATGGTAACCCCATTCTCTTTTGCAAAACTGCCACCAAAAGTTGTAAACGGTTGTTATCCACCCCCGAACCTGTACGTCTGGGCGAAGGCAGGCTTGTTTTGGTCACCAGAGCCTGGATTTCCACCAAAAGGGGTCGCAGTCCTGTTAAAATTGCCACCACTGCTGAACCCGGAGCATCCACCTTTTGATCCAAAAAGATTTTGGAAGGATTTTTCACCTCCACCATTCCCGCATCTACCATCTCAAAAACCCCCACCTCATCTGTGGGTCCAAACCTGTTTTTATTACTTCGTAAAATCCTAAATTGGGTGGCGGAGTCACCTTCCAAAGACAAAACCACATCCACCATATGTTCCAAAGTTTTAGGACCGGCAATAGTCCCTTCTTTTGTCACATGACCAACCAAAAATATAGGGATATGACTCTCTTTGGCCACTTTCTGCAGTCTCGCAGCACACTCCCTAACTTGGCCTATTGAGCCGGCAATGGATTCCAAATCCTGCGTTTCCAGGGTTTGGATCGAATCCACAATGACCAAGGCAGGTTGAGTTTGTCTGATAGCTTCTACCACCACATCCACATCCACCTCATTTAAAACTGCCAAATTCTCCTTTGGAGAAATCCGATCCACCCGAATTTTAATCTGGTGAGCCGATTCTTCGCCTGCAACATACAAAACTTGTTTATCGTTAATCGTTAATCGTTCATCGTTTATACGATCATCAATATTCTTTATACTATTTAAATTCAGTGCCAGCTGTGTGAGCAATGTACTTTTTCCTATTCCAGGATCACCTGAAACCAGGTTGACAGAACCTAAAACTATTCCCCCGCCTAAAACCCGATCAAACTCCTCCATTTTTGTAGTCAGCCTTTTATAATTAACTTGCTTTATTTCCCCTAAATTTATTATTTTTGTTTTTTCCCTTAATTCTTGATTCTTGATTCTTGATTCTGAACTCTCCACTTCCTCCACCAATGAATTCCAGGAGTCACATTGGGGGCATTTGCCAAGATATTGTGAGGAACGGTATCCACACTGCTGGCAGATATAGACTGAATGACTCTTCGGCATATTAGAAAATCTCAAAAATCAAATGTCCCGTCAAAGACGAGGCTCGCCTCTGGCGGCAAAACTCAAAACTACAATTCAAATCTCAAAACTTTACAGATTTAAGATTTTAGATGTAGATTTGCGATTTGAGATATAACATTTGAGATTATTTATATATCAATCCTTCAGTAGAAGTTCTAAACGGAGCAAGAGTAATTCTTCTTTTTTGAGTATCCGCGCCATCCACCAGAAAGCTTTGGGATTTACCAACCTCATAAGTTATGTCCTGATCCATTTTTGATGAAGGCAAGAATCCTTCCGCGCCTGTCAGGGCCACTACTACTCCGGCATCTGAAACATTGGTTATTTCTCCCTTGACTACCTCATCTGCAGGATAAATTTGAGCAAGTTTCACAAAAGGATCCTCATTCAATTGTTTTATCGAAAGGTTCAGCCTGCCTAAATCCTCATCCACTCCCAAAACCAAAGCTTCAATTTCCTGATTCTTGAAAAAAGCAGACAAATCTTCTGTTCTTTCCCAGGCAACCTCTGAAATTAACACCAATCCTCGAACATCATCTTTCTCCACCACTACCCCAAAAGGCAGAATTGAAACTACTTTTCCTTTAAAGTTTTGGCCTTTTTTGAAGTTTCTAAGCTTTGCTCTCACCGCATCTTCGGTCAATCCTTTTTGGGTAAATATCAGTTTGTTTGCATTTTCATCAACTTCGGAAACCAAAAAATTAACTGCTTGCCCGATCAATTCTTGAGCACTGGAAACATTTTTGTTGAGTACCTCAAAACCGGATAATGAGTTTGGTAAAAATCCTCTGACCGAATCTGCTTCCACAATCAGCCCGCCTTTATTGATTTCCACGACCGTACCTGACAGTTTTGATTTGTTTGTCTGGGAATTTTTAAATCTTAACCAGTTTTTCCCCCTGCCCCGTCTGATACCAGACTTGGGTTGTGGAAGGTTAAGAGATAAAACAACTTGGCCGTTCTCGTTTTCCGAAAAAATTACAAAGGCTTTAACTTTCTCCCCGATTTTCAGCTTTTCCAGTTGAGCCGAAGAGAATTCTTTTTTGGGTAAAACAGCCTCCGATTTTGCACCGAGATCCAAAATGATTTCGGAATCATTGATGGCAACAATTTCACCCTCAATTTCCTGGCCGCGTCTGATATTAACAATTTTTGAGGCAGAAGAAGCCAACAGCTTCTCCATGACATCCATCCATAATCACCTATCTTTCTTTAGAATCCCGGCAGCGAGGTATTTTCACTCCGGCTTGCGCCGGAATTATCGTCCCTGCTGAAGCTTTTTACGACTGAGTTCGGGATGGGATCAGGTAGTGCAGCTTCGCTCAAACCACCGAGAAGTTAAGTATAAAGTATTTTGTATTAAGTATCAAGGCCGACTTTCCAAGCAAGAAACTTTTGCGCCTCGAAATGTGAATACGGTTTTTGAAGGAATTTATCAAAAAATCTCAACTGTGACCATTAGTATTAGTAGGCTCAATGCCTTACAGCACTTACACCGCTAACCTATCAACGTCGTAGTCTACGACGGGTCTTACAATCCCTTGCGGGATTGCTTTTCAAAGATTCCTCATCTTGGGGTCTGCTTCGTGCTTAGATGCTTTCAGCACTTATCAAAAAACAACGTAGCTACCCTGCGCTGCACTTTTGGTACAACAGGCACACTAGAGG